>DASQPD010000124.1:0-160252 GCA_035644135.1 Pyrinomonadaceae bacterium
CGAATGCTGAGACTGATTCTGGCGTATCTCAAAGCGGGAGTAATGGAAGGCGGGTTGGTGAGTCCGGTGGACGAAGGGACGCCGCAAGGTGGGCCCTTGTCACCGTTGTTGTCGAACATTGTGCTCGACGAGTTGGACCGAGAGTTGGAGCGACGGGGACATCGTTTCGTGCGGTATGCGGACGACAGCAACATCTACGTGCGCAGCCGACGGGCCGGTGAACGAGTGATGACGAGCATTGCGAAGTTCATCACTAGAAAGCTCAAGCTGAAGGTCAATGACGAGAAGAGCGCGGTGGCTAGACCATGGGCAAGGAAGTTTCTGGGCTTTAGCTTTACTTGGCAGCGCGAACCGAAACGGCGCCTCGCGCCAAAAGCGATCGCGCGGTTCAAGCAGCGGGTACGGGAACTAACGCGCCGGACACGAGGCGTGAGTGCGGAGACGATGGTCCAACAACTCAGTCGTTATCTGATTGGGTGGCGTGGGTACTTCGGTTTCTGTCAAACACCTTCAGTGTTGCAGAGTCTTGAAGCGTGGGTCAGACGACGATTGCGCTCGGTCATCTGGAAGCAATGGAAACGTGGGAAGGTACGGTTTGCTGAGTTACACAAACGGGGCGTGGGCCACGACCTGGCTGCGCAAACAGCCGGTAGCCCGCATGGCCCGTGGCGGCTTAGCAACTCGCCCGCTCTCGCTATCGCCTTGCCCAATGCTTACTTCGGCTCGCTCGGTCTTCCTTCGTTGGTCAGTATCGCCTAACTCGCCGAACCGCCGTGTACGGACCGTATGCCCGGTGGTGTGACAGGGAAAGCTGGTGACAGCCTACCTATGTCGATTGTGTGACGTGAATTGTGATGTAACCGCTACTCTTCAAACCTGAAGCCTACTCCCGCAATCAACTGCTCACCCGTTGATTGAGCACGTCTCTTTCAAAATCCTTTGTTAGCGACAATGTTGACTTTGTGCCCGGAAAGATGTAAACGACGCTTCCAGGACCTCGAAAAGTTAACAGATCTGACTCGACTCACAGTCAGTTCCTTCCTTCTTTTCAGATGGCTGCCGTCTGGCGCAGCATCGCCTTCCAACAAGGAGAGATTATTATGTCCCACCCGTCACAGGCACGTAACACCTCGATTCACACCAGGTCTATTCGCGAGCTAACCCTAATCGTCAGGTTGTCTGCGCTGATGCTGCTCACATCCGCTGCAGTAACATTCTTTGTGTCGCCAGTCTCAATGAATGATTTTGGAGGTCGCACCAGTGTAAACGCTGCGACGAACAGCCCTGGCAGTGTGATAACAACCTGCCAGGATATAACTGCGCCTGGAAACTATTCTTTGGCAAGTGATCTGGTCGAATCGCAGGCCAACACGGCCTGTCTGAGAATAAAGGACACTCACGACGTCCACCTCGATTGCAAGTTCAACGCGATCAAAGGAGGAACCGGCAATGGAGCCCCCGCTATCTCAGTAACTAACGTTCAGGGTTTCTCTATTACTCGCTGCACACTACAAACCGAAACTGGATGGGTGCTGACGGTTAACAACAGCAGCGATGGTGACTTAGTTCGTAACACCATAGGCAACCTCACTGACCAGCAGCAATTCTTCATTCTTTTCGACTCTGTGCATAACACCCGTATCGTTCACAACACAATTAACGCCGTATTTCAGCAAGTCTATTCAAGCGGTAACCTTCTTCGCTTCAACCTGGCGACCTGCCCAATCTGGACGAATAATTCAAGTTGTTCGGGTTTACTAATAAGCATCCTGGGATCAAACAACACCATGGACCGTAACGAAATCGACGGAAAGGGCAGCATTTCAACCGGTCAAAATGGAGCGGACGACGGCGTTATACTATCGGACGAAAGTGGAGACGTAGTGTCGAACAACATCATTCGAAACACCTGGGACGCAGGCATCGAAACGGTGGGGAACATCACGGACACGGAGATTAGCTCAAACTCATTGACGAACGTCGGTATCGGAGGAATTGGTGGATGGTATTGGAATAGCTGGAGGAACGTGACGGTTACCGACAACACGGTCAGAGGGGTTCGATTTCTCTTCTACTTCTTCCGAATCTTTGGCTTACGGCCGGCGAACTGGGATGGACGCGGAGTGCAGGCGGATACTGGAGTTTATTTTCAAGAAAATCTCTTTTCCAGGAATCAGCTTATCGATGGTTCTGATCCGGCGTCGCCCTCTGCGTATATTCCTATTTACGATTATCTCAATTACAACGGTGGCGTGTCCGGTCTTCCAGGCGAACGTCCCGCGCAAATATCTGATTTCCAACTTAACGACAATACCTTTACACGGAATGATTTTGGACACATCGAGCTGGCGCCGTACTTCGCCGAGCCCTTTACTGTCGGCAAAATCATCGATGGAGGCAGAAACATATGCTCCAACCCGGGAGCGAATTATCCACTCGTTTGCCATTGATCAGTGAAGCTAGATAGTTAATTGGGTTGAGGCTGTTTGCTGTCGGGTAGCATTCAGTGGCACGGCAAATCGCTACTCGGGGACCGTGAGGTCGGAGGCTCGAATCCTCTCGCCCCGACCAACTCCTTCCGTATCGCGTAAAAACGATCCACGAAATAACACGAAATTTCGTGTGGATTCGTGGATCGTTTTTCACCTGGCAAAATACAACGCTTGCGATTTCGCTACTTGCTTTTCTTGAAGCTATAGTCGAGAAGCTCTGTGGTTGATTTAACAGAACCAGTATTCGTCATAGACTTAACCATGCCGACCCAGTTGGCAAACCAGTAAGTCTTGGTCACCGGTGTTCCTCCCTGAATGACTTTGGTCTCAACCTTCATCGCCAGAAACTTACCGGCCGGAACTTCCACCGCTTCGGAGCTCGTAACGCGGCTCGATTCTTCAATGTCAACGCCCATCATCCCCTTTCCCTTCCACTCCCATGCGGAGCCGACGCTGAGCGGATTCTTCAAATACTGTTTGACTGGGTGATACTCCGCTTTCAATGCTTCGTTCTTCGGATATGCGATGCGATGCATGAGAACCCACCCGCTGGGCTTGGAGTACCAATCGTTAATGGGCTGAAATGTTGTTAGCGTCTCCACCAGATAGAGGTTGGTCCCATCACCCTGTTTCTCGTCGCTGAGGACTTTGATGGTGAACTCGGATTGCTTGCCGTCAGCGGTCGTCGAGCGGTACTTCCACCAGTCTCCAACACGTAGCGGGAAGTAGTCAGGCGGCGGCTGTTGAGGCTTTTGCGCTACCACCGCGAGAAGTGCGATCGACATCAACAGTAGTGCCGCGATGTTGCGAAACTTAGTCATGGTCATCATTCATCCTTTGTTTTGATCAAACAGTTCAAGCCTACGCAGGGGTGGGTCCAAGGGTTGACGAGTTTGGCGATTCATTAAAACAAACCACGAACCTACAGTAACATTGTTCATCGGTAGTTGAGCTCATGATCGGCGTCTGAAACTTACCCTGAACAATTAATTTTCCACAGCGTGGCTCTGATCGCAGCCGAAAAAGCGATCCACGAAATAACACTAAATGACGCGAAAGTTTCGTGTGGTTTCGTGGATAACATTTCATCTGGCAAATACGATCGCCATGTCATCCTCAAACAGCTGTTGCCAATGGGCTTCTTTCAACTTCCAACTGAGCGGCGAAGTGCGTCTTACGATGACCACGCGTACGCCGTAGCGATCAAATGGTCCACGCCAGTCCGATAGTCCCAGGGTGATGTCGCGGTACTCCTTAATAAACCCCTGCGGATACATGTCGATCCGTCCATCGATGTAAACCGGGTTTGCCGGCAGCGCCCAGATCAGATAGTCGCCCCAAATGTTAGGATCAGTAAAAGTGTTTCCCGTGACGTGGTTTTCTTTCAAATACGCAACGGCCTTTACCGGCACGTTTAAGACAGCTTGTGAGGCCGGAGAATATGCTGTCGATTTCAGTTTCGAGAAAAACGCCGCCAGGGGCAGGAGCAGTAACAGGCAAAATAGAACTGCGGCCCGGTTTGAGTGAAATGAGGGATCTTTCGAGAACGGCTTTCCGAAAGGCGTCGCGATTAGCCAGCTTTGGAAATACTGCGCAAACAATGGTCCGGCAACCAGGGCGAAAATCGCCATGTGACGACTGGACTTCAGTGTCGCATACAAGGTTGCCAGGAAGAGTAATACCTCACTCGGTTTCGGGCGGCGCGGCGAAATCGCCATCGCCGCCATCGTTAAAATGATCAAGAGCGCAAGCGGCAGAAGTCCGAACTCATGAAAGTCGGGAGAAAACCAATCGGTGACAAGTTGTTGTTGTACCGGCGAAAAAAGGAATTCAAACGGAAAGACGTAGATTCGTGGTCCATGAGGATTTACTACGACGGCTGCGAGGCAGGCAAACAGCACAAGAGCCAGGGTTTTAACCTGCGAGTACACTGAGCCGAGCCTTTGCCCTGCCATCCAGGCGTCAAGCACCAGTCCTACCATCGTCACTGCGATCAGCACCAGGCCTATTATGAACCCGGCGTGCAGGTTGACCCACAATAGCATCAATGGTACCAGCCACCAGACAGCATGGGCTTTTTCACGACGCGAGTATGTGCTTAGCAGGTGCAGAAAAACTGCCGTGAGGAGCAGAGTGAAAACGCGCGGCCTCACGCCGATTGTAGGTATGACTGTCCAAACGCTCAAGAGTGTTGCAAAAGCTTTGATGAAAGGGTGAACTGCAACGCGACGGAAGGCTATCCAAAACGCAGTTGCAGTTAGTACCGCGAAAATGAATATCAGGGCGTTCAACCCAAGCCGGGAATATATGGCGTAGAAAAGTGCTTCCGACAGCCACTCATGAGTCACCCATGGATTGCCAAATTGTGTAAACGAAAAAAAATCCGTTTTCGGAATAGTTCGAGTTTGCAGAATGTATTCGCCGGTTTTCAGGTGAAACCAGAAGTCGGGATCCGTGAGCGGCCTTGAGGCAAGAAAGAGAGAATAGACAAATACGCAGATCGCGAAGAAGGGTTTGAAGTATTTGTTCATCGATGGCTCAGGCGAAGTTGTCATCTGCTGATGCTACCCGGACGCAAGATTTGCACAGCGTGGTCACGAACCGCAACCATCCACGAAATCACTCTTAGGAAAATAGTCCTGCACTTGGCCGCAACCCAAGCAGCCGATCCACGAAATCACACGAAATGAGACGAAAGACATTTGTGTTATTCGTGTAATTTCGTGGATCTCCTCTGTCAAACCCTGAAAAAAACGCAAAGTTACAATCTGTATTACAGCGCCGCACGCGATTTGACGCTAACTGGTATTATGGGCTCCGAGAAAGGCGTTTTTATGGACGAAACTAAGCCTGCGAGATTGATAGTCGGCGTTACCGGCGCAACAGGCACGATCTTTGGCGTGCGTTTATTACAGATGCTTCACGGGTCGGGTGTGGAAACGCATTTAGTGATGAGTAAATGGGCGGCCCGTACATTAACTCACGAAACTACTCATTCGCTGGACGATGTGCGAAGGTTGGCTACCCATAACTACGCGGTGGGCGACCAGGGAGCAGCGATTTCGAGCGGTTCGTTCGTGACTCTGGGAATGGTGATTGTCCCATGCAGCATGCGCACCCTGGCTGCAATTGCGCACGGCCTCGGAGACAATCTTATTCACCGGGCGGCCGATGTGATTTTGAAGGAGCGCAGGAAACTGGTCCTGGTGGTTCGCGAGTCGCCCTTCAATGAAATCCACCTCGAAAATATGCTCAAGCTTTCACGCATGGGCGTAGTCATCCTTCCGCCGGTACCGGCGTTTTATAACCGCCCGCAAAACCTCGACGATATGATCAGCTATGTGTCGTTGAGAATTCTCGATCAGTTCGAAATCCATCTCGACGTAATGAACCGTTGGGACGGAGTGATGGGCACAGAGCAACAACGAAGTGGCGATGTGTAACGCAAGCTGTTAGCTTGCGTTGGTTGGGCCAAATCAACCCACTCACTTCTCTTTATCGGCGACGCTGACAATCATTTCCTGGTCGTTACAACGAATCTCCGGCACGTACATGGCCTGGCCGATAACCGGCAGGGCGTGAAAAGTTCCGGGGGCCTCGGCATGGAAAGAATAGCGAATCTCCCAAACGCCTTGAGGAAGCTTGCTGATGAATAGAGCCACTTTGCGGTCACGTAATTCCTGATAAACAAAGCTGGAACGTCCGGTGTAATTATTAGTATCGTTGTTCTGAGATTGATTCTCGTTGCGGGAGATCCCGGCGGGGAATTTGCGCTCAACCGCTCCGGACTTTAGCTCTTTTGCCACGAGTGCTTCGCCACTCCTTATTTGCACCGTCTCCAGTCCAGCCGGCTTTAAATCCTCGAACAGCAGGTACTCGTAGTTGTTTTTGGCCTCGACCGTGATCACGACTTCCACCCGCTCTCCGCTGCCGACCGTCTCACCATCGCGCAGCGGTGCCCGATCGTAAACATATCCCTTCAGCAAGGTTGGTTTCCCGACTAGCTTGAAATATTCGCGCCGAACGAAGATCTCGTTACCAGTGGCTTTGATCGGCTCTTCCAGACTGAAGAACCGCGCCTGGGCGCCGAAGTACAAGGGACCGGTTCCATGCGTCCGACGAATGCGCACCTCGTTCAGACCGTCGCGAATGTATTTGTTATCAATAGCAAACTGACTCGGTGCGCTAAGGGCATCCGCAGAGCTGAGGGTTTTAGTGACAACGGAATTGCCGTTAACCAGTAGTTCATACCCTAAATCCGGCGCTCCCTCGCCACTGGCCTTTAGATAATCGTTTAGCGCAAGAATCGTGATTGCCGTGTCTCGTGTATTGCTCCACTGTGCGCCGCGGCGGTTCTTGATCAGCCAGTTCGTGACCGGTTCGATCAGCTTGTTTTGCGGGTCAATGGCAAGAAGCGCCGAAAGCGCAAATGACGTGGCTTCGATTCCGCCATCTGACCAGCGATAGTAGATACCATCCTCGCCCCAATGCGCTGTGCCGATGACTGAATCGCTGGAGCTCTGTTCACCACGCTGAATAACAGAGATGTCTGGGGTACGATCAGTCTTTACGCCGTTCTCGAGGTTGCGCACTAACGTTAACGCCCTCTCTCTGTAGCCGAACCGGTGTGCGCTTAAGGCCAACAGTGCGCGCGTGTAACTGTTCAGCTTATCTCGATTGCGCCAAAGATTCTCAAAAGCCTTTTGTTCGTGTTCGCCGGGTGCAGCAGAACTACTGCCTGCTGGTTGCAATGATGATTTGTAGGTGGCGAGCGCGTGCAGCATCCATGCCTGCATATCTAAACTATTCTCTTCCTCGACAATCTCTTTACTGAGGTTATCCGCAGCGCGGCTCATGACGTCGCTCTTCACGCTTACTCCTGCTTCACTCGCCAGCGCCAGACCCCATACCGCGTACGCCGTCATGAAGTGATCGGTCGAGTCCTCTTTCCACCATCCCCAACCACCGTCATCGTGCTGCATGCTGTAAAGACGTTCGAGACTTTGCCTGACGATGTTCCGTAGTTCGCTCAAATCCCGGCGACCCTTTGGATGTGTTTCGCTGGCGGTCGCCGGATCGATCCCTCCAAAAACTTTCGCCATCGCCGCTTCCGGAGAAAGTCCCTGGTCCTTAAGAGTCTTTACCGTGATCACCGCAGGCACAAAACGACTCATTGTCTGTTCAGTACAGCCATAGGGGTAATCAATCAGATAGGGAAGGGCATCAAGCATTGTGACTGCCATGCTCGGAGCAACCTGCACTGTCAGGCTGGTAGACTCGAGTTTGCGCTCTCGTGGTATTTCAAGACGGACAGTTACATCGTCACCGCGCAACTTGCCGGATCGTGCGACCATCTTTTCGATACCATGTTCGTACGCGATAAATTCACGTTCCATTGCATCCGCTTGCGTTTGGCCCCGGGCAGTGACCTTGAGTTTTACCGGGCCTGCCTTCGGAACCTTGACGGTCCAGTCGATTCGTTCCTCGCTGTTTGCCTGAACGTTGATCGCTGTTCGCTCAGCCTTCGGCTCACCGTGATGCATTTGGCCGGAAATGACCACACCCTCGACAGCCAGTGATGGCGTAACGGTTTGTGGCTGGTCCTCGTTGTTGTTGATTACTGCGGAGATAGTCACCGAATCGCCGGCTACAAAAAAGCGAGGCGCCTGAAGACGTACGATTAGTGGTTTCTTGGTGCGCGTTTCAGTGGCTGCAATGCCGAACTTATCACCCGAGGTAACTACGCGTGCAGTGGCGCTCCAGGTAGTTAAGGAATCCGGATACTTGACCTTCACAGATGCAATTCCATCTGAATTCGTGACGATGTCGGGTTGCCAAAAGACTGTCGAACGGAAGTCGCTGCGAACCTGGACCGCGGCTTCCGCCGTACCTTGGGGCGTTGGCTGTGGCGGAGGAGCGGGTCCGTCGAATCTGCCATTTTTTTCGTTCCCAGCCCTTGCAGAAGCTTCGTCAACGGAGGCGTTAGCGGATTTCATTTTGAATTCGGATGCGCTTGCCCTGGCTCCACCCAACTGACCCATCGGCATTCTTTCGGCTTCAGAGTTCGAGCGCGGTGTCTCTTGCTCGGCATCTTTCAAATACCGTTGCAATGATTGTTCATCGATCATTTGGTTATTCGGGCCAAGCACAAATTTCGCATACGACTTCTGCTGAAAGGAGCTTTGCACCTGAGATTGTTTCGTACGCTTCGAACCAAAATAGAATTGGCGAGGATCCCCGGTTGTATCCTGCTGAATGTAAAAAACTGAAGAATCGATCAATCCCAGCGCAACTTCGGCAGCCACCGGATGACCGTTGCTGTCGTGAGTAGTGACGTCGATCGTGCCTTCTTCACCCGGTTGATATTGAGTCCGATCCGATTTTAGCTCGACTTTCAAGAAATGATCGATTGGCGGGACGATGACTTGCTTCGTATCGACGTACAACTGGCGCTCGCTGACCATTAGCGCATTGAGAAAGACATTTGGAACGTACTTTTCTAGGACGGGCAGATACAGCAACTTTGAGGTTCCATTGAGACGCAGGAGTTGGAAGCTGGAAATACCATCAGTCTCTACACTGAAGAGCACAAAGCGATCGGGCAGTGAGGTGTTGATCATCACCGGCGCAGTTTGGCCAGCGCGAAAGGTGTCCTTATCAACAATAATTTCAAGGCCACCGCTGCGATAGCCGAGTTCTGAAACCTTGTCAGTGGTTACCCACACGGCAGTCTCAGCCTGGACCATTGGCCCGCCTTTATCCGGACTTGTCCAGCTCAGCCGGTAGTACCCTTCACGAGTTGCCGTGAATTCAACTACTGCTTCCCCGGTGGCGTTTGTCTTTACAGTGCGCGTAAGGATGTCTTCATGGCTGTAACCGCGGAATTTTAGGCGCCAACCCGGCTTGGAGCCTGCGGGCGGAAACGTGCCCCGGCGCAACATGATTTCATTCCTGATTCGTTGTAACTCGTCCCCTTTTATTTCGCGTCCTGATTCGTCAAGCCAGACTTCGTAATAATAGTCTCGTGTTATTTTGACTTGCCCCGTGATCTCAGTCGGCTGATCGTTAGCGTCGAGGGTCTTAAGGTCGAACTGAACTTTATCGTTGGGCCGATAGAGATTGTGTTGGGCGCGAGGGTAAACGTAATAACGCTGGCGCGTAACTCTGACTGTGTCGCCGTCGACGATCTCGCGGCGGGACGCATCGGTCACCCGAGCTTCAATGAAATACTCCCAGTCCTGTCCTGAATTGCGCGGCGTATCAAAGGACAGAGTGGCTTTCCCGGTTGCGTCGGTCTTTAAGGTCTCGCGCTTGATGATCTGGCCGCGGCCGGCTCCGAACTGGTAGCGCTGCGGCAGCGAATCCTGGTAGTACCAGGGATATTCCTGGGGCGAGTGCCAATAATGGTAAAACGGGTTCTGGTAGACCACGACCTCGACATTCGCATCGCTCACAGGTCCACCAAAGTAATAGTCGGCATTGAGTGTCACCTTAACTTTTTCGCCCAGGCGGAACGATTGTTTATGGCCGTCGGCCTGTGGCGTCTGAACACTGACTTTGAATTCCGGCAGTTTGTATTCCTCGAGCCGAAAAAGAGTTGCGTTGCCGATAGTATGGTTGCGGCCTTCATCGTAGAAAGTCACTTGATACGCTCCAAGCGTCATCTTGTCGGTCAGTTCCAAATTGCCCCAGGCGCTGCCAAAACTGTTCAAGCTAACCTTGTCTTCCTTCACTTTGTTTCCGCGCGGATCACGGATCTCATATTCAATCAATTGATTGGCGGGAGTCAGATAGGCTGAATCCTGTAGCTTGCGCGCGAGTAATTTCCATTGGACCGTCTCCTGCGGTCGATAGGCCGGTCGGTCTGTGAAAGCGTAGATTCGCCAGGGTTGCTCGTTCGTGGATTGGTAGTAGCTTTGTCCGAGAGCAAAGGCCTGTCTTGAGTCAGACTCGGCACTCACGAAAACGTCATCGTAGTTGTTATCACCTACCAGCTCGAAAGTGGCGATTCCGTCAGCATCGGTTCTTGCTGAGTGCTGGCGCCAGTTCCACTGATTCTGCACGTTGCTATAGCTTCTATCCCAAAGGGTAACGGCGGCGTTCGGCAGGGGAGCGCCGTCAATGGCGTCGCAAAAGTAGACCAGCGCTCGCTTGCTCGCCGTCTTTAGCACCACCGAAGCATCTGTAACCAGAATGACATCGCGGGCCGTGGCAGGTCCTCCGTTCGCGACTAAAAGATAAGCACCGACGGGCAGATGATCCTCCAGCCTCATCACGTCCTGCCCGGGCTTATGTGCGCCATTGTCGTTTGTATCTTTGGACCATGATCTGATCGGGCGCGACTCCGCGATATCGATTTGGTTTACCCAACTCCAACCATTGCTGTCCTTGCCGGTGAAACGAACATCTCGCGGGAGATTGACACGGTAGATCCTGAAGTCGATCTTATTAACGTTGCGCCAGGACAGATTGAATTGAATCTCGGAATCTGGCAGAAAAACGCTGGCAGCATAAACGCCGACGGTCGAGTTGGTAATGTTCGCGATCTCTTGTTCGGCCTGATCGAAATAGCGGGTGTCTCCCTTTTTGAATTCTGTGACGAGCCGGCGAAACAATTGCAGTGCCTGGCTGTAATCCGGTTCCTGTCGCCATTCGCCGGACTCCATTTGCGTGATTCGTCCCGTATTCTCCATCCATTCGGCGTACATGTAGAGAGCGTCGTCGTACCAATCGCTGGTCTTTCCAGGTTCGAGGGCGGCCTTCAGCTCCTCGGGCACACGTTGACGCTCTTCCCAATCACCTGACTGACGGAACCGTGAAGCCAGATAGTAGTGAGCACGAGAGCGATCTTTTGAGTTTTGAGCAATGCTTATCGCATTCTCGAGAATTTCAACCGGAAGGGTGTTGCCGTAGTAACCGCCGTAATAACTTTCCATCCACGGCGGGGCGACGGTTTTCCAGAACAGTTGCAAGTAGCGTCGACGAGCCGTTGTTAGATCACTTTGTCCCGCCCACCACTCAAACGTCTTTTGGTAATGTGGCCAGGCTTCGCTCCAGTTTTGGGTTTCGCGACGTGTCCAATAGAAATCTGCCAGTGACTCCTGGACTTCAACCCAAACCGGATCGCGCGGATCGGTTTCACGCGAGAGCACCTCGAGCCTTTCGCGTGACTGATCAAACCGGGTCGAGTCGGAATTATTGGTCGCTGACTCGCTTCGCCACAGGGTGTCGGCAACCCGGAAGGCCACCCAGCGCGCCTCGCCGGTTGAGAGTTTTAAGGTCTCGGCCTGTCTGTAAAGCTCCAGCGACTTCGCATACGACTGCTCGGCGTAAAACCTCTCGGCTTCAGCCTTTAATCGCTCGTAGTCCGGCTGTTGTGCCAGGATGGTCGCACTGAAGATTAGGATGGTTGTACTGAAGATTAGGAACGTCAGGGTAGCTAGTCTCATGATGTGGCTCCGAAATGAGAACGCTGGTGGACCGTGGCTCTTGCGCCTGGTTCACTGTTTTAACCCTCGGGAGTTGCTTTACCCTCAACGACCGAGGTAAGCGCTAGCTGGTATACTCCCGCGTTATTGGCAACTATCCAATCACGACACAGTTGCTCTTAGGTTCCTGTTTTCATGGCCTCTTGCGTCAACCGCTTTGTCATTGCCGGCTTTAAAGGAGCATGCTCATGCGCGCACTACTCCCGTTACTCTTCTTGCTAGCGTTGTTCTGGGATTTTCAAACGAAACCTTTATCGACGCCACAGCCGGATAAGGTATATCTACTCAAACCAGCGCACGTGTTTGATGGTGAATCCGCTCAGCTTCACAACGATTGGGTTGTTTTGGTTAAAGGCGAGCAGATCGAAGCTGCCGGCGCTGCGGCGGAGATCAAGGCACCCGCGGATGCGACGGTGGTCGATCTATCTCAACTGACCTTACTGCCGGGCCTGATTGAGGCCCATTCCCACATTTTGCTGCATCCATACAGTGAAACTTCCTGGAACGATCAGGTAGCTCACGAAGCGCTCAGTCTGAGAATTGCGCGCGCAACGAATCACCTGAGAAATACTCTGCTCGCAGGCTTTACCACCATCAGAGATCTCGGAACAGAAGGCGCCGCGTATGCGGATGTTGGCCTGAAACAGGCGGTGCAACAGGGAATCATTCCCGGACCACGGATGTTTGTTGCCACGCGCGCAATCGTGGCAACCGGCAGCTATGGACCAAAGGGGTATGCTCCAGAGTGGCGTGTACCGCAGGGCGCCGAAGAGGCGGATGGAATAGACGGTCTCACGCGAGTAGTGCGCGATCAAATCGGCCATGGTGCTGACTGGATCAAGGTCTACGCTGATTATCGTTGGGGAACGCAGGGCGCAGCCCCAACCTTCTCGCTTGAAGAGTTGAAGCTTGCGGTTGAGACTGCGCGTAGCGCTAACGTTCCGGTGTCTGCTCATGCAACAACAACTGAAGGAATGCGTCGAGCAGTCCTTGCCGGAGTTGAAACAATCGAACATGGTGACGGAGGCACACCTGAGGTCTTTCGCCTGATGAAAGAGCGCGGCGTGGCCTTGTGTCCGACCCTATCCATTGCCGGTGTGAACGCCGAGCGCAAGCGTGCTGTTTTCAAAGCAGCGCTCGAAGCCGGAGTAACAATCGCTAATGGAAGCGACGTAGGTGTTTTCGCGCATGGCGACAATGCTCGCGAGCTGGAAGCGATGGTGAGTTTTGGGATGCCGGTTGTTGACGCACTTCGCTCCGCCACCTCAGTCAATGCTCGTGTATTGCATATGGAGAGCCGGCTGGGTCAGGTCCGGACGGGGATGCTCGCAGATCTGATCGCCGTAGACGGTGACCCAACACGTGACGTCGCAGCTTTGCGCCGCGTGCGATTCGTAATGAAGGGCGGAGTTGTTTATAAAACTCCGTAAGGCTGCGGCCAAGATCGCACATGCTCTTAAAGAAACGGCCGGTATCAGTTGCCCAATAGTCCCAGTAATCGAAGTCAGAAAACCCTAGCTAAAATCCAGGCTTCTGTGGTAGAAAAGTCGTTATCCGTGCGACACGGTTTTCCTCGCGAACCAGGAAAGACCCCGGCTCCGCTCCAACAGTCTGGGCTCTGAATAAGGTTCAGCATTTTCCAACCAGGTGGGGTCGCCCTCCAGCCCAGGGACATCCAGCCTGTGTTACTTACGTTAGGTATAACCCCACCAAGTTTTCATAGGAGGAGTAAATGGAAAGGAAGACCCGCAACCTATTTTTATTGGCGGTAGTAATTTCTTTAGTAGCGCCAACCTGCCTCGGCCAGGACACGGCCGATAAGGTCCTCAAGCAGAAAGGTCCGTATACACTTTCACTTGAATTGGAGTTTAGCAGGAAGAATCAAAATCCCCTGCAACGGGCAATTTCTTTTCTTGACTGGGGTACCAACGGCTATGCCACTGGATTTGTGGTCGGCGAAGGGCTGGCCATGACCGCGTATCACGTAGTTTCCGGTGAGTTGAGCGACTCGAAGAAGGCTGCTCTGGGCTTTAGCCACCGCGACCAATTGGAAGTCAAAGTATTCGTCAACGGCTGTCAGGCTACGGTAATTGAAGTGGACAAAGAGGCTGATCTTGCCCTGCTGGGTATCTGCCGGTCGCAAAAGACCAAGACACCGGCCTTTCAGACTCTGCCCGACAAGGACGAAAAGCTCGTACTGATCGCCCGTCCCCACGGCGACAAGATGGTCAGCCGGGGCACCTTCTACGGCCCTTACGATTTTGGAGGCCAACAATACTGGTCGGCAATTATTGAAGCCCGGGACGGATATTCGGGCAGCCCTGTTTACAATCATAAGGCCGAGGTGGTTGGGGTTTTCAGCGGCTACGACTGGTCCAGAAAGCTGGCCCTGATCAGTCCGGCGGCCAGGGCGCAAAAGCTCTTGGAAGATTACGTTTCTAAAGCCAAGCCCTGATTTTGATGATCCTTTGCTTCCTTCTCGCTGCGCCGTTAACCACCGGCAAAGCCGCATCCTATTGTCGCGATCCCACCCGGATTTGTCCCCCCTTTTCTGGTCCGGCGCGGGCTTCACCATCCCATGAACAATCAGCTTACTTACCTTCCATAAGTATCTCGGCTTTCCTGGACCACTGTCCGTCTAAATGATTGACCCCGGGGCCTGACAAACATGGTATATTACGTTGAACCTGGGAATTGGCCGGGTGGCCCCTCCAAGAACCGTACTAACCCTCACATTTTGTGTTCGCGTTGATGCTGAATGTGGTCCAGCGACCATCAGCAACTGGTCAGCGACTGACCCCGGTATACGGGCGGTTTTATTCCTGTACGGAGAGCTCAAATCATGAAACGCAGTCTCCCGCGTTGGGTTCAGCAAGGCTCACTTCGATTGCTGCAAATAGCAGTTCTGTTCGCCCTCTATGGTGGTGTGGTCGCGCTGGAGGCTGCGACTAACCGGTCGCCGGTCTTACTTAGCGATGCGACCTCAACACGTGCGATTGCCGTCGAATCTATAACATTAAAGCCCGAGCCTTTTCCGCTTACCGCGTCAGTCAAGTTCGGTCCCGACACCCGGACGCGCATAGCGATTTTTGCTATGAATCTTGAGCTCATGGCGGGCGAGGCGGCCAACGCCTTTACGGCGGATGTGCAGGATTCGGCGGGCAAACGCTACCCACTGACTGTGGAATTTCAAGCTCCCGTGCCGGATTTTCCCGGTATCACTATGCTGATTGTTCGTCTTGCAGACGACCTCGGTGACATCGGCGATGTGTTGTTGCAGATTAATCTCCATGGAATGGCCAGCAACCGGGTACGGGTAGCCATTGGCCACATCGGTGGAGGGCCAGTAGACGATGCAGGTTCCGTCCCCACACCGGCGCCCGTCACTCCGCCTCCTCCGGATCCCACATTTGTCCCCGACTCTTACACCGGTCCCGCTAGTGATGCCGATACCGTCCGCTTTCTTGAACAGGCAAGCTGGGGACCAACCGCGGCCGAAGTTACGCGAGTAAAGGCCATGGGTTTTGTCGCTTATCTTAACGAGCAGTTTAATGCTCCCGTAACAAATCCTCCGAAAGGTTCGAACTATCCCGACCTGGCTTTTGTACCAGATGATTCCTCCGTAGGGTGTCCGACCGGCAGTCCGGCGGAGTGCGGTCGCGATAACTACACGCAGTATCAAATTCAACGGAACTTCTATACAAACTCGTTGTATGGTCCAGACCAATTACGGCAGCGAGTCGCTTTTGCGCTTCACCAGATTTTGGTGATTTCAGGCCGTGACGATTTGAGCATTCCGGCCAGAATGATTCCTTACTTGCAGGCTCTCGATCGCAACGCTTTCGGCAGCTATCGCACACTTCTGAACGACATAACACTCAATCCTGGAATGGGCGATTACCTCGACATGCGCCTGAGCACGCGGACAAATCCCAACGAGAATTTCGCCCGCGAGATTCAGCAACTATTCACCATTGGCACCGTCCAACTAAACCTTGACGGTTCCCCGCAACTGGACGCGCAAGGCTCGCCGCTCGCCTCTTATAACCAGACTAATGTTAACGAGTTCACGCGGGTTTTTACCGGCTGGAATTTTGTCGCAGCTTTTACTGCCGGTATTACAAACTATCGCGATCCGATGGTTCCGCGTGGCGGAACAAACCACGACTTTGGCGCGAAAACTCTTCTGAACGGGGTGACCACCACCGCCTGCTCGAGCGCGAGCGGAGCTCCGAATATAGCCTGCGCGCAGGCAGACCTGGCCGTCGCTCTGGACAATCTATTCAATCATCCGAACGTCGGCCCGTTTATTGGTAAGCAACTCATTCAGCATCTCGTTACAAGCAATCCCAGTGGGGGATATGTCGAACGGGTGGCGCGCGTGTTCAATAACGACTGCGATGGCCTTTACCCGCTAACGGTGCCATGCACGACGAACGCTCGTGGAAATGTCAAGGCTGTAGTTCAAGCGATACTGTTGGATCCGGAAGCCCGGGGCGACTTAAAGACGGCGTCTAACTACGGCAAACTCCGCGAACCGGCTCAATACGTCAACGCCTTCCTGCGAGCCTCAAACGTTAAATCGTTTGATAAAACATCGACGAGCGACGGTGTGCTTGGAAGCCGCTCGGGTACTGACTTTTCAGGAACGCTGGATCAGATTATTTTTCAGCCACCGACTGTGTTCAGTTACTACCATCCGGACTACGAAGTCCCCGGAACCAAGATTCTGGGTCCGGCTTTCCAGATTCTCTCGACGTCAACCACATTGCGCCGAGCAAATATCATCAACACGCTTATTTACAATGGCGTCACGGCGACCACGACAAGCACCGATCGTCCACGCGGCACCTCTGTTGATTTGTCGGCCCTCGAAGCCCTTGCGGCGAATCCGGGCGCCATCGCGGACCAGCTCAACGCGTTGATGTTGCATGGCACCATGTCCGCGCAGATGCGCTCGTCAATCATCACCGTGATGAATGGAATTCCTACTTCGGACGCGAACTTCGCTCGCAAACGAGCACAGACCGCGCTCTACCTCGTTACAACTTCGTCGCAATACGACATACAGAGATAACGACAATGGCTACATCACGCAGAGACTTTCTACGGACGAGCGCGTGCGCGCTTGGTGGCATGGCGTTGGCTTCGAGCGTCGAGAGCTTTGGCATCGTCCATGCGCTGACCCCGCAGGCCGCGTCAGACTACAAGGCGCTCGTGTGCGTTTTTCTGAACGGTGGAAACGACGGCAACAACATGTTCGTTTCCCTTGATCAGTACAACGGACCAGCCGGAAGCACAATCGAAGGCTATTCAAATGTCCGCGCCGCTTCGACTCTGGCGATTCCGCAAGCAAGTCTGCTACCGGTTTCACCAGTTAGCGGCGGCTCTTATGGATTTCACCCCAACATGCCGGAGATGCAGGCTCTCTTTAACGCGGGCCGGCTCGCAGTGCTCTGCAACAATGGGCCATTGGTTGAGCCGCTAACAAGAACAACCTACCAGAACGGTTCAGGAAAAAAACCGCTCCAACTCTTCTCGCACTCGGACCAGGTCGGACTGTTCTCAACCGCAATAGCCAATGTCGTGAGCCAGACGGGTTGGGGAGGGCGAGTTGCTGATCGGACTTCGGCTTTGAATGGCGGATCGACTTTCCCCAACAACGTTTCGATCGCCGGAGTTAATCTCTTCTTAACGGGCGATAACACGCGCCAGCTCGCGGTTGCGGATTCCGGTACGTCGCTCGCAAACGTCCTTCAGCTTAATATGTCCGGCTCAACCAGCGAGCAGGCCGCCCGCCTATTGTCATTCAGCGAACTCCGCACGCTGGACACAAACTTCAAGCTGATAAAGGCTGCTAGTGACACCCGCAGTAGTGCGATCCAGACGGACCTTGCTCTGAGCAGCGTTAACCCGGTCCTGACTACTCCCTTTCCGGCCACGTCGCTGGGTCGTCAAATGCTCCAGATCGCGCGACTTATCAAAGCCTGCACCGATCCCTCGGCCGGCATCAATATGAGGCGCCAGATTTTCTTTGCTCAGATCGGTGGGTTCGACACTCACTCGAACCAGCGTACCGGGGGACAAGATACGCTGTTGACGCAGGTAAGCCAGGCGATTAACGCTTTCTACCTGGCAACTGTGGAGTTGGGTCTGCAAGACAAAATAACCACATTTACAATGTCTGACTTCAGCCGCACGCTTCAACCGGCCGGATCAGGTGCAGCCGTAGGCAGCGACCATGCATGGGGAAATCATCAGTTCATAGTTGGCGGTGCCGTACTGGGTCATAGCATTTATGGAACATACCCAACGTTACGGCTCGGTGGACCCGATGATACCGATGGTGGTTCCAGCCCGCGCGGTCGTTGGATACCGACAACGTCGGTCGAGCAGTACGCTGCGACGCTTGCTACCTGGTATGGATTGTCATCGAGCGATCTTCCGACAGTGTTTCCTTTGATTGGCCGGTTCGCTACACCCAATCTTGGATTCATGATGTAGGGTGGTTGCCAAGCCCTGTAGGAGCAGCAGACCCCTCGTTAGATCGAGGAAATAGCCTAGCGAAACTTCGCTAGGCTATTTTCGAACCGTGGTAGTCTATCCTCGGCTTAGTTCGCAGAGCTCATGATGATTAGCAAAATAAAAAGGATCCACTACGAG
This sequence comes from Pyrinomonadaceae bacterium, assembly GCA_035644135.1. GTDB lineage: Bacteria > Acidobacteriota > Blastocatellia > Pyrinomonadales > Pyrinomonadaceae > PSRF01. Next base: position 18,644 of record DASQPD010000124.1, read on the forward strand.
CAAGCGCGAATCGCAATCCTAGCTTCGATATTTACTGTTCTCGGCGGTTATCTGCTTTCGAGCAATAACATCTACCAGCCAGCACGCGCTTTTTCTTCCGGACCTCCGGCGGGATTCACCGGTGCGCCTGGGGAGTTCACTTGTGCTGAATGTCACGTTCCACCGGATGCAGGAACCGGGCAGATAACAATTACTGCGCCTCAGACGTATGTTCCTAGTCAGACTTATCCCGTTACGGTTGCCGACATTAACGCTGACCCGACGCGCCATCGGTGGGGCTTTCAATTGACAGCACTTGATCCTGGTGACGACAAGGCCGGGAATCTTCAAAGCACGGATGTGTTTACGCAAGTGCTCGACAATCAGGGGCCGGGTGGAGCTCGCCAATATGTCGAACATACGGCCGCCGGTACCTACATTAATCAGAGCGGCGGCGCCTCATGGACCTTCAATTGGACTGCGCCGTCTACTGATGTTGGACCAGTGACATTTTATGCGGCTGGTAACCACGCCAACAACGACGGCAACACTTCCGGCGATAACATATATTTCACCTTCGTTGCTTCCGCGCCGGCTTCATCTACGCCTGATATCTCTCTTAGCGCCGCACCGTCCTCAACACCGGTTACGCCCGGCGCGAGCGCGCAGTACACAATAACAGTAACACCGCTCGCAGGCTTTCTGGGATCGGTTAACCTTTCGGCAAGTGGCCTCCCGGCAGGGGCCAGCGCAAGCTTTAATCCGGCGTCAGTAAACATCACTAACAATCTGGCTAAGACCTCAATGCTGACGGTCACTACCAGTCCTGGTACACCACAAGGCAACTACACTCTAACCATCACAGGGATGTCGGGAAGCTTGATGCGTGCTACGCAGGTTGAGCTTCAGGTCATTAGTGCATCGAGTGTAGACCTTGCTGTTAGTAAGTCGGCATCACCCAATCCAGCGCAGGTTGGGATCAACCTGTCATATCGGATCGTCGTAACCAACAACGGTCCGGCGTCTGCAACGAATGTTAGCATTACGGATACTTTGCCCTTGGCTGTTGGCTTCGTCTCGTCCACTACGACACAGGGAGCCTGTAGCGGCGCCGGACCGGTAAACTGCCTGCTCGGAAATCTTGCCGTTGGAGCAGGCGCCGTCGTGACTATCGTCGTCGCCCCTACGACGCCGGGCCAGGTGACCAACACGGCCTCTGCGAGTTCTAGCGAAACCGATTTCAATACTAGTAATAACTCCGCAACGATCAACACGCTCGTTCAGCCGGCGGCGGCATTGCCAGTGATGCTTGATCCAAACCTCACTGTAACCCCTGTAATCAGCGGACTGAATCAGCCGACCAGCATGGCCTTTATCGGACTGAATGACTTTTTCGTTTTGGAAAAGACGACTGGAAAAGTGCAGCGGATCGTCAACGGTGCTCTGCAAAGCACTGTGCTGGATTTGCCTGTCAACAACGCCTCTGAACGAGGACTATTAGGGATCGCGCTTCATCCGCAATTCAACCAGAACGGCTTTGTATATCTGGACTGGACGGAAAGCAGTACTGGCATCGACACGGCGAATATTGATGAGATTCCGCTGCTTGGTAATCGCGTTGATCGATATATCTGGAACGGAACCGCCCTGGTTTTCGATCGAAATCTGATCAAACTACGTGCTATGCAACGGGATATGGGCCAGCCTTCGCGGGGCAATCACAATGGTGGTGTGCTTCGATTCGGACGTGATAACAAGCTGTACATTCTTTTTGGAGATAACGGCCGGCGCGGTTTCCTTCAGAACATCACCAGTGGAGGCCCCGTTCCGGATGATCAGTTTGGCGGCCCTGAGCCTGACAATGCGCACCTCAGCGGAGTAATCCTACGTTTGAATGATGACGGCTCAACACCCTCTGACAACCCGTTTTTCAACGCGAACACTGGTCTAACCGGTGAAGCAGACTCTAATGCTAAAAAGACATTTGCCTATGGATTGCGCAATGGGTTCGGTATGGCCGTCGATCCGCAAAGCGGCTTTATGTGGACACAAGAGAATGGTGACGACGCGTTTGACGAGATGAACCGGCTCCGGCCGGGCTTCAATGGTGGTTGGGCTCAGATAATCGGGCCCGTCAGCCGCATAGATGAATTCAAAGCAATTGAGAGCACTTATGGAGCCGGCAATCTCCAGCAACTGCGCTGGCCCCCCAGCGGTCTGGCGGACACACCACAGGCGGCGTTGGCGCGTCTTTACATGCTGCCAGGGGCGCAGTATGTGGATCCCGAATTCAGTTGGAAATATGCGGTGGCGCCGGCGGCGTTAGGCTTTGTGAGGGGGAGGGGATTGGGGACCCAATATGAGTCGGACATGTTCGTCGGCGCCTCACGCACAACGCTGCTCAACGGCTATCTCTTCCGCTTTAAGCTGACAACTGACCGTCTACATTTTTCCTTTACTGATTCGCGACTGGCGGATCTGGTGGCGGACAACAACGACAAATTCGACCAGACGGAAAGTGAAAGCCTGGTTATTGGTCGCGATTTTGGCATCGCGACGGATATTGAAACCGGTCCCAACGGAAATGTTTTTGTAGTTTCATTGTCAAATGGAGCGGTCTACGAAATTAAGTCGCGGCCGAGTCAATTGTTTGTTGCCAGTTTGAATGCCGCTCAAGAGGTGCCGGCCACAACTTCATTAGGGACCGGAACGGCAACCCTTCTGCTCAGTCCGGATGAGAGCAGCGCCCACGTCTCGCTCAACTTCAGCGGTCTCTCGAGTCCTCAGAACGCAGCCCACATTCATGGCCCGGCAATGCCTGCAGTTACCGCCCCGGTGCTATTTCCTTTGCCACTCGGGCAAATCAGCGATTTTCAGATTTCATTGACGGCTGCCCAGGTACAGGATTTAAAGAACGGGTTGCACTACATAAACGTTCACACTAGCAATTTCCCGAACGGAGAGATCCGCGGCCAGTTCCAACCAGCGGCCTCGGCAAACAGTATTCAATTCGCAGCTACTACCGCTACGGTAAATGAAGGCGAGGGAAGCGCAACTATTACCGTCTCGCGTCTGGGCAATGCCTCAAGTGCTGCGTCAGTCGACTATTCAACCAACGATGCCACAGCCAGCAATCGCACCGATTACATCACAGCTTCCGGCACATTGCATTTTGCTGCCGGTGAAGCGGTAAAGACTTTTTCAGTACCGATCGTCGACGACCTCTACGTTGAAGGTAATGAAACTATCAACCTTACTTTAAGCAACCCGACCGGCGGTGCGTTTCTTGGCAGTCCATTCACTTCTGTTATCACCATCCTGGATAATGACACCGCGGCGCCCACCATCAATCCATTGGACGATGCCCAGTTCTTTGTTCGTCAGCAGTACCTCGATTTTCTTAATCGTGAACCGGACCTGGGCGGTTTAGGTTACTGGACAAATGAGATTACGAAGTGCGGGACTGACCAGACGTGCATCAGGCGTCAACGCGTGGCTGTGTCCGCCGCATTCTTTATCGAAGCGGAATTCCAGCAGACTGGAAGCTTTGTTTATGGACTGTTCAAGGGAGCGCTGGGCCGTCAGCCCAACTACGCTGAATTCACTGTCGATCGCAGCAAGGTCATTGCCGGAGCGAATCTTGTGACCAGCAAAGACGCGCTGGCGGCAGATTTCGTCCAACGCTCGGAATTCCTGCAACTCTACCCTGCCTCTATGACAAACGCCCAGTTTGTGAACAAGTTATTCGACACTGCGGGCCTGACACCTTTTGCCGTCGAGCGACAGCAACAGATTGATGCCATGAATGCAGGGAAGATGAGGGCGCAGGTGGTGCGCGATGTAATAGACATTTCCGACTTTAGGACTCGAGAATACAACCCGTCGTTTGTGCTGATGCAGTACTTTGGCTTCTTGCGAAGGGATCCCGATCCGGGAGGCTATACCTTCTGGCTTGATATCCTGAACAATCGCGAACCCAACAACTACCTCGCAATGGTCTGCGCGTTTGTTACGTCCGCAGAATACCAGCAACGCTTCAGCCCCGTAGTTACCCGGACCAACAGCGAATGTGCGGGGATTAACTAATATCGAACAGTATTCTAGCGCGGCGTTTTCAAGCTAATCTCTTTCAACACTGTATTATCTGGATCCACGTCGATTGAGACTGGCTCGCTGGGCAACTGAAAGCGTTCGACGGTTTCCCTGCCATTCGGGTGGATTGTAAACCGCTGCTTGCCCATTGTAGAGGCAACTTCAATGGGGACGGGATTCGGAAAGGCTGGCTCTGTCTGGAGTTGCCGCAGAGTAACTGCAAGTTCTCCCTTCTTCCACTTCCAGATCAGCTCATAATGCGGGTGACCGCTTCCGTAAATCCACCTGGCGAAAAACTCTCTAAGATTTTGTCCCGATGACTTCTCAAGAGCCTCTCGCAGGTCTTCGCTGCTCGCGGTGCTGTTTTTGTGCGAGTCGTAATAGCCGCGGATGCCGCGGAAGAACGCATCATCACCAAGCGTCATCCGCAGCATGTGTAACACCCAGGCGCCCTTTTGATAGTTGTTCGCATTGAGAAGTTTTAGTAAGTCTTCGGTCTCGCGATCGAATATTGGTGTTTTACTATGCTGCTCATAGCGGAAATAAGTTTCCGCTGCCTGCTTCATGTAGTCCTGAAACGCCTGTTCGCCTTCGAAACGTTGGATAAAAAGCGCGGCGAAGTAGGTTGCAAAGCCTTCACTTAACCACAGGTCTGCCCAGGTAGACTCAGTTACTGAATCGCCAAACCATTGATGCGCGATTTCATGTGCAACGACATCTACGATTCCGATTCTCGTGCCAAACGTCCGGCTCAGTCGGGCGGTCGGGTTCGGATCAAAGAGGGTGCTGGTGAACACGATCGCGCTGGAATTCTCCATCCCTCCGAAACGGGTGGCGCCAATGATCAGAGCGAGCTTTTCATAAGGATAAGGCGCGACAGTCTGGCTGAAGAATTTAAGCGCCGGGCCTGCGGGCGAAAAGCCTCTGGTGGCGTATCTTCGGTCTGCTGCCGGTACGTAAAAGCTAAGGGGCACGGAGGCGGGTTTGCCGCCGTCCAGTTTAGCGAACTGTCCCACAGCGATGATCATGCAATATGGCGGGATTGGAAATTTTTCGTTAAAGCTCCAGGTGCGTGTGCCGCGGGCCGTTGTCTCCACGCGATCGAGCGCGCCATTAGCGACCACAATATCCTGCTCGGGAGCCGTAACTTTAAAACTTATTGTCGCTTTAGCCGAAGGATGGTCCAGGCAGGGTATCCAATGATGCACGCGGTCAGGCCAGTTGTCGCCGACAGCACTGGGTTTTCCGTCTTTGTCGGCCGTCAAAATCAAGCCATCCCTGGGCTTGCCATGGTAGATGACGATTATGTTGAACTTGCTCTCTCGTGGTTGCGGTTCGGGCAATTTCAGCTTGAGGCTGCCAGCCCGGCGCTCAAATTTCACGACCTGGTAGTTGACCATGACCGAGTCGAGGATAAGCTCACCAAAATCCAGATCGACCTGTGTCAGCGTTTTCAGCGCGACGGCCTTGATTTCGGCGCGGGCTTCAGAAATTTCACTGAGACTGTCATTGAGCTTTATGCTGATCGAGTAGTGAAGGGGACGCCAGGTATCGACAGCTCGCTCGCGGCGAACGGCCGGCACTTCCGGGGTGAGCGAAAAGAGCAGTAGGAACGCGAAGAGTATAAATCGTTTTTGACGCCTTATCGTTGTCCCAGGCTGAGCAGAAGCCGGGACGATTCGTGAATTCACCATCAACTCTTCTCCGGTTATCTAACGGATCCCCAACATCAGTAGCGCCGATCTGTCTGAAACAACTTTATCGTTCGATTTCAACCAGGCGCGGTAACCGCTTAGTTCGTCCTCAGTCACCGATCGGTTTCCGAGTCGCGCCGCAGGCGTCCTTTCGAAAGCGCGATCGGTAAGGGCCATATGCGCTTTGCGAACATTTAACGTCTGTGGATTTAACAGCGCTTGCTCTGCGGTTTCGACATCGGGAAAAAACTCCTCGTACGCCATTAAATGCCAGACTGTGCCGCCCGACTCATCATCGCGGACGAGCACTCGCAGCAGGCCATAACCACTTTCAAGTTGAAAGATCAAATCATCGCCAGGAGCAAACGGCTGTGACATGTTGTCATTAAGGAAGGCAGAGCATAATCTCTCTCCACCTATCCATAGGCCCAAATTGGAAAAAATAATCGAGCAATGGCCGAGTGAAATGATAGGGCTGCAAGCAATAGGTTAGCATAACTTGAGCGTCGTTTGATCTTTAGCTGGACAATCTCGATTGCAAATACGAGATCCGAAAACTAAAATCCGAAAACTCAATGAGTGACTTTGATTCCGCCAAGGACTACTACGAGATTCTGGGTGCCGACAGGCGTGCCTCGCGGCAGGACATCGAACGTCTGTATAAGCGCAAGGCCTCGCAACACCATCCTGATCGCGGCGGCAGCGAAGAATGGATGAAGGCAATCAATGAGGCCTATGGGGTGCTCAAAAACGAATCGATGCGACGGGATTACGACGCTATCCGCAACGAAGCAGTTGGGCGCCCTTTTGTGCCGGTCACGTCGCCCACGGCGGGGGATGTCGGAGTTTTCGGTCACTGCTTGAGCGCCCTGTTGTGTTTACTGGTAGGTCTTTTTCTGCTTTTCCTGGTGAGATTTCAATGGATCTGGTTTCTGTGGCCGCTCGCGATCCTGGCCGGATTTGTTATCGCGTTTGGTATTTTGATGGCCAGGAGTGCAATGGTCGCTGTCAACGCGTCGCTACCGGTCTCCCACTTACTGCGGCGTCACACCAGGGTCCAGGAAATCGTTTTCTGGACGGCTGTGGTCACCATCGGTTACATGATTTATTTGCTGCTTAGTGGGGTAGAATAGAAAACGATCAGCAATAATTCCATTTCTATGAATCTTGATCTTGTTTTCCTCGAGGTGAACAACCTGGAAGAGTCCCTGGCTTTCTATAAGGATCAATTGGGGTTCAAAGTCGAGAAGGATAATCGCGAGACCGAACCACCGATGGCCACTCTCTGCGCGGGCAACCTAAAGATCACGCTGGCCCAACATCTTGAGACCATGTTGCGTCGCGGACGCGGAGTTCATTTTTTTGTCGCTGTGCCGGATGTCGATCTGCTTTATAGGCAATTGAGCGACCGAGGGGTGGTCGTAGATAACCCGGTCGATGAGGGTTGGGGCGGACGCTTCATTACCCTGGCCGATCCTGACAAGTATCGCTTCTTTTTTGTGACCTGGGCCGAGGATAGCCAGGGCAACGGTCGCAATCTGATTCCACTAAGCAGTAATTCTTCAGCCGAACAATAATGGAAAGACAAGATACTGAGAACCTTTTTCGACGGTACAAAGGCGAACTGGTCCAAATAAAGACTGTTTCGGGCGCCACCTATTCGGGCCGAGTGACTGAGATTACCAATGATTATGTTTGTCTAACCGAACAGACGGAAGGGAAACGTGAGGAGATTATTGTTTTCCTGCATGCACTCGAAACCTTCTCAACGTTGACGGTAAGTGATCCAGGTGCGGAAAAAACTCCGCACTGACTCCAGGTACAAACTTACCGTGTTGCAACCTGACATTTCGAAGGACAGTGACCGCGCGCCTGCTTTCCATAGCTGACGAGTAATTGTGTGTGGCAGTGTGGCTGTGCGCGCTGGACTCGCACTCTCAAGGGATCCAACAGAACGATGAAAGACCTGATCGCCCAGTTGCGCCGGATTGGCGCTCATCATTCCTTTGTCATGGAAGTGCTGATCTTTCTTGGCTTCTGTGCCCTCACCTCATTGTTAACCTGGCCATATGTTACGCGGCTTCGAGATGCGGTCGTCGATCCGGGAGATCCATATCTGGTGTCCTGGATTCTCTGGTGGGATTACCATCAGACCTTTGCTGACCCGTTGAATCTTTTCCATTCCAACGTCTTCTATCCCTATCGATACACGTTAGCGTTCAGTGAAAACTGTTACGGCATCGCGTTGCTGTTTTTTCCTCTGTTTCTTCTCGGATGCCGTCCGTTGACAGTTCATGCCGTAGCGATGTTCTTTGGTTTCGCCGCGTGTGGATATGGCGCTTTCCGGCTGGCGCGCACCCTCACCGGCTCCTATGCCGCTGCCTGGGTAGCGGGCATCATCTTCGCGTTCGGGCCTTTTCGCTTTCACTACATGTCACACCTGCCCTACTTGTTTGCGGCCTGGATACCTCTGCTGCTCGAGGCACTGGTGTTATTCGTACGGGACAGCAGTGTCAAGCGTGCGGTCTGGCTGGGGGTTGCCTTTTTCATGACCGGTCTGGCGACCCTGAGTTGGCTGATACTATCGGTGGCGCCGTTCGCGATATGCGCCGCCGTGCTGCTCACCCGTCATGGTCTATGGCGAAGCGCCCGGTTATGGCGACGAGGTGCAATCGCCGTAGGCGCAGCCGGCCTCGCATTGATGCCATTCATGATGCCTTACTATCTCGTATCCCGGCTCTATGGGTTTCGTCGCAGTATTGATGAGGTAAAGGCAAACTCGGCATCACCAATCCATTGGTTATCGGTTGAACGCCGGAACAAGCTTTGGTCGGGACTAGGGGCAGGAATTAATGACGGCTGGAGGTTCAAACTATTTCCCGGTTTGCTTCCGATTCTGCTTTCGCTTGTCGCATTGGTACAGAATGCTTCATCCGGGACAAAGATTACAGCCTTGGAGGAGCACCCACGTCGGAACACGTGGATCCGCAGGTTAGATATATTGGCCCTGGTCTTCTTTGTTCTTTCGGTGCCGGCAATTGGATTCGATCGCACCGACTACTGCTACTCAGTCTTCAAGTATTTTACCTCCGAGATAGCGCTGACATTGCTCCTGGTTACAATAGTGCTCCGACTGTGCCTGGCGTATCCCACACGGTTATGCCGTGGCGACAATATCAACCTGATCCAGACAATCCGTTCTGAGCGGCGTTCGGATACTTTCTGGATTGGAACGATCTTGTTTCTTGTGGGATTTTGCTACTCGCTCGGATGGAACTCGTTTGTTTATCGAATCCTCTACGACATCTTTCTTCCGTTTCGTAGTATGCGAGTGCCGACACGGGGAGCGATGATCGCTTACCTGGGACTTTCACTCCTCGCCGGACTGGGCTGCCTTCGTCTCGGCCAAATTCTGACGGAGACGAAAATAGGTTTGCCACGACCGGTCTGCTATGTTCTTATTTGCGGACTGCTGTTGTTTGAGTTCAATGGAGCACCGCTCGACTTTATCCGGGGAGACGTATTCCCCGACGCAGTGACCACTCGTCTGAAAGAAACGCCCATGCGAGGCGGGATAGTTGTGCTGCCGGCAAGCGCAGAGTTCAACCATCATCATATTCTGCGGGCGGCAGATCATGGCAAGCCACTTATTGTTGGGACTTCGGGTTTCAATCCTCCTTATGAGGATCAGATTGAGAACCTGACTCGCAGCGGACCGATAAGCGACCAATTCATTGAACTGATGGAGCAGATACCCGCCTCATACGTGGTGATTGAAAATAACAAGATCGCGTCTGAGCGTCGCGATGACTATGACAGCATGTTAAAGCGGGCTCTGGCCACTGGCCGATTTCGCTTTATCAACCGGTTTGACGAGCACAACGATCTCTATGCCGTTACTAGAACTGAGCCGCAGGCGCAGGCGGAGGCAGCGACCCCTTTCAGTCAGACCGTCACTCCGTAGAGTGACATGTTCATACTGGGAAACGCAGCACTCTTAAGCGGGCAGAGCTAACATCAACCGGAAACATCGACCTGATGACACAAATCCCTCCTGATCAACGTCAAACGGCAGCGTATCCGCTGTCTCTTTCAGTGGTCGTTCCGGTCTATAACGAAGAGGGGACACTTGGCGAAGTCGTGTCAAAGGTACTGAAGGTGCCCCACGTTCTTGAGGTCATCATTGTGGACGATTGCTCAACTGACTCCACACCTGATGTAGCGCGAGAATTGTCCGAGCTCTATTCACAGGTGCGCTCGGTGCGTCAGCCGAAGAGCGGCGGTAAAACCGCCGCGCTAAAAACCGGGTTTGCCCTGACTCGCGGCGACATCGTCATTGTACAAGACGCGGATCTTGAGTATGACCCCGACGAGATTTTCTTAGTCATTCAACCGATTCTTGAAGGCCACGCAGATGTGGTTTTCGGCTCCCGCTTTCTAATCCGGAAAGCCGCTCGCGTTCTCTATTTCTACCATTTCCTTGCGAACAAGGCGCTGACGTTTATTTCCAATACGCTTACAAACTTGAACATGACTGACATTGAAACCGGCTACAAGGCCTTTCGCGGGGACATCATTCGAAACATGATCATCGTCTCGAACGGTTTTGGATTCGAAGTCGAAGTCACCGCCAAAGTAGCCAAGCTAAAGTGTCCAATTTACGAAGTACCTATCAGTTATTACGGACGAACTTACTCGGAAGGCAAGAAGATTCGCTTCAGAGACGGTCTGGCAGCATTCTGGCTGGTTTTCCGCTTCAATATCTTTTGCAGCTTGCGCTCCTCTTTTCATCGCTTGCCAGAGCTACAACCCAAGCCTGGTCATCAAACGACTCGGCGCTTCGAGACTGAGTCGGCGTTACGAGAGTAATGAGTTTCTTCCTGCCCAATCGATGACTACACAATTCACCTATCCCGGCCGAGAGTTGGAGGCGATGACCTTCGCCGAAAACTATAACCGATGGATCCTGAGCGTCTTTAAGCCGTTTCTGGGCAGGCACGTGGTCGAAGTTGGGGCGGGCGCGGGTTCGTTCTCGCGGTTGATTCTGGAAGAGTCTGCCTGTGAGACACTTGCTCTAGTTGAGCCTTCGGCAAGTCTTGTGAATGAACTATTTGCCCGCACTGCATCTCTTCGGCTGCATCGCAACGTTGAGATTTACAACTCGACTCTTGTTGAAGCCGCGACACGCCTGAGGGAACAGCAGCAGCCCGACTCGATAATTTATGTAAATGTGCTTGAGCACATAGCAGATGATGAACAGGAGTTGAGGATGGTCCATCAAACGCTCCTGGTTGGGGGACGCCTGTTTTTGTTCGTCCCTGCGCTGGAGTGGCTGTACGGGTCTTTTGACGAATCCGTTGGACATGTGCGCAGATACAAGAAGAGGGAACTCGCGAAGAAACTGCAGCGGCTCGGTTTCGGAATCGTCAAGTCGCTCTCTTTTGATTTTCTCGGTATAGCCCCGTGGTGGATCTCCTTTTGCTTGTTCAGGGCCAAGCAACTCGATAGCACGACTGTAAGATTCTACGATCGCTTTGTCGTGCCCGCCGCCGCCCGCGTTGAAACTCTGGTTCCCCCGCCCATCGGTAAGAACGTCCTTCTCATTGCCGAAAAACAATAAGCTTTTTCCAGACTTGGTAGTGGGTCACTTTCGCATCAAACTGAACCAGTACCCCAGACTTGAGTTTGTTCCGAGCCCCGGTTATTCTTGTTGCAATGCGAGAAACGGCGTTGCATCGGTGGGACGCGCCTTTCTTTTGTTTTGAAACAGGAATCCGGTTGCCAATGCGTTATGTAGACAATCCGCCAAACCCCTGGCTGACCCACTCTGTGGAGTGGGTAGGCGAACCACCCGAGTCGAAGCTGGAAGTGTTTGAGGAGACAGAGACCCGCAAAATAATCACTCACAATGATAGCCCGGACGTCGGTTTTGAATACTCGATTAACTGCTATCGAGGCTGTATTCATGGCTGCACTTACTGTTTTAGCAGGCCAACACATGAATATCTCGGATACGGGGCAGGCACGGACTTTGATCGAAAGATTGTCGTTAAAGTTAACGCTCCTGAACTTCTGCGAAATGAGTTGCTCAAGCCGTCATGGAAAGGAGACGAGATCGTTTTCTCTTTCACTTCCGATCCTTATCTCCCGCTGGAAGCCAACTACAGGTTGACGCGCCGTTGTCTTGAGGTTTGCCTGGAATTCCGCAATCCGGTCGGCATAGTCACCAAATCTGCGCTCATCCGCAGGGATGTGGATTTGCTGGCGGCGCTCGCACGAGAGGCGAGCCTGGGAGTCTTCTTTACAATCCCATTCACCGATCGAGAAATAGCTCGAGCAGTCGAGCCTTATGCGCCGTTGCCCGAAGCCAGGTTTCACGCTATGTCCGAACTCGCAGCAGCAGGAATCACCGTCGGCATTGGTATCGCCCCGGTTATTCCCGGACTCTCGAGCGACATTCCGGTTTTGTTAGAGCGCGCTAAAGGGGCTGGGGCAACTCAAGCGTTCATTAACATGCTGCGCTTGCCGGGGAGTGTTGCGCCCTATTTTGAGCAGCGTTTGCGCGAGACCTTGCCCACCAAAGCCGATCGAGTATTTGCGCGCATTCGCGAGGCTCGCGGAGGAAAACTCAATTCGAGCACATTCGGCGAACGAATGCGAGGGAAGGGTGAGTACTGGGCGGCGATCGAGCGATTGTTCAAGATCCATTGCGAACGCCTCGGCTTTAACAAGCGCCGCGGCCACAAGTCGAGGACCGATACTACATTCCGGCGGCCTCAGGCCCAGCAGACACTGTTTAGCTAGTCTCGCGGTTACCTGGCGCACTGCCGCGTGTCCTTTAGCTAGAGACATCGCGGTCCGCTTTTCTTATAATACAGCGCACGCTCATAATACCCCGGCGATAATCAGGAGGCACACAACGATGCTGATCAGGGATGTCATCCGCAATCGTGAGCCTTACTCGATGAAAGCGTCTGCCAGCGTTCAGGAGGCTGCGGAGTTTATGGCCTCGCGCAACATCGGTGCGGTTTGCGTTCTAAGTGAAGACGGTAAGCTACTCGGTGTTTTTTCCGAACGAGACGTGCTGAAACGTGTCGTAGTGCCCCGAAGGGACGCTGGTTCCGTGCCCGTAGGCGAGGTAACCAGCGAGTTACGAGCAGTGATCCGTTGTGACGAGACTCCCCAACAAGCCCTCGAGCGCATGGAGTTGATCGGAAGCCGGCACTTGCCGGTGGTGGATGGCGAGCGCTGGGTCGGCATGCTTTCCATGCGCGATCTTTTGAGGGTGGAAGTGGGTGAACAGGGTGACGAACTCAAACTGCTCCACGAGTACATTCAACACTGACCCAAACCCACAAGACTAATAAAGGAAAATGAGAGCACCTTTTTCCTGGATCTTGCTTGCGGCTTTCGCCGGCGCGTTTGCCTGCGGACATCCGCCGCCGGGAAGGGGTGCAGGTGAAATCGAGACCTCAGCCGATACTAAGTCTAGTTTTCGGGTTGAGACTGTGGTCGGTGGGTTGGAAGTGCCGTGGTCAATCGTTTGGGCTCCAGACGGCAGAATGATATTCACCGAACGAGTCGGTCGGGTCCGCGTTTTCGAAGGCGGCAAGCTCCGCCCGCAACCGCTTTTTACAGTGCCGGACGTCGAACCTACAGGCGAAAGTGGTCTGATGAGTGTCGCCCTGCATCCGCAGTTTGCAACTAACCACTGGCTCTATCTCTCTTATGCTTACAAAGGTGATGGGCAGCGCGTGCGAGTTGCTCGATATCGAGAGACCGGACAGGGCCTGACCGACCGCGCCGTAATAATTGAGAATATTCCCGCCGCGCAGTTTCACGCCGGCTGTCGCTTGAAATTTGGCTCGGACGGTAAGCTCTACATCACAACAGGTGACGCAACCGAACGCGAACTGGCACAACGGCTTGACTCGCTCGCCGGAAAAACGCTCCGGCTCAACGATGATGGAAGTATTCCTGCCGATAATCCTTTCGTAGGACAGAGCAATGCCAGACCGGAAATCTGGTCCTACGGGCATCGCAATTCCCAGGGGCTCGACTGGCAGCCGGGCACGAATCTAATGTTCCAAACAGAGCATGGGCCATCGGGCTTCGATGGTCCTGGGGGCGGTGATGAAGTCAACATTGTGGAGAAGGGAAAGAATTACGGCTGGCCGGTCATTCATCATCGACAGACACGCCCGAGTATGGAGTCGCCATTGTTGGAGTACACGCCAGCGGTTGCTCCCGCGAGCGCAATGTTCTATCGCGGCACGGCATTTGGGCAGTTTACGGGAAACTTCTTCTTTGGCTGTTTGCGGGGCGAGCGAATCATACGCGTCGTGCTTGATGGCCGGCGCGTCGTCAGTCAGGAAAACCTGCTTGAGAAGAACTATGGTCGCATTCGCGATGTCGCTGAGGGTCCCGACGGCGACATATATTTTTCTACATCCAATCGTGACGGCCGTGGTTCACCTGCGAGCGACGACGACAGAATTATGAGACTTGTGCCAGTCAGCCCGAGTCGGTGAGCTCACCGGAGTCTCTACAATCGTAGGGAACCTGACGGAAAGGATGACAGACGTATGAGTGGTCGTAAAACCAAAAGGAACCTAAACGAATTGGTCGATGAGCTTGATGCCATTACTTCTCTGTCAAAAGATAGATTCGCGCACCTATCGTCTGCCCAGCTTAATTGGAAACCAGGGCTCGACCGCTGGAGCATTGGTCAGTGCTTCGATCACCTGATGACCGCAAATGAACCGTACTTTCCGATCTTCGAACGAATAGCTAAAGGGGAAAAGAAGAATTCCCTTTGGGAGAGTATGCCCTTCGTCCCAGGTTTGTTTGGAGGCCTGCTGGTCAAGAGTCTGGATCCGTCTTCAACACGTAAACTGAAAGCCCCTAAGCCCTTTATGCCCTTAGCCAGCGACCTCGATGACCGGATTATCGAGCGGTTCGCTGCTCAGCAGGAAGACTTGTCAGAGGCGATGGCCGCGCTCGAAGGACGCGACCTGGACGCGATCAAGGTAACCTCACCCGCACTTAAGTTGATCACTTATAGCCTCAGAGATGCTTGCACGATTATCGTCGTACACGAGCAGAGACATCTCCAACAAGCCGAGAGAGTTCTGACATCGGCGCAGTTTCCTGCGTCTTGATCATCTTGATCAATAAACACCGCGTCCGGTAAAGGATAAAGCAAAATGAGTCAGGCAACGGAAAAGAAATTCGCTGTACGCGACGAGGTATCAGAAGCAGAGTGGCAGGCGCGCACAGACCTCGCGGCCGCTTACCGGTTGGTGGCCTATTATGGCTGGGACGATCTGATCTTTACCCACATTTCTTCCAGAGTTCCCGGCCCGGAACACCATTTCCTCATCAACCCCTATGGGATGTTGTTCGACGAAATCACCGCCTCAAGTCTCGTCAAGGTAGATCTCGACGGCAAGCTCGTCATGGATTCACCTTACTTCATAAATCCCGCTGGATTTACCATTCACAGGGCTGTCCATGCGGGGCGCGAAGACGCCCTCTGTGTGATGCACCTTCACACTGACTTTGGAATCGCTGTTTCAGTACAACGCGATGGGCTATTGCCGCTCTCGCAACAGTCATTGGTTGCGCTGGCTTCGCTCGCATACCACGACTATGAAGGCCTGGCTTTGGACGAATCCGAACGGCCAAGACTAGTGAGTGATCTGGGAAACAAGAACTCGATGATCTTGAGACATCATGGCCTGTTGACAGTCGGCCGTACCGCTGCTGAAGCCTTTCTGGCTATGTTCATACTTGAACGAGCCTGCCGAATTCAGATTCTGGCTCAGTCGGGCGGGAGGGAGCTCTCATTTGTGTCGGACCCAATTCTTAAGCGAGTAGCGGGGCAGGTTGATGCCGTCACTATGGGCCAGGGGGCACAGTTAACGTGGCCGGGACTCTTGCGCAAGTTGGACAGAATCGATCCGTCGTATCGAGAGTAACGGTGCTAGACTTTCTGGACCAGAATCGCCGTCTTGGTCCAACCGATAGCTTGAAAGGGTGGGAAACGATAGTGATCGACTACCCGGAAATGCCGTTCTGTTTCGGTCGCGAGCTTTTTGGGCGGGTGAGTCTTAAAACGGAAGAGTATCTCCAGGAATGTGCTGGCTGGAGAAGGTCGAATCGGCAAATGTAATAAATGGCCCCCGGGTGCCACTACGCGAGCCAACTCGCTGAAGCCCTCTTCGAGAGGCACATACTCGAGCGCTCCGCTCGTCACCACCAAATCAAAAGAGTCCTTTGCAAATGGCAGAGCTAGTACGTTCCCCTGCGCAAAAGTAATGTCGCGCTTACGTCCTTTTGATTCGGCTACTGCCCTCTTCGCTGCGCCCACTGACCGGGCAGAGAGATCCAGGGCGATAATGTTTACAGGAAAGCGGAGGCTTCTCATCAGGGCCAACGTCAACAAACCCGTGCCGCAACCGGCATCGAGTATACGAGCTCCGCGAGAGACGGGAAGCGGGTGCCTGGCAAAATACTGATCAAGAGAGCGCCCGTAGCCGTTGAGTTTGAAAGAGAAGCCGTAAAGTCTGGCAATGCGATCGTAGAATGAGCCCGCGCGGGCTTCAGTCTTGGTGGCAGTCAGGGCGTATTCCATCCATCTCTCCTCTACGTTGACGTGCGCAAGGCTGTGCAATTCGGCGCGTATTGTAGCCTCCGCATGCTTTTAACTCAACAGCCGTGCCATAGACCAGAATCCGGCAGATTTGTGAGGTTTGGGTGCAAGAAACGCAATCAAAAACGTTCCCCAATCGCCAGCCTGGTTTGAATGGAGGAGAAGACCGTCATGAACAGGAAAACAGTCGTATTGAGTTACGCCGCTTTGGCTTTACTCGTCACAGCTATGTCGGCGGTGTGGGTTAACAGGTCCGAAGCCGCTTCAGCGATTAAAGAGCCGGCTTCGCTTCAGCAGGATCTTACGAGACCCTACCAGGATCGCTTTGAAGTGCAGATCCTGGTCGAGGGACGGCCACTGGAGGAGTATTACGCCCGGGGCCGCGTGTATATCGAGGCTCTGCGCAACGCCGAATACGAGATCAGGATCAGAAATCCGTTACCGGTTCGTGTGGCAGTGGCCCTCTCAGTTGACGGACTTAACTCCATCGACGCGCGTAGGTCGACAGCCTGGAATGCCAGCAAGTGGGTGGTTGGTCCGTATGAAACGATCACAATCAGCGGTTGGCAGATGAGCTCAGAACGTGCTCGGCGCTTTTATTTCACCAGCGAAGAGGATTCCTACGCGGCAAAACTTGGACAAGCAGCAAATCTTGGTTTGATTTCGGCAGTATTTTTTCGTGAACGCTCACCAAAACCAATAACGATTTTGCCGCCTCCCCGGCCTCGAGATGAAAAGGGTGAGGGAACCAGGAAATCCGACGCGCCTGCCCGGGCTGGCAATGAGCGCAGTGATCAGGACCTTGCAACCGGCATATCGCCTCGGCCGGATGATGAATATGCGGCAACCGGAATTGGCAGATCGGTACGCAACGACGTACGCTGGATTAGCATGGAGCTTGACTCGCGTGCGGCAGCCGAGGTGTCAATCCGATATGAGTACTACTCAGCTTTGGTGCGATTGGGAATTCGACCGCGAGCATATCCGCCCTCACCGCTGCCGCGGCGAGAGCGGTCAACCGGTTTCGAAGATCGGCGATTCAGTCCTGAGCCCTGATCATTTTCCATTGATCATTTGACATTTTTCATTTGTCATTTCCAGAATTCAATTAGTGTTATTTGGTGGATCGGGTCTTTGGTTTCAGTGAAACTCGATCCACGAAAACACACGAACGGTAGCCGGAAATGAAAAATGACAAATGAAAAATGAAAAATGGAAAATGATTCGGTCCTGAGCCCTGATCATTTCTATTTCTTAACAAGATCCGCTGTGTAGAGTTGCTTGTACACGCGATAGTTTGCCATTACTTTCTGGACGTAAGCCTTGGTTTCGTCAAAGCCTATTTCTGAGGTGAAGACGCCCGGATCTTTGTGACGAGCTCGCTTCACCCAACGGGCAACATTGTCCTCGCCACCGTTATATGAGGCAGCGACAGGTTCCAACATTTGTGGGAACATCCGCGAGAGCTGAGCCAGATACTCCACTCCGAGCTTAATCGACGCTTCCGGTTGATAGAGCTGACTTTCCTGAACTCCTTTAAGTCCCGCTCCAGGGGCATATTTTTCTGCCGCATCCATGGTGAGTTGGAGCAAGCCACGAGCTCCCGACTGTGATTTTGCCGTTGGGCGAAAAACGCTCTCTTGCTTCATCAAAGCCAACACGAATCTCGCATCAAGTCTGCGCGATTTCGCATTTCGCAAAACTGACTCTCGGAAGGGTGAAGGATAGTCCGCCTCTGCGGCCTCAATGCCGGCATTTACCGTCTGTAGCCGTTCGGTAATGATTGCCCGTGTTCTGCTATCGTCAGCGAGAGCCCGCATGCGCTCAGTGGCGAGGCCGCCATAATAGGAATTCAAATTGTCCGGAATCGATGAGTAGACTGAAAATGCCTCGTTCGTTCTGCCGGCGTGCTCGAGGCTGAACGCTTTCAGGTAAGCGATTTCCCCGGCCGTGGTGTCAACTCCTTTTTGCAAACTCAAACCGCGCAATTGGTCTGCCGTAGCAATTGCCTCGCGCCACTGGCCCTCAGAAACTTGCAAACGCAACTTGCCAAAAACAGCATTTGTTTCTGTTGGTGTTCCTGGGAATCGTTGCTGTGTTTTTGCTACCCATACCAAAGCTTCTTCCGGTCGCCCAGCCTCACGTAACGTATCGATAACATTGAGATGCGCGGTTTCGATCCGTTCCCCGTAGGGAAATCGGTTTATGTAGTCGACATAACGCGCAACAGCCTCGTCAAAGCGTCCCAACCGAAGCAATGAGGCGGCGCTGTAGTTAAGACCCTCTCGACCTTCTTTTGTAGAGGGGAAAGTGCGTGCCAAACGCTCAAAAACGGCAAATGCCTCGTCATAACCACGCGACTGAAAATACGATCGCCCAATACCGAGCAGCGCTTCCGGCACTCTGGGGTCCTGCGGATAATAATTGATTACTGCCTGCCAATGCTGCCGCGCCTCCTCGAAAGCACGATTGCCCATGTAGATTGAGGCCTTGCGCATATGTTCGGCCACGGTTTGCTTGAGGAGTTTGCCACTGGCATCCCGAGCTGAGGCATCACTCCGACGGACAGAAGACAGAGCGTTGTCACCGGCCCTTTGTGGCGAAATGAGTGCGGACTTGGCTCCATAAACCGCCCCAGCGAAAAGAAGGAGAATAAAACCGAATGAGACAAGCTTGATTAACGATCGCGAGTTAGGTCCTGGGATTGTAGCGTTCATGCCTGATTTCACTTCTCAATGGTTTCTTCGATGGTTTCAAAAGTGGAAAGGATTTCCGCAGTTGGTCTTAGCGTCGCGGCCACGCTGCAATACTTCTTTTCCGACAGCTCGATCGCCTGCGCCACGGATTGAGGTGAGATATTGTGACCCTTGACGATATGGTGGACATGCATTTGTTTATAACTTCGCGGATGCTCTTCACGACGCTCTCCGCTGACCTGGACGCGATAGTCTGTCACCTGCTCGCGCTTCTTTTTCAGGATGCTTATGACATCGACAGCAGTGCAACTACCCAGTGCAATTAATAGGAGTTCTATCGGCGTAGGCGCGGAAGCTCGCTCGTGGTCGATATCAAGTGTGAGCGCATGCCCGGAGGGTGTCACTCCGATGAAGAAATCGTTTTCGGCGAAGTGAATCGTAGCGTGATTTTCGTTGTCGCTCATAGGCGTAAGGCCTCTAATTTTCAAGAATAGCACATACCCAACCGTTGAAATGTCGCCCTTTTAGGGAAATCCGAGTCGGTTTTGGTGCACGGCTGGTGAACCAGGTCGTGTGTTGTTTTCTAACGGTTTTTGTCGAATCTGTACGATTTGGTCACAGTACCCGAGAAAGTCATCAAAAAAGCACGGTTTGCATCTGTTGAAACACGCTCAAATTGCTAAGAAAGCTAAAGATACGCGGCGGCACAACTCTTGTTAATAGGGCTTGGAGGATAAGGGACAAACCCTATTCACCAACAGGAGGCAATTCGATGTTTAAGCTAACCAAATTCATTTCGGTTGGTGTGCTTTTGCTGTTCACCACCACAGCGTTCGCACAGCAGCCAGTTTACCAGGGAAACTATAGGTACGTTCGCCAACTGATCACCAGGATCGACGGTCGTACCAACTCTTTTCGCACCAGCCTCGACAATTCTTATAACCGTGGGCGTATCAACGATTCGAGAGCGCAGCAGGATCTGATCAGAAGTACGTCGGATTTCCAAAACGCGGTTTACCGGTTGCGAACTAACTTTGATCGCCGCCAAGCCAGTACTGCTGACGTTCAAGACGTACTGGATAGCGCGGCAAGGATCGACAGTCTTTTGGGTTCGTATCGGGTGAATGCCCAGGCGCAAACGAACTGGTCAAATCTACGCCCGGATTTGAATGAACTGGCGCGTGCTTTTGGCCTCTCATGGTCCTCGAACGAGGATAACTACCCGACCTATCCGACATATCCGACCGGGCAGGGGTATGGGCGGATCTTATTGACTGGAACTTACCGGTTGAATCCTTCGCGCAGCGACGATGCGAGCACTCAAGCGAACCGGGCAATCCAATCCCTGCCGTACCAGGATCGTCAACGAGTGCGTGATCTAGTAACAGCGCGACTTGAATCACCAGATCAAATCGCCATCGATCAACGCGGTCGAACCATAACCCTTGCTTCATCGCGGGGGCAGCAAATCACTTTTGACGCGGATGGTACTGAACGAGTCGAAACCACTCGCAGTGGACGCACCATTAGGGCGAGTGCAACCCTCTCGGGAAATCAACTGGTCGTCAGTTCGACGGGCGATCGAGCGAATCAATTCAGCGTCACTTTCAGGCCAATCGACAACGGTAGGGCGCTTGAGGTGACACGACGTGTTTACGTCGAAGGACTGAGTTACCCGGTGGAAGTGCGAAGCGTGTATGACAAAACCTCCGACGTCGCGAGCTTTGATATCTATCGCGAAGACCAAACGAATCCTACCTATCCGACGACAGGTGCGAACGGCGATTTTATCGTGCGCGATGGCGAAGAGATCGTAGGGACATTGGATGATCTACTGTCCACCCGAAACGTGAACCAGGGAGATCGTTTCACCATGACCGTCCGGCAGCCCTCGCGGCTTGAAGGCGCTCAAATAGTAGGCCACGTGACCAGCGTCGAACGGAGTGGCAGGCTCACCGGCCGAGCTCAGATGACACTGGATTTTGACACGATTCGGCTCCGCGACGGCACATCTTACCGGTTCGCCGGCGTGCTGCAGAATGTGCGAATGCCGAGCGGCGATACGGTCCGGGTCGATAATGAAGGGACCGTAAAAGATGATAGTCAAACCAACAAGACCGCACAGCGCGCCGCTATCGGCACGGCGGTGGGTGCGATAATTGGTGCTATCGCAGGCGGTGGCAAAGGCGCGGCCATTGGTGCAATCGTCGGGGCCGGTGGCGGTGCCGGATCAGTCTATGTCCAGGGCAAGGACGATCTGGAGCTTGACCGCGGAACGGAGATTGTCATTCGGGCTTCAGCGCCTCGGAATTGATCAACCAGGCAAGTAAACACTATGGGTCGGCAGTCTCAGATAGACTGCCGGCCCCTTTCATTCCATTCCTATTCCGGCAATAAAGTACCTCAGGCGGCTACGGTTGCTAAGGTCTGGGCATTACCGCTGAGCCCGCGCTGGTTTCTGATCTCCCGCGCTAGTTCACCAATCCTTTCGGCCGTGAATGGCTTAGTCACAACCCAATTTACTCCAGCATTCTTTTGTTCGTTCGAGCCGACCGCCTCGCCCCAACCGGTAATGACTGCAATTGGAATCAGTTCGTTACGTTGACGCACTGCCTGGGCTACTTCCCAACCACTCATTCCCGGCATGCCAACATCGGTGAAGACTGCGTCGAAAGGCTGAGCGTCGAGCAGTGCAAGCGCCCGTGGGCCGTCTTCGGCCAGGTGGACACTGCAACCTTCACTCTCAAGAATCTCACGCAACAGGTCACGCACGTAATCCTCATCGTCCACCACTAAAATCCGCGGTTTATCCTCTTTGGGCGGAGCGGACTGTGCTGAAGTCTCGGCAAGCTCGCGTGTTTCAGTTTCCACCCAACCTTCAGGGATTATCTCAGTCTGGTTTACTGCCGGGAGCACAATACGAAAAGTGGTGCCACTGCCTGTTTCCGATTCCACTTCGATGGTGGCTTCATGCCTCCTTATTATGCCGAAACTCACAGCAAGACCGAGTCCCAACCCGGCGGTGCCTTTGGTGGTAAAGAATGGATCGAAAATTCGCGAGCGAACCTCTGGACTCATGCCGACGCCAGTGTCGGCGACCGAGATCTCGACCGAGTTCCCGACGTCTAATGCCGAGAGCGTCAATTTACCGCCCTCAGGCATCGCATCGATTGCGTTGAAGACCATATTGATCAGAACTTCGCGCAGTTCCGATTCATCACCCATTACTTTTGATTTTGAATGAACTTTCAAGTCCAGACTAATATGAACATTGGCCGCCTCGGATTTATTTTTCCATCGCGGTCTGGTTAGTTCACTGACATCAAGCAGAAGCTGTTCTACCGTCACTAAACTGAAATCTTTGTCTCTTCGTTGTCGGGCAAAATCCTGAATTCGCTTGACAGTCTTCGCGCCATCTTCGGCGGTTTTGATAATAATGTTAAGCCCTCGCTTGATCTTCTCGGGATCATCGGTTCTGAGTAGTAGCTGAGCACGGCCGAGTATCCCCGCGAGAGTGTTGTTGAAATCGTGTGCTACCCCAGAAGCAAGTTCACCAAGTGCCGACAACTTTTCTACTTGGGAAAATTGTTCCTGGATGCGCTCCTGCTCGGCGATGTAATGCGAGAGTTCTCGAACATGGCGTTGAGCTTGTTCAGCCTGGGCGGCAGACGATTCGACGTTTTTCAAATAGGTGCGATAGGTGAAGAAAATAATAGCCACAATCGGCGCCGTTAAGATCAACGCGTAAAAGCCCACGACGTCTACCAACTTGACAACCAGGCCGGCTGTTGAGGCCCCGGCCAAATATGTAATTGAGGTCCATAGATAGTGATTCTTCCATGTTTGCCAGACTCGTTGGCCAGTTTTTACAGCGGCGCCGACAGCTACCAGCCCGGAGTTAACTACGTACTGAGATATTGCCAGGGCGGACAGAGCTGCTACAAATGTCAATGGCGAAGCGCTACGCTGAAGCGAGATGATATTGCCGAAGGCGAGTGTAAGGACCTGAGCAGTAATAAATGTCGAGACTGCGGCGCAACCGAAATTGAAAAGATCGGTGCGGATTTTCCTGTTAAGCCGGTAGCTCGAGACGAAAGCTTCGGTGGCGGCCAGCAGTACGGCATACTCGGCACCGTACATCAGCAGAGTCAGGAAAATAAACGTGTCGGAAACGGAGATTTGCGAGCAGAAGCGGGGTATGCGAACAGAGATTCTTGAACCCAGGCACAGGGCCAAAACCACTAGCGTGGCGAGGCGCAGGTCAACGCGGCGGAGATCAAGCATGGCGGCCGAAAAGACGTAGATCAGGACTCCTACACAGATAGTTACGAACTGGTAAGACCTGAAGAGGTGTTTCCGGGTTGTTAGGACTTGTGACATTGCTCTTGGCTGCCGGTCGTGCGCAGCTCCCCTGAGGCTAGCGGTTGTGAGACCCGGGGCGGGCAATATCGTAAATGCAGTCCGCGTACCAGACCCATCAAACTGGCTAACTCTCGGCATATCAATGCTTAACCGTTGTAACTCGCCACTCCGTAAAGGAATCGGTCAACCGCCTCAATCAGATTGCCTAATTCGGACATCAATCTGAGAGTGAAACGGCGAAGTGTTGATTTAGATGGTTTGGACCAGAGAAGCCGGGGGGTTGGTTATGCGATCGCAGACTCGACGTACTCGATGATTCGGTGCAGCGGCATAAGCGGATACACGTTATCGTTCTTAAGGAGCGCTGTAGCTTCTGCAGCTTTAAGTGACCTCGAGAAGAAGAAGCCTTGCGCATATTCGCACTTCATTTGCCGCAGGTGAGCTATTTGATCGGAAGATTCCACACCCTCAGCTATGACTTTCATCTTGAGGTTATGAGCAAGCATGATTATTGTGCGGACAATTTCCAGGTTTTCACTATTCTCGCTTATTGAATTTACAAATGATCGATCAACCTTCAATGTCGCGATCGGAAAACGTGGCAAGTAACTCAAAGACGAGTAGCCCGTGCCGAAATCATCAATGCTGGTTTCAACCCCGATCTCCTGCAACTGTTTGAGCATGGTGATCGTCGAATCGACTTTATTCATTACCATGCTCTCTGTAATCTCCAGTTTAATGTTGGCTGGGCTTATCTCCATCGTTTTTATGATGCGCCGCACCTCGGTCGCAAAATCGGTTTTCATGAATTGCTTTGCCGAAAGGTTTACACTAATGAAAGCCTCGGTGTTTACTTCTCCACTGTCCTTCCAGCGTCGAACCTGGCGCGCGGTCTCTTCGAGAATCCACGTTCCAATCGGCACTATTAGCCCCGTTTCCTCGGCGACCGCAATGAACTCCGAAGGCGGAACCACTCCCAGCGATGGATGCTGCCAGCGTAACAATGCTTCAAAGCCGGCAATTTTGCCCGTTTGCAGAGAAACAATCGGCTGGTACTCGAGATAAAGTTCGTCACGTTCGATTGCCCTCCACAAGTCTGTCTCGATGCGGAGTAGATTGACAGCGGTCGCATGCATCGTGGGATCGAATATCTCGAAACGGGCTTTGCCTAAAGTCTTGGCGCGATACATTGCGATGTCTGAGTCCCGCAACATGTCTTCAGCGTACTGATAACCCATGGTGCTGTGGGCAATGCCGATACTGGCCGTGGTGAATACTTCGTGGCCCGACAGGTTAAACGGCAAAGAGAGGCTCTTAAGGAGGCGAGTTGCCACCACTTCTACTTCATTGCTCTGATTAAGGCCCTCCAGGAGGATAGTGAATTCATCGCCGCCCAGACGGGCAACAGTATCACCGGGACGAACGTTTGCCTTCAATCTTCCGGCTATAGCAATCAGTAACTGGTCGCCAACCATGTGACCCAGGCTGTCGTTGATTAACTTGAACCGATCGAAGTCTAGAAACAGCACTGCAAACGGCAGGTGCTTTCGCCCTCTTGCCCGTCCGAGCGATTGTTTCAGGTGGTCCATAAACAAGACCCGGTTTGGCAGCCCGGTAAGCGCGTCATGGAACGCGTCATGGACCAGTCTTTCTTCGGCTCGCTTACGATCAGTGATGTCCTGGATCTGGAAAATGAAATTGAGAGAAGGCTGTCCCACATGATGGACACCGGTCACACTCAACAGCACCCAGATGATGTCTCCGTTCTTGTGGACGAGCCGCTTTTCCATTTGCAAAGCGGTAGTGGCGCCAGATTGCAGCTTGTTCAGTTGCTCGAGGATTGAGTTGAGATCGCTGTGATGCGTGAGCATTTGAAAATCTATACTCAGCAGTTCTTTTTCGGAATAGCCTAGAATATCCGAGAGCGATCGGTTTACTTCGATCCACTTCCCATCGGGTGCTACCAGGGCCATGCCCGCTGCGTGATCAAAAGCGCTGCGAAATCGTTCCTCGCTTTCGCGCAGCGCAAGCATATGACGCTCGGCTTGCTCGGCCTGGGCTTTTGAGGATTCAATATTTTTCAAATAAGTGCAGTAAGTGAAGTAGAGAATTGCGATTACCGGGGCAGTGGCGAGAACAGCGTAGAATCCAACCGCGGCAATCAGCTTTCCGGCAACACCTGCTGCCGAGGCCCCGGCAAAGTAAGTGAGTGAGGTCCACAGGAAACCATCCTTCCAGGTTCTCCATACCGGCTGGTTTGTCATCAATGCCGCGCCCACCGCAACGATGCCGGAGTTTGAAGCATATTGTACAAAGGCAAGCAGCGTCAGGGCGGCAACGAAGTCACCAAGCTTGTCACTAAACGGGTGTGGGCCAAAAGCGCCTACCGTTGCCGAAGCGGCGAGGAACGTGGCGCATGACATTACTGCGGTATTGAAAAGGACGGTGGTGAACTTCTTGCTAAAGCGGACTGAGGAACAAAGGCCCTCAACACCGGCAAGCAGGACGGCCGCATTCTTGTCAAAGAGAAGTACCGCGAGGAAGATGAAGGTATCGGAGACCGAGATTAAGCCCTTTACTCTCGGGATCCGAATGGTGATCCGTGAGCCGCAACCGAGGGTTATCAGTGAAAGAAAGAGAAAGCGTTGGTCCAGGTCAGCTGTTTTGACGTTGCGAAGACAGACTATCCAAATAATGGTGCCCGCGCCAATGATGGCCCATTTATAAGCCTTTGCTAGACGTTTATGACTCATTAAGCTAAACCGGAAGATCGGCCGGGCGTTGAACCTAAGTCTCTAGTGACTTGAAACTGACCATGGAAAGCTTGCGAGTGCAGTGTGAGAAGACCGTCCGAATAATTGGATGACGGCAAAATCAGTCTACAACAGCGGAATCGACATTGTCGAGACGAATCCAGACGCCGCTGGCCCCGTTTGCCCCGGCAAAAGTCAGGCCCAGGGGTCGAATAAAACGCCATGGGCCTGATTCTGATCATGCTCTTCGAATGGTTTAAGCCGCCGTAGCGGTCTACTGGACGAGAGAAAGGTCATCCAGTCTGTTTTTTTGGCGAAGAAATATTGTGTCGTAGGTGCTCTGTAGCCTAAAGCCAGCCTGCTTGTAAGTTGACTGGGCGGCGTCGTTCTCCACATTTACCAGAAGACAAATGGAACTCTTGTCGCGTAGTAATCTGTAGCAGACGTCCGAAAGGCAACGGACACCGTAGTTTTTTCCGCGTTCTGAAGGATTGACCCAAACACCCTCGAGATAAGCCAGGTCCGGTGTGTCAGAGACGACCTCAGTTTTGAATACAAGCTTTCCATCCTTGATCAGGACCCAGGTTCGACCTTTTTCGATTCGTCGCCGGCAACGGGCTTCGAATCCCTCTGGATCAGTTTCCCGCGGGTCAATGCCGCTTTCCTGTTTGGCCATCTCGGCCTGCACAGGCATAACCAGGTTCGAATCTTCCAGGGTTGCGCGCCGCAGACCTGGTATTTCACCTCGTACTTCAGCCGGCCATCGTAGTTCAAAAAGCAACTCCCGGCAGGCCAGTCGAAACTCCTGACCTCGTTTCGCATAGCATTCCCAGAATTCTTCAACCTGTTGTTGCTCACCCATTATCATGTGGCTGGTGCTCAGGCTCTGCGCGATATTGGCAAAGGCTTGAACGGCGCGGGTGCTTCGCGTTTCCATTAAAATTGCATGTCCAATAAGCGCTACGCCTTCCAGTTCGCCATCCTGATTGCGACAGCCGTAGAACGTTCCACGATTGAGCGGGCTTTCGATGCCGTTATCGCTTATGAACCCAACCATGGCGACAGTGTGGATTGGACGCTGGCCCAGGAACTTAAGAGCTTCGGCCGCGTGCTCGGGCCTTAATGCGCTTACCGTCAGCGCAACGGCGGCGAAGGATGTTGTTGCTGAAGAATCGGCTGAGTTGGCAAGGGCGTTCTGTTGATACATTGTCTGGCCTTTCATTTGGAGAATTGAGTTTTTCACAAAGTTAATCAACCATGCGCACGAGCTCAATTAGTAGCCCGTGTACTCATCTCCCAAATCAGCTACCACGTCCATCCCTGTCGAAGGATCGCCAACCATCAATGCGCGAACTGCATCGCCAAGGAGCACACCATCACTCAGCAATACGCCATCACTTAGCAGTACTCCATCTCCAAGCAGGACCCCATCGCTAAGCAGAACGCCATCGCTGAGCAGAACGCCTGTGGAACAGAAGTAACCACCGTTTCCCAGCGTTGTGCCGTTGCTTGTTAATATCGTGTCACCTAGAAGAACGCCGTTGCTCTGGAGTTTTGTCGTATCAGACAGCAACACTCCATCGCTGAGAAGTACCCCATCGCTCAACAACACCCCTTGGCCATAAATCTTTTGATACTGAGTGATCAATGGAGATCCCGTCGCATAAGTGCTACCTAAGATTACTCCCTGAGACCATAAGAAGAGCTGGTTAGAGATCGTCGACGACTGTGTTGGTGGTGTAGCAACTGTCAGCATCGCTGCCCCCTGTAGTGTCCACGCCGACAAGTCCGTCCGGACTAACCTGGCAAGTCGCGCTGCACCGTCAACGTTGAGTTCGCCGGCTCCCTGCTCAAAGACGTTCGCGTTTGGCAGTTGCTGCGCCGTATACATAAGGATCATCTTCACCAGATTCGGCTTGAGTGAAGGATTGGCTTGCAACATTAGTGCGGCTGTTCCGGCTGCTAGCGGTGAAGCCATCGATGTCCCGCTCAAAGTCATTTCCGCTCTGGTGGCTACGCCGCTGACAGTCGTTTGCAGAGACGGATTCTGTTGAAGAATTAAATTATTTGGTGATTCGGCGAAGATCAATTTGTTCCCAGGCGCGGAAATGTCCGGTTTAATTACGTTGTCGAAGTGCTTTAAACCATTGACATCAACCCACCCGCTACGCGTCGGTCCGCGGGAACTATACGATGCGATGTTGTCATCGCTTCGTATATCTGTACCGTGTGTGTCTACTGCACCCACGGTGAGTACGGAAGGATCGACACCAGGCGAATGAACCTGGCCGTAAACCTTTTGCCCGCTGGCGTTCTTGCCGTTATTGCCGGCAGCCGCTACCACAAGAATTCCGGCATCAACCAATTTGCGGGCGGCCAGGCAAAGAGGATCTGTCCGGTAAGAGTTGATCGCCGGCATCCCAAGGCTCATGTTTGCAACCCGAATGTTGTATGTTGTTCGGTTGGTCAAAAGCCAGTCCATGGCACTAAGCAGTCCGGAAACCGTTCCAACACCCTGCGAGTTCAATACTCGCAAGTTGATAATGTTTGCGCCCGGAGCAATGCCGATGTATTTCCCCTTCGAAACGACGCCATTGCCCGCGGCTGCCGAGGCGACATGCGTGCCGTGACCGTAAGGATCATCGGTTCGTCCTTCACCGGTAAAGTCTACGCTTTTAACAATCCGAGAGGTGGTTGTGCCGGCCTTCCGAAAAGCGACGTGATCTGGATAGATACCGGAATCAACGATTGCAATCCCCACACCCGTACCATCAAGCGTTGATCCGCTGATTAGGGACCGAATGTTGTTCGCTCCTGTTGTTGCCGCCACGTGACCACCAAGAGAGGTGATTTCCGCGTCGATACAAATGAACTCAACTTCGGAAAAGCTTGCCAGTGATTCGACAACATTAGATGGCAATTCTACGGCGAGGGCATTAAACGGGTCCCACTGCTTCTTTACTTTGACGCCGTTGCTTCTCAAGAGCGCATTCAGTTGACCACTAATCTCATCTTTCAGGCGCACGATGACCTTCACCACACTAGGATCTCCCGTTCCAGCGCGAATCTGATCACGCAGGTTCGAAGCGATCTTGTCCGCTTTCTCGGCTTTGAAGTCCTCTTGGTGTCCTCCCTTATGAGCCGCACTGGCTCGGTCATCTAGCAGGATTCCACCCAGTAGACTAAACATTAGCGAGCAGGCGACTAACCAGGTTAGAGCCATTGATCGCTTTGTCCTCTTCATGCGTTCCATCGTTATCTCCGTCGCTTTCAACATTGCGTAGCTCGGCAGTGAAATACACAACTGCGCGAACCGGCTAAGTGCATCACCCATGCCATGGAGTGATACTTCCCGTAAGCTCCTGATTTAACGCAGTTTAGGAGGAACAGATGTTAACGAGCTGAATGAAGAAGTTGACCGTTTCAGTCAGATTGACTAGGGTTCTACAGTTCAATCTGCTGTCTGTTGACCGAATGGCGCATTTGCTCGAATTACCCGAGGAGGTCGAAGCCTACCGAGACTGGATGTGGCGGCGGGATACTGAGCTGCGGGTCGAAGACGCCCGGGCAGCCGAGGAGTTCATTGAGTCCGTCGGGTTTTGTGCGGCGCTAACCGATATTCGTCGGCCAGGTCCATCCCTCTACCTGGCCGTTTGTGGCCGGCGCGATGCACAAATGCCGCGCAATGTGCAAAAGGATCCCGAGGCAAGTCTAACGTGGACCATAAAGGACCAGGTGATGCGACAGGGCCGCGTTTATTACGGAAAATTGATCAAGGGAAGAGCGACCTTCATGGCCCGGCGTCTGGTGCCGTTTTTCAACACTTTGTGGGGAGTGCCGCGCCTTGCCGAGCGAAAGTTGCTCTCAGCAGAAAGCCTCGCGGTGCTGAGAGTTTTGAGACGTGAGTGGGAGATGGCTACTCCTGACTTGCGACTGGAGACTGGAATACCCGAGCGGTCGAGGTTAACTCGAGCCTTGGATGAACTCCAGCGAACATTCAAAGTAATTCCCACAGATGTCACTTACGAGCCTTCATTTACCTACATCTGGTCCCTGACAGAGACAAGATTCGGCGCAGAACTGAACCAGAAAGTGACCAAAGAAGAAGCCTTGAAGGAGATCGCCAGAGCCTATCTTGTTAGTGCCGGGCTCGAAGGTCGAGGTGAACTGGCGCGAGTTACAGGACTGCCGGCAACCGACGCTGGTCTCGGCAACTGGGCATTAGTCGACGAGGATTTCGCCGAACGATTGGCACCGGGTATATATCGTTTAAAGGAGGGACTGGGACAGAAGAGTCGTGGTCACTCTTCGTCGTTGTTTTCTTGAAGCCCCAGACGGCTTTCTCTGAGAGCGTCTTCTTCCAGTTTGGCCATTTCCAGGACCAGCGGGAGTTTTTCCTGCGCCACGCTCAAACGCTGGAGCATCAGTTCTGTTTCAACTTGGTTCATACTCCGGCTTGCCGCAGCTTCTATTGTCTGTAATCGAGCTTGAGCCTCCGCAAGTCTACTGCTGGCTTCAGTCTTGAGGTGGCTATACCGCTCTCGGTCTGTTTCCAAACCCCGTATCAACTCAGCAGTGTCTACACCTCCCAAAGATCGAGCGCGATTAATCCGACGGTCGGCGCGAATCAATTCCTGCACCGCCCGGGATCTTATTCGAGTAGCTGTCAGCCTGGTTGCGAGCGTCTCGAGATATGCATCAGCTAGCAGCGGGTTTTGGCTCTGAATTTCTGCAAGCGCCCGGCGCTCCGCGGAGGTTAGTTCAGAGGTAAACCAGGTTACCTCATTTGCTGTGATTCCATCGGCGGCCAGACGATTACGAAGGCGTCTTAACCAACTCCCTCGATAGAGGATAAGGACAACAACGGCCAACAAGCCGAGCACAACACCTAGTCCCAGCGAAAACAGAGATAACAGCAAGTATACCGCCGCTGAATCGGTTGCCGTCGCTGTGAGAAACAACAGCAGGAAAACAAGTGGAGGTGGCAGGGAAAGCAGCAGAAAAGCGAGCCATGGTGACCATTTAAGCACTCTCGAAACCGCCTGGTCCCTGGTGGTCAGTTTTCCCTCTATTAATTGGCCCATCGTCGACGACTCAGGCGACCTTTCGCATCAACCGCGAATCCAAGACGGTTGGACGTCGCGAGATGCCCAGAAGCCGCTAGGAATTCGTGACCAGATCTTAGCCTTTAGTGCTCAACTTCACCAAGGTTCCCTCAGGAGGATTAAGAAGGCAATCTGTTCGTATCACTGTATAATGCGCCTGAGCCGCGGAAGGGGAGCGAGAATGAAGAAACTCGAGAAACTATTTGCTCTGACGACTTTGCTCTTATTGGTATTTGTCGGGCACGAGGTAGTCTCAGCGCAGACCACGGCCATTAGTTCTGCCGAATCCAATCGTAGCGCAGCCAAGCCGGTAACGATTCCACTGACGATAAAGGTTAAGGATGCAAAGCCCGAGGCCGAAATTCAGACTATAGACCTGACCGTCAGCGAGGATGGTGAGCCGCAAACTGTTTTATCCATTAGGGCGATGGCTACCAATTCGCCCATTACTTTGGCAGTGCTCATTCAGGACGATCTGGTTCCCTCCATCGGTAATGAGACCCGAGCGTTAGCGGAATTCATTCGCAGACTTCCCAGGGGCTCTCGCGTAATGGTCGGTTATATCAGAACCGGAACGCTGCAAGTCAGGCAGAAATTTACTACCGACTTGGAGAAAGCCGCCAAGGCCTTGCGTCCGCCAAACGGCTTAGCCAGCGCGGCGCCCTACAATCCTTATGTCGAAGTTATAGAAGCGGTGAAGAAATTTGAGTCACAACCGGCCGGACGCCGGGCAATATTGTTGTTGTCAGACGGACTCGATACGTCTCGCGGCATAGAATCGAGTTCGCCCACCGAAAGTCTGGATTTGCAGCGGGCCATTAATGAGGCCCAACGCAAGAGCATCGCAGTTTATTGCTTCTATGCTCCGACCGTTGCCGCCGGGAATTCTTTGCTCTTGATCGGAAATGCGCAGAGCTCACTACAAAGGCTGTCTGATGAAACTGGTGGACGAGCTTTTTTTCAGGGAACGGGACCACCAGTGAGTTTCGATCCCTTTATTAAAGAATTGGACCGGGCCCTCGAAAAACAAGTGGCACTTACTTTCTTGTCCACCCACGACAACAAGGGCTTTCATAAGATTTCAGTGCGATCCTCTACGCCTGGGGTCGAGGTTTCCTATCCTTCGGGATACTTCAGGTAAGATTGGATTACTGGAGTGTCGCGGGTAGAAGCGAGCCGCGACGATCGCTTGCGGTGGCCCATCCATCAGAGATCTGGCTAATCATTCCATGAAAATGCACTTCACTGCCTGAAAGCACGAGCAAGACGTCGCCTGCATGATAGCGTGAATTGTCCAGGCGAAAACGAACGACCGTGGCCTGTCCGTTCAGTTGTTCCATGGTTTCAAAGGAAAACTTATCGGCGTCCACCAGATAAGTTTGAGAATTATTTGCTACTCGTTGTTCGTCAGGCATGCAATCTCCCGGATGTATCAGTTGGTTAGTTACTAGGGAATCTGAGGAAAGCGAAAAATCGGCGACTTACAGATTCTTTGGTGGGGCGGCTAGTGGGGTTCGAACCCACGACCTCTTGATCCACAGTCAAGCGTTCTAACCAACTGAACTATAGCCGCCATAATTGCGGTGATGTTTGCCCCCGGCAGGACTCGAACCTGCGGCCCTCTGCTTAGCTTCCAGCATCAGGCTTTCCCTGACGGCCCGCCATGACGGGGTTGCTGGCTGGACTATATCTTGGACGTCGCAGTCCCGACCCGTATAGTCTCTGAGGAACCCAGCCGCCGACATAACCCAAGCGAAGGTTTCCTGCGGATTACCCAATCCTCACGGATTTTTACATGACTGGAATCAGTCGAGTACCGGAGGCTCTCAGGGCGTTCCCGCATATGGGGTCGTCCACTCAACGAGTTCCGCGGCGCGAGGCCTTTCCCGTTGAGGCTCCTACAAGGCAGATGCTCTATCCGCTGAGCTACAGGGGCACATTTATCAACTATGTCAACCGCGTCGCGATGTTAGCATGGGCCGGGCGATTTAGTAAGCGAGGCGCATAATCAATTCTGGAAGCGATTTACTGGTCTTGATAGATAGAAAAAGACCGCCCCGGGGCGGGCGATCTTCTTCATTGGTAAAGGCGCGAACGAACTACGCTGCGCGGGGGTGTTCATGGATTTCAGCAAACACCCGTCTTCCGTTCAGCGCGTCATCAATGATTTCGCGAACTGCCGAAGTGTCGGGATTTACGTCCATCCGGTCGCAGGCGCGCAAATGCCGGACAATGCCTTGAGTGGCAATCTCCAGCGCTACGCCCGTCAACTTGGAATAACGGCGAGCCTGAATATGGTCAATTCTCAGAAGCCGCTCGTCCAGCGGTAAGTGAGTATTAAAGGTCACGATTGCGTATGCTCCTTCTAAACAAAGTATTCTCAGCTTTCGAGCTCAAACTTTAGATGCCCGTTTTATTTGTCAGGATGGCAGCCTCCCAACTACCGCACGCAGCTTTCCAGCCCTTGTGATTGCCCATAAACACCATCACAGGGGGTACCATCCGGCTTTGGGCGTGTGTGGCGAAACACGGGATTATATAGGAGCAGTTGAAAAAAATCCATACTTCTTTTTAGTGGGTTTGTGGAGAGCTGATGGAGCGCTCAAGGCTATGCTTAACTCCCTCAAATAGAATTGGTTAAGTCCTTTCACGTGGCATATTTGAGGCCGGATCTCGGCAGATAGTTCCCGTCAGCGCTCGCACATTGGACTTTTTGCCACTAACAAAGACGCCGCTCCTGTCCTCAGACAAGCCGCGGCGTCTCTATCGTTACAGTATGCGAGTATTGGCTAGTTCATTTTCGTGGTAAGCACGTATCTTTCATTGATTTCCCTACGCGAAACTTCAACGTCGTCTTGGCCGGGATCTGAATCGTCTCGCCGGTTGCCGGGTTCCTGCCTTCTCGTGCCTTTCTCTCGGATTTTACGAGCTTTCCAAATCCGGGTAACATAAACTCACCGTTCGACTTAACTTCGCTGGCAGCGAGATTAGACAATTCTTCAAAGAATTCCTTCACTTGCCCCCGCTTCATACCAGTTTTCTCGGCAAAGTGGTTGATTACCTCCGACTGCGTCATGCGCTTCTTCCCTGTCGCGGCTTTGGTCGCCATGGTCTGGTCTGACACCTCCAACAAGAACTTAGAATGGAAAAGCTATCTGGACACTCATATATCACACTCAAGCAGCAAAGTCTCGAAAAAATCGCGGTATTTTGCGGGTTTATGCAAAACCCGACCAGCATCCAGCGGGGCTTTGAGAAGGACGACTCAGCTTGGGAAGAGGAAAATTCCTACCCGCCAGCTACGTTCGTCCCCGGGTGGGCGGCTAGCCGTAAGCCAATCAGATGTGCAGCATTGGTAAAGTGTTTCGGCTGCGGACAGGTCTTTGGCATTTTCATTTTGCGAAGAGACGCCGGTTGCGTTCCTACACCGGCAAGAACGTGTATACTTTGAGCCTTTCTGAAACGACTTTGCGGTAGATGCGACGCCCTCCAGATGTATCCGGGCGCGCCGCACGGCTTGTGTTCGACTCTTAAGAACGAGGTTAAAGCGGGCCTGTAGCAATCAGCGAAAGCGTGGGCGCAATAAAGATAGACGGCAGGTAAAGGGGGCGACTTACCCAAAGCACTTCTGCGTGGACTTGGCGTTTCTCTGCGTACTCGCGGTGATTTCCGGCTGCGAAAAGTTCACCTCGAGACGCGGAGAGTGCCAGGTAAGCTCAGGGAACGGGTCGAGATTGAGGTTCCTCGTGAGCGGCAGCTTTTGTTCGGAGGCTTGTTGATTATGATTATTGGTCTATCCATATTTACTAAAGTGCACGTCGTCATAAGCTTGATCGGCATCTTTTCGGGCCTGGTCGTCATGTTCGGCCTGCTTGCTGCGAAATCGCTCAACCGATGGACCGCACTGTTTCTGGTGAGCACCGTGGCGACAAGCGTGACGGGATTTTTCTTTCCCTTCCATGGCTTCACGCCTGCCATTGGCGTCGGCATCATCTCATTGGCGGTGTTGGCAGTTGCGATCGTCGCGCGTTACCTCCGTCACCTCGTGGGCACCTGGCGTTGGCTTTACGTTGTAGCCGCAATGGTAGCTCTCTATCTCAACGTCTTTGTCCTAATTGTGCAGCTTTTCCAAAAAGTGCCGGCACTCAGGGCGCTGGCTCCCACCCAGTCCGAGCCACCGTTCCTGGTCGCTCAACTTTTCACGTTGTTGCTCTTTGTCGTGCTGGCCATTGTTTCCGCAATCAGATTTCGCATTGGGCCGCTTCATACTTCGGCCCGTCCAGCATGATCACGCATCCCTGTATCAGTCTGCTGGCAGAAGTTGTTATGAGTACCGAAGAGATCGTTAGACTAAAGAACGCCATCACCGATCTGGACCACGCGTCGGGCCCAGCAACGGCACCTGTGACATTGCTCGAGTATGGCAACTTTGAATGCATTCACTGCGGACATGCTTATCCGGTTATCAAAGAAGTTCAGAAACTCCTCGGTGACGGTTTGCGTTTTGTCTTCCGCCACTTCCCAACAGTTCGGACCCATCCGCATTCCGTGCGTGCTGCGGAAGCAGCCGAAGCAGCCGGGGCGCAGCTAAAGTTTTGGGACATGCACGACCAACTTTTCCAGCACCAACATGCTTTGGAGGATTCTGACCTTTCGCGTTACGCCAAACGTATCGGTTTGGACTTGGACAAATTCGCGCAGGACATGGCGGCAAACGTTTTTCTCAAGGAGGTAGAAGCTGAATATACCCAAGCACTTTTTGACGAGCATGTAACTGGAACGCCGACCTTCTACATCAATGAGATACGTTACACCGCGGCCACTGATGTCGAGAGCTTGTTAGCGGCAATCAAAGAAGCGGACACTCATGGACTCATCCGATTTCCTGCATCTCCGCACGGAATAGGCTCGGTGCTCGGCCGACTGCGCAGAACCCACTGATCAGGAATTATTGACTTTCGGTTCAACCGGGTATAAAGTGCCGCCGCGTAATCTCCTCGATGGAAAAACACGTCGCAAAGGCGCTATTTTAGAGCGAAGCCCCCCGCACCGCTCTAGCATAATTCCCGAGACACTGAGGATTTATCGGGAGGGCCACATAAGGGAATTACCTCATTTGGACTCCATACGCCTCATGCAAAACCGATTCACCTTGTACGAAACTTTGATCAAATAACCGGGAACATAGAAGCTTTACAATTTTAGCAACACCTACGCAGCAGGCACGCTCGCGCGTCTCTTGTCTCCTCTCTTCCTCGCAGAAAGAGATAGCCCATTTGTCGGTACTTAGGATCCACTTTTTGAGAGCAGCCGGCATTTCGCCTGGGGTCCTGGGTCTGAGGAGACTCACGAAGCAGGTGTGGCTAACTGGCGCGCGCCTCTGCCACAAGGTCAAAACAACAAACAAGGAAGCTACTCTTAAGCCGGGTTGTGCCCCAAGCAAGCAACGGGGCATCCAAAATCGGGGAGTGACCGGTCATGGGTGATAGCGCGCTACTGCTCGACGCTTCCGGTGGGGTTGGCGGCCAAGCCGTTGCCCTGCAAACGATTCTCGAACCGTATTTCACACTCAAGATTGTGTTTCAGCCGGCCCTCTCGCAGTCTGTCAACACGATTTCCCTGGATAGTCTTGCCGATGTTAACGGCTTTGATCCGGTAGTGGTTTTTCTGTTTCTTCCGTCAGAGCTGGACCAACAGGCAAGCCTTCTGGAGTCCATCCGCGCGCGGTTATCAGAAATACCAATCATTGCGGTAATTGAATCGTGTGAGCCGCAAAGAGTCTTTGACTTGCTCAGGCTGGGGGCCGCTGATTTTATAACCGCACCACTGAGGTCGGAAGACGTGCTACCGCGCACCTGGAGGTTGATGAAACGCGCTCAGAGTGAAGCAGGGCAGGCCAGAACAGCAGCAATTGTCCAGCCCGATTTTGCGCTGAAACAGCTAGTGGGCGCCAGTATCGAGTTTGTGCTGCAAGTGAAGAAGATCCCGCTGATTGCCAAGTGCGAAGTGAACGTCCTGATCGCCGGCGAGACCGGCACCGGCAAAGAGGTGTACGCTCGCGCGATCCATTACAGCAGCCCACGTTCGGGCAAGCCATTTCTCCCCGTGAATTGCGGAGCCATTCCGCTTGAGCTGGTAGAGAACGAATTGTTTGGTCATGAACGTGGCGCCTTCACAAATGCATCCAGCTTGCAACCGGGATTGATCGAGGAAGCCAGCGGCGGGACTCTTTTTCTGGATGAGATTGACTGTCTTCCGCTGCCGGCTCAAGTGAAGCTCCTGAGATTCCTCCAGGACAAAGAGTACAGGCCGCTTGGCTCAACCAGGATGCGCCGCGCCAATGTGCGGATCATTGCTGCGAGCAATCTTGATCTAGAAGAAGCAGTCGGGAATGGTACCTTGCGACAGGACCTTTACTACCGATTGAACACGATCTCCCTGGTGCTCCCTCCGCTGCGTGAACGACGAGAAGATATTCCGCTACTTGCTCGCCATTTCATCGCGAAATATTCAAGAGAATTCGAAAAACAGGTCAACAGTATTTCCCCCGAAGCGCTGCATCGACTGGCAGTTCACAACTGGCCCGGCAACGTGCGAGAGTTGGAGCACGTAATCGAGCGAGCTATCGTCCTGTGCGATGGCCTGGTCCTCCAAACCGAAGACGTTGTACTGTCATCCTCACCACAGGACGGTCGTCAGGATTCTCTGCAAGAGGCAAAAGCAAAAGAAATTGCTCGGTTCGAAAAGAATTATATTCAGGGCGTCCTTTGTGCCTGCAGCGGCAATATCACCAGAGCAGCGCAGGTGGCCCGGAAAAACCGTCGGGCCTTCTGGCAACTAATACAGAAGCACCAGATCGATGTAGCACGATTCAAATCCTCAGTGTCTTGACAGCGCTCCTTTCCCTTGCCAATTGAGGACAAATTTGTCCTGCCGGTACTTCGCTGTTGATAAAGTATTTAGCTTTCTGCTGGTCCACCGGCATGGACAAAAGCGACCTGCTTGCCTGCTCCCCACTTCGCAAAACACATTAACCCACAACTGGCGCGGCGATTGCTAATCGCTTCCTGGCGCAGAGTCTAGTCCCATGTATGAGATGAGACGGTCCCAGGTTGCTCGAGCGATTCTGGACTATCTGCTAACGCATCCGGACGCTCAAGATACGCTTACAGGAATCACCCAGTGGTGGTTGCCTGATCGGAGGATTAAGACCCGAACTGTCATAGTCAAACAAGCAATCACCTCTCTTGTGCGCAAAGGATTCGTGATTGTGCGAAGGAGCAAGGATGCTCAGCTTCATTACCGAATCAACGAGCACAAGCTGAAAGAAATCGAGGCGTTGCTTCAACAGAAGGCGGTCTGAAAGAACAGAGGTTGCTTTGGATTCTCAGCCGCGGCTGCAAAGCACTGAAAAGATGACTGAAACGGCAACGGCGCAAGAAGCAACGACCAACAGCCCGCCGGCATATGCTAGCGCGTGGGCTTATCTCTCTGACGAACTAAAGCGCCTGGATCTGCTCATTCGATTGCAGATGCTC
The DNA here is from genome assembly GCA_035644135.1 of Pyrinomonadaceae bacterium. Taxonomy (GTDB): domain Bacteria; phylum Acidobacteriota; class Blastocatellia; order Pyrinomonadales; family Pyrinomonadaceae; genus PSRF01. The sequence continues at coordinate 57,517 of DASQPD010000124.1, forward strand.
AGGCAAGGCAACAACCAACCGGCAGGCCCGCTGGACCACTTCCGGGGACTGGTACTGTCGGAGAGTGAAGTCAACGGATTGCTAAGCATTACGCACGACCCCGGCCAGAATGGCAGCTCGCTCGTTAACGCATCCGAATACGGCGAACTCGCCACCACTTTGGAGTCGCTGGAATCGGAAATTGATCAGCGGCGCGCTTGCACTATCGCCGAAGGGGTTTACCTTCCAATCATTCACCTCGCACAGATTTTTCAGCTTACCCCGTTCGAACAAGATTGTGTGCTGATATGTTTAGCGCCCGAGCTGAATCGCAAGTACGACAGGCTGTACGCATACCTCCAGGATGACGTTACTCGCAAGCGACCGAGCATCGATCTTGCGATGAACCTGCTGCTTCGCAGCCCGGAAGCGAGACTTGCAGCTCGATCTGTTTTCGAGCCGGCAGCTCCGCTTCTCAGGTTTCGATTGCTGCGTGTACTCGACGGTCTGGACGGGGTCACCCCTTTAATATCGCGGTTTCTGACACTCGATGATCGGATGGTGAATTTTCTACTTGGCCGCAACCAGATTGATGCTCGACTCGAGCCGGCAACGATATGGTACGAGCCGCAATTCAATTTTGAACCGCTTGTAGATCAAGCAAGACAAGAATCCATTCGAAGCCTGGTGCAGTCGCACTTCGAGCAGGGCGCCAAACACAACGTAATGGTCAGCTGCCACGGATCCTATGGATCCGGAAGAAAAGCCTTTGCTCGCGCCCTGGCGGGCGAGCTGGGCTTCCCCTTGCTGGTTGCCGACGTTGCCAGAATGCCAGAGGCCTCGTTCGAAGACGTTATCTGGATCCTGGGTCGGGAAGCTGTGCTTCAGTCAGCACTGCTTTGTTTCGATAATCTCGATTGCTTGCTGCTTGAGGATGTGAACGCGCGATCGCGGGTGGAGGCTTTGCTTGAAGCGGCGCGAGCCTGCTCGTGGCTGATCTTCCTTTCCAGCGGCCGCGCGTGGAACGCGCAAAAGTGGTTAAAAGATTCGGTTTTCATAGATCTTCACTTTCCGGTGCCGGATGCGGGCGAGCGAAAGAACCTTTGGAAGAGGATCTTTTCGAAATCTGACCATCCATCCAATGAGGTCGATTTCAACTCGTTAGCCAGCAAGTTCCGGTTCACGGAGGGACAGATGCGAGATGCTTTCAATGAAGCTCGCAATCTGGCCCGCTTGCGTTCTGAGGAGAGCGAGATCACGACAGAGGACGTTGAGGCTGCCTGTCGCTCACAGTCGAGTCAAAAACTCGGCACACTCGCGCGCAAGATCAAACCAATCAACACCTGGAAAGATATCGTGTTGCCCGACATGACAATCGAGCAATTGAGAGAGATTTGCCAGCGGCTGATTCACCGTTCACGGGTACTGGGCGATTGGGGTTTTGGCCGCAAACTATCCCTCGGCAAGGGAATCAACGCGCTCTTTGCCGGCCCCTCAGGCACCGGCAAAACGATGGCCACCGAGATCATTGCTAACGAGCTTCGCCTGGATCTTTACAAGATCGATCTATCAGGAGTGGTCAGCAAATATATTGGCGAAACCGAAAAGAACCTCGACCGAGTTTTTGAAGCCGCCGAGGATGCGAATGCCATTCTGTTTTTCGATGAAGCAGACGCTCTCTTCGGTAAGCGGTCCGAAGTCCGAGATTCTCACGATCGATACGCGAATATCGAGATCTCTTATCTACTTCAGAAGATGGAAGAGTATGAGGGTCTGGCCATCCTGGCGACAAACCTCAAAGCGAATCTTGACGAATCGTTCACGCGCAGGTTGGCGTTCACGGTTCATTTTCCTTTCCCTGACGAAGCGAGTCGACGCTGCATCTGGGAGAAAATCTGGCCGCTCGAGATGTCCCTGGACGCGGACGTGGATATGGATTGTTTAGCTCGCCAGTTCAAACTGAGCGGAGGAAACATCAAGAACATCGCGCTGGCCTCCGCGTTTTTGGCTGCCGAGGATCGATCGCCGGTGACGATGGCGCACCTCATGCATGCTACAGGGCGAGAGTATCAGAAGCTTGGAAAACCTTTCAGTCCGCAAGAGCTTGTGCCGCAGGCCTCACAAGAGGTGTTCGTATGACTAAGGACTACCGTCGACTGAAGAAAGGAAATCCGCAAGTGGGCTCGGGCCAGCGACAGTCAAAGGCCCGCGCTTCCAAGCAAGATGTGTTGCACCAGGCGAGCCACGGAGTGTTGCCAAATCGAATGTTGGAAGCAGGTAATGCGGCCATCAGTCATCTGCTTAATGAAGTGAGCGGCGGCAAGCCACTCCCGCCTGCGACTTGCTCAGAGATGGAAAAGGCGTTCGGCACAAATTTTGGCGAAGTCCGTATTCATGATGATCAGAACACCCAGGCTAAAGCAACAGCGATTAACGCCGAAGCCTTCACGCAAAATGATCATATACATCTCGGCGCTGACGCTCCCTCGCCACAGACATCGGCAGGCAAAAAGCTTCTGGCCCACGAACTCGCTCATGTGGTCCAGAAACGACGGGCAGGCGGACAGCAGTCCAGCGCAATTAATCGATCAGGTGACAAGTTTGAGGCAGAGGCGGATCGCGCAGCGACTTCGGCCGTGTCTGGTCTCCCGGTTGAACTGGCAAGTGCAGGTGTACCCCCCGCAGTGCAGCGCCAGAGCAGTAGCGATCCGTGGAGCAATCTAGCGGATAAGGCTCTGGAGAAAGGAATCGGTTGGGGGGACCGGGGTTGGACCATCGGCGGTGTGCCAATCAAAGATACGCTGGACAAGATTGAGATGGGTGCTGAGGTACTTGCCAAGGTTGCAGAAGGTGACATCGAAGGTGCGATTGAGATTGTTAATCCGAAAGATCCTGAAGAAAGGAAGCGGCTAGAGGAAAAGTTCCGCAAACTTAAAGAGAGGATGGATGCGGCTAAATCTGTCGACGAACGGCGGCGCGAGGAAGAAGAAACAAGAATAAGAGAAGAACAGACTCGCGCCGAGATTGCGCGTTGGAGCGCGAAAAGGCTAAAGCTTGACAAACCTGACCCCAAATTCAAACTCAGCGAGCCCGATCCCGATACGCGTTTCACCATGGGCGCGACCACCCCTTACGTGGTCGATGATTTCACTCTCGAAAAAGCCAATCTGAAACCGGCTCACCGCAAGAAGCTGGATGATATTGCGGCGCGAGCAAATTCCAACCCTAATGCGGAAATAGAGATCGTCGGCCATGCAGATACAACCGGCCCTCTCGCCTTCAACAAAACGTTGTCAGAGGACCGCGCGGGAGCGGTTCGCGACTACCTGATCTCGCATGGAGTGGAGCCCGGCAAAATCAAATCAGTCAGAGGCAGAGGGAATGAAGAGCCACTGGTTCCCGAGAAGACCGACGCCGATCGCGCTCGCAATCGGAGAGTGGAAATCAATTACTGGGCCGGCGCAGTTCCAAGAAAGAAAAAGACCTACGGGTTTGGTTTAGGAAAACTCCAGCTTGAGCCCTAAGACCGGAGACACTGTGAATGGTTCAGGCCAGTTTTGAAATGTAGCCGGCGTTGCCGGAAGAATCTGATCAGAGAACAAAGCAATGCCACGAGCGCCAATTCCGTTACCTGTGCTTTCTGCCGCCGACGCGGGGGTAGTTAATCAGGATCTGCTCCGCGGCCTGGTTTATACGCACAATCGCGCCAACGCCAATACCACCGAATTACACCAAACGACAGCGACTGTCGGAGCTCTAGTGGATCTGTTGATTGAGAGTGGACTGGTTAACACCCAAGCACTCGAGAAGCGGCGCGAGGAGTTATCGGTGGAGTTGAAGCGGGAGTATCTCGGGAGAGGTATGGCAGTAGCCATGCAGGAGTTTGATGTCAGCAAATATGAATTCAAAGGGGCTCCGGAAATTGATTGCGAAAACCGGTTGCACCTCTGCCACGCGGCCTGTTGCCGTTTGCCTTTTGCTTTGTCGAGCGAGGATGTTCAGGAAGGCGTCGTGAAGTGGGACCTGGGACAGCCGTACATGAATGCGCGAGAGACGGACGGGTATTGTTCTCATCTGGACCGCGGGACTTGTCAGTGCACGGTCTACAAGCAGCGACCAATTCCATGTCGCGGCTATGACTGTCGAAAAGACGGGCGCGTCTGGATCGATTTTGAAAAGCGAGTTGTGAATCCTATGGTCACCGATCCCGACTGGCCAGAATGCCTGGAGACACGATCGCACGACGGTGCGATCAGGGAATAAGCATGACTGAAGCAACCGCTACCAATTTGTCAAAGGACACGGTCGCCGGAAAGTCGGAAAGTGGTCTGCGCGAACGAGCCCCACACCTGCTTGCCTTGGGTCTTGAAGCCCGACTGTTGTCTTTGCAGCGCACCATTGGCAACCACGCGGTCGGCAAGTTGTTGCAGTCAGTCAACGCCACGTCGCAACTGCCGGGTGCTTTGTTGCAACGCAAATGTACATCCTGCACGGGCGGTGGCGCGAAGTGTTCCACCTGTCGGGAAGAAGAGCATCTCCAACGCAAAGCTACCGGCCCAGATGGATCGTCGATTGGAGTAAACCGACTACCGCAGGTTGTTAATGAAGCACTTGGCAATCGGAGCGGGAGCAGCATTGATCACAGGGTCAGAGGGTTAATGGAATCTCGATTCAAACACGATTTCAGCCAGGTGAGAATCCATCATGACGCGCTTGCGAATCGGGCCGCCGCATCTATCAATGCGGCAGCCTTTACAGTCGGAAACTCGATCTGGTTTGGGGCAGGTCAATACCAAACCGCAAACAATCGCGGATTGTACTTGCTGGCCCATGAGTTGGCCCACACCATTCAGCAACGCGGCCAGGCTTCATCGGTTCAGGGACGCCTAAACATTGGCAGCGTCGAGGACTCCGCCGAAGATGCCGCCGACCGGGCAGCTGATGCGGTAATGAAAAACCGTAACATCCCGGCACTCGGTGCAGTCAGGCCGATGCTCAGGCGCGTACCGCTGCCTTTCAATGTGGATCAAGAAACCCTCAGGCAATCCATCCCCGAGATTAGTCCTACAGAAGACCCTGACACCGTCGAGGTAGAGTTTCAGCGCAACAGTTATCGGGTGCGAAGGCGCGTCACTGGCCTGCGTCACGAGTGCAAGAAGGTGGAGGCAAATGAAGCTCCCAGTCTCAGTGCAGATTTCGATAGCAGCAACGCCTGGGCGCAAGTGGAGTGGTGCACTACTGGCGGACGATCAATTCGCGGGCGTGTTCGGTTTGGCGCTGATATTCCTGCAGCATTGCAGCGAACGATACGCAGCCTGATCGTCGACGGTGGGCGTGACCCGCGTACCGTACTGAACAATCTCGACATAACGCCCTTCATTGAGGTGGACGTTGCACGCTCGGAAGATGTTCGCGTTCGGGCACGTGCTGAGGCGACTGTCCGTCCAGGTACTGGTGAAGTGCGTGGAGGACGGGGTTCTGTGGGAATTGACGTGCCGGGCGGAACGCTTGAGTTCGAGATCTCGGGCACGGCTCCTGAACGACCTGGCGAACCTCCAAACTTGCAGGGTGGTTTCAGGCTGACCTTTCCATTTGGGTCGAGGTCCCAGCCGGTCCGGTGCAGGGACGTCGAAGTCTGTCGCGACTTTCCGGTATACGAATTAGCGTGTGTTCGGCGAATACCGGAGCGGCAAGTCCCGCATTTTGAAGAGCGTTTCGTGTATTTCGAATATGCCACTGATGTGGTGGCAACGCGTGACAGCAGCACTGGGCGAAACCGACGCGCGGAGAATAATCGGGCGGCAGAACAGAATGAACGCGAAATCACTCGCATTCAGGAACTCATTAATGACGGCTGGCAGGTTAGTTCTATCCGCGGGTTTACTTCTCCGGAAGGACCGCGACGCAGGGAAAGCCGCTTCATAGGCAACCAAAAACTTTCTGAGAATCGCGCGACTGCTGCGCGAGGCTATATTGAGGGGCTCTGCAATCCCGGCGTTTTGACTATGAGACGCCGGACCTGCTTCCTGCCCGAAATCCCGGTCACGGGTGAAGGTGAGTTGCTAACAGCAGAATCGCCGACGACCGGGCGCGAATTAGAGGGAGCGCCCCTGGCTACGCAGGCTACGCCTCGTTTCCTCGGCTCAGAGGAGGAACGATCACGCCGCACGCCGGAGCTTGAAGAACAGTTAGCTACGGCGACTCCGCGTCAGCAGGCATCTCTGATCTATCCCTTACTGCGTCGGGCGGCTGTCACCTTCACGCGTCAAGAGACGATTCCTGCGAGTGAAACCGAGTCAGGCCCCTGCCCGGAGGTGATCGATCGTGATGTCCGAACTTTTTTTGACAACCAGCCGCGCCGTCAGCGGAGAAGATAAGGCAGCAGACGTGCTGTTGAATTGAACATTGGAGATTTCAAGTGTCTGTTCCGGCAAAGTCAATGAAGGATGAGGGCAGTCTCGCCCTGCGTGAGCGGCAGCAAAATCGCAAGCGGACTGCTCCGGTTGGCTCAGAAAGTCAGATTCTCGCGTTGCAGCAGAATGTCGGCAATCAGGCTGTCGGCAACCTCCTTCAGTGCGGCGGAGATGTTGCGAAGTTGATGTCTGCCAATCTCAATATCAGCCAACCTGGAGATCGCAGCGAGCGTGAAGCTGAGCAAACTGCCTCCGCGCTCTTGTCTAGTCGCGATACCAATGCCCCCGGTCAACTATCGGAGAGTATCGGCGCGCAATCCTCAGATCGCCAATCCTTGCCTGTTACCACCCGCGCCCGCTTCGAACCTCGTCTCGGTCTCGATCTCAGCCAGGTGCGACTGCATACCGATGCGCGAGCAGCTTCCTCGGCGCGTGCCTTAAATGCGAAGGCGTATACGCTCGGCTCCAACATCGTTTTTGGCCAAGGACAATACGCTCCTGACACCGAAGCGGGACAACAAGTCTTGGCCCATGAGTTAAGTCACGTGGCTCAGCAAAGCCACGGAAGAATACCTACAGATCTGGTCCAACGTGATGAGGTTCCACTCCCTCCCATCCCAAAATCGATCGACGTAAAGTTTGTCGATCTTCCTGAAGGTGTCGTTGTCTCAGACCCCACCGGGGCCAAGCACGGTATCACTCTCATGCGGAGAGGTGACGATCTGTTTTACCGCTTACCACCCCCGAACAACCAGCAAAAGTCTGTCCCTCGACCGTTGGACTTCGATTCGAAGCCACCTAAACGCGAAACCATTGACTCAATTTCCTGGCGTGGTGGTGGAGTTTTTCAAACGGCCTTCGAGGTGAACTTTAGTTCTGCCGGTTCCGACCCTTACAGCGTCAACATTTTTGGCATGGGCCGGCTGCAAACTTTAGCCGCGGCGTTTTTGCGTGAGCCAGCCGAACTAGAGACTCGCCCAGAGGGGCTGGAACTTGAGCGCGCGCCGGGAATCCTTTCTCAGGCTCGACCAAAAGGTGCGGCTTTCAACAAAGCACAGCGCTATCACATGCCGGGTGCAACCTTCTCTATGTATCTTTTTGCCAACCGCCGCTTACAAGTCTTTGACGATAAAACAGGTGAGCGTCTCTGGGCAGGAGTGGAAGGGACTGATTTGCGAGACTTGAGGATTTCGCCTGCCGGCGACGTCCAAGTGAGTTGGGACGATCCCGGTAGTTCCAAAGGTTCTTTCTCGGTCACCTTTGACTTGCGCGGCCCAAGATTTAGTCCGCAAGGACTAGGCGCCCTTGGGGTCTCGGCAGAACGAACCACGCTGCTTTCTAATCTCAAGGCATTGAAAGTCAAAGTAGTTGAGCGGGGAAGCCGATTTACCGAAGTCGAACTGCAAGCGGCTCTCGACGTGCTGGGAAGATGGCAGGGAGCTAAAAGCGTTGTGGATTCCCTGAAGGCTAATGGTGTCCCCGGCCTAACACTCGCCAAGGACGTACTACTGCCGTCGGCCGGTAATTATGATGACAAGACTGGACAAGTAAATATTCCCGGCGGAGTTGAATTCCCGGCTGCGGAGGAGCGAAATGTGGTCATTCACGAAGTGACCCACGCTTTGTTTCAAGCGAAGGGGCTGTACCCACCTAAGGGGAAGCCTCCAGAACATATTCGAGCAGTAGCTGCAGACATGCGGGAGGATTCGGAGCTGGATCTAATTGAAGAGGGACACGTAACGGGGGGCCGAATACGCAAGCGTCGAACCCAGGAAGAGTGGGAGAAGGCGCTCAGTTCAAACGAACAGCTAAACAAGATCTGGCAATCTTTGCATGACCGTTTTCCGATCTCGGACCCGGAAGGCACTGCTGATATTCGAGGCTTGGATGTTGCCGATGAGTCACGCTATCTGGGCGGGGTCCGCGGCGATCCCCTGGGGCACGGCTTCGACAACGTCAACGAATTCATCGCCAGCTTTGTAGCCAGCTCATTGCGTTTTCAGGACCAGATGACAGAGACGGTGAAGCGTTCCGGCAGTGAACTGCTCGCAATTCTATATCGCAAGCTATGGACTTTGGTAAACGCAAACATCGTAACCCTCGGCTCTAAAAATCCTTATGCGGACATTTGAGTCGAAACATTAAGCCGCGGATGAACGAGAGATTTACGCGCAAGCCACTTAAGAGGATAAATGGCTGAGGCCACCACAACTAAATCGTCGAAGCAAGCCGCAGAGTCGCCGCACAGCCGGGCGCCTCAAGGGTCACAGAGGTTGGCTCGAGGCAACGACCTCGCCGAGAACCTCCTGAATCTGCAGCGAAGCGTCGGCAATCGTGCGGTCAGCGAACTGTTGCAGTCGAACGCCGAGAGTTTTCCTGACAATGGCAGGCGCTCGATGGCCTCCAACTTCAACACGCCCACAAGGGCCAGAGCGGACACAGCCTCTCGTGCAGACCTTCTGAGTCGGGCACAAGCTGAGGCTGGCGAGAGACTCGATGAAAGTGTACGTGTTCCCATGGAGCTAGCTTTGGGCATGAGTCTCAGTGGAGTGCGGGTTCATTCCGGTGTTTCATCGCAATCGGCCGCCGAAAGCCTGGGAGCCCGCGCCTACACAATCGGATCGGACATCTACCTTGGCCGCGATGCACCACGCCTGAACTCACTTCAAAGAAACCGCCTTCTGTCACACGAGGCTGTTCACACAGTGCAACAAGGCGGCCGGCCTGTGGCGCTCCAGGGAAAGATGGCAGTAAGTAGCCCCGGAGATAGTGCCGAAGTCGAAGCAGACCGCATTGCGTCGGCCTTTGGGTCAAGCATAAGACCCTCAGCAGCGCTCGGACTGCGAGCGGCGATAAGAGTCACTCCTGTGGTTCCAAGCATCCAGCGGGATATTACCGGCATTAAGAAGTGGGCAAATGGCGAACTGAAAATAAATTTTACGAAGACGGATGGCAAAGTCCCTGCTGACACAGCGAGGGAAACTGGGACTATCACGTTTACGCCCAGCGCCACGGCTCCTGAGTCGGACTCAATTCGATTCGTGCAGATAGCCAGGACGACCGATAAGAGTTCGGGCACAGAAAGCGACTTCAAATGGACTGGCTCAGAAGCGCCGCGAATGAAGATGATGACCGCGCGCGACAGCTCCAAGAATATCGCCGGCGGATTCTACGTCGATCAGAACGCGGGCTCACTGTCAAAACGCACGAAGAAGTCCGACCCGACCGTGTTGCCTTATTACGATGTAACCGGGCCTCCCGATCCCGCTAACAAGATAGGGAAGCGCCGGGGCAAGACGATTGTTCCAGCAGTCCTCTCGGACAATCCGGGCGGGCCGCCCCCCGGTAGGTTTCTTTTCGTAACCTCTGTCAAGGCCGCTGACACGGGCTGCTGGTACGGCACAGTTCTGTGGGGTTTTGAACTCTTTCTCGATAAGGGAGGGGTGGAAAAAATTAAGGGTGAATATCATAGCTTCAGAACATGGCAGGGGGAAACCACAGATGAAGCGCTCAAAGCGTTTGATGAATTCTACAGAAACCCTGGCGCGACGACGGCGCCAAAGAAATGATGGCGCAGGTTCGCGCCCCGGCATGCCGTCCCGTATCGACGTTCAGTAACATCGCGCGGCAGATCATTTTGGAGGGCGCGGATGCCAGAACAGCATGAGCAAGATGCCGAGATCAAGATGCTTATTCAGACAATAGATGATGACCCGGACCGGCTTCATCTGGATCATACGGCATCCGTCCAGAGGCTTATTGAGCTAGGGTTGCCAGCCGCTATGGCGGTCCTCGACTTGCTCAATGCTACAGATTCGCTGACACGGCTGCGTGCTCAGCGGGTCCTTGAGGGTGTCGTGATGCAACTTCACGGTTGGACGCCGGGCCGTGGTTACGCGGATTCCGAAGGACAGGGGAAGACGCTATCGCTGCTTAAGGCAAACGGTGATTATCAGGCCGATGCTCCGCCCCGGAAACGAAGAAAGGCCATTGAGAAATGGCAGCGCTGGCTTGAGGTACAAATGAAATGAACCCGGTAATAAGTAAGGTGAGTTATGAGTAGCGCATGGTCATCGAACGATATAGAGGTCGGAGCTCTGACCGATCCTTCGAACTCGGCTGTGATGCAACTCGAGCGTCAGGTGGAGCGCGGTAGCTTCTTCACGCACACGGCCCTCGGAGAGAACCGCATTCGTCTCGATGAAGTCGAGTCGTTTACCTATGGTCTCATCGACGCACTGTTGGCAAAAGGTCTTGTTTCATCTGCGGAACTAGGCGAGGCAATCCAAAACGTGCGGGAACAACTGGTGGGTAAGGATAATGGAATCGGGGTGGCATTGAGGGTTGAGATAGAAGACGCAACCGAACGGCCGCCGACAAAAGTGAATTGTGCCGCGCGAATGCATATTTGCAAGGCGGTCTGTTGCAAGCTTGATTTCGCGCTCAATACCTCCGAGATCGAAGACGGGAACATCAAGTGGGATCTCGGTCGCCCTTACTTCATCCGGCATGAATCGGACGGTCACTGTACGCACCTTGATCGCCAAACGGGTTGCTGCAACGAGTATGCGAACCGCCCCGGAGTCTGTCGTGGTTACAGTTGTGCGAACGATAAACGCATCTGGAACGACTTCGACAAGATGGAGCTCAATGAGAAGTGGATAAGTGAGAACCTTTTTGCAACGCGACCGCGGGCTCTGAAGGTGCTGATGAATAACCCGGTATGCGAACAGCCTTCTTCCGACGCTCAGAAGGCGATTGTTGAAGGCAACCGCACTGAAGTGATTGATAAATAAGAACCATGAGCAAGACAGCGCAAATGACTTCCAGGAAGAAAGACCTCGGCCTGTCAGATGAAAAAATGGGCGGACAGACCCATCCGTCTCATGCGGGCCATGCTCAGGACCAGATCCTGTCACTGCAACGCAGTCTTGGGAACCACGGTGTCGGCCAGTTGTTGCAACTTGGTGTTAATCGCTCCAGCCCTGATCGCTCCGGAGTCCGCATTGGTCAATCAGGAGGGCCGCATGAGCAGGAGGCGGATCACATCGCGGAGCAGGTTGCTCACCTCGATACGCCACACAATTCTGAAGCCAACACAGCACCGAAACGAAGGTTCCAAGCCGCTCCGGAAGCTAGCATCAGTAATAGTTTCGGAGCTGGCCGGCCGCTCCCTGAACCTGTGCGTGATGTATTGGAGTCGCGCGTTGGTTATGACCTGAGTCACGTGCGCCTTCATACCGGCCAATCCGCAGCTGAATCTGCCAGATCGATTAATGCGTCAGCCTACACGGTCGGAAGAAACATAGTCTTTGGTGCGAGCCAATATGCCCCCGAGACATCAGCCGGACAGCGATTGATTGCCCATGAAGTGACGCATGTTATCCAGCAAGGTGGGGACCGAGTATCTGCTCACGGAGAGACTTCGCTCATCCAAAGATCACCTGGACCAGCGGCGAATCTTGAACTGCCATGGAAGAAAGGGGACCACTCGCTTTTTGAAGTGACCAGCCATGGGGTTCGGGTTTTGACTGGTGTTTCAAGTGCCGATGAGGCACGCATCAGGAAGGTCATCCCGAAAATTACAGAACGCGTTTCTAAAGATAACAAGCTAATCAAGGATCCGGCGTTTCAAGTAAAGACTGTTTTCATCGCCTCGACTACGACGCGGTTTGCACTACTGGTTGGCGAGCCTGTTTTGATGTTGGCTCCCGTCGATGCCGATCCGGAGACGGTGGCGCACGAAATGGGCCACGCCGTGTTCCATGCCCTGGCCAGCATTGGCGCTTCGAAAGCCAAAGATGCCGCCAAGTCTAAGAATTTGACTTTGCAGATTGCGGATATTTTCAACCGGCTCGCCGATACAAAGGCTGCAACTTTCAAAGGGCTGGGAGGCAAGGATGAAACGCATGCTATTGGTTTGTGGATGGTCGACCCGTCGCAGGTGAAGGCCGGCGGCAAAGTGGAACATCCGTGGGACGATCCTGACGAGTTTTTCGCCAGCGTTAAAGAGGCTTATCAAACGGATCGTTCGGCACTCGTCAAGAGTATCGAAAAAGCGATTCGAATCGATAGCAAAGTTAAAGACCCTGCAAAGGAATTAATCGCTACCCTGGACGATTTTCTCGGTTCCGGAAAATTGACTGCTGCAAGTCTCTCGGCAAAGAGGCTTTCTGAAGCGGAGACTGCCCTTGGCCGGCGAACCGGCATAAGCAATGTAGAAGACACTCTCGACAGTAATCCGACTGTCGAATGGCTTCTGGATCCGACCAGCCGGCCTACTGAAGAGAAAGCCGGGCCGGCGGTGCAATCACCATTGGGGACGCAAAAGGTACCGCCGGCGCCCAACATGGTCACTGGCCCAGGCGGAGTAAAAGAGCGCATGGAGAAACGCTTCAAGGAACGTCTTCGCGAGAAGATTCTGAAGAGCGTCGATGAGCTTCCGTAAGTATTTGACGATGAAACGCAGAGCGGGTGATCACAACGGCGAGCTATGTTGAGGGCAAAGAAAAGTTAACGCTAGATTGTGAAATAGAGACCTGTATGACCAAGGCAGTGTCACAAAAATCGGCAAACAAAGATGACGCGAGCCCTGAACGCGAACACAGAGGCGGACGGGCCTATTCATCCCCTGCTCGCAGTGCTCACGACCAGCTTTTGGCTTTGCAGCGCAGCATCGGAAACCGTGGAGTCGGTCAGCTTTTGCAACTTGGCCCAGCGCGCGGAGAGATCAACCCGGGGCCCCGCGTCAGCCAGCCTTCGGAGATTCCAGAACGGCAAGCCGACCGCGTAGCAGACACGGTTGCGCAAGGATCTCGCCTGCAAAACGAGGCTCCGAGAATAGATTCCACACCCACGCCTCAGAAGAGATCGGAAACTGGACTTATCAGGTCCATCGGGGAGGCCCAACCGTTAGCGGACCCGCTGCGGAGATCATTTGAAAGCAGCTTCAGTCACAACTTCAGTGGTGTTCGCATCTACGCTGGCACTCGCGCAAGCGAAGCTGCCAAAGCTTTCAAAGCCAGGGCGTTTACGGCTGGTCAAAACATAGTGTTTGGGGCTCAAGAGTACCGGCCAGAAACTGCGGAAGGCCGTAAGCTACTTGCCCATGAATTGACTCACGTCGTGCAGCAGACTCGGCCTGCCCAGAACAGCATTCCGGGTAGAGAACCCTTTAGCGTCTCTCAGCCCGCCCCGGCACTGATTCAGCGGAAAGATGAGAAAGATGATGATTGGGATTTTACTCCCGCTGACTTCCAGGCGTTGACCACGAAAAAGGGTAAGTTGAAGGTGTCCTCCGATAGTTCCTGGTTTCCTAAGCCATTTCAAGACAACTTGATCGCCACGCTAGGAGCACTGCTGGATCCTAAAAGAAATCCTTCAGCGACGGAAGGCGTGAACGTCAGAGACTTCTACCATGGTCACGTTGTTTTGCCCGGAAAGACTTACCCGACTTTTCCTAGCGCTGTTACGGAAAAAAGGGACACGTACAACAAGAAGAAAAAGGAGCTATACGAGAAGGCATTAGGCAGTGAGCGAGGGGATGTCACTGCGGAGAATTTGGGTAAGTACACAGAAGCGGTGAAAGCAACTCTCCCTTTGGCCGGTGAGGTCCTTAAGGAAGTGGCTAAGCTCAAAGGGGCCGCAGTGATTTATCACACTTTCGAAGCTGTCACGCCGAAAGAACTTTTGGCTAAAGGGGAAAAACTCGCCGCGGGAGACGTCAGACGCAACCACATAACACCTCTCGATACTAATAAACCAGTACCGTACAGCACTGCGAATTCGGATTCGGCGTACTTCTCGCCAGAGTATTTCACGGTTCTGCAATTCTCCTTCCTGGTTGACGCAAAAGGCGAGGTCCACATTCGCACCAATAGCACGGACGAGCTGAGCACGGTGACTGGAAAGCCGCCCGAGGGGTTCTGAGATGGCAAGGTTGTCAGTGAAAAAAAAGTCGAAAGATCAAAGCTCTGAGCGCTTAGGGGCGTTCGACAGTGAGGCTTGTCCTCGAGATTGTTCCAACGCTTCAAATAGTCTTCTTTCTCTGCAACGCACTCTCGGAAATAGGGGAGTCGGCAAACTATTGGAGTTGGGCCTGAGCCACGCCGAGACCACTCATTCCGGATTGAAAGTTAGCCAGCCTGGGGATTGGCACGAGCGGGAAGCCGATCGCGCCGCTGATAACGTGACGCAGCCGTCTAACCGCCTTAGTCCTTCCAGTCACTATAACGGGCTGCGCAAGCCCCTGAAGAGTCCGGCGGGCGACGGTACAGACTCTTTGGCGTCTGGCCAACCGCTTCCCGAATCGCTCAAAAGTTCCTTCGAAAAGCGCTTTGGCTATGACTTGCGGGGAGTGCGGATTCATGAGGATGAGGCGGCAGCGCAATCAGCCAGTGCACTTAGGGCTTCCGCCTACACCGTGGGACGAAACATCGTTTTTGGCGCCCGTCAATATGCTCCCGAGACAACTGCTGGGAAACGATTACTTGCTCATGAGTTAACCCACGTCATTCAGCAAACACAGACTCACACCTTCGGAGACGGTTCTTTCGCTGCAGTCCCTCAGCCTGCGGGCTTGATTCAGCGAAAGGAGGACTGGGACTTTTCTCGAAAAGACTATGAAGCTCTCGTGAAAGGAAAGGGCGCGTTCAAGATCGCCGCTGACAGCTCCTGGTTTCCTGCCCAATTGCAAGAGAACCTTTTAAACACCCTTAATTTTTTATTTGATCCCAAGCGGACGCCGGCGGGAACGGAAGGCGTAAATATTAAGGATCTCTACCACGGTCACGTGGGCATGGATAAGAAACAACATAAATCAGTCCCGCAGGATGTACTTGATAAGCGAGCGAAGTTTGAAGAGAAGCAGAAAGAGCTCTACGAGAAAGCGCTTGGTGGAGACACCTTGAACGATGTTACGAAAAAAAATGTAAAGGAATTCTCCGCGGCTGAGGAAGCCAGCCTACCCTTGGCGGGCGATATGCTGACCGAAGTACTCAAATCACCAGGTGTCGTCTGCGTGTACCACACATTCGAATCTAAGAAACCGTCAGACCTCAAGGGAAAACCTGACCTCAAGATGGGAGATCCGAGGCGAAACTACTTGACCCCACTCGATACCAATAAGCCGTCGCCTTTCTCGGCTCCTGATCCGGACAACGCTTCATCCTGGTCGGATAAGTACTGGAGCATCTTTCAGTTTTCATTCCTGGTAGACAACAAGGGAGAGGTGCACGTTAGAACGGGCACAATAAAGCAGTTGAGTTCCGTAACCGGCACACCACTGAGTTGAGGAGCCGTCAGATGAGCACAGACATGTTTGAAGATTTACGAGTAATCAGCGATGCGATCGCTCTGGCGAATCGGGGTAAGCGAGAAGAATCGATGAAAAGATTGGAGGGTCACGAATTTGGGCCAGAGTCGAAACCGCTCGCCCTGATCCAAAAAGCGCGCTTACTCGAAGAAAGTGATACCGAACAGTGCTCTCAAGTTTATCGAGACGCGCTGGAGAAGTACCCGAATGATCCGGCAGTTCATTTACGAGCAGGAGTCTTTGTGTTCAAACGAGGCGACACAGAAAGAGCCCGGCAACTTTTGCTGCGATCCTGGAACAGGAGCAAGACTCCTGAAGCTGGATATTACCTCGGTGCGATCAACAGATCTGAAGCGCGACCGGAACACGCCCTCAGCTTTTTCACGCAAACCGCAGTTATCGAAGGTGATGAAGGTTACTGGAGGAATCGTGCAGTAAAGGAAGCCCGCTTAGGTTAGTCGGGAATGGTTAGACGAGGTAGGAAACACTAATCAATGCTTGACTTGCTGGACAACCTGATGAGGCAACTCCTAATAGACCAGGTTGCTGAGTTGACGGATGAGGCGCAGATTCGCTTTCAGCCGCCGGACGCCGACTGGCGCACTTACGTTACTAATCTAACGGTCGCCGGCAATCCGGTTAATGCCCTCAACGTCTACCTTTTTGATCTGCGTGAGAACCGCAAACTGCGCACAAACGAAAAGGTCCGTAGCATCGATAACGGCATCGTCAGTGAAGAGCCCGCACCCGCGCGGCTGGATTGCCACTACTTCATCAGCGCCTGGAGTCCTGCCCTAGTCAGTCCGTTAGTCGAGCCGGCGCTGGATGAGCACGCCTTACTCTATCAGACGACGGCGGTGCTTATGCGCAATGGGCCATTCAATCCTTCCCGCGTATATCCGAATGGTTCTCTGCCGCTAAACGCCTGGCCGGCCCCTTTTCGCGATCAGGAATTCCCGGTGACGCTTTTGCCTGTGGACGGCCTGAATAAACTTGCGGAGTTTTGGAGCGGGATGGGTAACGGTGCTCGTTGGAAGCCAGGAGTTTACCTGATTGTCACGTTGCCAATTGCGCTTGTGATGGAGATCGCCGGTCCCATGGTGACTACGACGATCACCGAGTATCGAATAAAAGACAGACCGGAGACTGCGGAAGTGTGGATTCAGATTGGCGGTCAGGCCCTCGCGCCGGCGCGGAGTCTCGCAGTAGGAAATGCGAATGTCATTGGCATCGGCGGGGGCGGCAATCCGGTCACAGTCGATAACCCCGGCGCTTTCCGAATCAATGACATCGTGACTGCGAATGGAATTGCTCGATCTATGGTTAGGCAGATTGCCGGAAACAATCTAACGCTGAGCGGCGCGCTCGCCGGACTGATCGTAGGAAATGTTTTACGAATTGCCGACCTTGCTCCCTCACAGCCAACATTTCGTCTCAGCAACAGCGCCGGTCTGATTTCTGGCGTACCTGCGGTCATTACCGGTGACGACGCTAACAGTCCCGGCAATGTCGTCAGGGACCAGGTGTTTGTCGAGACCGTACTCGCTACAGACTTTGTGACGCTAAGCGCTTCCGGCCGTACCAACACATTCAATCTTAACGTCGCGCCAGCCAATGCGCCCACTCTCGAGGCAGGATTGCCGGGCATTTGGGTTGAGTTGCTCAATCTGGCGGGCGAACGACTTCAACTAACGCAAACAAACGAGGCGGGGCGTTTCATTTTTACCAGGATGCGCGCCGGAAGTTACCAGCTCCGCGCACAGACACTGAATCTGGCGCCGGTGTTACGCAACATCGATGTTCCCTCGCCCACTGGTGAGTATGACCTGAGGTTCATTTAATGCTGGCGGCCGGGGCCCGGTTGGTCGTGGCGCCTGAAATCTGAAAGAGGAGGACTACCATGGCAGTACAAGTTTCCTATCCCGGAGTTTACATAGAGGAATTTGCCCCGGCCCCGCCAATCCAGGGTGTAGGCACCAGCACAGCTGCCTTCATCGGAGTGGCAGCCAGTGGAGATTTGGACGAACCGACAAAAGTCACAAGCTGGGATCAGTTTAAGCAGCGCTTTGGAGCACAGCCGGTGCCCGGCTTTTTTATGTGGTTTGCGGTGCGAGGCTTTTTCGAAAACGGGGGACAGGTTTGTTACATCGTAAGGGCCAGCAACGGTGATTACGATCGACTAAACCTGAACAACGCCCCTGGAAACGCTGTAATTCGGGTCAGAGCGCGGCAGCCGGGCGATAATGTTGCCGCCGGTGACCCGATTCAGATAGCCGTCACTCCTGCGCATCTCATTCCCAACACCGCTTCACTCTTTCAACCCGCAGGTTCCCTGAATGCCAATATCGCAGTGGGCGGCAGGGAAGTGGTCCTGCTGGTTGGTGAGGGTGCGAATTTCAAGCCGGACGACTACATCACAATCGCCGCTGCCGGTGAACGCGTCCGCGTTTTGAGTGTCACCGGCGACACACTTCGTTTGGCGAGTGGTCTGGTGAACGCATATAACGTTGCCGATCCGGTCCGCCTTGCCGATGCTCCTGTGGGCACTCGCACGATCCGAATTCGGGCAGTGGGAAATTCGTTTCCTCCAGGTGTACTCGTCCCGGGAACGATTCTTACCATCACACAGGGCACAGCAGATTCGCAGATTGTCGAATCCGTTCAAGCCCAGCCTTTGGGCGCAGGGTTGACGACCTATCGCGTCACTTTTCGTAGAGGCCTGGATATTCAGCTCAGTCTCGATCCGGCCAACCCTGCTTCAGTAGAATCCCAGGAGTTCAACCTACAGGTAACCCAGAACGGCGTACCAACAAATTACATCAACCTCTCTATTGACGCCGCCCATCCAAACTACTTCGCGAGCATGGTGAATACTCCGGGCGGCCTCGTTCAGGTCGAGTTGGTTGATCCACCCCCACCCGTCGAGCCACCAAATAATCTGCCGGCGCCTATCGCTGCAACCAACATGGCAGGCGGGGCACCCGAAAATCTCGCCACGCTGGTCAATCAAGATTTCATCGACGCCCTGGACACTCTGCGGGAGATTGACGATGTGAACATTCTTTCGCTTCCGGATCGGATTAATGATCCCGTACAGCAGGCCTTGATCGCACACTGCGAACAAATGGCTGATCGTTTTGCTGTCCTTGACGCGCTACGCCCAGTGCCCGACCAAAACTTATTTGGTCCAAACAGCATTGAATCGCAGCGCTTAGCAGTTGATTCCACGCGCGGTTACGCCGGTCTCTACTATCCCTGGTTGCGCGTAACGCCGATCGGTCCCGGCGCTCCGATTCTAGTGCCGCCATCAGGTCATGTGTGCGGCATCATGGCCCGTAGCGACAACAGCCGCGGAGTGCACAAAGCCCCGGCAAACGAGATCGTCAACGGCGCGGTCGGAATCGAGCGCACGATGAGCGACATCGATCAGGGCCAACTCAACCTCCAGGGCATCAACATTATTCGGATTTTCCAGGCTGGGGGCCGGCCGATGCTTTGGGGCGCTCGGACCACAGCCACAGATCGCAACTGGCAGTATGTGAACGTGCGCCGGCTTTTCCTCTTCGTCGAAGAATCGATCCAGGAGGGAATCCGGTTTGCTGTGTTCGAACCAAACAATCTGCAACTCTGGAAAAAACTAAAACGCAGCATCACGGACTTCCTGACCCGCGTGTGGCGCGATGGTGGACTCTTCGGAGCCAAGGCAGAAGACGCCTTTTATGTGCGCATCGATGAGGTACTGAATCCGTTTTCGGAACAGGCTCTGGGAAGATTGAACATTGAAATCGGAATGCGGCCCACGTTTCCGGCAGAATTCATCGTGGTGCGCATTGGCATTTTCCAGGGTGGATCCGAAGTAACTGAAGTGTAGCGAAAGGAGATGAACCATGGCTACAGGACAACGAGTTGACCCGTTTGCCAATTTTAATTTTTTGGTCGAGATAGACGGCATCACGCGGGCTGCGTTCCACGAAGCAAGCGGCTTCGATTCGAGTATCGACGTCACCGAACATCGAGAAGGTGGCGAGAACACAACGATGCGCAAACTTCCGGCGCAGACAAAATACTCGAACATTACCCTGAAATGGGGAACGGCGCCTGACAGGGATCTGTATGACTGGCACAGGCAGTGGGTCACTGGTGACCCGGCCGCTCAACGGAAGAACGGTTCTGTCGTACTTCTCGATAGGGCGGGCAAAGAACAATTGCGGTGGAACTTCTTCAACGCCTGGCCCGCAAAATGGACTGGGCCAAGTTTTCAAGCCGAAGGAAACGATGTGGCCATTGAAACGCTCGAACTGGCCCACGAAGGGCTGGAACGAGCATAGGCCAGACCGCCAACAACGGCTGATTCGCGATAAGGAGGATGGCTATGCTTCAAACAGAGTATGAGTTCACCTTGCCTCTGGGTTATGCGGACGGCGAAGGCGCTCTCCATCGAGAGGGCGTAATGCGGCTGGCCACGGCAGCCGACGAGATATTGCCGCTGAACGATCCGCGGGTACAACGCAATGACGCCTATCTGCTCCTGATTCTACTTTCGCGGGTTGTTACCAGGTTGGGATCGTTGCCACAAATCAACCCCAAGGTGATGGAGGGCCTTTATGCGGCAGACCTGGCTTTTCTGCAGGACTTTTATAACCGCATCAATCGAAACGGTAAGACCGGTGTGGAAGCGATCTGCCCACAGTGCGCCCACGAGTTTGCAGCGGAGTCAAACGGTGCGGGGGGGTTATAGGCTACCCCCTCAAGGCGCTTTATGAGGAGGTAGCCTTCGTGGCCTATCACTTTCACTGGTCTCCGGAAGTCATATTGAATCTGGAACACGCGGAGCGCCGTCGCTGGGTGAAAGAGATTTCTTCGATCAACGAACGTATGAGCGAGACAGAAATCCATGGCTCCTGAAAGAAGACCGAATTCAAGCTGGAACCCGGCCCAAAGCGTATTGGTTCGGCGGCCCAGGCAATGGTCTGCGCAGAATCGATGGTTGCTCTGGACGCGATCGCTCACCACTCGCTATTTGCGTTTAGCTGCGAGACGCGACCCCCTGGATCTGGTGCTTCCGCAGCGTCGCTCTCTGGTTCGGATTCTGCGGGAAAGGTGGCTGGTTACCTCGCAGCGGGTGCGGCCCAGAATCGAATTGGCAATTCATGCGATTCTAAACTTGAGCGTCAATCACTTTCAGCGTTCCTCATTTTTTCAGAGGTTCGAGCCATCCACGTCTGTGGGGCTGCAAACCTCCAATTTCCTGAACACGGCGAGTTTTCTAAAGGCAACCCATTTTTCGCCTCGAGATGTTTCGCTACGCGCAAATCCTTCTTCTGTTGAAACCATCAGTCCGGTGCGCGCGCCAAACAAGGGATTCGAAAAAAGCCCCTCGGCCAATCCCGAGGATGTGTTGTTCCAAGCGGCTGCACCCTTAACGTTAGTTTTCAGGCGAATGGAAACTCAAAAGCTGACGCACTCTCGAGTTCTTGAAGCACTGGTGGATCGACGGGAGCACTCAATTGCAAGACGCATCACTGAACAATCCCGGCGCCGGGAAACCATGTTCACAACAGCTTCCACCGTGACCACTCAGCAAGCGGTTTCCATCGAGACCAAGGCAGTCCCTACTTCAATGACGCTGGTCCCTTCGATGAAGGTGGCGCCTGCCGCCGTGAAAGTGCTTGACAGATGGGCCACCAAGGTTCCGGCGGCCTCTACGGTTGAGACAACATCGTGGCCGAAAGAGACTACGTTGCCGGAATTGAACCTCGATCAGATTACTGATCAAGTCGTTAGACGACTAGACCACCGGGTCGTCGCCCTGCGCGAGCGCATGGGAAAGATTTAGGGCACAACGGCAGTCCGAGGTTGGGAAACGGCTGTCACTGATTCGCAGGAAATAATCATGGCTTTGGCTAAAGCTCAAATCAAAAATGTTTTTACCGGCGAGACATTCCAGGTGGTCTTCAATCCTGAAGAATATACTTTGAGCAAGGACAATAACTTTGCCTCACAGACGATACCCGGCCTCGGGTCGCCACTGCTGCAGTTTGTCAACGGAAATCTTAGAACACTGGAAATGAACCTGCTCTTCGACACCTATCTTCCGTTGACAACCGAAGCGAAGCCGATACGCGACGTGCGTGACGAGACTCAAAAAGTCGTAAACCTCTTGAAAATTGACAGCAATTTTCACGCGCCGCCGCTGCTCGAAGTCTCCTGGGCATCGCTGTTCTTTCGCTGCGTGCTGGCCAGGGTGAGCCAGCAGTTCATCATGTTTCTCGATGATGGACGACCCGTACGGGCCCGGCTAACAGTCACCTTTAACGAGTTCATCGACGAAGAGCGCGAAGCGAAGGAGGTTAACCGGCAAACAGCCGACTTTAGCAAAGCCCACGTCGTCATCGAAGAGGAAACAATCAGCAGCATCGCCCAGGCGTTTTATGGAAATCCGCAGAACTGGAGGCCGATCGCAATCGCTAATGGCATTGACGATCCGCGCGCAATTTTTGCGGGTCAGGTTCTACGCGTCCCGGCGCTGCCCTACACGGATCAGCAGAGTGGAGAAGTGGTCCAGTAAAATGGCAAAAGTCCCGAAATACGCTCCGGAGTTTAGAATCCGAATTAACGGCGAGCCGCTGCCCTTGGCGCTGAGCGCTGCCATTAGCAGCGTGACTTACCAGGATGGGCTTGAAGGCGCTGATCGCGTTGAGGTGACTTTTGCCAATCCCGCGCTTCGCTGGCTCGATAATCCTGTGCTACAGGCCGACAACGGGTTCTCTCTCTCTATTGGCTATGCGCCCGATCCCCTGGAGGAAGTATTTGTCGGTGAGATCACTGGCGTCGAGCCAAGCTTTCCCGGCGGCGGAATGCCCACCATCAGAGTTACTGCCCAGGATTTTTTGCAGCGACTCACTCACGGAAAGAAAGACCGGGCCTTCCGCGTCAGCATTCCATCCATTGGAAATTTCCCTGTTCCTGATCCCGCGGTTGCAGCCCTTGTGAGCGCCACAAATCTGCTCGTGCCGAATCTTGATCCGGTCGGAGGCGCCTTGTCAGTGCTGATGACTTTGGCAGCCTACATTACCACCCCTGAAGGCGGACAAGTTCCGGTAAGAAGACAGGAGAGTGTCAGCGATTTCGATTTTCTTTCGGGCATCGCTAAAGAAAATGGCTGGGAGATGTTCATCGATCACACCCAGCAGCCGCGCGGATATGTTTTGCGGTTCAAATTCCTGATCCAGGATTATGCGCCCAGTGTCACGCTGCGCTGGGGCAAATCCCTGATGGATTTCACCCCGCGACTGACAACGGTTGGCGATCTGTTTGGGGTGACCGCCAGAGTTTGGATCGCAACTCTCAAAACCGAGTTCGTGATTGTTGTCGGTTGGGATTTCGATCGCGCGTCCTTCAATCTCCAGATTTATCCCAACCTGATTGGTGACATAGATGACGCATTAGGTCCGGAAGCCGGTGGCAAAACTCTCTCTATTAAACCAACAGGTTTTCCGACAGCGCTGCAGGAAATCCTGACCGAACTGCTGCCTCGGCTCAACAACCGCCTGACGGGGTCCGGCACCACCATTGGCGAGCCGGCGATCAAAGCAGGAGCAGTTATCAATCTTGAAGGATTGGGTGAGCAGTTCAGTGGACTCTATCGCATAACTACGGCAACACACACGCTCGACAGCGGCGGTTACAGGACAAATTTCGGGGTGAGAAAAGAGGTCTGGTTTGGTTCGATTCCAATCCCCAAAGGACCAATGCCGCCAGTCCGTCTGCAAGGCTAAGCATTTAGTGAGATTGATTCGTCATGGCTAACGAGTTTCTAGAATGGGTGGCGGGTAGTCGCAAAGGAACCGGCAGCGGCAGCTCTGACGGCGGCAAAGGAAACGGTTACGCCTTATCGCCCGGCATAGTCAGCAACAATGTGGATCTGTTGGGACTCGGAAGAGTTCAAGTGCGCATTCCCGCTCTCCCGGCTTTTGAGCCCTGGGCGCGGTTGAGCGCGATTGGCGCCGGCTCCTCGCGCGGCTTCCTCTGGGTTCCTGAGATAGACGACGAGGTACTAGTCGCTTTTAGTCAGAACGACGAAAGGGATGCGTACATACTCGGCGGGTTGTGGAGCACGATGGCGATGCCGCCGCTGGATCTCTTCAGCGATTTTGTCATCAAGCGAGTGATAAAGACTGGCAAGACAGCCGGAGTTGGCCATGAGATCTTGTTTGACGACGCGCAGCAATCCATAACCATTACCAGCAGCACAGACCAGAAGATCACCATCGATCCAACCAAAATTGAACTGGCGAGTACCGGCGACTCCGTGGTGATCAAGATGGATCTCACAAGCCAGACCATCTCGATCACGGCCCCGCTAAAAATCGAACTGCAAGCGACGCAGATCAGTTTGCAGGGCACACAGATAGATATCAAGGGCGCTACGATTAATTTGCAAGCTACCGGTCCCTGTGCGATCCAGGGCCTGCCGGTAAAAATAAATTGAGGGAACGAAGTGCCACCAGCAGCGCGCATAACTGATCCGACAGGCCACCCCGGTCTCATCGCTGGACCTGGAGTCGCAACCGTTTTAATCGGTGGACTCCCGGCCGCCGTCGTTGGTGATACTCATACCTGCACGATGCCGCCTCTTGCCGGTCCACATCCACCTACGCCGATCGCCAAAGGAAGCGCCACCGTCATGATTGGGGGGCGGCCGGCAGCGCGCGTCGGTGATCTTTCCGGGTGCGGAGCGCCCATAGTCATGGGCATGGTAACGGTTGAAATCGGGGGTTAAGAAACGATGAATGCGGCCGATGAAAAGAAAGCATTTTTGGGCGTGGGACTTTCGTTTCCGCCCTGCCTGAAAGCGGATGGCCAGATCTCCACCGTGGCATTTGAAGAAGACATCGATCAGGCTATCCGGATCATTCTGAGAACAAATCCCGGAGAACGCGTGATGCGCCCTGACTTTGGCGCCGGGTTGAACGCATTCGTCTTTGAACCAATCAGCGTGTCGACCATGCACCTGGTTAAAACGCGAGTTCAAGAGGCGCTCATCGATTGGGAACCGCGCATTGACGTTCAGGAAGTGAAAGTCCGAAACGATCGAAGCGATCCGAGCCGGCTGATGATAGACATAACTTATCGAGTGCGAGCCACGAATACCGTTCGCAACCTGGTTTTCCCGTTTTATCTCCAGGAAGGAACCGCCCCGTGATCGTCAAGCCTACTGCCAAGCTTGATAAAAGAAATGTTGAGGAGATTGTGGATCAACTCCTGGCGAGGCGGCCGGGTTATGTGCCCGAATGGCTACCGCAAGACAAAGGCGCCGATGTCGCACTCTCCTGGATCACTGCCCGGTATCTTTACTCCATTATCCAGCGTCTTAATCAGGCGCCGGAGAAAAACAAGCTCGGCTTTCTCGACCTGTTGGGATTGGCGTTGGTCCCCGCGCAAGCAGCTCGCACACCAATTGTTTTTCAGCTTGCAGCCGATGGTGCAGATGCTCAGGCGCCGGCCAATACCCAACTTGCAGCCCCGCCGCCACCTGGCAGCAAGGACCAGCTAATCTTTGAAACCGAGCGCGCATCAGGTCTTGCCGCGGCCCAATTGAAGCAAGTTGTGAGTTTATGGCCCGGACGAGATCAGTATCTGGACCACTCAAATTCATTTATCGCGGGCCAACCCTTTCAACTTTTCAGAAAGCCTTTACTACTCGACACGCCGCACGTCATTTACCTCGCACACGACAGGATTCTCGCATTTGCTGGAAAGGCGAGTGTCGAAGTTGAATTTGAGCTGACGCAAGCAAGCGCGAGGCAGCTAGGCATTCTCTGGCAATACTGGGACGGGAAGGTATGGCGTGGTTTCAAATCTGTGCGAGCCGCCTGTTCTGAAAAAGAATTCGCGCATGCGGACAGCACAGTTGGGTTTACTCGGAGCGGAAAGTTCAGTCTCGAAGCGGATTGCGCCGAAACTGCAAAGACCGAAGTAAACGGTACCAAAGCATTCTGGGTTCGCGGTCAGCTCACCGAAATCCTGCCTCCGGATTCATCGCAAGCGCTCCCGTTGGTGGAAAGCGTCCGCCTCCTCACAGTGATCGATCAGAGTTTGAGAGCTGGGCTAACACCAGTAATCAACAAAGAGAAGGACGATCCGTCGCCAA
Source organism: Pyrinomonadaceae bacterium (assembly GCA_035644135.1). Taxonomy (GTDB): domain Bacteria; phylum Acidobacteriota; class Blastocatellia; order Pyrinomonadales; family Pyrinomonadaceae; genus PSRF01. The sequence continues at coordinate 83,375 of DASQPD010000124.1, forward strand.
CACCCGGCAAGTCCGAATTATACGGTAGCCTTACGAACGAAGCCGGCACGTTGCTTCCGGGTATCGAACTAAAGATCACCGACCCCACTGATCCAAACTTTCACCAAGTGATCCTCTCCACCAAGACGGGCAATAATGCCGGGAAGTATGACACCAACTCGGAACTCGAGTCTCGCAGTAATTACGAGATTGAGGCGTCTTTCCTGACCCTTGAAGGAGCATGCAAGCTGAAGGATCTCGAGGCGGAGCGAAAGCTTGAAGTTGACCTCACCTTCAACGTGATCGGATTGGATCCCGACAAAGCCTTCGCCAACGGAACCAAACTGGACGTCACTAAGCCTTTTTATCCTTTCGGACAGGAGCCTGCTCAGCCCGGTTCGACTTTTTACTTTACTCAGCAGGAAGTCTTCAGCAAGCCCGGCGCGCATGTGCAAGTTTACGTTGCTCGAACCGAGTCTCCTCAGGATCTGATCGACATCACCTCGACACCTAATGCCGGCCTGGAGCTTGGCGCGACGACGATAAGCCTTGAAGAGGCAGATAATAGTCTCCAGCACCTGCTTGCCTGGGAATACTGGAACGGAAGACGGTGGGTCACGATGTTTCAGTCTACCTCCTTCCCAAATTCGAAGGACCTCGAAACTACCGAGATCATCGAGTTTGATGTTCCCTTCGATTTCGAACCGGTAAAAGTAAACGATCAAGAGGGACTTTGGGTACGAGTTCGCCTGGTGAGCGGAGGGTTTGGATTCAAACAAACCGTCCCCTGGGAAGCGGGTGGTGCAAGCAACAAGTTTACCTACGTGATAAACCAACCACCCGCCCTTGCCGCGTTTCGGCTTGGGTATACGTGGCGCTCGGCGTCGGAGCCGGCTGAGCAAGTGCGTACGTTTAATGATTTTCAGTATGAGGATCACACTTACGATGCGAAGTGGCCAGGTGTAACTTTCTCGCCTTTCAGGTCGGTGACTGATGTTACTCCCGCGCTTTATCTCGGCTTCGACAAGAAACTGCCCGTGGATGATATCGGCATCTACTTTGACATCGTTGAAGAAAAGGGAGAAACAGGTGGGCCCGCTCTTCTCTGGGAGTACTTCGATGGGTCGAGCTGGCATAGTCTGTCCTTCGAAGATGAAACACGCAATCTAAGGCTCCCCGGGATTCTTTCTCTCATCGCCGCTGAGGATAGTAAGCCTTTGGCGCGCTTTGGAACCGAGCTGCACTTCATCCGCGGTCGTCTCAAAGAAGATGGCCCGCCGGGTGAGCCTGAAATCAACGGAATATTTCCCAACTCTGTGTGGGCCTCTCAGCAACGCACGCTCAATGACACGCCTCTGGGCGCCAGCTCCGGGCTACCCAACCAGGTTTTTCGCTTCACTCAGATTCCCGTCTTGCCTGGACAGCGAATAGAGGTCCGGGAACTCGCGGGAGGTCGCGCAAACGTGGAGTGGCGAATACTCGCGATGCAAATCTCCGATGGGGACGCCAACATCATTCGAGAACTGGAAGAAATGTTAGGGCGCGAAGGAAACCAGACAGACCTGATCAACGGCGATCTGCGCCTCCGGCGGGACAAAAACAAAAAGGTAGTTGAAGTCTGGGTGCGTTGGAAAGAGCAGGCCCACTTCTTCGATTCGCGTGCCGATGATCGAGACTATGTAATGGACCACGCTCGCGGTCTGGTCTTTTTCGGAGACGGACTCAGAGGAAGAATTCCTCCTCCCAAGTCGGCCATCCTTGCAAAGCAACATCGGTCAGGGGGCGGTTTGGCCGGCAATGTTCCCGCCCGCTCAATTAAGCAGTTACTCGGCCCAATCTCGGGTGTGCAAGGGGTGTTCAATCCGCGCGCCGCGGAGGGTGGGGCTGACGGAGAGACGGTCGAGAGATTCAGCTTGAGAGGTCCGCGGACTTTGAGGCATCGCGGTAGGGCTATTTCGCCGTCAGACTATGAAACCCTCGCCCGTGAAGCTTCGCCGGCTGTGGCGGTTGCCCGCGCTATTCCAACGCGCAATGCCAGCGGCCTCACCATCTCCGGCTGGGTGACGCTGGTGATAATTCCGCAAAGCGAAGAACGGCTTCCGTGGCCCTCGTTCGGGCTCCGCCAACAAGTACTCAAATACATTGAAGATCGCGCTCCAGCCGATGTGGTGGCGGCTAATCACATCTACCTGACCGGACCCAATTATCTTGCGATTGATGTTCGAGCCAGACTGGCGCCGAAAAACGCCGATGAAGCAGGGACCGTTGAGAAACGCGCGCGACAGGCCTTGGAGGATTTTCTTCATCCGCTTCGAGGAGGGCCGGAACACCTTGGTTGGGATACGGGACGAGATCTCTATGTTTCAGATCTTTCTGCCGTGCTTGAGCGCGTTGAGGGAATCGATTACGTGAAGGAGTTATCTCTGTCGGTAGATGACATCTTGCAAGCCGAACGCGTCGAGGTCGCTGATGATCGAGTGATAGTAGCAGGAAAAATACGCCTGAGTCTTCAAGCAGCCGAACGATAAGTTGTGAAGATACCATTACCAAATCTGGATGATCGCCGCTGGGTGGACCTCGTGGATGAGGGCCGATCGCTGATTCCACTCTATGCGCCCGACTGGACCGATCATAACGTTCACGATCCCGGTATCACCCTCATGGAGCTCCTGGCCTGGATCGCGGAGATGGATATCTATCAACTCAACCGGATCTCTGACGCGCACAAACGGAAGTTCCTCGCCTTGATCGGAATCACGCTTCGACCACCCCAGGCGGCGCAAACAGTACTCAGTTTCAGCTTGAAAGCAGGAGCGGCTCCAGTCGAATTTCCATCAGGCACTCAGGTTAGCGGCGGAGATCCTTTTGGTGAGCCAACCTCATTCAGCCTGCTTGACCCGATCACGGTTGTACCCGGAAAGCTGCAAGCGATTCAGATAAAGACCGCCACGGAATTTTATGACGCTTCAGAGCATTGGCGCAGAAGGGAACTCTTCGGGCTGCTGGGAAAAGTTCCGGAGACAGGGGCGGAACTCTATCTGGGTTTTGCCGAGCCATTCCCTCCGGATCAACCGGTGAGTCTCTATTTCAAGTTTGCTGGGTCGCTATGGAGTGAGGACGAGCGCCGGCGGGTTGCTGACGAACTCAAAGCGCGGAAAGAAGCGTGCCGCCCACCGCACACGGGAATTGTTTGTGGACCTCAAGCTGATGCTCCGCATGAGGAACAGGTTAGGGAGCCGGAGGCCCGCGTACGAACGGAATGGGAATACCTGGTGGACGTCGGAGGCCAGGAGGAATGGATTGCTTTGGATCGCAGTCGGGACCAGGTCACCGACTCGACGTACGCCTTCACTTTCGACGGCGCCGTCGTAATCAAGACCGCGCGACCGATGGTGGCGAGCCGCCTCGGCCAGGTTGAGGACAGCCTCTATTACCTGCGCTGCCGATTTGCAGCGGGGGCCTACGATGCCCCACCAATAGTTCGCGCTGTGATCTTTAATGCCGCAAAGGCCGAACAAGCTATTCCGGTGCAACAGCGGTTCCTGATTGCTCGCGGCGCCGTGGTTTCAGGAGATCAGCTAATACCCGGCCAGACAGCAACACTGCGACTAGGCGTTAATGAGCGGGGCGAGATTGTCGAACTTCTGTGTGATCGAAACGCGCAGGACGAGCCGGCATTCATGGTTCTAAGCTACGAGAAAAACTCCTCCGGGACGCCGCTTAGTTTAACCATCGAAGGCTGTGTACTGGGGAGTGGTGATGGGACTCCTTATCAGAAATTGAGATTACCCTCGGCGCTGGTCCAGCAGCCAGGGTTCAGTCTTTTCAGTCTCGAGGCCAATCAGACTCTTTCAGACAGCAGCTGGCGCAGTTGGGATGTTCAAGAGGATTTCGGGTTCTCAAACCGCACTGATGCTCACTTCTTATTAGACTCCACGGCGGGAGAGGTTTCTTTCGGCGATGGTGAGAAAGGCCGTGTGCCGGGGCCTGGCTCGCTGTTCTTCGCTGTGTATCGGTCAACTCGCGCTGCCGACGGGAATCTCGCCGCCTACACAGCAATGCAATTGCTTGATTCAGCTCACAACCAGGTTTCAGTCCCGCATTTTAATGTCGCGAAGCAAAGCACTGAACAAATAATCAATGCGTTGGAGGCCGGCGGAGGCCTTGCTGCTGAGACACTGACAGACGCTGCTGGCCGGGCGATTCAACTGCTGAACGAACCTCAACGAGCAGTAACGTTGAAAGACTATGAGTATCTTGCGCTGAAGACCCCGGGCGCAAAATTGGGACGAGCTACAGCCCGGGCAAACCTGCACCCCGGCTTACCCTGTTTGAAAGCCGCGGGAGTGATCACGGTAATTATCCTACCCAATATGGCAGTAGCGAAACCGGTGCCCAGCCGTGGTTTGCGGCGCGTAGTGGCGGCTTATCTCAACCCGCGGCGGGTGATAGGCACTCGTGTTGAGGTTGTTGGTCCAACCTATCTCGACGTAACCGTCCGAGCAGAAGTCAAAGCTGTTAGCAATGTGAGCAGAACGGCAGTGCGCCAGCGAATTGTCGAGGCACTGAATGATTTCTTTAATCCTTTAACCGGCGGTCCGGAAAAGAATGGCTGGCCATTTGGTCGCGACGTTTATCGCTCCGAGGTGATGCAGGTAATCGACGAAGTGCTCGGAGTGGACCATGTGCTTGAACTCCAACTAATTGCCGAAGGATGTGAACCGGAGTGCGGCAATATTTGCCTCGCTCCCACCTGGCTGGTAGCTGCGGGTGATCATGTGATCGAAGTGATTTGAAAAGTACACACATGTCTAACAAAAGACCATTTACTCTCGAGCGTCTGCGTTATTGGCAGGGACAGAAGCTGCTGGGAAGAGATTTTCGCGATCAGCGAAGCTACGAGGCCCAATCCCGATGGTGGCACAACCGCGCTCTGCATAACGCCTTTGGAGTTGCCTACGGATTCGAAGTTACGCCGATTAGCGAAGAGGGAGAGTTTACTCACGTTAGTGTTAACTGCGGCGTGGCTTATGACTGTTTTGGGCGAGAGCTGATCTTGCAAACCACTCGCAAGATTGCCTTGCCCCGCGTAGCACCTGAAGGAGATTCGGCGCTCACGCTTGTTGTCAATTGCAAGGAGCGAGGAGAGTGTGAGCATGAGGCAAGAGAATTCTCTGACTGCCCTTCAAACTGTTCTTGCCGGCGGGAAGGACCGGAATTTCAATGGGAGGCTTCTCGCCATTCCCGTTTCAGTGACGGCGTGCCATTGGCGCAGATCAGTTATGAGAATGAGGAAAATCTACCGGGCGCCAAACGCGTTCCCCGGTTCAATACGAAATTCTTGCCACATTTCTCCCGAGGGTTTGCAAAACCGCGAATCGGTCGCGGCGCAACTGTCGCTGGAGGCACTGCCTGGGATCCGTGGATTGAGTCTGTAGCTAGCCAGGGTGGCCGCCGGAGCCAAACACAGATTGGGGTTCAGGTAACGATAGACACTTCAACTGCGGGCTTTACTCAAACGCCATGCTACTTTGCATGGCTCCAGGGTTCACTTTGGGACAAAACCAACATCGAGTTTTTTCCCGTTCCTATTTCGCACATCGATAACGAGAGTGCGTTCCATTTCAGATTCCGCCTCTGGATGCCGCCGATAATAGCGGTCGTGGGGTCCCGTGTGCGCTACGCGAACCTGGATCCGCTGTCCCACGTGATGGCGAGGCGAGCGCACGGCTTTCCTAACGAGTTTCTGAATTTTGCGCGGCGGCAACAGCTATATGTTTGCTGGATTGGTATTCAGGAACAAGCACAGCTTACTTGCGAGCCGGTTAAAGATTGCGAATGTAAAACCGTACAAGGCGGCTGACGTTTGAGGCACGAAGGAGATCTGCCTTCGGCCAACCTGAGTTCTGCAATGATGATCATTTATCTACGCTCTTGAAGGAACTAGCCAATGGACTTTCTCAAACAAACACGCTCAATTGAGCGATTAGATTTCTTCAACGGTCAACGCCTTTTCGCAGAGGACCTTCAAGGCCTGGACGCTTTTAATCGCGAGCTGCGTTGGCTCCACAACAAGAGTCTGCATCAACCCGGCATAGGCAATGGCTTTGCGGTGTCGGGGAAGAGAGGGGATCGCCTGGTCAACATTGGACCGGGGTACGCGATCGACGCGGAAGGTCGTGAAATTGTCTCTATTGAAGACCGGGTGGAACCAGTGCCACCGTCAGCCGGCGAACCAGACGGAACACCCAAGCTCTATGACCTGACTGTGATTTACGGCGAGGACCTCAAAGAAGCAGAACAACGTGAAGGCATCTGCAACCAGCGCGGCGCCGTGCGCCTAAAGGAGGAACCGGTCTTTTGCTGGGTCGAGCTGGATTCAAACAGACAACCCACGAACGGCGACGCGAAAGAGGAAATCCTTTCCGGGATGCGACTCGTACTTGCCCGCGCGGAGGTGTTGAACTGCCAACTCGAGAAAGATTTATCGATTGCGCAACGTTTGAGCGCTCGACCTCCCGCGCAGCCCTACATTTGTTGCGAGACCGTCGCCCCAGACTGGAAGCCGCTGATTTTTGCTCCACTCAACCCTGCTGAAACCTTTGAGGGAGGGACAGGCAGCGAGCTGGTGGGCCGTTTCTCAGAGGCACTGACATTCTTTCCTTTTGTGCTTCCGATCGGCCTGACGACAATTGTCAATACCTCAGCTTGCGGGTTCCGCACAACACCCTGTTATTCAGCTCGTATAGCCGGCCCCAGGATAAGACACCACACATTCGGAAATACGACCACAGACAGGAAGGCCCTTGAAATCTCGATGGTGCTCGAAGGAATCATTCAGGTGGTAGATCCCAAACCGGATCAGTTTACGGCCAATGTCTTGTTGATTGGACAATTGCTTGTCCCGACGTTTGAGAAAAGAGGGCCCATGGCAAGCATATTGGCTAGTTTGACGCATGCTAAGCCCGACGATTTCATGCCGCGTCTGCAATCTGCCGTAGACAGTTTGTTTAAGTACTCTCGAGATCCTGACACGAATGAAGAGAAGGGATGGCAAGTGTGCTGGATGGGAGTAGAGGACTAGCGCTGTGACCGAGGATACTAAAAACAATTTTCAGTTTCTCAATGTGAATGGAGTCTGGCCTGAGTTTAAGTGGCAAGGGCTGGAATTAAGAGACGATGGCGCCCTTCAACTCTATTCCCTACCGCTACTCGCCGGGACTCCGTCACTCGAACCTGTTACCAGCGGAATCCCTGACGGTCCGGCCGGCATCGCCGTCGACTCGGATGGAACTATTTATTTCAGTGATCCGCAGGGTGATCGCGTGCTGAGGATCGACTCGTGCGACCAAACGTTGGCACCTGTGCCTTGCCTGGGTGGGAAGGGAAGTCGTCCGACGCAGTTCAAGACTCCACGTGGACTATTGATACCCGACTACCGCCATTCACTTTTTGTTGCCGACAGCGGAAACGATCGGTTGCAGCTTTTCGATATCGATTCCTGGCAACTCGTGGATATCTGGGGTAACTCGGATATTGGAGGAAACCCGCAACCCTCTTCCGAACCGGGAGCTTTCCATTCACCGTGGTCGCTGGCAGCTGACGATGATGGAAACGTATACGTGGTCGATTACGGCAACTCCAGGGTGCAGAAGTTCAACCGCACTGGAACGCTAATACCGTCATTTTGGGAGGTAATTAATCAAGCCTACGTCTTGCGCCGGCCAAGTGACATTGCTGCGTACTCAGATGGGGAAGTTCGGCTATATGTTATCGATGAGGCATGGCATGCGGTGTTTGTGTTTGACAGCAATGGCCAGCCCCTTTTGGATCCCGCAGGCAACTTCCTGGCAATCGGCGCCACACAGCTCAAGAAACCGATGGGGATCGTTGTAACAAAGGACGCGATCTATGTCGGCGATAATGAACTTCAGCAGGTTCTCAAATTCAATAATGGCTCTGATTACGGATTTGTCGGCGCGGCCGTTGGTTATCGAGGTCCAGTGGCGGCGCTGGCGATTGATCTCGAAGGCAACCTGCTGGTCCATACTGGCGGCAGTGTTGCACCGGTACGCCTCGCGACCACAAGCGGATACCTGCGTCGTGGTGTTCTTTGGAGCCATGCGATCGCCGCGGGCGAATCACCGGTAACCTGGCACCGTCTGCAAACACCGGGCGCCAGCGTTGCGAGCGGTGCATACTTGCGGCTGTTTGTTCATACTTCTGATGACGACACCGCTCCGCCGCTGGTCGATCCGAATGGTGCCGAGCCATTTGCCGACCAAAAATGGCGCCCACACTCCGCTGTTCCAGACCCGTTTTCCGGCGTCCGAGATCTGTTCATCGGAGGAAACCCGGCAAAGTTTCTCTGGGTCGGCGCCCTCTTTTCCGGCAATGGCCAAAGCTCGCCAGTAGTGCCCCAGCTTCGCGTGGAGTTTGATCACGAAACCTACCTCAAGCATCTGCCCTCAATCTATCGTGAAGACACACCTTGTGATGGCGCACACTTCATGATCGACCATTCTTTAATCGCTCAGAAATCAGGAATGCCGGATGGTGACTGTGCCAAGTCGCTCCTGGGTAATCTTCCGGATCATCAAATCTGCCGAGTCACGGGTACATGCTGCTGCGGAGATTTCCTGCTGCGCTTTGTCTCGCTCCTGGAGAGTTTGTTTGCCGAGGTGGAGGTCAGTATTGAACTCTTGCCAGAGCTCTTTGATCCACGCGCGACTCCCGGAGAGTTTCTGACCTGGCTGGCCGGGTGGTTGGCCCTGGAGTTAAACGAGGACTGGGACGAACAAAAGCAGCGGCAGGTGATAGCCAGAGCATTCGAGATGTATGGACGTCGCGGGACCGTCGCAGGTCTGCGGGAATCGTTGAACCTTTTTGCAGGGGTCAGCGCGGTCATTGAGGAACCAATCGTGAATGGGGCTTGGTGGGCTCTGCCCGCCGAAGTGGTTCCCTGCAATTGTCAGAAGGCAGCGCCCTCCGGCAAAGAGAAGGAATGGAGTGGAAGCGAACAGTCGTCTCTTGGAGTTACGACAATGTTGGCTCCTGCGCATCCGCAGGGTGCGGTGATTGGCGCGACGGCCACGTTGGACCATTCACATTTGATTACGAACGAGGAGTTTGGTGCTCCGCTCTTTGAAGACCTGGCCCATCAGTTCAACGTTCAAGTTTATCGATCTCAGTTGAAATGTGCTGAAACGCTAACCAAAGTGCGGTCAATCATAGACGGCGAGAAGCCGGCGCACACGGAATATCATCTTTGCATCATCGAGCCGCGCATGCGTGTTGAGTTCCAGGCGCGGTTGGGGATCGACACAGTTGTGGCTGGCCCACCGCTCGAGACCAGGTTTAGAGAAGGGATGCCACTCGGTGAAGACAATCCGCTGGCTGGCAAGTCGCCGGGAAGCATCGGCGAAAGCAGCCGGCTGGGAACGACGACCAGGGTGGGCTGACTATCCGGACAAGCCGCAACGCAACCGGAAATCCGGAACTCACATACGGAGGAAATCATGGTACACAATCAACACCGTCATGAGCGCAGTAATCACAAAGTGCCTGCCGATCTCAGAGCGCCCGAGCGGAATAACTATTTCTACGGCAAGCTGCTGGACGTTTTCCACCTGGAACTTGAACAGGACTACTTCAACTCCAAACGCTGGCTGCTTAACCGTCTGGTAACCGGGCCAGGGGTCGTCTGCGGTCTGAAGGTTGAGCTGCAAGATGACGGCAAGAGCGTAATTGTCTTACCTGGACTGGCCATTGATAGATGTGGACACGAAATCATTGTTTCGAGTCCGTCAAAACCGCAGCCTCTGCCTACTTTGCCATCGTATGAGTCTGCTCAGACGAGCAAAGGCTACCAGGGTCGTGGTGAGTACGGTCAGCAGCGAAGGCATCACGAGGCGGATCGCCATAACTACTGCGAGATTCCGTTTGCCCATGTGGTCTTGTGTTATCACGAATGTGAGACCGATCCAGTGCCGGCCATGGCGGGAGACTGCGAAACGGTGACGCTTTGCGCGTCTGGTTCCATTCGAGAGCAGTATTCAATAGAAGTGCGAGACGGCTTTGCCCCTGAAAGAGAAAGCAATTTTCCCCGGAATGTGTTTGAGGGAGGCGAGGTCAACTACGATGCCTTAGTCGATTACGTAATCGGGTCGTGCCGCGCTTATCCCGATGAATGTTGTCTGCCTTTGGCAAATATAGAACTAAGAGAGACCGACAAGGGTTGGAAGCCGGACATCGACAACAGCATTCGACCGATCGTTTACACGCTGCGCTTGCTGTATCACCTTATCAGTTCGCTAGTAAGAAAAGATGAGGCCGAAGAATCTGAAGTATGAAGGGGAGAAGATTATGAAAACCGACACAATATGTCGCGAAATGCCCTGTTGCCCGAGCACCGGCGAATGGCCTCGCTACTATGCGCGCCAGCTCATTACTTCTGACGACCTGACGCTCGAGCAGGAGTATTTTCGGAGCAAGCTGCGTCTACACAACCGAATGCTGCATGGATGGGGCGTGGTCTGTGGTGCACTGGTTTGTCTGATGCCCAAAAAAAAGGGCGAGGAGGGGTACGAGCCCTGGCAAGTAATTGTTAAGCCGGGATACGCGCTCGATCCCTGCGGTAATGAGATCAGCATCGATTGCGCGCGCAGCTTCGACGTGCGAACTCGCGGAGTCTCTGGTGTGACCGGCGAGCCGTGCGTTGAAGCAAAGGATCCCTGGTGCAGCGAAGTTTTTGAGGAGCGGCCGGACGAAAAACTCTACGTCGCAGTCAAGTACAAGCAATTTGCTACTCGACCGGTTCGCGTTCAGCCGATAGGTTGTGGTTGTGACGATACTCGCTGCGAAAACTCACGTTGGCGAGACGGTTACGAGATCAGCGTTTTGAATTATTGCCCCGACACTCATCAGCAACCGCCCGACATTACGGATTTGGGCCATGGTCCAATCCCCACCTGTCCTGACTGTCCGGATGATCCCTGGGTGGTGCTGGCGCGTGTAACCGTGGATGCAGATGGAGCACTCGAGATCGACAATTGGGAATGCCGCCGGTTACTGCTTTCATTAAAGGACTTTTGGTGGGCTTGTGATGCGGGTCCGCACGGCGCCGAAAAACCGGTTTCGGAAGTGGAGAAGGATCTGCTGACTGTAACCGAGCCCGAATCCAAAGAGGCCGCGGAAGCAGCTACGGGCGAAGCGGAACGTAAGAAGCCTCCCCGCAAAAGTCTTCGCGGAAAAACGTAAAAGCCGCTGACAAAGTCAGGAACGCTGGCGTAGAGCAGGTTCTCACCGTTGATGATTCTCTCTGCGCCATTGAGGGAATTGGAATTATTGGTCGGGGCGAGAGGATTCGAACCTCCGACCTCTCGGTCCCAAATAGACAATCTGTCTTATCTCGACGCACTACTGAGTAACACCTAGGTCTAAAACATCAAGCAACTTGAGAGCGCTTCACTCGCTCAGTGTCACGTCGTGTTATCCCGTCGTATTCTGGGCGCTCTGACAGGGTTACGTCACAAAGCACGTTCACAAATTCTTTATAAAACGAGGTGTCCAGCATGGGGCCCATACCTCCATTGAGATTTTGTTTAGCCCCAGTTCTCGATTCGCTTCTGCATTTCTTGGCGGCCGGCGCTGGTTTTGATCTTCAGCCAGGCCCTGGGCTGAACTTCCATTTGGCGCTCTTTCTTCGAGCCTTCACTCCAAGTCCCGCTAGACCTATTGCCAAAACTACCACAGTTCCCGGTTCGGGAACCGCAGTTCCGTTCACGTGCCACGCACGGTAAAGTCGGTCCATATACCATCTCCATTCGGGTTTCTGCCGGGAGTATTAAGCACAAACTCGTCGAGCCGAAAATCCAGGGAAGTGATCTGGAAACCGGCGAAATCGATGCGGCCCGAATTGCCAAAGAAAAGTTGTGACTCGAAACGCTGCTCCCCAGCCGAACCACCTCCAATTATCCCGGGGCCGGTAAAGAAAACTATGTATTCATTTGAGCCGTTTGTAAGCAACGCCGAGGCAGTTTCAAACTGTGCACCCGAGCTGATCGAAAACGTTCGGCCCACATCTCCAGGCCCTACAAAAACGTCCAGAATCGTGGCCAAGGACTGACCCCGAAAGGTGATGCGAAATCAATCCTGATTCTCACCGGGGAAAAAACATTGGCCCATCCCTGATCCGCAGAACTTAATTGAGCAGTGCCAATTGGGTCAGCAACAGTCGGTGTGACAAAGAATAGTAAGGCCAAAACTGCAGTGAAGCATTGGGACAAAATTCGGATCATCACTCTCTCCTTGTGGAAAAGACCAAACAAGCTTTGAGTTGAATCGGGGCGCGGTGATTATGGTCAACGTGGAATAGGAAAACAAGCCAAAGGAGGTGTCCGCGCTTTCGTCTTGCGTGGGAAACGGAGCCATACGATCATGGCCCAGGTCGGTCACGTATCGCCCGGAATGTTGAAGCACTACTCTCGTACTCGCCGGTTAGCTCTGAATGACTGCGCGGCCCCGCTACAACCTACCTACTCCACAACTTCAACGACTTTGGAGATGATCAACTAATAACCAATCCACGACTCAAAAAAACAAGAGCGTAGGCTTGGGTGCTTGCCGCTTTTTGCTGCGCGCCTTGGATAAGAATCACACGCCTGCCCTGGCGCGTCCCTTGTCCCGCAAGGGTTAAGAGCGTAAGATTGCCAGCGGTTACACTCTCCTAAATTTTCCACTGGACACGAGTCGGAATTAGTCGTTTTGCAAGTGGAGACGCCTGCAAATCACAAGTGTTCACCGGAAAAGGGGGTTCTGTTGACCATTGAGGAAGTCGAACGAATTGAAGATCGCGCACGGCGTGGGCTGCCTATTGATCCCGAACTCATACTAACCTTGACGGCTTACCTTCGTGACGTCCTACAGGCAAAAATAAACGCTGAAGCTGTTGCTTCTGAGGCGCTCAAGAAGGCGGGCCTGAAGTCCCGGTATCACACCGCGGCTTAGGGTTGCGTCACAATCGACGTCACAAAACACTAAGGGCCACTCGCAAGGGTGGCCTTTTCTCCGTTTTTGCTAAATGTTTCTGGTCGGGGCGAGAGGATTCGAACCTCCGACCTCTCGGTCCCAAACTAAGGGTTCGGCAAAAACGTAAGTATTTGCCTTTTCGAAAGTTGCAGCCACCATCGATTTACTAGGGTTTTTACATTCCTTCCCATCCGTTACGGTCCAGTATAGTCGCATCCTGGGAATTCTGGCCACAAATTGCCCACACGAAGAACGAATCTAGCGACTGCAAAACGCCCAATCTGAATCGTTTGTCGATCAACAAAGTCAACCCACTATCAACCCGCCTCCACCGCGCAGTGCGTCAAAGAGCTGATTGCGGAAACAGCCTTGGCCCGACTACGGGGATTTGGCTGCGGTGGAGATAAAGTACTATCAGGCTGCCCACCAGTACGACCACTGCCAGAGCAAACAATTCGCCATGATCGTCAACAGCTGCTATTTTTATCCCCAACTTCGTAAAGTGAGCGAATAGAGCGCCGCAGATTGTGCCAAGTGCAAGGATGGCACCCAGCGAGGCCGTGCGCGGAACTAGTAAGAGGATCGACGCGATCAGCTCGACGACGCCGGAGCCAATGCGGCCCCAGGGCTCAGCTCCGAGCGTTGTAAAGATGTAAACCGATTCTTTGGCGCCAGTGAATTTGAAGAACAAAGTCTGCAGCAGGATCACCGCGACGCCGATTCGGACTAACCAGTCAAAGATTTTCAACACTCTCGATAGTGGCATGATAAAGACCCTCCTGGGAATTCAGATTTCCGTTGCGAGTTGCGAAGGCTGAATCAGTCTCACGAACTATTGGTCGCGGAACCGGCCCAGACCTTTCACCTCGTTTGCGCCATTTTTGAACAACCAAGCTTGCAAGCTTCCTCAAAGAGGCCGGTGTTGCGCCTCGTTTGCGGTTTTGCGCGCCGATTTCGAAAGCGATGCGCCATTGGTGGAAAAGAACGCGATAGGCTGTGACAAGACTATTCCGTGGGTCGTAAATGTTGGTGGCTTCCGAAGTCACGCCATTGAGCTCGATGACTTTGAAGTTTCTACCCTGCTGAAAATCAGTGAGCGACGGCGTACGAATATCAAATCGACCGAAGTAAAACCCATTGAAGCCTTGAGCCAGCCGATCGACTGCGTTCTCCATCGCTTCAGTCTTAATCTCGCGACCGTCAAGAAAAATACTTCCGCGGCAATGCGTTCCGATTTCAATCAATTCCACCGACTTGCCCTTTTCAGGAATATCCCAAAGCCGATCTTGCTGTGCGTTACAGTAGACCCGAGCCATGCATATAGCTCGATCATCTTTGAGGATCAATTTCTCCAGCGTGCTCACGCCATCGCCAATCACCGAAGGGAATAGCTTTCTAGTAATTGAAAAGATATTTCCCCGCTGGGACTCTGGATATCGGTAGTAGAAGCAGCCGAACTCCAGTCCGTCGGCGTATTCCTGAATAATCACATTGTCTTCCGAGGATGCGTGCAAGTAGTCGTTTAGTTCAGCGTCTGATCTGATAACGGAGACGCCAGAACCTCTCTCTCCTGCATCGGGTTTCAAAACGACCGGAAAACTCAAAGTGTGATCGCGCATGAACTCGCGAGCGCCCTCGAGTCGAGCGTGATGGCAGAGGGTATTCTTAAGCAGCTTTGAGCGGGCAATAAAAGACCGCGAGTCGGGTTTCTGCGCCAGGCCTTGAAGAATCCTGCTCTTCGATTCGCCGATGAATCCGCCTTCTTCGATCGCCGGGTTAGCACAAGTGAATAGCGTCGCGCTGCGATGTTTCAATCCGAGAAAAGCAACGTAAAGAACGACCGGTGGATAGAAAACCCAGGGCGGCCAGAACTCCCACCGCCCAAGTCTGCGCCAGCGCCCCAGCAACAACCGCCGTCCGCGAAAACTCGCCAAGCGAAGCAACAGTCTAATGCCGATGAACACGACCAGCGCTGTGATTGCGATCCTTAAGAAGAGATACTCGTTCATCAGGGTCGACTCGATCACCTCGCGGCCCAATACCATCGACGCTCCAACCAGCAGCGGCGTCCAGACAGCAGCGGCTATCAGAAAATAAAAAGTAAATTTTACGAAACTCGTACGCAGCAGACCCGCCGCGAAATAAGTTGGTAAACGCGTGCCTGGCAAAAAGCGGCTAACCACGATCGTGTTCATGCCCCGGCGTCTGAACCAGATGGAACTTCTTTCCACATCTGATTCGCAGACAAACCATTTCAACGGGGCGTGGCGTAAAACCGTGCGACCAATGAGTCTGCCTGCCAGAAACAACAGAATGTCGCCAATGAAGATTCCAAACAAACAAGCGATCGCGGCGAAAGCGAAACTGATTCTTCCTTCGGCCGCCAGAACGCCGGCCCAGACGCACGTTAAATCTTCCGTAAGCAGCGTGGCCAGCGCCAGGAGTCCGAAAAGAACCAGGGCCGTTGGCCCCATCGCTTTCGGAATAGACGAAGCGGGATTGAAGGGTGCGGCAGCTAATGCGACCCTTTGCGGATCCGCATTAGTTTTAACTCGCACCTGGCCTTTCTCAACCCGGTCGAAGAAGTCGATGGCCACCGCCGCTTGACGTTGTGGAAAACCGAAAACGTAGAAATGGTTCTCATCAGGAAAGAGCACCAGCTCGCTCTGTGGCACCAGCCGATAATCTTCGCGCGCGACTTCTACCGGCACCATGACATCGTGCTCGCCATGAATAATTAGCATCGGGCCAGAATATTTCGAGAGGATGCCTCGCAAAGGCCGCTGGTCGGTGTCATAGAAATTCCGCGCGTATGAAAGGTCGAGCATCGAGTGATCGAACCAGCCAAAATGCGGGACGCCGTTGTGCAAAAACCAAAGAAACGCCAGTTGCGCTCCGTGAATCGCATGATTGAGATGATAATTGCCGAGCAGTTCCATTTCCTGCACGCCAATGCCTGAAAGCATCGTCAACGACGCGATGCGCTCGGGTGCCATATCCGCGATGTTTAGCGCAACACCCCCGCCCATGCTAAAGCCAACAAAATGCGCCTTCTGGATGTGCAGTTTGTCGAGCATCTCCAGCACGTAACGCGCATGCGCGCGATTCGAATAGTCAGGAATAGCGTGCGAGGAAGAACCGAAGCCAGGAAGATCAGGGGCGATTACGCGGTATCGCCTGGCCAACTCGGGAGCAAGCTTGAGGAAATCTCGGTGGTCTCCGGGACTTCCTTGTAAAAGGACTACCACTGAAGCATTCGGACCCTCCTCAGACTGGTAGTCTCTATAAGCGAGGCGAACAGTTTGACCGGTGGCCTGGTCACGGTGGATCGTAGGCACTGACAACACGGACATCTCAGGCGCAATCGCTTCTCTGCCGAGTTGCGATCGCACGAGGTACGAGGCCCCGAGCAAAAGTAGATAGGCAATCAGGATCCACCACTTCCAAGCGGCGATTCGTTTCAGAATTCTTCCGCCGACTCTCATGACGCTGCCACCTGAAAACGGATGGCGGCGCGCTCGATAAGAACCTTGTTCGCCGGAGCTGGAAGGCACGGAGAATTCGAATGATAAGAGAACTCAACCGTCTGAGGTGTGACAGTGACAACGCTTAAACTTACGGTAGAGACGTCGTGACGATGCATACAAACAGAAGCCGGCCCCCGCTCGGGCAGATGGCTGAGATGGAATCGATGAAGGAGTTCCGCATCAACTTCGCCCCGTTGGGCCACCATGTCGCCAAACAGTTTCCTCCTGAGCTCGACGACGTTAGGATCCTTCAGGGAAGAAGATGTGAGCGGCATCCGCGGTTCGCCATCCGGGTCAATACTGCATTCACGTCCGGTCCATTCAAACAGAACGGCAGGCTTATCAACTGACAGAACCGCCATAGTAAAAGCCTGAAAGGGATCGAGTTTAATATCGCTCAGGCGTTCAATAACCTGTTGGCTATTCTGGCAGTCAAGCAAATCCTTGAGGAGCAACCCTCGGCTCGTATACACACGATCTGCGATATGATTCGTCACGCCATAACTATTCAACAAACACAACGTCAGCCCAAACTGATTGACCCCGATCCAGGAACCGCCATGATCGCCGTCAACCGGAGCAATGAATGAAACACCACGTAAACTATCGTGTCGCGGGCCGCTCGCTGGTTTGCGCGTGTGACGCTCGTCGCGATTACACAGCAACACGTAACCACCTTTCTGATGCAGCCAGCTTACTGTGCACATGTTGTTTCCGTCTGCCAATGGCGTAGAGTGGACGGCGCAACGCCAAATTCCGCGCCAGGCTCAATTCCTTCGAACCGAAGTAATACTGCCATCAAGGAATAATGATGAATGGTATGACTCTGCAGAAACTCCAGCTCTCGGACTACAGAGGAACCGCACCAGGACTCGCGACTAACACCAAAGTCTTCCATGCTTACCAGGATTGGCGCGATGCGAAAGATCGGTAGTATTTCACGAAGCTCGGTTATCAACCGGTGAATTTCATGGATGGCGCAATAACGATCAGTTTCGAGTCGTGTATCGCGCCGGCGGAAATTGTAATCAATCCGGTTAGACTCAAGACCGCTCAAGAAACTCTTGTAAAAGTCGAGGCAGTGTCGCAGATGCCCACCGACGCTGCCTCGGCGTGAGAGCACACTCGTTTTTGAATACACATCGTCGCTGATTCGCTCGAGCAGGCGCGCGCCTTCTTCAAGCAAGCCAATGCAGTTGATGATTAAACGAGTCTCCTGATGCATAGCGATTCTTCCTTAACTTTCTACTCCAAGAGGCTCGAGCTGCGCGTTGACCGCGGACCATAGTTGAGCAGCGAGAACGCGCCGGTCCTCGTTAATAATTGGCTCTGGCCCAAACGTCAGGTTGGCTTCAAACTCGGATAATTGCAGCAACCCAAAAAGATGACCTGGGAAGGTCATCGAACCCCACCAGCAAACCGACTCTTCAGCCGGCTGCTCACCTGGTGGCGCAACGTAACCAATACTTGCATAGTGAACAGGCAGACGCCGCCGCGCGGCGAACTCAAGTAATGATGATTTGAATGGCTGGGGTCTGCCCCCACCGGTACTGGTTCCCTCTGCGAACAGCACCAGTCCCAAGCCCCGGTTCAAAGTCGCCTCTGCTGTGCTCATCGTTCTTAACAGATCTCGTTTGCTTTTCCTGTTGATGAAGATGGTGTCGAGGTTGCCACAAATGAAACCAAGGACGGGCCATCTGGCTACCTCGCTCTTCGCAACAAACGCGCAATTGAGCAGACACGCGAGAATAACAACATCGATGTAGCTAAGATGGTTTGAGATAAGCAGGAAAGGAGCGGTCGGTGGCCTATTCCGCACGTTAATTGTCAGACCCATGATCCGGGCGGACGCTCGCGCCCAGCCGCCAAAGTTTCTATTGCGCCATCTAAGTGCGTGATCTGGAGCGGCGAGGAGGAACGAGACACCAGCCAGCCAGCGCAGATAGTAGAGGCCAGAAATACCGCACAAGCCAATTAGCCTGATTGTAGCGCGTAACAACTTCATCAATCAGACCTTCAACGAGCAAAGAAGATGTTTCGAGTCCTTGAGTCCATCGCCTCAACGTCAAAGAGAACAAGGAAGTCGATGGTTTTGAACAGTCCGTCAATTGCGGGCGGACTGCACACCTTGGCCCCCATTGATAGGTACATTCCGAATAACTGCGGGATCCTCACTTCGCCGCTTGGGCCAGAGCCTGAATAGTCGGTCTTGCATTCGTATCCAGCCTGTGGAGGCACAAAAAGCGTCTGATGCATATGACCACCTCGCGTCAGGTGACCCAAAAGCTGGTTGCCTTCATTCGGCTCCTGGCTGGTAAGTGAACAGCAGCCAAAAAGAAAACGCTTTCGCCTGGCCTGAACGTACCGCGCTAGTGCCTTCCACAACAAAAAGAGAACTTGCCTGTTTCGGTGGCTCTGAGCTATGCATGCGCGGCCGAGCTCTACTGATTGGTTCAGCACTCCTTGAGGCAAATGGTTCAGATCAAACTCGCCTGCTGAATAAAAGCCCTCCGCACTCTCTGCCATCTCGATCGTCCGCAGCCGGTAAGTACCGACTACGTTCCCGTTGGTTTGGTCGGTGACTACAAGATGACTGCAGATGGCGTCGAACTGGTCCCGATCACGCCCCGTTCGAAATGACGAGTCGAGTCCCTCACCGAGTTCGAGATTGAATACTTCAAAGCGCAGTTTCAGCGCCGCGTCGATCTCCTCTGGGGTCTGGGCCAGAGTGACGACATACTTACCGCTTGACATCTCTATCCGGAGTTCGTCATAGACAAAAGGTGATTGTTCAAGCGACTGTGCTAATGCTGAAACCATCTGCATGAAACTGTCTCCTGGATCTTCCGGATTACTTTAGGGCGTCAAGGACTGCTCGGATCTCATCATTTACAGGACGCTCACGATAATTGGATTCGATTTTCGCCCAGGAGACGCGGCCGCCTTTGTCGATTACATACACGGCAGGATGCGGAATGCCGTAAACGTCCTGTGCCTTGTATGAGGGATCAAGCAGACCGTAAGCATCTATGACTTTGTGCTCAGGATCCGAGAGTATGGAAAAATTAATCCGGCCTTTACCATCCGAAGCGAGCTTCTCAGCAAAAGTTTTGCTCACTGCGGGCGGATCAATACTAATCGCATAGAGTTTCACGTTTTCACCTGGCTTCAACAGGGTACGCAATGCGGCCAACTGCCGCGCGCAAAACGGTCACCAGTAACCGCGGTAGAAAACGATTATCACTGGGCTCTTTGCACGCGCTTCTGACAACGTGATTTTCTGACCTTGGTGGTCAGCGAGTGTGAAGTCTGGCGCCATCTCGCCCACGGTAACTGGTGAAGTTCGGTTCTGCTCTGTTGCTCTTGGAGAACTCAAAGCAATCGAGACACCGCACAAGGCGATAAATTGAAGGAACATTGCTGCAAATCTCACGAGGCTCTCCTTAACGTGTGGCTTTAGCCGCGCGAGCTGACGGTTCGGTTGCATAAACGTCCTCGACGGCTGCGCGCAGAAGTTCGGCAACACTCCATGCTTGCGCAACACAGCCGCGCGGATTGTGTGGCGCATCGCCATCGAAAATCTCCGACACCTGACCCAGACAGGCTTCGCCAAGATGTTCCTCGAAGTTCCTGAGCCATTCAGCAGTGGCCGCTCGCCCCGCTTTCAAACCAAACGTCCTCACGTACGCTGTAATGTATGGACCCATCAACCATGGCCATACCGTTCCCTGGTGATAGACACTATCGCGGCTCGAAGGACTCCCTTCGTAACGGCCGCGATATTGAGGGTCGCCTGGTGAGAGTGTGCGCAGGCCACGCGGTGTTAGTAGTTCGCGATCGACAACCTCGAGAATCTTTTTGGCCTGTTCTTGCGACACCATAGAGTTCTTAAGGCTGATCGCGAAAATCTGATTTGGTCTGATCGAAGCATCGCGCGCATCGCCGTTTACCACGTCGTAAAGACAGCCCGTCGCTTCGTTCCAAAACAGCGCGTTGAAACTATCGCGCGCACGGTCGGCCATTTCTGCGTAGCTCTTTCTGGCTTTGGAGTTCTTGAATTTACCGGCCAGGTGCTCCATGACCCGCAGGGCGTTGTACCAGAGTGCTTGAATCTCAACTGGCTTCCCATGGCGCGGCGTGACTACCCAGTCGCCGATCTTCGCATCCATCCACGTGAGCTGAACCCCTGGTTCGCCAGAAGAAAGCAGACCATCCGTGTCGACATGAATGTTGTACCGCGCACCCTTAAAGTGCCATTCGATGATGTCGTTTAGGATGGCGTAGAGATTCTCTCGAACGAATTCGTAGTCTTCGGTATATTGCAATAGCGCTCGCACAGCCTCAAAAAACCAGAGTGTGGCATCGACGGTGTTGTACTCAGGAGTTTCGCCGGCATCGGGAAAGCGATTCGGCAACATTCCTTGATCGACATGATTAGCGAACTCCGCAAGAATGCTCTTAGCGATCTCTGGTCTGCCCGTGGTTAGCGTCAACCCGGGAAGAGCAATCATTGTGTCGCGACCCCAATCGCTGAACCAGTGATAACCAGCGATCACGGTCTTGCAACGCTCGCGGGCAACGATAAACTGATCGGCTGCAAGTGTGAGCTTGCGAACAAACTCATTCGCCTTTGTGACGCCAGAAGAGATTGCTTTTCGACGGCTGACTTCTGCTTTGCGATACCGATCGGCGCTGCCCACGTCGTTGCGCTCAGTTGAAGCAACTATTCGCACTCTCGCTTGAGCCTTCAGATCAAAGGAAAGTGAAAAGGGACTAAAAAGATCCTCGGCAAAATCCAGCCCGCGTTCCTGTTCTACCTGGTATTGGAAATTGCGATACCAGAAGCCGTTGGTGTCAACCTCGCAGATATCATGTGCGAAGTGAAGTGATGGCAGGTCGCTGTAGGGCGTGACGCGCGTCATTCCATTTTCCGTATCGACATGGGAGTCTAGCGCGCCATTCTCGTGAGTAGTGCTGTGGTAATCGCGAAATGCGATTAGCGGCCGTACCTCCAACCTGATCGACTCGAATGTGCTGCCATCGGGTTTCAATTCATACAGAATGACAGTGGTGTTCTGCCCCTGCACCATGAACATAGACTTTTCGAGACGCAGAGCCTCGACTTCGTAGGTGAAAACAGGAAAGGGGTCCAGTCGGAAGCCGGTCTGATAATTGAAGCCCTGTGGATGGATTGCACCGGGATACTGGTTAGCCGACAGCTCGTAGCGACGGCCATCCATGACCAGCGTCTCCTCTAATTTGGAAAGCATCACCATACGGCCCACGGGGGGCTTAGTTGCCGCGGTAAGCAAACCGTGGTATCGCCGCGTGTTTAGTCCAACAATGGTTGAGGACGAAAAGCCACCGAGGCCGTTCGTCTCAAGCCATTCGCGGGAGGTAGACGCCTGGAGATCTTGCAGTGTGTCATGTGTAATTTCGGTCATGATCTCTCCTTACTGTGGGGCTCGCCCGCGTCTCCGTTGGATTACAATTCTGCCACTTCGCAGAAGACTTTGATGGCGCCGTTTGGGTTCGTTAACTTGGAATAAAGCTCTCGATAGTTCTCAAGTCCGCGGACCGGATGCGTTAACAAACGAGATAACCACCCGGGATATTCTGCTTCGGCCTGCGCCATGTCTTTGACGCCCATCTCGAAATATTCTCGATTGGCGTTTACCGTGCCGACCATCACCTTATTACCCAATACAAATTCCAGATTGATCTTGTCTGCAGGCACTTCTACTTTGCGGTCGCCACCCGTAACGCTCGAGAGCACTAGTACGCCGTTCTTACCTAGCGCTCGCATGCTGTCAAACACCACAGGTGAAAAGCCGGTGGCTTCGAAAATGATGTCGAACGGCCCATATTTCTTTGCGCCATCAAGTATTGAAAGCTCCTCGGTTGATTGGTAAGTTGCCCCGATTGCTTCGATTAGATCAGAATTGAGATAAGGCTTCGGAGTCTTGCCGAAGGTGGTAACCTGCAAGCCGCGCAGGCGCAAAACCAACGTCGCCAACAGCCCGATTGTTCCTGCGCCCATCACGGCCGCGCGACGAGGTCGCCAAACGCGCAGACGGCGCTGAATTTCATAAGCCTGGGCGATGCCTTTTTCGACTACTGTTGTCGGTTCAAGCAACACCCCAACTTGTTTCAGGCCCTGCGGAATTTTAACGATGAACTCGGCGTCATCCACGTAGTATTCGCTCATATATCCATGGCGCAGATTAATACCGCGTTCAAAGTAGGTATCGTCGGTCGTCATGTCGTTCGTGCCAATCAGGTCATAAATGCTCGAACCTGGGCGGCGTACCGTCGCGACTACATAATCGCCAGGCTTTACTTCCGTGACGTTCGGGCCAACTGCTTCAACCTGCCCAAAACTTTCGTGCCCAACGATTAAGAAGTCGTAGCCTGGCGGCGCCTGACCGTATTCAGCAGCGTTAATCTCTTTGTCCGTCCCATCGACTCCAACGCGTAGGACTCGAACCATGACGCCGCGGCCGTTTGGAATCTCCGTTACGGAAGGTGCGGGCAACTCAGTTAAGTGGACTGTGTTCGGTACACCGGGTTTTACTGCGATTGCTTTCATGATTGCTCCTTATATTAATAGGAGGGTGCGGCCTCCCTCTGCGGACGCCCCTGCCGACCACGGACACCGGGCGCCCTACATCATCAGGCGGAGGCAGCCCATTCCGCTTGAACTCCGAGCCGAGCAAGCGTCGTCAACACTCGCGATGGTTCACCGAGGTCGCTCCAGCCAACTTCATCAACTTTCATCACTGCAAGATCATCAGGCCGCATCGCCAGCACTTCCTGAGAAAAGTTTGTCGAGGGTATCCATGAGTACAGTTCGCGAAGGTGACCAGCTTCCGTTTGCGTCCCAAACGAAGGAATAATAGCTGCGAAGAAATCACAAAGTTCCGGTAGTGTCCGCCGCGCCATCCTTAGGAACGCATCGGCCCGGCCAACCATTACAAAGCTGTTCCAGAGACAACCTCGTTTCATCAGATCATTGGCGAGCTTGGCCGACGGCTTCTCCCAAAAGCGCCGCACTCGTGATATCGCACGCGGCAACCTCCCGAGAATTGATGATTGCGGTTCGATCCATCCGTATTCAACTTCAGGACTTTCGGGCGTGATGCCCAGGAGCGTAACGGTCTCTGGCCTGGTCCGTGCAGCGTCAAAAGCCGACTCGACATGGGACATGAACGCGGCATCGTCTGAAAAATAATGATCAGAAGGGAAGATGGCCACTGTCGCTTCGGGCGACTTCCAGGCAATACGCATCAGGGCATAAATGATGGCAGGAGCTGTTCCTTTATTCTCCGGTTGAATAAGGAGGAGATCACGGGACAGGCTGGCTGCAAGCTGTTTGTAAAACCGCTCATGCGACCTGGTTAACACCAATAGCGTTTGGTCCTGAGAAACTGACGACGCAACGCGGTCACGGGTCTGGTCCAGCAGAGTCCTGCCCCCAACTATTGGGCAGAATTGCTTGGGTCTCTCGTCGCCCGTAATCGAACGAGTAAAGGAACGCAAACGAGTTCCATCGCCACCAGCCAGAATGACGGCCCACCGATCCGAGTTGCTGGTTTCTGTTTTAAAACCAATGCGTCGAAATTGTCTTGTTGAACGAATGTTCATGGGCCCACTCCATCTGAACCAAACTGAGCTAACGTCCATAAGTCGGTTCACTCACGGAATTCCTTTCAAAATTACGAATCAAATATTTCTTATTGTGGTTTCGTGTGATGCGCGTGGCTCACCTGGCCGCGCAAATCGGAAAGACGATCCACGAAATCACACGAATATGACTAACGTTTTTTGGAAACGACGATCCACGAAATCACACGAAACTTGCACGAATAAAGAACCCTGATCTTACTCGACTCTACTCGCCGCTCTGTTGCAGCAGCTTCGCGACCAGTCCTGTCCATCCGGTCTGGTGGCTGGCGCCAATCCCAGCACCGTTGTCCCCGTGAAAGTACTCGTGGAAAGGCACCAAATCGCGCCAATTCGGATCGGTTTGAAACTTCTCGGTGCCGCCAAAGACTGGCCGGCGTCCATCCTTGTCCAGCAAAAAGATACGCGAGAGTCGCTTCGAGATTTCGCCTGCCACTTCCCAAAGGGTCATCATCTGGCCTGAGCCGGTCGGACATTCGACTTTGAAATCAGCTCCGAGGTAGTGATGAAACTTCTGCAGCGATTCGATTAACAGGTAATTGAGCGGGAACCAAATCGGTCCGCGCCAGTTTGAATTGCCACCGAAGAGCCCTGTACTCGACTCGGCGGGTTCGTAGTCCACGCGGTGCTGTGTGCCATTTACCTGAAGTACGTAAGGATTATCCTTGTGGAAACGCGAAATAGCGCGAATGCCGTAAGGCGAGAGAAACTCGTTCTCGTCAAGCATGAACCGCAAAACGCTGCGCAGTTGATCACGACTGACGATCGAAAGCAGCCGCCGTTCGGCATTACCCGGTGTGCGCATACAAGCGACATTCCCGATTAGATCGGGACGATTATTGATGAACCACTCCATCCGCTTTTTGAAATCAGGAAGTTCGTTCAGTAATTCCGGCTCTAATGTCTCGACCGCGAACAGCGGAATCAAACCCACCATCGAACGAACTTTCATCGGCAACGGCTTCCCCTGGGGAAGGTGTAGCACGTCATAGAAGAAACCATCCTGCTCGTCCCACAATCTAATATCCTCATCGCCGCGGTTGTTCATCGCGCGAGCAATGTGCAGAAAGTGCTCCCAAAATTTGCTGGCTACGTCTTCATAGGACGGATCGCCCTTTGCTAGTTCCATTGCGATTGCCAGAAGATTAAGCGCATACATTGCCATCCAACTGGTGCCGTCCGATTGCGCGATATGGCCTCCGGTCGGCAAGGGCGCACTTCGGTCGAACACACCTATGTTGTCGAGACCCAGAAAACCGCCTTGGAAGATATTCATCCCATCCGCGTCTTTGCGATTCACCCACCAGGTGAAATTCAAGAGGAGCTTTTGGAAGACGCGCTTGAGGAAGACCGTATCGCCGATGCCCCGACGCTTTTTCTCGATTTTGTAGACTCTCCAGGCGGCCCACGCATGCACCGGCGGGTTTACATCGCCAAACGCCCACTCGTAGGCAGGCAATTGTCCGTTCGGATGCATGTACCACTCACGTAACATCAGCACGAGTTGCTCCTTCGCAAACTCCGAATCAACAAGAGCGAGCGGCACGCAGTGAAAAGCCAGATCCCAGGCGGCGTACCAGGGATACTCCCACTTGTCCGGCATTGAGATCACGTCGGCGTTGTACAGATGCCCCCACTCGTGGTTACGACCTTTCGCCCTCTCGGCGGGAGGCTTTGGTGTAGCAGGATCCCCATCGATCCACTTTTCGATAACGTAGTGGTAGAACTGCTTGGACCACAGCAAACCGGCAATCGACTGGCGCATAACCGAGCGCGCATCGTTTGAGAGATGTTTTGGAATGACTGTGTTGTAGAACTCGTCTGCTTCCCGAATCCGGTCGGTGAAGACTTTGTCGAAATCGGTAAATGCATTGCTGCTCTTCTTGTACACTTTATTCGACAAACGAAGACGGACAATCGCCGTTTCCCTGGGCGCAATTGTCAGCGAGTAATTCGCCGCGGCCTTGGTGCCCTTCTGCTCGGGGTTCACTGCTTGTTGCGCGCCATGCACCACGTAATCGTTGATGCCGTCTTTGACGTACGGCGAAACGTTGGCCGAGTTGAACAGCCGTTGCGTGTTAGTTTCGTTCTCGGTGAAAAGAAGTTCGGGATTGTCTTCGCAGTAAAGCCAGCGCTGGCCGTATTCAGAATGTTCCAGTTCAATCACAGTTCCCGAGCCAGCATCACCTTTGCGCAGGATGGGCCGCGGTTCATCATTGTGATTCCAGGACCAGGTGTTGCGGAACCAAACCGTCGGCAGCAGGTTTAGTCGGGCTTCTTCGGGCGCACGATTGACCACGCTGACGCGAACAAGCAGGTCTTCCACGTCTGCTTTGGCATACTCGACGAAGACATCAAAGTAACGGTCGTCATTGAAGACCCCGCTGTCGATCAGTTCAAATTCGGAAGCTAGCTTCCCCCGCCGGCGATTCTCTTCCACCAGTTGTGCGTAGGGAAACTCGGCCTGCGGATACTTGTAGAGATACTTCATGTACGAGTGCGTCGGTGTGGAGTCGAGATAGAAGTAATACTCCTTCACATCCTCACCGTGGTTACCTTCGCTCCCCGTCAAACCAAAGATTCGCTCTTTCAGTATCGGGTCGCGGCCGTTCCAAAGCGCTAAAGCGAAACAGATCATCTGATGCCGATCACAGATACCCGCCAGGCCATCTTCGTTCCAGCGGTAGGCGCGCGACCGTGCGTGATCGTGCGGGAAGTAGTCCCAGGCCGTGCCATACGAACTATAATCTTCACGCACCGTGCCCCAGGCGCGCTCGCTGAGATAGGGTCCCCAGCGTTTCCAGTGCGCCTTACGTTCACGCGATTGTTCGAGTCGTTGCTCCTCGGCTGTTAGGGTTTTCGTTGTTTCGTTACTTTGCTTCATCTTCTTTGTTCGCGCTCCCGATGTCTTCCGAGCAGTCTGGATCCAGTCATACCTCAGATAGAAACGCTTTGCCGCCCATATCTCAGCACTTTGCTCATCCAGACCAGCTCTCCAATAAACTTGTCGACTCGCCTTACATAGGATTCATCCTGCAGCCGTCCATCTGTGTCGAACAGCTTTTGGGCTCCTGAGAAATTGCCATCCCAAAAAATCGTCACCAGGCCAAGCTCCCGCAGCACCGGCAACAGGTTCTCGATGACTCGCACGCCGCCAAAGCCGCCCGCTGATACGCCACAAACGCCAACGGCTTTGTGGATGTACTCTCTTAGATTTGTATCGAGTACATGCTTAAGTAATCCCGGATAGCCGTGGTTATATTCCGGCACAATGAGAATTAGCCCGTCGGCGCGGCCAATTGTCGCGGAAAATTTGGCCTCCTTGATCGCCTCACCAGCATCATCACCAGGAAAGCTGAGACTTCGAATGTCGATTAGTTCAGTTTCGACGCCTTCACGCTTCTGCACTTCCCCAAGCACAAACTTTGCGACATTTTCGCTGGCACGTCCTTTACGCGCAGTGCCCAGGATTACGGGAATGAAGAGTGATCCATTCTGGCTCATCGTCAGTTCCCTTTAGCTGATTGAGGCTTTTCTATTTCTATCAGCGCCATTACGTGGCCGTCGGGATCACGTATCAACAACCCTCGGGAAAACCATTTCGGACTGCCTTTGCCGTCAGGAAATTCAAGAATCTCAAGATAGTGCTTGTCTGGATCGCGGAAGTAGAAGGCTTTAATACCAGCAGCGTTCTTGTTCCAGTCAGGCAATCGTTGCGGGCCGGTGGAGGCATGCTCGACCCTGTTTTCACGCAGCCAGGCATAGGCCTTTTCCATATCGCTCGTGATGATGGCTATGTGCTGAAACCATCGATCGTTACCTCGTGAATCGATTGGAAAGGGACGGCCCCTTGGCGCAAGATACTCAGTCAATTCAATAAGCTCGTTACCGAGCTTCATGCTCACGACGCGCATTCGTAGACCAAACACTCCCTGCAGCCGCTCGTAATCCTCACCAGCTACCTCGATATCAGACACTTTTTCGAATGAGAGTACCTTCGAATAAAATTCGACCGACCGATCCACATCCGAAACAGTCATTCCAACAGCTGCTACTCGCTGAACTGCTGGCGTCGATTGCGGAACGCTAGGAACCGAAAGGAAGGGGACGCGCGAGCTATTTATCGCGCGCGCGTCCGTCGGCAGGTGCATCGCCAATGCAGGTGATGCAAGGAGATTAAGTGCAAGTAGAAAAACAAATGACAAATGAAATGTAAGATGAAAAATAGATCGTCCTAGATGTGTCACCTGAAAAGTCCGGATGTTCCATTTATCATTTATCATTTTTCATTGACTCCGATCTGCCCTGTACGTCGTTTTCATCCGAGGCGCTCCAAAAGGTGATCGCCCACGCGAAGCGCGTTAGCCATAATGGTTAAAGCCGGATTCACCGCACCACTAGATGGGAAAAAGCTCGCATCGACCACGTAAAGGTTGTCCACTTCATGTGCTTTGCAGTTGCGATCCAGCGCGGAAGTTTTGGGATCGTTGCCAAAGCGAATCGTGCCGTTCTGGTGGGCCACCGCAGCCAATGGCAGTTGCTGACCGAGGTACAGATTTCGGGCAAACAAACCTTGGTGGCATTCATGTCCGTGCACATCACAGTTGGTCTGTTTCATCGCCTTCTGAAGATTGGCCTTCAAACGATCATGACCTTCGACGTTGTTCAGCTTGTAGCTGAGCATGATCTGGCCATCCGCATTCAACATCACTCGGTTATTCGGATCCGGCAGATCTTCAGAGGTTAGCCAGAAATCCAACGAGTGTTTGGCCATCTGGTCAAGCGTCCAACCAGGCGCGATTGCCGGCGCTCCCGCCTTAAGTGTGTCCGCATCCAGCTTGCCCACGAAGGAGATGTGGCCCATGGGGTAGTCCCAATCTTTCGAGCCAAGATAAAAATCGTTAATCGCCAGTGTCTTTTGGAAGATGGTCGGGTTTGGGCACTTGGAAAGCGCCATCAACACCGAGTTGATGTGACCCATGTAATGCCGGCCAACGACATCCGAGCCATTGGCAAGACCTCGCGGCTGTTTATCGCTTGCGGAACGCAGCAGCAAGGCAGCGGAATTAACCGCGCCGCAGGAGACAACGACAATGTCCCCTGAATACGCTTCGGTTGCGCCGTTTCGTTTTACAATTACTTTAGTGACTTCACGCCCGTTAGCGCTCGTTTCCAACTTAATTACTTGCGCGTTTGTGACCAGCGAAACGTTTTCGTGTTCCAGCGCTGGATCGACGCAGATGGTTTGTGAATCAGACTTCGCATTGATGAGACAGGGATGACCGTCGCAGGTGTTGCAGCGAATGCAGGCACTTGTGCGCGGGTTCTTTTCGTCAATCCTGATGCCGAGTGGAACGTGAAATGGCTTCAACCCGACGCGCTCAAGATCGTCAGAAAGATGCTGAATGCGCTGCTCATGGCTGACCGCTGGGTACTTGTAAGGAGCGCTGGCATATGGCTCTGTTGGATCTTCGCCGCGGTTGCCGTGAACCTGATAAAGATGTTCGGCCTGGGTATAGTATGGTTCCAGTTCGTCGTAGCTGATCGGCCAGGCCGGTGATATGCCGCCGTGGTGCCGAATCTCGCCAAAGTCTTCCTTTCGCAGACGAAACAGCGCTGCACCGTAAAATTTCGTATTGCCGCCGACATAGTAGTTCGTGTGCGGGTGCAGTGCGCCTCCGCCCATGTCGAGCCAGGTTTCTTTCGTATTGTATTTGCCGTCAAGGTTGACAGCCCGCGTGCTCCAGTTGTCTTTCTCTCGGGGCACATAGTCGCCGCGCTCCAGCAGCAGAATGCGTTTACCGGAAGGAGCCAGTTTGTAAGCAAGCGTTCCCCCGCCCGCCCCGGTCCCGATGATGATCACGTCGTAATGGCTTGACATGGCAACTCCAGATAAGATCAGCTTGCCTCCTGTTAGGCCGACGCTGATAACGAATAAGTGTGACTGTTGAAGGAGCTAAGAAACTTGGTTCTTTGTCGCTGGATTACATTTCGATGAGCGTCAGATTCTCGGAACTCGCAAACACTGTACGGACAAACAGGCTCATGTCTCGCAGATAATTTGCACGATCGAGCAGGATTGCGTAGCCGATCAGCTCTTTATTGCTTTCGACAACAATGACCTCGCCATTGACGGTGCCGGTAACCTCCTTGATGGTTCCGTGCAACCGGACGCGATCACCCATTTTGAGCTTGCGTTTCACCATTTCACTGCTCCCGGCGTATTTGTCGGCCGGCAGGTCTAATCCTTACAGACGTTTCAAGCGGCGAGCCCTACGAACTTTAGGGCTCTATGAATGCCTGGTAGTCCTGTTCGGTAATTTGGTTTCGCTCCAACACCTGGCTGTCTTTCGGAGCCGCGAGGTTGGTTGCGAAACCATTCGGTTTCTAGAGAACTCCTGAGCTTTAATCGGGCGCGGTGAAGCATCACCCCTAGGTTATTCGGAGAGACATTCAAGACGTCACATATTTCCTCGGAACTCAAGCCATCGATCTCTCGCAAAGTGAAAGCCATCGCGGTCCTTTCCGGGAGCGCCAATAGACAACGGTCGAAAGTCTCCCAGAATTCCTTACTTTCCAGAAAAGTGGAGGCGTCGA
The DNA here is from genome assembly GCA_035644135.1 of Pyrinomonadaceae bacterium. Lineage (GTDB taxonomy): Bacteria > Acidobacteriota > Blastocatellia > Pyrinomonadales > Pyrinomonadaceae > PSRF01. The sequence goes on from DASQPD010000124.1 coordinate 114,190, forward strand.
GTTGCCATTCGGTCGGTGCCAGATCCGCGCGCCAATGACCTGCCCACTGGTCGGTTTTTTCAAACGGGTCAAATTCGTCATCACGCTCAGAGTCCCCAGGAGAGACTGCCCGGGCTCTGCTTACCCTGCGGTAGTGGTCAATGATCTTATGCTTCAGTATCCCTACCAGCCACGTTCGCTCTGAGCCACGGCCCTCATAGGCTCGGTGCGCTTGCAATGCGGCCAACATCGTTTCCTGGACTGCGTCCTCAGCGGCATCGCTATCGCGGAGCCGGAACATCGCGTAGCGGAAAAGATAGTCGCCGTGCCTTTCCAGCCACATCGAGGGATCGAGCTGTCGCTCCTCTTTAGAACTCGTTCGTTCGGCCCACATCTTTTGATTCCCTGGGTTGTAAATGTAGTTCGACTGCTACTGCTGGTTGTTCGTCGGATTGATGCCTACATTGTTAGACGACAACCGCGGGCAAGGGATGCAGAAAATGTTGGGTGTTGACACGACCCTCTGATACCGGTCCCCCTCCCAGCCTTACTGGCAGGTGCTGCGCAATTGGAGTATTCTTTTGCACTGTTGTCGGTTCTCCCAGGCCCAAAACAATGAGTTTCCTGCGTGAAGCGGAGGTTCCGGATTCCTTTGGTCCATTCGTGGCCTTCCGCGAAAATATGGGATTCGTTCCCAAACTCTTTCGCGCCCAGACCTTGCTACCCCGAGTTATCGAAGCAGAAGCTCAGATTGCCGGTTCTGTTCTTCTCAAACCCAGCGAACTTTCGCGAACTCAAAAGGAATGCATCCTACTTGTAGTGGCCGCTGCCAAGCGCAACACGTATTGCGTAACTGCGCACTATCAAACGTTGCGCACACTTGGCCTAACGGAAGACCAATTGGGTCGCATGATCGGCGACCACCATGCGGCTGGTTTGTCTATGTCGGACGAGGCGTTACTGGATTTCGCCCTTAAGCTCAGCCGGAAACCATCGTCGATAGGGAAACAAGATATTGATCGGCTGCAGACGCTCGGGTTTTCGGATGAGATGGTGCTGGAAGCCGTGTTAATGACTGCGCTAACCAACTTTCTCTGCAGCCTCTCAACAGGTCTTGGCGTTGCGCCTGATTTCGCGCCGTGGCAGTTCAAAGACGCTCCGAATGGTAGCGCAGAGGCATTCTCTATCAAGTCTGAGTTTGAAATACCAAACAAGAGCGGTCTATATCTGCGCGCGATCGATAGAAGCCCGTCAGACTTTGCGCCGTTCGCTTTTTTTCGCGAGAAGTTTGGCTTTATTCCAAATATTTTCCGGGCGCAGACTCTACGACCTGACGTTGTCGAGGCTGAAGCGAATGCTGTCGGAACGATTCTGCTGACTGAGGATGTTCTATCCCGTTTTCAGAAGGAGTGCATCCTGCTTGTCGTCTCCGCCTTGAACCTGAATACATACTGCGTCGCCGTCCATTGCGAGATGCTGCGGAATCTGGGAGTTTCACCCGAGAAATCGGATCAGATTGCCTTGGATCACAGCCTCGCGGATCTTTCGGAAACCGATAAAGCGCTGCTTGACTGTGCTTTGAAATTGGCAAGACGCCCTGCAGAGTTCTGCGCGCATGATATTGAACTGCTACGAAACTGCGGCTTGACTGACGAACAGATTCTCGAGGCTATTGTGATGACATCCCTCACGAACTTTCTTAATACACTTCAGATGGGTCTGGGCACCGTGCCGGACTTTGAGCCTCGGCTAATATTTCCTCTTAAAGAAGTGAATCTTTCTCTCAGCTCGTCGCGTCCAACACTAGAGGCACTTCAGCGGGAGCAATCTGCGCCGGAGGATCCTGATGCTGAAATTGTAGCTCGCGTCCAGGCCGGAGAGACGGAGGCTTTCGAGTTGTTGGTCAGGCTACACGGTCGTAAGATTTACAGAAGTCTTACTGGTATTCTTGGCAGTACCGACGAGGCTGAGGACGCCGTCCAGGAGGCATTCTTAAAGGCCTTTACTCATATCGGCGAGTTTGAGGGGCGATCAAAGTTTTCGACCTGGTTAGTACGCATTGCAGTTAACACGGGGGTGCAACGTTTGCGAGGGCGCAAAGAGATCGAGAGTCTTGAGGGCGAAGACGAGGAGTTTAGGCCGCGCAACATTCAGGCGTGGCAAGATGATCCGGAGTTATCCTACTCCAAAGAAGAAATGCGGCGTTTGATTGAAAAAGAGATTATGAAGCTGCCCGTGAAATATAGGCTCGTTCTTATGCTTCGCGATCTAGAGGAACTTACTACCGCCGAGGCTGCGACCGCACTCGGCCTCGGATTACCTGCTTTGAAGGCACGCCTGGTGAGGGGACGTTTGATGCTGCGTGAATCGCTGGTTCCATATTTCTCCAAGGGGAGCACGGGAGTGACTGCATGATCAGCTGCGATGAATTCATTACTGAATTAGGCAGCCTCCTCGATGATGAGGTAGCAGTTGAGTTTCGGCAGCAGCTCGAATCTCACCTCGCCCATTGCCGTACCTGCCAGGTCCTCTACGACTCGACGCGCAAAACCTTGAGGATAGTCACCGAAAGCGGTTCGTTTGACTATCCCGAGCCGATAGCCGAACCGTTGGTCGAGAAAATCATGTCGCGAATTCGTGGTAACTGCGCAATAGATAAGGCCAGCCCCTCCGACTGAAAAATCACCACCACGTGTTCTCAGGACGTTAACTCGGGGAAATGTTTAAAGTAGGGGCACCATAGGAAAGCTTACTAGACCTTAGCAGCCACACTCTTGCTCAAATCGAGCTGTAAAGTCTTGAAATCCGGTACAGTCCCTAAACCAAAGCCAACATAATTGGCGAACTTCGCAAGTCCTACACACATTACCGCCTCGAGTATTTGCTGTTCCGTGAAATCGTAAGTGCGCAAGGCATCTATATCAGACTGGCTGATCTTCAGTGGGTGATTATTTAGTTTGAGAGCGAAGTTGAGAAGCGCCTTGTCGACGATGGGAAGATTCGCAGCAGTGTGATCCAATGCGATCTGTTCGGGTTCTGGTCCTTCAACCTTCATCATCCGTATGATTTCGCAGTGCGCGGTTACGCAATAAGTGCTGAGATTTGCTGCCGAACAGACCAGAAAAATGTACTCCTTCTGCCGCCGCGTTAACGCTCCTTCCTTAATGAGGATAGCATCGACGAGTTGCACCTCGGCGTCGATGAGGTCTGGACGCATCGTTTGCTCTCGAAAGAAGTTGGGAATGAAACCGTAGTCGTTCTTGATAAGTTGAAGCGTCGGGAAGTCACTCTCGTTAAAAGGCTTCTGCTTCAGAAAGGTCACGTTGTCTCCTCCTTTGGGGGAGTCGGACAAGACTCCTGGGCCACCTTTGAGCATTAAGTAAGCGCAATGCTACGACCCCACCCGCGCACCGTCAAGGGACAGGATGTACGGTACCTTACAAGAAAGCCCTACCACTTTACCCTAAATCCAATTTCTCTATTCGTCTCGTAATTGTTTGCAGAACCAGTTAATGCCGGGAACCTGTCAGGCTAAGTTTTAAAGTTGATGCTGATGAACGGAGCAGTTTGGCAAAGGGATTGATCTGTGATCAGCTCAATGGTCAGAAAATCGGCCCCCGGCACGTCTTCGATGGAGCGTCACCACATAAAAGGGTGAACTAACCAATCGCGATTCAAATCCCGCAATTCGAATGAAGAAGAGGAGAATAAACCATGTTTCTTTCCAGAATCAGGAAAAACGCGATTCTTGTCGCAGGACTAATAATCGCCATCGTGGGGGCCCTGTCTCCGATGCCCCTGACGAACGCTGCCGACCACGCAGAATCAACGTCCGTCGCAGGTGATCCAGGAGCAGATCTTGCCGATGTTTTCGCCTTTCTCGACCCAAGCGACAATTCAAAAGTTGTTCTGGCCCTCGACGTTGAAGGGTTTGTTGTACCGTCAGAGCTACTCAACCTCAGCTTTTTTGCTCCAGAGGTTACGTATCGGCTCGAGATTGAGAACACCGGCGATGCAGCTCCGGACCAGACAATCGATATCACTTTTTCCGCGCAAACCTCGCGCAGCCAACCACAAACAGCCACGATCAGGCTACCAAACGGCCGAGTGTTTACCGCCCCTACAACCCTTCAGACTGTAAACTCGTCTCCGAACCCTTTTGTTGTGACGACGGATTCCGCCAGTGGCGCAAAATTCTTCGCCGGGTTAACGGACGATCCCTTCTACTTTGATATTGTGGGTTTCAATCGTTTTGTAGCTTCTGTGCTGTCAGGCTCGCCGGACCCGACCACCCTACAACGCGGTCGCGATAGCTTCGCCGGTTACAACATCCACATGATCGCGCTCGAAGTACCCGCCGCGATGCTCAGAGGTTCAGCCGGCAATATCATCGGGGTGAACGGTGTCACGCTTCGTTCCAAACAGACGCATCGGTCAGATGGCGGAGGCGAGCGAACCAACGGTCCGTTGATCCAGGTCGACCGCATGGCGACTCCTGCCGTCAACACGGCGCTCATTCCGTTTCCCCGCAAGAATGAATACAACGCCGCGACACCGGTTGATGATGCGGCCGGTCGATTTGCAGGCAGTATCGTCGGCACGCTGCAGGCGCTTGGCACCAATCAGACAAACATTGGCATCCTCGCCAATGTTGCTGTGGTACACGGCGACTATTTGCGCCTCGACCTTTCGGTGCCAAACACGAGCGTGGGTTTTGGCGAGCGTATCACCACGCCTGGCTACACGGGCTTTCCGAATGGGCGGCGCCCGGGCGATGACACGATCGATGATCTTCTGTTCTTCATTGCCAATCAAACTCCCATTGGGGACAACGTAAATAGCAACGATGTGCCGTTAGGCAGCACATTTCCATTTTTCGCTCCGCCCCAACAACCCCGGGCGGCCGGAGTGATCGACGACAACACAAGGAACTAGTTTCCACGGCGCAATCCGGTGCAGGTCAGATGGTCAACCTGCGCCGGATTGTCCAGTTCCAGGCGGCGAAGAATCAAGAAAAGAGAAAACAATGAAGATCAAATCAATCAGGCTTGCTGAGTTTGCGCTCCTCTTCATGCTTGCACTCACTTTTTTGGGTTGCCGAAGCGGGAGTGCGTCATCAACACCAGAGTCTGCGCCACCGCCGGCCGCGCATTCGTTGCCCTCCGACGCGGAGGTCGAAGAACAGACCATCCGTTTTCTGGAAGAGAGAGTCAAACGCGATCCGGAAGACTTCATCGCCCACAACAAGTTGGCGGGACAATACCTTCAGCGAGTTCGCGAAACCGGAGACGTTACCTACCTGAATCTCGCTGCAAAGGCTGCGCATGCCTCGCTGGCCACACTGCCTCCGGAGCAAAACACTGGTGGCCTTACAGCACTTGCTCAGGTCGAGTATGCGTCGCACGAGTTCGTTGCCGCGCGTGATCACGCGTTGCAACTCACAAAACTCGAGCCAAACAAAAGCTATCCTTATCAGATTCTGGGCGATGCGCTGCTTGAACTCGGCGACTATCAAAAAGCCGAAGCGGCATACCACGGGATGGAGGATTTGGGAGGCGTGCAAGAGTTAACCCGAATTGCCATCGAACAGCGCCTGGCGAGAGTCGCCGCTCTTCACGATAACTCCAGCGGAGCACGGGTGCACTTTGCGAACGCTTTAAGAATGGCAGTCGCATTGCCATCTCCACCACGGGAAACGGTCGCATGGTGCCGGTGGCAGTTAGGTGAAACAGCTTTTGCCGTCGGGGATTACGCCGAGGCGGAACGAAATTATCGGGACGCAATGACGACTTTCCCCGATTATTTTCGCGCTCTCGCTGGCCTTGGGCGCGTCCGGGCTGCACAAGGTGATCTCGCAGGCGCAATCAAACAATACGAGCACGCTGTTCACATCATCCCGGATCCGTCATTCGTGGCCGCGCTCGGCGACTTATACAAACTCTCCGGACGCGACAAGGATGCAGCGGCTCAGTACTCTCTGGTCGAGAAGATTGGGCGCCTCAATGAATTTAATGGCGCGCTCTACAATCGGCAGTTGGCGCTGTTCTATGCCGACCACGACATCAAACCCGAAGACGCCTATGCAAACGCTTCGAAAGAATACGCCGTGCGGCGAGACATCTATGGCGCAGATGCGTTTGCCTGGACGGCACTCAAGGCCGGAAAGATCTCTGAAGCGCGAGCAGCAATCAAGGAGGCCCTGCGTCTCGATACAAAAGACTCGCGTCTCTTCTATCACGCCGGGATGATTGCGCACGCTTCCGGCGAAGGTAATGACGCACGCGAATATCTGAAGAGAGCGCTGTCGCTCAACCCGCAATTCGATCCGTTACAGGCCTCGATCGCAAGAAAGGCACTCGAACAATGACCCCGATAGAACGACGACTGTTCTCAATGAGTGTCGCAGCACGAATCACGTTAACAGCAATAATGCTGGTCCTTTTCTGGTCAAGCGTGACAATCGCCCATCCACTGGGAAACTTTACTCTCAACCATTTCAGTCGCATCGAGGTCGGCAGCGATCAGATCAGACTGCGTTACGTAATCGACATGGCCGAGATTCCCACTTTCCAAGAGTTGCAGACTCTAACCACCTACGACAACGATGCACCACCGTCTAAGGCTAAACTGGATGCATTTGCAGCGCGCGCGGCAGCGGAATACGCGAGCGGAATGTCGCTCAGTGTCGATGGCGTCCGAATTCCTATTCAGGTTTTGACAGCCAATGCGAGTTTGCTGGCGGGTGCAGGTGGACTTCAGACCATGCGCATCCAGTGTGACCTGGTGAGTGCGATTCCAGCGGGAAACGTTGCCGCTGTTCACCGGTTGCTCTTCGCAGATAATAACTATGGCGATCGCATCGGTTGGCGTGAGTTGGTAGTCTCGCCACTTCCCGGGCTCTCGGTTTTCGATAGCTCAGCTTTTGGCAGCAGCATTACTGACGAACTGAAGACTTATCCTGGCGACATGCTCCAGGCGCCACTCGATGAACGACGAGCGGAGCTTTCCTTTACCAAGGGTGCGATTCCGTCGGGTGCTAATGCGCTTCTGACTCGAGATGGTCATGCGGTCAGCGTCAGATCGCGCGATCGTTTGGCGGAACTGATTGCTGTCCCTGATCTGACCGCCGGAGTTGCCTTGCTTGGTCTTCTGATGGCCGTGCTGTTGGGTGCGCTTCACGCGCTTTCACCGGGTCACGGCAAAACGGTAGTTGGTGCTTACCTGGTAGGCTCGCGAGGCACGGCACGCCATGCAGCGTTTCTTGGGCTTACCGTGACTCTAACGCACACTGCGGGAGTATTCGCCTTGGGAGTGGCAACACTTCTGGCCTCTCAGTACGTCGTGCCGGAACGACTGTTCCCCGTGTTGAGTCTCTTGTCAGGAGCGATAGTTGTCGTAATCGGAGTGAGTCTGTTAATCCGCCGAATGCGAGCGCCAGTTGGCTGGCACAAGCGACGTGTACACCTGCACGATGAGCACTTGCATCACGATCACTCGCATACGCAAGATCACGATCCCACCAAAATGCATTCGCATGGCGGACGAAAGCACTCTCATCTGCCACCGGGCGCCGATGGTTCACCCGTGACTTGGCGCAGTCTTTTGGCGCTGGGAATATCAGGGGGAATTCTACCTTGTCCGTCGGCACTGGTAGTGCTGCTGGCGGCCATTTCGCTTCATCGTGTCGGCTACGGTCTGCTACTGGTGGTTGCCTTCAGCGCCGGTCTGGCTGCAGTCTTGACGGCCGTCGGATTGGCATTTGTTTGTGCGCGGCGATTGCTCAAATCCACTGGCAGATTCGGGCGAGTCGCGACAGTGCTTCCAGTTTTCAGCGCCCTCATGATCACCTGCGCAGGAGCCGCGATCTGTTACCAGGCGCTGGAACAGACTGGAACCGGTCTGTTTACGGCCGGCGCGGCTATCGCGGCGCGAGTGATCTCTGCTTCAGCGGCACCACAATTTGCTTCGATCGGCGGTTTGGGACTACTGGGACTCGGTCTTGTATTCGGTCTGAAGCATGCCACCGAGGTTGATCACATCGTCGCAGTCTCTGCGATCGTCAGCGAACATCGGAGACTTGCGCGCGCGGCCATCGTCGGGGCGCTCTGGGGCGCCGGCCACACCGCTTCGCTCGTGGTAGTGGGCACGATTGTGCTGGCGCTTAAGATTGCAATTCCAGAGCGCCTCGCAAGTTGGTTGGAATTTATTGTGGCCCTAATGATCATCAGTCTGGGAGTTATGGCCTTCAAGAGAGCACTCAGCCGACGCTCAGACTTTCACATTCACAGGCATGGCCACGATTATTTCTCTCATTCGCACCTTCACTTTCACGAAGCTGAGGCCCGGCAATCTGCGGCGATTGAAGGTCATTCACACGAAATTGTAGGCATTGGGATAAAACCCACGATCGTCGGTGCCGTGCATGGTCTTGCCGGTTCTGCCGCACTCACATTATTGGTGCTGACCCAGATCAGTTCGCCCATTCTCGGATTGCTATATCTAGCAGTCTTTGGTGCCGGCTCGATCCTGGGAATGTTATTGATGTCGAGTCTGGTCGGGCTGCCCTTTGTCCTTGGAGCACGCAAGCTGAGTGGAGTTCATTACCGGCTACAGATGTTGGCGGGCTTACTGAGCGCGGCTTTCGGAGTCTGGTACGCCTACGAGACAGGTATCACCGGTAGCCTTATTAGGACAATTGCCGCTCTCTAACGGTTGTCCGCATGGCCCGCGAGTGAGGCGCCACAGTGCCGATACACGAATTCATCTATGGCATGTTGGCGCCGCTGGAAATGAAGGCTCGCCGAGAATTGAAGTCTGTGTAGCATAGTAACAATCTGATAAACGGTTCATCGATCCACGAAACTACACGAAACCAACCACACGAACTAACACGAACTGTTATTGGTGGCGGTTCGTGTCATTTCGTGGATTGTCTCGTTAGCAATACTCCAAGAGATCCAATTTAAGGTTTCGAAACCAGAGCGAACGGCTTTTAGCCGGCTGCCTCTGCGAGCACTGACTCAGTGGCCATCCGACGCTGCTTCATCACTTGCTCGAAACTCTCCCTCATTGCAGGCAGGTTAGCTGCCAGGACAGTAAACTCACGCTTGTGAATACTCAGAACATCAAGCGATTCCAGGCAGCGGACCGTGGCATTGCGCGTGGTCTGATTAAGCAACGCCATTTCGCCGAAATACTCTCCTGGACCAAGCCGTGCGAGTGAAACGTCGTGGTCGCCATCGTTGCGCACAACCTCGGCTTTACCGCGCGAAATAATATAGATGCGATCTCCGAGGTCCCCCTGACGAAAGATCTCCTGCCCGGGCTCGAAATGTTCATGTGCGACGCCCATCGAATTAGTCAGTTTCAATTGCACCAACTCAGGCGGCAGGAAGAGGTCGAAGGTCCACGACGCAGCGACCTTCATACGCCGGCCCCAACCAGGCAATTTCATCAGGTAGATCGTGCGCCACAGAAACCATGCTAGAAACCCAGACACATTCACGCCGAACACCTGCGCCACCGCTGACCGATGACCGAGTACACCAAGTTTGCCCAGTTCCTTAAACTGAAATGACTTGCGTTCGCCTCCGCGAAGAGCAGTGACGATATTATGCGCCGCAGTCTTTGCCTGTCTGATTGCGAATTGTGCTGTCGGCGGACAGATGCCGCCATCAGTCATTGGAACTAGAGCGCAATCGCCCAGCGCCCAGACGTTATCTGTTCCCGCGACCAGCAGCGACGAATCGACTTTGAGCCGGCCTCGCTCTTTTGGTAAGTCCAGCATATCGATCAATGGATTTGGTGATGAAGGCACTGTGGAGATTAAGGTCTTGGTAGAAATGCGTGTTGTATCGGCAAGAATCGCTTCGTCTCCCGTCGCAGCTTCCAGCTTTGTGTTGAGGCGGATCTCCACGCCGCGGCGGGCCAAAATCTTCTGTGCGTAGAGCGCGAGTTTTTCGTCCAACTCGGGCAGGATACGGTCCAGTGCATGCAGCAGCACTACACGTACGTCTCTCGCATCGATCTGCGGATAGTTTCGGATCACTCCGCGGACGAAGTCATTGATCTCAGCCACCACTTCCACGCCCGAGAACCCGCCTCCGGCCACCACAAAAGTCAGGAGCTGCCGACGCAATCGCTCATCCCTGTGCTCGATTGCAGCCTCTTCCAAAACGTGGATTACATGATTACGGATATAGAGTGCATCCCCAAGATTCTTAAAGGGAATTGCGTGTTCTGGTAACCCTCGCAAACCTCGAAAATCAGTTACGTTTCCCAGCGCGAGTACAAGGTGGTCGTAATGGATTACATTCGGTTGCTGGCGGAATCCGGGTGTGGTGGTGATGGTCTGATTCACCGTATCGATCGACTCAATATCACGCACATGCAGATCAGTGCGTGGCAACATCCGTCGAATGGGACTAACGGTATCGAGGATGCCGACGCTGCCGGAAACAACCTCCGCGAGCATCGGTTGGAACACAAAGTAGTTTTCTTTGTTAATCAGCAAGATTTCAAAGTCGTTAAGCCGTTTGAGCGCTTTTTCCAGGTGAAGCGCGGTGTAAATACCACCAAAGCCACCACCCAGAATTACAACACGTTTACGTTTGTGCTCGTACATGAATCCTTCTTTCTTACGTCATGCAAATTCGGATCATTGCTGCGGTTTTGATTGTCGCAGATCGGATTTTAGCCCAGCGCTCATCGAACAAGTCATGTCACTGTAGTCGTCACTTTCTGAGAAGTACGGATTACCAAGGCGAGCACCGCAAGCGCCGCCAATAACGTGGTTGTGATGACGACCATCAGAATACGCGGGTGCCCCGATTGGAAACTCTGTCCCATTAGAAACGGAACAAGCATAGCTCCCGCGCTCGAACCCAGGATGAGCCATCCCGTCACTCGGCCGGTCATTTTCATCCTTCGGCCGGCAAAAGTAAGTGTGGTTGGAAAGATCGAAGCCATCGAAAGGCCAAGACCCATCGTCCCAGTCAAAACCGCCCCAAAGGAGCGAGGGCTTAAGAGCATAAGCGCCAAGCTGAACAGACTTCCGGAAAGACTGCTTACCAGGATCGAACGAGGTCTAAGGCGAGCCACCAACGGAATTGTCAACATTCGACCAAAGGTAAGTGAGCCCCAAAACAACGAGGTCAGATATGCTGCCGTCGTCGCTTCGCTTAGTTTGAATTCCACTGCGTACGTGAAGATCCAACCCGCAAAACCCACTTCGGCTCCAACGTATAGAAAAAGAAACAACGCAATTAAGAACACCAGACGATGGTTTGTCCCGGGCGGTTCTTCGTGTTTGTTTGCCGGCAAAGCAACAGGACTAGGCAGTCGGAGCGTATACGCCGCAAGCGGCAAGAGAAGCAAAGCAATTACAAAATAGCTGTGAGCTGTCGGATGCTTGAAGGAGGCGGTTTGTGCCACAACGATTGGAGCCATCAGCGCGCCGACGCCAAAAAATGAATGCATAGCGTTCATGAATGGCCCTACGCGGTTTCCGTGGACCCTCAGAAGCAGCGTATTCGCTCCCACATCAAGCGTAGCCTCGGCGGCGCCCAGAACGAGCATCACAGCAAGCAATAACCAAAGCCTTGGAGCCACTGGAACAAGGGCCATCATCAGGGCCATTGCCGCAAGCATCCCAGCCATTACGGGATTGCCGGGTCTTCGATCGAAGAGCTTTCCTCCCCGAACTGCTCCCAGCACGTACCCTAATGACCGGAATGTGAAGACGCAGCTGATCGCGCTCAGGCCAACATGTGTCTGCTCCGCTAAACCTGGTATGGTTGGACCGAGCAAACCTACACTGAGCCCAAGTCCTACGAATGCCCCAAAGTAAGCAGTGGTCAATGAGCCTGTCCTGAAACTGCGGGTTGAAGCGCGGGTTATGTCTGTGGCCGAAAGACACATTGAAGGTTTCTTTAAAGGACCGTTTACTTAGCGTTGGACAAGGAATCGCCCAACGTCCAAATCGCAGCACCGAGCAGGCCAACGTCTTTAAGTAGAAAGCCTCCCGATCCTGAAAGCGCGGGAAAACCCCCTAAACTCTTCTCCCAACCGGGCAAAGAGAACAGAAAAGTTAACGTGGCTAGAAATGTGAACACCGCAAGCACACTTCCGATCGCGGAGAGTTTTGCCGAGAGAGGCCGAATCGCAATCAACACTGCGGCGGTAATCTCGGCGACGCCAATCACGTTTGAGGTGGCTTGAATGCTCAGAAACTTGTACATCCAACTCATTAGCGGGCTGGTCTCAACTAGCGGCTTGATGCCTTCAGCTTCGTACGCCGTAAACTTCATCGCTCCAATCCAGCCGAGTACCAGCACCAAGCCATAACGCAGCAGGAACTCACCCACCGCGCTAATCCGAGCGGTGGCTTTGTTTTCATTGATTTCCACTTTCATTACCTCTCGTGATCAGAATCCTTGGCAATTGGCTCCACTCCGTTCTGAAATCAAAAAGCCGCTTACGTCAAACAGTCTGTTAAGTCTTCGCCCTTCGCCCTTGACTCAGTAGTCGGCGTTCGATACGCGAACTTACAGAGCAGTCACTTTACAAAGGGCCATATTGATCCGGTGCGCCGTATTTCTATGGGGCCTGGCGTGATTGCGTAACAGCCTCAATTTTCTTTAACTCGCACTCCAGTCTTTGCAGCATCGCTTTGATCTGACGGATTTCGCGATAGGTCCTTACGTTAACTTCATAGTCGAGTTCGGCACGCTTGTCGGCATGAGCACTCTGCCGGTTTTGACTAATGAGCAGAATTCCTGTGATAAAAATGGCTTCGATTGCCAGGATGATGCCGAGCAACCCGAACGGGTAGGCATCAAACGTCTGGAAGAATGCGAGGATTCCTGTGTTCACTGCCACCCAGATTGCAAACCAAAAGGCGTGTACAACAAGGAAGGATAGATTCCCGATAAACGAGCTGACTTTCGCCGCCAGTGCTTCATGCCATCGGGTCTCAGCCTTCAGCTCTTCCTGCACGTATTTGAACTCGCCCAACGCCTTGTGACATGAGGTGGTTGCGCAGAATACAGACTCGGACGCGTTTTCCCGACCGCACGTGGGACAGTTGATCGAAGCTAATCCATCGAACGCCTCTTGGTCGGTACGCTTAAACTGGAGATTCTCCGATTCTCTTAACATTGATTGTCACGCACGGCGATGGAGTTGATGGTTCGCGGCTTCGTGGCTTGTCGCCGGCCTGCCCGAGTCGGGAGTAACCCTCGGCTCAAATCCATCACCAAGGTTTTGTCGGGCAGGGCTTCCTTTGACGTGAAATCAATACGCCGCCCAGAGGCAAAGCGTACGGTGGGGAACTCCCCTGGCATTGAACGATCGCTCATTAGCGCTGTGCCATCGTCCAGGCAGAAATTCATCCCTTCATCGGTATAGACCCTCTGGTATTTATGACAGCATTTCATGGCTAGCTTTTGTTGCATCTGAGCGCGTATCGTTTGCTCTCATACAGAAGCCCGCCGCTCTTCGCCCATACGGATCTCCCGCTCCAGGAAGTAATTCAGCAGCGTTCGCAAAAGCACAATCGCACCGAGGTTCATAATGTCCTGCCGCGTCGGCGCCACGGCAGTACGCAAGATGTCGCTGGCAATCGTAAATTCCAATCCGAGGGCGAGGACGCGTCCCAGTCGCAGCCTGATGGACTCGATGGAATCGGGCTGCGGATTTGAACGGCGGAAGAATTGAGTTAGATAGGCAACAATGGCCCGCAAGACAGCAGCGCCAATTACTAATGCAGCCGCGATCTCCGCCCCTGCTCCCAAATAACCTGCGAACAGCTTGAGCCATGGCTCCAATGCTGCGTTCGGCATTGGCTCAACGCCAGCCTGTTGACCAACATTCAGGCTGAGCAGAAGGACCAGTCCGAGAATAAGGGCTGTCGGCAGCAGAACGCTGCTCCACGACGCGTGCGACGGCTTCTGTTCCATTCCTCCAAGATCCTCCTCTTCACTGTGTCGTGTCGGGCACCCGTCTCCAAGTAGTGATCTCGGTCATCCACCCTTTGTTCTTGCGTCTTTCGAAAGACGCCTTCAGATGCGGTGTCTGTTTGTGATCCTCCAGCGCTTGCGGATTGCGCCACACTTCGAAACGCATGAAGTAGTCTTTGTTGGTTGGCGATTGATACAGGTCGTACCTGAGGTTGCCCGGTTCGGCCCGAGTCGGCACCGTAGTCGAAAGCAACTCGCTCATCAGATCATCCTCGCTACCCTCCATTCCACGGATGAAAGTGATGGCGGTGAGCAACTCGGATTGGTTTGCCATCGCTGCACTAGCGTTTCCTTTTGGTGGCGTCTTCATTTCGACCAGCAGACCATGAGCATCTGTGTCGCCGATATTCTCTGAAGCATGGATTAGGGCTTCGCCGAAAAATACCTCTCCCGCTTTTGCCTCGCGTATACGCATCGTGCCATCGGGAAAGGTAAAGCGAATCTTGAACGGCGCAATCACGTAAGTGACAGCCGCCGGGTGCGAATGGAAATTCTCTTTAGCGCCTTTTTTCAATTGGAAGTCGAGCACCCGCACGCGATCATTTTCCAGCAGCACCTTGTAATTGTCCGGATATAGTGGTACCGGATCCTGGGCCATCGCACTCGACGCCAACAGCAACAGGGCAAACAAGCTCAACGCCAAACTCTTCATGGAATTCATCAGACACCTCCGACAATGGTCATTTTTGCGGTCGTGAAAATGCTTTTCATAGTTCCCTTCATCACGGTTGGAAGCCGTCGACGGTTGTGCCGGCTCCTTTCGTATTAAGCCGAATGCGATACAGGATTGAGTTTGATGTGATGAATAGCGTCGAACCATCTTCACCCCAGGCGCAGTTGCCTGTGGCAGTTCCCAGATCGAAGCGGCCCAGTAAAGTGCCGTCCGGCGCAAGCACGAAGAGCCCTCCTGGCGCGGCGGCGAAAATGTTTCCGTGCACATCAACCTTCAAACTGTCGGCCACGCCGGGCCGGCCTTTCGATTGTTCAGCGCCGTCAAACAGGACTTTTCCTTCCGAGATCGTGCCATCTGGTTTCACGTCAAAGACAAACCATAGGGCACGAGCGGAATCGGCGACGTAGAGCTTTTTCTCGTCGAGAGAGAAAGCAATGCCATTTGGCGCTTTGACTTCCGTTGTCAGCAGCGTCAGCTTGCCGTCACGAGAGAAACGGTAGACACCCTGAAAGGGCAGTTCCTTTTTGGGATCATCAAATGACTTGGGCAGGCCGAATGGCGGGTCGGTGAAATACAGATCGCCATTAGATTTGAAGACGAGATCGTTTGGACTGTTAAGTCGCTTGCCCTGATAGTTGTCAACCAGAATTGTCTTGCTTCCGTCTTTTTCCAAACGGCTAATGCGCCGGTCGCCGTGCTGACAAAATACGAGACGTCCTTCGGAATCAAAGATCAGGCCGTTTGAGCCAGGCTCTCTTCCCGTAAACGGCTCAGCACCTGTGTAACCGCTGGGCTTTAAGAAAACGCTAGCGCCCTCACCCGCTTTCCACTTGATGATTGAATTGTTCGGGACGTCGGAAAACAGCAGGAATCCGCCGGCTCGGTTCCAAACCGGACCTTCAGCCCAGGCGAAACCGTCGGCTACCTTTTCCAACGCCGCATTCTTCGGCACGAGCCGGTCGAACCGCGGATCAAGCTTGACGATTCTGGCAGTGGTGGGTGGTGCAGAAGCGATTGGGGTAGTCGAACTCCCCACCTGCCGTCCGCAACTCGCTGTCAGCGCCACCACTGCAATGAGCAGCAGAAGTCTTCTCATCTTTTCTATCTCCATGAAGAGCTCCGGATTCTTGCGCCCCAGTGAACCTCGCTGTCTATTCGTCTTTGCGCCTTGATACTTCAGGGCGCAATGCCTTCACGGTCGGATGCCTGCGATGTTTAGTCGCATGCGATACAGCCCACTGCGCGCACAAAGGTAGAGCGTCTTTCCATCTTCATCTCCCCAGGCGAAGTTATGCGGATGCTTCGGCGCGATTATCGTGCCGAGGTGTTTTCCTTCGGGCGAGATGATCCAGAGACCGCCTGGTCCCGACACATACAAATTGCCCTTTTGATCCACCTTGATGCCGTCGAGAGCATCTTCGCCGGGCGCACTGGTCATGTCGAAGAAGAGCTTGCCGTTTTTCAACGTGCCGTCCGCGTTGACTTCGTAGCGCATGACAATCTTTTTCTTGTCGTCCCAATCACCGACGTACAGGTATTTCTCATCAGGTGAAAACGCGATCCCGTTTGGCCCTGTGAAGTCGGTGCTGATTAATTGCAGCTTGCCTTGGTAGATGGAATACACCCCGCTGAAGGCCAGCTCCTTGCGTGGATCGTCAAAGAATTTCGGCAAACCGAAAGGCGGATCAGTGAAGAAGAGTGTGTCGTCGGAACGATAAACCAGATCATTTGGGCTATTGAGGCGCTTGCCTTGATAGCGATCGGCAAGCACTGTTTCGCTTCCATCCTTTTCGAGCCGAATAACCCTGTGATTTCCGTGCTGGTTTATAGTCAGACGCCCGTGACTATCGAGGGTCAGGCCGTTCGAACCTGGTTGGCCGTAATCCGCGATGTCTGTTCCGGAATAACCGCTCGGTGTACGAAACACGCTCAACTCGCCGGGTTCGTTGCCGTTTGGTTTATATTTGTAGATGACGTTGCTGTTGGGATCACTGAAAAGCAGGTAACCACCGTCCTTCACCCAGATGGGACCTTCGGTGAACTTGAACCCGTCAGCGAGCTTGAAGATTTTTGGATTTAAGCCAACGATTTCGTTTATCGCTGGGTCTTTGCGCACGACTTCAACATTGACTTCACTTGGTGCCATCGCCACCGGCCCGGTAGTTCCTTTGTAAAAATCGAGCTTGGCATAGTGCAGATAAATGAAGTTTGTAGGCGAACCGGAGATTGGACCGTTGATACCGAAGATTGCCAGTTGAATCTGCTGGCCAGGCTTGAGGTTCCTGCCGACGATGAGGCGGTTGGCAGCGTTCCACCCTGCGACAACAGATCCACCCATTTGTCCGGCAGCACGGACAAGTTCGCCATCAACCCAAATCTCAGCGTAGTCATCCAGCGAGGTTTCAAAAACGGCGGTCGACCCAGTGGGATCGAAAGATCCAACGCGCTCAGGAATTGTGAGCTTAATGCGGTACCAGTTGAATGAAAGTCGGCCGGCGCCACGGCGCTTCGATAATGTCGTGGGTTCGACCTCCTCCCAGCGCGAATCGTCGAAATCAGCTCCGCCAGCGTGCGGCGAATAGTCGTACGTTCGAACCGGTGATCCCGTGGGCTGCCCGTCTCCGCCTGGTCCGGTGAAATCAACCTCAACGATTTTGGTGTCGCTGTACCGCCACGAACCTTTGACGATTCGGACGCCCTCTGCCGACGCCAGATCAATCGACGACTCTGGTTTTCCAGTGGGCACTAACGGCATCGTCTGCGCCGTGGCGCCGAATGGCGCCAGGCCAAGCAGGAGCAGGCTGGCTAAGGTGACTAGGAATTTCCAGGTATTCATTTACTCTCTCCTTGAATCGCGGCAGCAAAGTGCGGCCGCTCCTACTTTTGCGATGTCCTCGTCTTCCTGCGGAGTATTTCCGCTAACACCTATGGCGCCGATAACCTTCCCTTCAAAGACAATTGGGATCCCGCCTTGAAGCGGCGCCGCGCCGGGCAGACCCAATGCCGCAACACGTCCTTCTCGGACTTGATCTTCGAAGACTTTGCTCGGTCGACGAAAGATTGCCGCGGTGCGCGCCTTTGCGATTCCGACCTCGACGCTAGCAACTTGCGTGTCGTCGAGTCTCTCCAGAACCAGCAGGTAACCACCATCATCGACCACCGCGATTACGACTGTCGAGCCGCGTTTGAGCGCTTCAGCCTCAGCCGCCGCTGCTATCTTCTTGGCAACGTTGAGAGTCAGGACTCGCTTCACTGACAGTTGCGCTTTGGCTCCGACCGCCGTGATCGTTAGCAATAATGCGACGGCAAGAATTTGAATTTGCTTCATAACTTTCCTCTCTTAAGCTGCGGCTCTGCCGCCGCCTAATGTGGCGATCGCGCTTTCTTTGGTCAGCGCACCTTAATCGTGTAGTAAAGAAATGTTCCGCCTACTTCCTTGAACCAGTGCGGCGTGCCGTTGGGCACGATGATCACGTTGCCCTTCACCAACTGACGTGTATCGCCGCCTTCAATGTGTGAGCCGCGAATCTCGTTGAGCGCGATCTCTTTGGTTTCCACGGCTGTTCCGCCCGTGACGAATGTTGCCGTGCCATCCATCACGTAAATGATGTCGGTGTCGAGCGTGTGAATCTCTGCTAACCCGGGCTGGTCGCGGCGGCTCGTGTGGACCATGTAGTTGCGGCCCGTGCCGTCGAGAAGCACTGCGCCCTTTGAGAAGGAGGTCGCAACTTGCTCCTTGTCAAAGAAGAGCACAGGCGCTTTCGTCATCTGCATTGCGTCGCTCGTCTTCGCGTCACCGGAGAAGACGTTTGCTCCGGCGATAGCAAGCTCTTCGTCCTGCTGCGCGCTGGCGGCGCCACTAACGCCGACACCACCCACGATCTGACCGTCGACCATAATCGGAATGCCGCCTTGCAATGGCGTAAAGAGTCCGTCAGGTAACGCGACCATTGCGGTGCGTCCGTTCTTGATGATGTCCTCAAAGACTTTGGTCGGACGCTTGAACAGAACGGCTGTTCGGGCTTTCCCAATCGAAATACTGGCGCCGGCGGCGAAGGTGCCGTCGAGCCGTTCCAGCGCCATCAAGTTGCCGCCGTCATCAACCACTGCGATAACACCGCCGGGCGCGTTGTTCTTCTTTGCATAGGCGACTGAGGCTGCGATTACTCTTTTCGCGCCTTCAATCGTCAGAGTTTTCTTGTCGGCGACTTGAGCGCGCGCGATGGAAGTCATGGTAGTCAGTACCAAGAGCATCGCGGCGATTTTAAGCATCGGTTTCATAAGGCTCTCTCCTTTTATTCTGGGAACATGTCCGACAAACATCAGTGGGTCACTTGATGTCGATCAAACCACTCGGTAATAGCGGGTGGATTTCACTCCGTAGGAGTGAGATGTTTATAGACCGGAACCTAAGAAGTACCAGGTGCGGTTCTGAGGGGCGGAATGAAGTTAGATACGTACTTATCAAGTTGTGTTCCGCCCCTCCGAACCGCGGCGGAGGTTTTTGGGCCGCCGAAGCTATAAACATGTCACCCCTCCGGGGTGAAACCCGCGTTGGCTTTTCGACGTCGAATGTCAAATGTCAAACTGGAAATACCGAATAATTACTTTTCAAACAGTCTCTAGCCCAAGCGGTACTGACATTCTCCCAAGTGCGGCAAACTAAAGTTCGCCGGACAATACCCATCACATTCCGTTTTCCGGGGTGATGGTGACGCGAAAGAGTTCACCGTTCTTTGTGTAGATGGCTTCGCTCTTCGCGCGCGTGACCACGCCGTGCTCGTCAACACCGGTGTTCATGCCTTTTTGTCGCGGTCCCTGATTAGGCCCAATACCCAGCTCTTCGTTGACTTCCGTGCCTGCGTCCCAAAGGATCAGCTTGGCAGTGATGTCACCGCTGAGCGGCGCACTCTTAGTATCGAACAGCGCGATGCCTTTTTCGTCCGGCGCATAGAATTCGTCGTTGGACTGCCCATTCATCATAGTCAGCCAGAGCTTCATGCCTGGACTGGCCGTGAAGGTGAATTCGTAACTGTCGCCCGGGCGAATCGGACCAGGGCCCATCATTCCAATTGGCGTATTAAACACGCCGTGCAGTGACGAAGCGTGGTGGCTCATCGTGAGCGAGCTGACGAGCCCGGAAGGATCGCCGTCCTCAGCCTGCGATTCGACACCTTTGCTGGCCGGCTTTCCTTCGGTAAAGAGTCCGGCTTTCTTGTCGTTTAAGACCCACAGCCCGGGTGAAAGCGCGAAGGACCACTTGGTCCCATCCGACGCGGTCTGGCCATCGGGCGACGAGATGTTCTCGACGCGAACGGTGAACTTTGTTGGTTGACCTTTGCGAGCATGCATTGCGGCGGCCACTGCGAATTGAGCAGTCAGCGCAACCCCGAGCAAAGCCAGGCCGATTAAGAGCTTATGATGTTTCATGACTAGATCTCCTTCTTAAGTGATTGATAGGTCAGTTAGCGTTAACTTCGAAGTTGCACCGAAAGATGCAACGCTTGTTGTTGTGGTGGTGCAGCTTCGCGCACGTCACTGGATGGCCCGCCCTGGTGCGCTTGTAAACCTCCGCTGCCAAGAGCATGCCAATGGGTGGCGCAGTAAAGTAGATCCAGAGTGACATCCAAATATTCCCCACTGCTGCAGATCCAAAGGTGCGCGCAGGATTCATGCTCATGCCTGAAATTGGAGATTCAATGCTGATGTAAGTAGCAACCAGCGCCCCCGCAAAAAGGCCTGTCCAACGGCTCAACCTCTTGGTGTTCGAGACTGTTAGAATCAGTGACATAAGAATGAAAGTGATTGCCAGCTCCGCAAAGAAAGCCGGCAGTGGACCATTTGGGCCAGGGACTGTAGCGGCGAACTTCACCGATTGGTCTGCGACTAAATTGCCGAAAAGGAGGGAAGCAACAAAAACACCAGCAATGGCGCCGATGAATTGAAACAGTGTGTAGAAGGCTGCATCCCAGGGCTCGACTTTGCCGAGCCGGAGGAAGGTCAATGTCACTGCCGGATTGAAGTGCGCTCCTGATCGTTTGCCAAACGGAGAAAAGACAATTGCTATCGCGGTTGAGCCCATTGCCGCACCCATTAGCAGGCGTCTCAACGCTTCCGTGGTTATGGCCTGAGCGACTGGTGAAGCCGGATGAAACAGCAAGACAGTAAAGGAGCAGGCTGCGATCATAAAAATTCCTAACTCCATCGCTTCCATCAAGTATTCTGGCCAGTGTGTTCTTAAAGCCTGGATCATTTGTCGGCCCCACTGATTCGAGTCTTTGCGCGACGCGATGACGCCTTGTAACGCCGGCATCATCATTCGCTGACGCAGGCTATCGAACACACTCGTACTGTCAGAACTTCCCAGTTTCATCTTTTTTGTCGCGCACAAAGCCGCGCGAAACCTCAGTTAGTTGTTGATGCGAAGCGTGATTGGTTAGCCCAGAAAGGGATCGGTCAAGCCAGCGCTGATTAGACAGAAGTTGTATGTACCGCGTGAGTTCGCGACGGGCGTTTGTCTCGTAAGCGCCATTCGCTCTCTCATTCGTCTGCGCCGTGCCCTTCTCTTTATCATTAACCTGCGTCGCATAATCTACTTTCCTTTCTGAAGACGAACCCTTTGTTCACGCTATTAGTCGCAAGGAATGTTTGTTCCTTACAGTACTTAGTGATGAGATGTTGTTTGAGTTTGAGCCCCGCACAATCGGGCCAGCAGGAGAAGGAGTGTCGAAAAAGAAGGGACCACCCATCCGCCAACTACTTACATCGAAACGCCGGCGCGCACCGCAATTCACGCAAGCCCGGTAGGTCTCACCTTCGCGAGTGAAAGGTCGGCTTAAGTTTCGGTGCCAGCAGCCGACGAGCCTGCGCAGCACTGCACGCGAGCGTGATAGGGCGCTGCCGACGCTGAATGCATGGGAGACTCCGATTCTTTCCTGCATGGTTTCGAACTTCCCTCCTTGTTGTTGTCGGAGCGGGAGTCAAAAAGCTTACAAGAAGTTAGTGGTGGTCACGGCCTTGTTGGCGCAGGGATTCAGCGATGCGTTCGCGAACGGCCGAGTGGAGCGATTCTGAAGAAGGTTTATTTAGTGCTGCAGAAGGCCGCTGTCGGATTATTTGTCTTAGAAACCGGATCTGTTTGAGATACCGCGCACACCATGCGCAGACCAGCAGGTGCAATCTCAGTTTCAGCTGTTCCTGGACACCAAGCCGTCGTTCCATCGACGCGGACATCAATGGGACCATCTCCCGGCAAGGCCTCAACCTCCGCAGTAGCCACCTTTTCAGGGCCGTCTTAATGTTTAGATAGATTCTCAATCAACTGGCCTTATGCCCGATTCGCGAAGCGTACTGGTCCAGTAATTTGTTCGCGCGAGCGTCACTCATTCGATTGTGATCACTGAGTTCAATCCACCATGATTGTCAGGCACTTTTCTGCCGTTGCTGGGATCTTCGATCCAGCGCTGGCCATCCACCACAAACTTGTATTCATAACGTCCCCGCGCCGGGGCATCAATCTCTACGAGCCATAGTCCTTCTTCATTCCGAGAGAGCGATGTCTCCTGCACACCCCACGAATTGAAACTACCGGCCAGGTGGACTGTCTTCGCCTCATCGTCGTGATAAACAAAAACCAGAAGGCCATCGGTTACGCGGGGCGGACTGCATCCCGTGACCTTCAGCGCATGTTTTTCTCTCTTTGCTAATTCCACCGCCCGCCTCGCATTAACAACGCCGTATCCTTGCCGGATTGCGGGCGCGCTAGCGATGCGATCCGCCGTTGAGATCAGAATGTTCTTGATTGCCCCAGGTGTCAGTTCCGGATTGGCCTCGATCATTTGTGCCACGATGGAGGTAACAATTGGCGCCGCGAACGAGGTCCCATCGACGTGCTGATGGTGAGTCGACACAATCCTTCGCTCGCTCAATGCCAACTCCACAAAAGCTCGTATGGCAGCCGCTCCTTTTGAAAGTAGAGCACTCGACAATTCGATCTTCTCGCAGAGCTTGCCAGCAAGAGCGGGCACCTCATAATCGGGCGCTCCGACAATCTTTGACAGAGCCTCAGCCTGTTCGTACTCGTTTGTGCCGGGAAGTATCGGCGCTGCCACCCACATAGCGGGCGCGATTATCTCAGGCTTAATCGAGCCATCGGCGGTGGCGCCAAAGTTGGAGTGATAAAGATCGAGCCCCTCTCTATTCAAGTCATTCCGGTCATCGTATCCGCCTACTGTAATGACCGATGGTGAGTTTGCCGGAGGAATGGAATGCCGACCGTTGTTGCCCGAGTTCCCAGCCGCTGCGACAACCACGATGCCTTGTCTGATCGCCTCTTCGGCGGCTTGATCAATAATGCTCCTGGAACAAGGAACGTCTTCATCTCCACCAAGTGAAATGTTGAGCACTCGAATGTTGTATCTCTCGCGGTTCTCAATTATCCACTGGATTCCTCGTGCGATATTGTCTTCACTGATACGTCCGTTTTCACTGGCCTTTACGAGCACTAGCTCCGCCTCATAGGCAAGTCCTTTATAGGTTCCATCAGAGAGCTGACCGTTCCCGGCGGCAACTACGGAAGTTTGTGTTCCATGCCATCGCCATGATTCGGTCATGGCGTGTGTATCAAGCGAGTTAGTCTCACCGGTTACATCTTTGAATGTGAGAATTCTATTCGCCGGCTCAACGAGGTCGGGATGTGGATAGAAGCCCGAATCAAGGAAAGCGAGCGTCACGCCATTGCCATTGTAGTTGGGATCTGCGTCAAGCCGTTCGTGAGTAGGAATGACCGCAAAGCGGTTTTGCGAGTGGTGATGGTCGTGAACTGCGATGGACTTTGTCATGATCAAACTAAACAGCTTTGGTGCAGGCATCTCGCCTGTGAATCACCCCCAAGATGTGCGTGCCACAGACGAACCTTCGCCTTGAAATCCTTTGTCGGACTCAAGCGCCAAACCTTACAAGTTCAGGTCTTCCAGTGCTTATTGTCTGCTAATTGCTTGCTTGATTCGTTCGCGGGCTTCAGGGGAAAGGCCGGGCGTGGAAGGAGAATCCAACTCGGGCTCTGATGCGTTTTCACGCATAGTGTCTCTCATGATTTGCAGGTGTTCCAGATACCAAACGCACCACATGCAGACCCAAAGGTGAAGCTTGAGCAACACTCGTTCGCGCACAGAGAGAGGGCGCTCGAGTGATTGGGAGATGACTTCGACGGTCTGCTTGCAAGGGGGAAGCCGGCGCAGCAACCAGAATCTGACGGCGTGTTTCGCTTTTTCGTACCAGCCCATTTCCAGCCTCAGTGTTTATGTCCAAACCAGTTCTTTTGGAGGCAGTTTCGCAGGTGTAATCGGGCGCGATGAAGCATCACCCACAGATTGTTTACTGTAATGCTAAGCATTTCACAGATTTCTTCGCTGCTTAGGCCATCGACTTCTCGAAGTGTAAAAGCGCTTGCAGTGCGTTGCGGTAACGGTGAAAGGCAGTAGTGGAAAACTCTCCAAAAATCTCCTTGCTCAACAAGTTGCGCCGGAGTTGCATGCCAATCGGTCGGTGCGTACTCATTATTCCAATGGTGATCCCATCCGTCAGTCCTGGTAAAGAACTCGGCATGTTCGGGACCTTCGTCTTGCTCCTGACCCATGGGCGCCTCTCTCGCAGTTCGCCGAAAGTGGTCCGTAATCTTATGTTTTAAGATTCCGACCAGCCAGGTCCGTTCAGAACCTCGCCCCTCAAACTTTTCGTAGGCCTTTAGAGCGGCCAGGAAAGTTTCCTGCACGGCATCCTCGGCCGCCGACTCGTCTCGAAGACGAAACGACGCGTACTTGAAAAGATAGTCTCCATGCTGGTCCAGCCAAACGCCAGCATCAGGTGATTTGTTGGGGGCCTTGACTTGAGCCTCACTCATACAGAATCGGTGATTCCTCAGCTTATCCGAGCGGGGAACGCCTGTGATTTAACATAAGGGTCTATTTCAAACTTGCTTTAGCTTGCCACAGGACGAACCAGCGCGTTAAATACACGCTGATTAGAACGGTTTGGAACTCGTAGACTAATGGAAGCCAACGGCGACAGCAAATTAATTGTCTTTCGTTCAGCTAACTCTAAGGGAATGATGCGGCCGAGAGGTCAAATTATGAATGCATTACCATGTCGTGATTGCGGTTACATGCTTCAACCAGTAGATCGTGGCTGCCCCCAATGTGCTCTGAATCTGGAAGCTGAAAGTATGATCGACCGGTTTGTGTGGCGGCGTTTTGTGCCTGGAGTGATCGTTCTCGGCATTTTAGCCGTGGGTGCCTTGCTTTACCTTGTCCGCTAAAAGCCCGGGATCTATCATTCTTTTTAACCACCAAACCCAACCCGCCGAACCTACTTGAAAACAGAATACGGAAGGCTGTAATGCTGTTCCCATACCCAGGGAGCGCCGAGATCTGATCAGGGGTAATGGCCTGCCACCCTTTCGTCTCCTGTTCATTAGTCGCAATCACCGGCCAGAACTTACAGGCTTTCGGCAAGTGGTTACCTTCAGGTTACGTACTGCTTGCGAACCAGTCTCCGATCTCTCGTGCGAGCGGACGTTGTTCTCGTTTCGCTTGCTCAGGGGTTTTCCAGGGATCCGTAAGTTCTCGCTGCTGAAATCGACTACCCTTTGCAGGTTGGCTACGACCAGCCTCTCAAAGAGCATGACCCCGTCCCAACTCTTTAACTCGGTTACAGCCAATCTCTTCGGCGATCCCAGGCGCTTTGCGCTCGAGCACCGTCTGTTCAACACCATCAGCCTGCTCAATGCTGTCGCCAACATCGGCGGCGCGTTTGCCGTTCTCAGTCTGAAAAACGCTGCTTTCCTGTTTGTGCTCAACTTTGGAACAGGCATCCTCTTCTTGCTCTTCTACTACCTGTCGAGGTTTCGCAACGCCTTCGAATATCTCTATTGGCCCTTTGTCCTACTGATTCTTGGTTTTCTTTTCGTCAACACATTGGGGAATGCGGGCTCACGCGGCGGCGCGCATTATTACTTCATTCCGGCACTCGTAATTGCGATCATTCTTTCAGGCAAAACAAGTCGAACAATAATGGCAATCGCGCTTTTTTGCGGAGCGGCTCTGGCACTTCTAGTTCTTGAAGAGGTCAAGCCTGAATGGATTACGAACTATGCAAATCAGCGAGAGCGATTCATCGACATTGCCGGAAACCTCTTGTTTGTGCAGGTCTTTATGGGAATTCTGGTCCAGGTTCTGACGCAGAATCTCAATCAGGAGAGAAGGAAATCTGACCGGTTGCTGCGGAGTGTCTTGCCCGAGGCGATTGCTCAGGAACTAAGGCAAACCGATCGAGTGAGGCCGGTCGATTACGATAGCGCTTCAGTGCTCTTCACTGATTTCGTGGGCTTCACGCAAATAGCTGAAGGTTTCACACCGCAACAACTGATTGAGGAACTCAATAGTTGTTTTAGTGAATTCGATCGAATCGCCAAGCAGCACAAACTAGAAAAGATAAAAACAATTGGTGACGCTTACATGGCCGTCGGTGGAGTGCCGCTCGCTAATCGGACCCATGCCGTTGACTGCGTTTTAGCGGCGCTGGAAATTGAGCGGCTAATTTCCAGCTTACGTGAACAGGAGATGGCCGAGAGTCGTCCCTACTGGCAGATTCGCGTTGGCGTGCATTCCGGTGATCTGGTTGCCGGCGTCGTTGGTCGTGAAAAGTTCTCCTACGACGTGTGGGGAGATACGGTCAACATCGCCAGCCGCCTTGAGTCTTCGGGCGTAGCTGGTCGCATCAACATCTCCGGAGCAACCTATGATCTCGTCAGGGATTTCTTCGACTGCGAATTTCGCGGCAAGATTGCTGCCAAAAACAAGGGTGAGATCGATATGTATTTTGTAAACGGAATTCGACCCGAACTCTCTGTCGACGGAGCCGGAAGAACACCAAATGAACACTTCTTCAAGTTGTATGAGTATTTAGAAAAGAGCACTTCCAACACTCATCGTTCGCTCGTCGATTCCGCGGACGCACAACTATTCGCCACGGCGACTTCTCAAACCGGAGCGACACCGAATTTATGCAATAGCGCAGTCCCTAACCAGTAGAAATAGAAACCCGCTGAACGAAAGCGTTCCCAACGTAATATGACTACGAATTGGCGGCACCGTAAGAGAGAGAGATGAAAGCTGAGGGGAATGAGCCAGTACGACTTAGTCGTGATTGGAGGAGGGTCGGCCGGATTGGTGGTCGCCGGTGGGGCGGCGCAACTTGGGGCGCGCGTGGCTCTTGTTGAAAAGAAAGCGCTGGGCGGCGATTGTCTCTATACTGGTTGTATCCCCTCGAAAAGCCTTATTCGTTCTGCGCGCTTCGCGGCTGATATTCGTCGTGCAAATGCTTTTGGCTTCGCTCCTACTTCTCTTGAGTTCAAAGATGGCGCATTTGCCGCGATTGCTGATCGAGTAGCGAGGGTAATCGAGACTGTTGGTGAGCATGATAAGCCAGAGCGTTTTGAGGACTGGGGTGTTGACGTAATTTTCTCTGCGCCGCGTTTCGTCTCTCCCAAAGAGTTAGAGTTGACGGATCACGAAGGCGTAAAGCGAACGATAAAAGCAAAGCGCTACTGCATCTCGACTGGCTCACGTCCAGCCATTCCTCCGATTGAAGGATTGAAAGAGGCCGGTTTCATTACCAATGAAGAAGTTTTCGGTCTCAGAAAACTCCCGGAATCGCTGATCGTTCTCGGCGGCGGCCCAATCGGCCTTGAGCTGGGACAGTCATTTGCTCGGTTCGGGAGCGAAGTTACCATCGTCGAGATGGACATCGGCGGAAGAACATTCCAGCGGGAGTGTGTTGTCTCGGTGAAGTCAATAACTCTGCTGAAAGGTGCTTGACAGTTCGATTCCGTCAGATAATAAGAGTATAGGGATGGAGAGAGAATTCGACCTCGTCGTGATTGGAACAGGGGCGGCTGGTTCTGCGGCGGCTTACAAGTGTCGCAAGGCGGGCTGGGCCGTCGCGATCATTGATTCAAGGCCGTTCGGTGGTACTTGCGCGCTGCGCGGCTGCGATCCAAAGAAAGTGCTTGTAGGCGCGGCAGAGCTGATCGACTGGGCCCGACGCATGGAAGGGAAAGGTGTTTCCGCAAAAGGCCGTGAGATAGACTGGCCGTCGCTCATGCAGTTCAAGAAGACTTTCACTGAACCTGTTCCCCAAAATATGGAGAAAACGTACACCGAGGCAGGCATCACTCCTTATCACGGTCGCACCCGCTTCATCGATCGAACGACTGTTAAAGTGGACGATGATACGTTGACCGGGCGCTTTGTGCTCATCGCAGCAGGAGCGATGCCCGCCGTGTTAGGTATCCCCGGTGAAGCATATCTCACCAGGAGTGATCAGTTCTTAGAGTTAGAGCAACTGCCACAGCGAATCGTTTTCGTCGGTGGCGGGTATATCTCTTTCGAATTCGCGCACGTCGCCGCGCGCGCAGGCGCGCAAGTTCAAGTCCTTCATCGCGGCGCTCGCCCGCTTGAGGGTTTCGATCCGGACCTAGTGAAGCAACTTGTGCTTGCCACGCGCGAGATGGGCGCAGAGGTTTTTGTGAACACCGCTGTCGAAGCCGTCGAGAGAGACAGCGATCGCTTCATAGTGAAAGCTTCTACTAACGAAGGCGAGAAGACATTTGAAACGGATCTAGTGGTCCATGGCGCAGGACGCGTTCCGGAGATCGACGATCTCGATCTGGAGAAAGCGGGTGTCGTGCGGGAAAAGAAAGGCGTGTCTGTCAACGAGTTCCTTCAAAGCGTGTCGAACCCGGCGGTCTATGCTGCCGGTGATGCAGCCGCCAGCAGTGGCCTGCCACTGACTCCAGTGGCCAGCGCGGAAGGGCACGTAGTCGCAAGCAATATGCTGAAGGGCAATCACCGCAAGCCGAATTATTCCGGAGTTCCTACAGTCGTCTTTACCGTACCACCTCTTGCTTCAGCGGGATTGCAAGAAGATGAGGCGAGAAAACAGGGCTTGAAGTTCAAGGTGAAGCATGAGGATACCTCCGGCTGGTATTCTTCTCGCCGGGTGAATTTGAAGCACTCAGGTTTCAAAGTGCTTGTGGAAGAGGATAGCAACCGAATCCTCGGGGCGCATTTACTGGGTGAACACGCTGAGGAGGTAATTAACCTTTTCGCCCTCGCCATTCGCTTCGGACTGAAGGCAGACGATCTGAAGGCAATGATCTATGCCTATCCGACGAGCGCCTCTGATGTGAGTTACATGGTCTAAGGAGCGATCGAAAGCGTTATCGTCAGTTGCGACGAACCGCACGGCATTGGCGAACTGCGATCGAAACGAATTCACCACTGCATCGAATTCGATTCTGTGCACATTTTATGTTGATACTATCTGTCCAATGTTTGTCCGCGCGGTGGGTCCGCAGCCAGATTCGCCCACCGGGCTTTCGCTTCCCAGTTTGTCGGGCACGCATTGCAATCACTAATTGTGGTTTTGGGAACGAAAGTTTTATGTCTAAATCAACTGTGCGATTTCTATTAGTTGTTCTTGCCCTCTCATTATTGGCTTTCTCAATAGGTGTAAAAGCCAAACCAAGGAGTGTAGATCTGAAGGAAGAATTGAGATTGGCAACTATCATCACGCCAGTCAAAATTGTTTCCTATGATCAGAACCTTTTAAGATTTCAGCCTATCGGTAATACTGCCATTCTATCTGCCAGGTATTCAACCGACCCAACATGGAATCCAAGCAGATTTGTCCATTCTGAATGGCCGCCGACTAGTGAAAAAACGTCCCTCAGTGCTGAATGGCCCCCAGTAGGGGCCGAGGTATTAGTGGTGGTGGATAAAGACAATGTCATATCTTTATTTGCTTGGTCTCTCGACGATGATTATCGATTTCTGGTCTCCCATGAAGACCGGTAGTGTTGCTGTCTTCAATTGTAAGCCGCTCGGCGTCGGGTTCGTCCTTTTGAGCAAAGACAATTCTGATATTGGGTGGGATGGTTGCTTAGTTAAGAAGACGAAGATCACCACAAAAGGGATTAGTCGTCCTCTCGGCGTAGATGAAATTATCAAGAAAACTTTCGGTGATTGATCGCAACAGTAACTCATCGTGCGAGCATTGATACTCATCTGTCTGTTGTCCGTGAGCGCGGCTGGTCAGCAGCCTGATTCGCTAGCGGAATTCTCACTGCCGAAGCTCGACGGGCAGACACTGCGTTCACAGGAACTCAAGGACAAGATCGTAGTGCTCGACTTCTGGGCCACTTGGTGCGAGAACTGCGTAAGCGAAATTCCCGAGTTCAATAAACTGGAAAAAGAATATTCGTCGCGCGGCGTTAGAGTCATTGGTTTGGCTGTACAGTCGGGATGGGCCAGCGACATTCAGAAATTTGTTAAGCAATACAACATGCGCTACACAGTCCTGGTCGGTAATGACGATACGGTTTCTGATTTTGGGGTAATCAGCTTTCCCAACACCTACGTGATTGGTCCAGGGTGGAAGTTTTACAAGAAATATTCGGGTGTGTCCGAGACAAAAGCGGCAGACATTCGGCGAGACATTGAAACTCTATTGAAGACGAAGCCTGAACAAAAGGAGCCGAAGATCACAAATGAAAACTAAACCTTGGTTGCTGTTGCCCCTGATTGCGCTACTGCTGTTCGTGAATGGAGCGAGCGTTGCAAATGATCAGGCACAGCTCACTGCTCAGGAGCAGAAAGTTATCGATTACCTGGTGAAGGATTGGGGCGAAGACTATAACGTCACCAGCGTCGATATCGCGATGAACGCCGTCAAAGTTGAGGCGTCAGACGAGGCGCGGTTTCGTATCGGCAGCTACATCAAGGACCATCCCGAGCTGCATGAAGTAATTCGGCGCTGGGGCTGGGTCACGCTGGTGCTTACGCCTCACGAGAAACTTATTGCGCGCGCGCTCATCAATGCGGAGCGCGAGGGTAAACCAGCTCCGTCGTTATCTGAGTTAGCTAGCGCGGTCGGTATCAAAGAACCTGATGTAAAGCGCGGACTGGCAATGCTTGAGCGCTACGAGATATTAAAGAAAAACACCAGCGCTAATGGTGGTTATCGCGTAATGCCGCGCTACATAAAATGGGAACCGCGCCTGGACTTTGTTTTTCATAAGGTGAGCCTGGACAGCGGTCGTCAGTTCAACACGAATTGAGCGCTCGACTCTTTGCTGCTGGTCAGCGGCAAACTCGCAAACGAAAAGGTCACGATTGATGACTCTTCACCGGAAAGCACGGCGCGTATTCACCTCGTCTTTGACAAGGGCAAACTAATATCCCAGGAGCCGGCCTCGACTGTTTTCTTCCTGGGCGGTGGTTGAGGGGTCATCAACTTCTTCAGGTCTGAAGAAGCACTAAATCAATGGCTGGTTCGATACCCGGAACTCAAGGAGAAACCTTACGGTACGATCGAACAGACGCTAGAGGAAATTAAAAAGCGGCAGAAGGCGTAAAGCTCTGACAGAGGAAGCGTGAACGGCCACGCAAGATTCCAGCCAAATGTTCGTTGTGAATGATGTTCCTGCAATCTCTTGGGACCGAATTGTTATGAAAATTAAATCGTTCCTATCGCTATTAGTGATCTGCTTCTTTCCACCGCCCCTTGCCTATGAGTCACCTGCAAGCACTCTGATGGCTCAGGCCTCAGCGGGAAGGCAACCGCGAGACTCCGGCCAGGCACCCACTATTGAGTCGCCCCGCTACCTTGATTATGCAACCTTTAAGGCTTTGATCGAGTTGGTTCCAGAAGCGCCGGGAGCGCGCCTCATGGCCGGACTCACCGACGAGGCCTATGAGCTATGGTCCAAGGGGCAGATGAGAGTTCCCGCAGCTAACTATTTTGTCGAAGGAGACTTTGATAGTAACGGAAGGCCAGATAGCGCGCTGTTATTGAAGAGCGGTGAGCGAAGGTATTTACTCATCGCGACACGCGAAGGCGGACGATGGACGAGATCTAGGTTATTCACACTCCAGAATGAATCTCAGTTGTCCTGGGACGGGAAAGTTCTGAAGCTTGAATCGCCAGAAGCCTTCATCGATACCACCGGAAAGGAATATAGCCTCAAACGCGGTCCTCTGGAATCCTACACGCACAGCTATTCCGTGTCAGATTTTGCCGGTGTTATGATCAAATTTAGTCACAGACCCAACGCTTTCGAGGCGTTACTCACGTCTGAGCAGTCTGTCTCGCTGCTGGAGGCCGCGGCTCACAACGTCGAACGTGAAAATCCAGCGGCTGCGCGGCTGCTACGGGAATACCTAAAACTGTTTGTGGGATGAATAGATCTTTAGGGATAAAGTAGGTTTCCTATCAATCTGTAAAGCCGATTGCAGAATCATTCTCAATCTAGCGTAGACTAATCCGAGGGTTGTGCGCCGTCCATCCGACGCTAGTTAATCTTGAGATATCTAAGCCATCAAAACTCGGGTACGTCCGATGAAGGGATCACGCGCCGCTCTTTTGTGAAGGCCGCATTCTCGGTTACTGTTTCCTCCTGCTTTATTCACTGGACAACTGCGCAAGTTCGCTGCGCAAATCGAGCAAAGGAGGCATCAATGCCACGAATAATCGTTTTCGACGTTATAGAAACCATGCTTGATATCAGCGCGCTCGAGCCCCACTTCGAACGGGTTTTCGGCGACAAACGTGTGTTGCGCGAATGGTTCTCTCAACTTCTCCTTTATTCCGAAGTCGCCACGATCGCGGGTCCCTACTTTGATTTCAGCGCGATTGCCGGCGCGGCATTGGAGATGACCGCGGCCAGCCACAAACTAACACTTTCATCGACTGACAAACAGCAGATCTCGAAAGCCATACTGTCACTGCCGCCGCATAAGGATGTGCATGACGCTCTCAAACTCCTCCGTGATGCCGGACTTCAACTAGTCACGTTGACAAATTCAAATCAACGCGCGATGAAAGAGCAATTGAAGAACGCCGGCATTGAAGACTATTTCGAGCGAAAGTTCTCCGTAGATTCTGTACGCAAATTCAAACCTGCGCCCGATACCTATCGGATGGTCGCCAAAGAGCTGAACGTAACAACAGGTGATCTCCGGATGGTTGCGGCACACGCCTGGGATATCATCGGCGCGATGCAAGCGGGATGTGCCGCAGCATTCGTTGGGCGACCGGGAAAAGTCCTGAATCCACTCGCGGACAAGCCAGACATTGTCGGTGACGATCTGCGCACCGTGGCGAAGGACATTATTAGAATTGAGTCGCCGGAAAAATCGCGGCCTGAATCGATTTGAGATTCGCGCGCGACGTTCACTCACTGCATCGGATAAAGGCGCACAGTCTTCACCAGGCGGCTATATTCGAATACAAACAAGCCCTTAAGCTTGAAAAAGAGTTGGAGGAGACACCGATGCCCTGGATCAAAACAGTTGAAGAAGAAAAAGCAACTGGAACCTTAAGACAACTCTATGACGAAATGAAGGAACCCTGGGGAGGTGTGGATAATATTCTTAAAATCCAGAGTTTGAATCCAGCTTCGCTGCGCGGGCACTTCGAGTTGTACAAGACGCTGATGCGAGGCCCTTCAGGTCTCAGCCGCGTTCAGCGAGAAATGATCGCGGTCGTGGTTTCGGCAGCCAATGATTGTCATTATTGAATTCGACATCACGGGGAGGGTCTCCGCCGCTTAACTAAAGATGACGAGCTGGTAGAAAGACTGCAAGCGGATTTTCGTAGAGCGCAAATCACTGAGCGAGATCGAATAATGCTGGAGTATGCAGTTAACCTAACGCGAGAGCCGTGGAATATGATTCAGACGGATGTTCAGAAATTAAGAGAGGTTGGATTCGAGGATGTCGACATTTTGGACATCAACCAGATCACCGGCTACTTCGCCTTCGTCAACAGGCTGGCGGATGGACTTGGCGTGGAACTCGAATCTTATTGGTGTCTTCCCTGATTGCCAAGGCACAGTTGAAATCGCCGGAGGCGTCCGAGGCCGCCGACTAAACAAACGTACACACATCCTCAAGTCTCTTCCTCTTAATGTCAGGCACGATCGCGTCCTTAGCTGGATAGCCCACTACCAATAAAAGAAACGGAGACTCGTTGCCTGGTCTTCCCAGTATCTGGTTCAAGAACTTCATGGGACTCGGAGTGTGCGTAAGCGAGGCAAGGCCAACCTGCTGAATCGCTGTGATCAGCACGCCGCAGGCAATTCCCACCGACTCTTTCGGATAGTAATGCTTAACCGGCGCACCAGTTGGCAACTCTCCGTATCGTTCCACAAATACCGCTATGAGATATGGCGCTATCTCCAGAAACTCCTTGTGCTCATCCGTGCCCAAAGGCGCAAGCGCCTCCAACCACTCCTTCGGAGCACGCCGAGTGTAGAACTCTTTTTCCTCTTCCTCGGCAGCCAGCCTGATTTGACGCTTCACGGATGGATCGGAGATTACTACAAAGTGCCACGGCTGAAGGTTAGCCCCACTCGGCGCTGTAGCCGCCGCACGGATACACTGCTCTATGACGTCACGCGAAACAGGGCGATTGGAGAATTGACGCACAGTACGTCTGCGTTGCATCTCCTCATAAAATGAAACGGCACGCCGCGTCATTTCATCACTCGGATACTCCTGGTGGCCGGTAAACGGGATGAACTTTGGGGATGACACCAACCTCTCCTTTCAAGCAGGTTTTAGAATCCATAGCAGCGGGAAGCTCATTTTAGAGTGTCGAGGGCAGCGCGAATCTCCTGGTTAGTTGGACGCTCGCGGTAGTTCGACTCAATCTTGGCCCAGGCAACTTTTCCCGTTTTGTCGATTACGTAAACCGCCGGATGCGGGATGCCGTAGACCTTCTGGCCTTCGTAAGCGGGATCGCGGAGGCCATAAGTGTCGATGATTTTATGCTCAGGGTCGGATAGCAGCGGAAAGCTGACTGCTCCTTTGCCGTCCGACGCGATCTTCTCGGCAAAGTCTTTGCTGACGTTTGGAGGGTCCACGCTGATCGCGTAGAGGTTCACATTCTCACCCTTCTTCAACAGCGATCGTAGTTCGGCTAACTGCCGAGCGCAAAACGGTCACCAGTAACCCCGATAGAACACCAGCACGACCGGACTCTTGCCGCGAGCGTCGGAAAGAGTGACTTTGTGCCCGTTCTGATCTTCAAGCGTGAAGTCAGGAGGGATATCACCGATTCCGATTGGTGTGCTACGCCTTGCTGCAGTCGGAGACTGTAAGTTTGCAGCCATTGAAACTGAGATTAGGATGATTGCTTGCAAGAACGCTGTCATCACCTTCACGATTGTTTTCCTTTCACAGGCAAGTATAACTGTTGACTGTCCGATGACTGTTAATTCAAAGATGGTGGTTGTTGTCGGGACGGACACTTGACGGTGCCATGCGAACAGAAGACACAACAATCTCCCGGGAATGGCCTAAGCCGACTGCGACAGGCGACACACTCATAGAAGAACAAGCAGGAATCAGATGGCATGTCTTCTTCCTGCTGAAAGCCACACTGCGGACAAGTAATTAGCGACTTTCTTGACACCGTGATTTCGCATTCCATCCAACTAAGATAATCGCGAGAATCGGCGTCCAGCGTTTCAACCACTAACAGCGACTGCGCCGCCGCAAGAGGAGCCTGCACCCGCCGTGCAGCCGAAGCAGTGACTACCTGTCATGATGCGACGGGCGGCGAATTTCAGCGGGTCGAAACCCGCAATTGTTTGAGGCAGCCCCTTCGCAACGGGGAGGTCGAGCATCTGGTTGAAGTCGCAATCGTAGAGTTTTCCGGTCCAATCAACGCTCATCAGATTGCGACACATCAAGCCATCGACCGTTGACGGATTGAATGCTTCCACCAGCTTGCGCATATAGCGCTCTTCGTTGAGCGCCGGAATGATGATCGATAGCGTTGGTGTGTGACTCGAACTCATGTGTGTAAATCTTAATTGCTTAAGCCAAAAGATTATCCGGCGGCACAGGCAAGGCCTCTCGATGGGGCTCGCCATCGTCAGGTAATTGCCAAGCCGGGCGCTGCTCGCCAAACGGCATCGGAAGAATCTTTAGTAACTCAACGTCCTCGGGCTCACGGTATGCGGGAACTCCAATCGTGATCTTGTCTTGAGGCACGTTGAGGCGAAGTGTTCCGTGCAGGCGGTCCCAAATAGTCAGGCCGCTTGACCAGTTTGAGTTTGTTTCTTCCCGCACAATCGAATGATGAATGCCATGCATGCGCGGCGTCACGATCAGCCGGTTGAGCGCTCGTTCTAAACCAATCGGCAGCTCGACGTTCGAGTGATGAAACATGATTGAGAGAAACACAAACGTCTGCCACGTCGAATATGCGATCGGCGATACTCCGATGATGATCAGTTGAGCCGCGCGCCATGGCACTGAGAGTACCAACTCGCCGAAGTGAAACCGCAGCGCTGTTGACGCATCCAAGTCGAGATCCACGTGATGCGCCACGTGGAAGCGCCACAAAAAAGGAATCTTATGAGTGAGGACGTGCCAGACGTAAAGTGTGTAATCCAGAAGCACAACTGCGAGCACGGTTTCCAACCACAGAGGTAAGCGCAGAAATCTGAGCAGACCCAAATCTTGCCGTTCAACGAGCGCGGTCAGTTCTAACGCGACGGGACGTTCCGTCAACTGAAGCGCGAGGGCCCCGATAGCGGCTACCGCCAGATTGCGCGTGGTGCGCGTAAGTTTAGGTTCCACTTCACGGCGTAAAGGGCGACGCCGCTCCAACCATGTAAGCAGGCCAAAGGCGCCTAGGATGAGGGTTGCGCTCAACCAAGATAGGATGTTGTGACTCTTCATTGGCGGAGCCCCTTATCAATCCCAGCCAACCGAAGCTTACTTTTGACCCTGCCTAGGCGATTTCGAGGGTCAAGCGCGGCCGTTTGCTAAAGAAATCTCTCGTCTGCTTGCAAGAAGAAACACCAGTATCGCGATCACAATAGGAATCCCAACCGCCGCCCTTGGTTCTGTTCCCAGAAGCACGTTAGCAATATCACCGATCAGATTGATTGCAAGTAGAACAAGAGCAAGCAGATAACCCCAGCGCGAACCGCGCCAAAGACCTGCCGCCGCCATCGCACAAGCTATTGAAACGGCACCCATAAGCAGGATCGCCCACCCACCGATTTCAGCGAAACCTTCGCGCGCTCGCGGATTCAGTTTCCACATCGGCTCGAGAACACTTCCCGGAAACAAAAGCGACAGTGCTGCTATCAGGCTAATCACCGCGCCAGCCCAGAAAAAGATACTCATGGCCCCTACACTGATGGGGCGAGCTTCCGATGCGTTCGTCATTGTCAATCAGCAACAGTTGCTGCCCGGCTCGCAACAATCTCTCCCAAACAGATCTGTCACTTCGTAGTGCAAGCCTTTCGTCTCGCGCGGGTCGCGCACTGCGGAGCGGCAATCGAAGGTTGCCGCCTCATCAAGGGAAATCGTTTCATACGGCTCGACCGGAAGAATGTCTTGAGCATACGGCTCGCGGCTGTAGATCTGGAATGTCTTATCACAAACAGCCATTCTCTTTCCGCGCTCCAAAATGTGTCCATCGTCGTCGACTACCTTGCGCCATGGACCACGATAAATCACCGCCTGTTTACGCTCCCAGCAGGGTCCCTGCTTTCCTTTATGGGCCACCACAGTGATTGAGCGAAACTCTATTCCTTGAATTGTGCGCCAGGGCTTTTCGTCACGCTTCACGATCTCCATACCGTAGAAGCCCGCGCGATCTAAGGCATCGAGAAAAGCATCTTCACGATATGCTCCACCGATACAGCCCGACCAGAGTTCCGGGTCATGCTTCAGTTCTTCGGGTACATCCTCGTCACTTACGATGTCGCTGATAGAAAGGCGCCCACCGCGCCGCACCACGCGGAACATTTCCTCAAACAGTTGTTCTTTGTCTTCCAAACGAACCAGGTTCAGTACGCAGTTGGAGAGGATTAGATCGATAGATTCGTCAGCCACCAAAGGACGTTCCTCCTTGATCGCGGCGCAGTAGTTATTGAATCGCGCGAGGTCAGACGCGGAGGCCACCGGGTTCTCCGCAAGGTAGGAATCAACTAGCGCGAGGTTGAGCCGCAAATCCTGAATGCGTCCTTTGCGAAACTCGACATTATGATACCCGATGCGCTCGCCGATGAGTGGCAGATAATTCCTGGCCAGCGCCAGCATCTCATCGTTCGCATCAACGCCGATAACTCTCCCCGTAGGACCGGTTATCTGAGCGGCGATATAGCAAATCTTGCCGGCGCCAGATCCCAGGTCAAGCACGACATCGCCTTCGTGAACGAACGCCGAAGGATCACCGCAACCATAGTCGCGCTCTTTGATTTCATCAGGAATGACGCTTAGGTACTTTGGGTCATATTCGACCGGGCAACACAGAGCCTCCTCGCGACCTTGTGCCGCCTGACCGTATCTTTCATTGACCGCGCGTTCCACATCAGGGCTTCCGCTCATCAGTTTTACCCTCAGTTACACTAAAAGTTAATGCTCATGCTCGCTCTCCGTGGGCAGCCGCGCGTCGACCTAGTCAGACTTACCCTCGGCGTAATCCCACACGTTCGTGTATCCCATCGCCGCCAATTCACCGGCAGCGTTCTCGGACGTGTAGTCACTCATACCCCGGTCATGACCGTTCGTTCAATCGATATTCGGTGGTGATCTCGATTGCTCGGTAAAGTGATCGGTAAACGGGGCAATGCTCTGCATGCATGCGATGAACCCGGTCGATGGTGTCCCGAGCATCCGAGGGCGCTATGATGTGATAGACCACGTGAATGCGGCGAATCACCAACACATTATCCTCCGTTTCGATCTCCCCTCGAACTTCAGCCGTCAAATGTTTATTGCTTGCGTTGATTTTGCGCGCCTCCAGCGCACCTCCGAAAGTCCCGGTAAGTCAACCACCAGCCGCAGCGACGACGTAGTCAAGTGTCGTCGCGTGAGGCTCGACGACTTTCGGGTCGACACGATAGTGTTCAGCAACTGGACCGTGCACGCCGAATCTGATGGGCTGAGGCTCGGCAGGCAGGTACGCCAAGCGCAACGGTCCGGATTCGCGTTCAATGCGCACATTAGAAACGTAGACGATATTAGACATCTGCTTCCTCCGCGACCAGTTAATCGTAGCTATTCCGGAAAAGCATAGTCTACAGCAGTTCAACCCACGCTTGAGACCCATTCAGCGAGGAGAACTGCCTCAAGGCACGATTGCGATGGCAGTGTTGTCTTCGAAGACGTTCGAGCCGGGCGTGACCTCGTTGATAGCCTGCTGGAAGAAGGCAATGTTGTTCTCCCGAAAAATGTTGCCGAGTGTCTGGAGGCTGGTCTGGATGCCGATGTTGAAGCGTGAGACCAGGTTGTTGTAGACCAGGTCGCCTTTGGGACCGGCGAGACTGACGGATCCATCGGGGTTGTAGCAGATGCCGATTTGGCCGTTCTGGCCTCCGACCAAGGTGTTTCCGGCAATCCGATTCCCACCGCTTCCTCCTCCGCGCACGAATATACCGAGGAACGTGCGGGAGATAGAGTTGTCCTTCAGAACCACGGCGCGGGAGTTCAGTACCAACACGCCGACCTCTCCGGGCGGAGGGCCACCACCATCCTCGCCTCTGATCTGCAGACTTTCGGCGCGCACATCGTGGGAGCTGGCGACGCGGATCCCCGTGCCAAAGCCCGCGATCGTGCCATTATGAATGCTAATGCTATTGACGTTAGCGATGTCTATGCCGACGCCCTGCTTGTTGCCTGGGCCCGTCAGGGCATGGCCGTTGAGGTTCAGGGAGACGTTGTTGGCAGCAATCACGATCGCAGTGCTGGGAGCTCCGATCTCGATATCATGGATCAGCACGTACGAGCCCGACTCGGTGATCGTCGTCGCCCTTGTCACAGGCCGTACCCCGGGACCGTCCTGGGGGAGCACCGATGCCGGTGACAAAGAGGGCGCGGAAGACGCCAAGAATCCGGGGAGGGTGACCGGCGTGGCCAGATTGCGAATAGCTCCGCGGCTAGAAATCTTCTGCGACTCCAGTTGAGATATCGGTCTCTGCGCTGAAATCGGGTTCTGGATGAGTGCCGTCAGTACCAGCAGTGAAGCAAACATTGTGGTGATTCTCGTTTTCTTAGTCATTTTGTCCACCTTTCTTAGTTACAGGTTCATCCAACCACTTGAGCCCATCGCTCAGATCGCCATTTAGAGCGCGAGTTGGGCTGTCTGGCCTCTCGGTTACTTAGTTTGACAGCTGGGCGATACTGCCTTACGGCGAATCAAAAACAGATAGCCTCAAAACATAGCATCGGAATAAAAGGGGGGAACTGATAGTTAAACAGCGATCAGGTATTAAAAAGTTCCCGTCTGCAAAGATGTTTGGAGTTTCATGATAGTTAGGTGAAGCTTCTATCTTCAAATGTGAAGTACACAGGGGCCCGACCAGCCTGTGCGATCCTGAAATGGTCTAACAAGATTAGCGGTTCGGTCTTAGTCGCTGGACAGTATCTTCCCACTTCCCAATGGCAGATTCGCCCATCATCGGTGCCGAAAACAAGCGGGCTCAATTTGAGGCCACAGCTCTGCCCTTCATGAGATCGATTTACAATACCGCCTTGTGTTTAACTCGTCGTCCCGAAGATGCCAGCGACTTGGTTCAGGAGACTTATCTACGTGCCTACCGTACTTTCCCCAATTTCACTCCGGGAACGAATTGCAAAGCTTGGCTGTTTACTATTATGTATTCGGTCTTTGTGAATAAATATCGCAAAGAGCAGCGAGAGCCTGAATCTGTTTCTATTGAGGAACTGGAGGAAAAATTCCACCGCTCCGTGGCTGCAGCGGAATCGGATCCGTATTTAACACAAGGCGGAGCGATGGCGGCCGAAGTGAATCAAGCGCTCAACAGGTTGCCTGAGAGTTTCCGCTTGGCGGTCCTATTGGTAGATGTCGAGGAAATGTCTTACGAAGAGGCAGCCGCTGTTTTGAATTGTCCGATAGGAACATTGCGCTCCCGTCTATTTCGAGCGCGCAAGCTGTTATTCCTGGAGTTAGAGCCGTATGCCCGCAGAAAAGGTTACAGTTAGAGATCGCGATGAGAGATGACAACACACAGTCGCCATTTTAGGGAAGAGATCCAGGACCTGCTGGATAACCGCTTAACTCCGGCTTCGCGTGTGGCGGTCGAAAAACATCTGGAATCGTGCGACCAATGCCGCAGAGAGTTTGAGGCCTTGCGTTTTGCCAAGCAACTTTCCAACAAACGTTATGTCCCCAAATCGGTACCCACGAAATTGGAAAAAAACATCTTAGCAGCTTTGGATATTGAAGATCGGAGGTCCTCCAGGACCGCAGGATTCTCTTTGAACCGGTGGCTAGCGCAAAGACCGATCTTAGCCTACACTTTTCTGCTGTTTATAGCTTTGGTCCTAGTCCTATCTTACTTCATTCTCCGAAAGCCACTCGGAAAGTCACCGGAATTGTCCTCGAAGCCGGAGCTACCCACAAAGCCGGAGCCACCCTCGACACCGAACAGGAACACGAAACCGGAGTTGCCTACGAAGCCGGAGCTGCCCTCAGAGCCAGAGTTATCCTCGAAGACACCGCTGCACGCTACGCCGCAGCCGCCCAAGAAGGCGAAGTTGCCGACAAAACTAAAGACTTCGAGACCGGACCTGCCCTCGGAGGTGGCGCGCGATTATCTAAATTACAAAGCTGGAAAAGTGCCCTTGATGCTGAAGACCGAAAATGTAAGGGAGATGGAAAAGTTTTTCTCCGAAGAAGGGTTTCCTTATCAGACGCGAGTCTTTGACTTGGGAATGATGAGCTATCGTTTATTGGGTGGGCGGGTCCATAAACTCACCACCCATAAGAGCGCTTTCTTCGTTTACCGTGGGAAGGGTGATGCCATTCTGGTCTGTCAGATGTATCCAGGAAAAGTAACAGAACTCCACGCCGGCGCAGTTCTGCGCGAAAACAAAGGAATCCAGTTTTATATCTACCGCGTGAAGGGCCTGACTCTCGCTTTCTGGCAAGAGGGGCCAATCACATGTGTTCTGACTTCGGATATCGATCCGGAGCAAGTCGTTCAACTCGCTTTTGCGAAGGCAGTGAAGGTTTAGTTCCAACTTCTGTCAGGCCACCTCCTGTCAAGCGTTCAGTACGTCCGGTAGTGTCCAAAAGTTGATTAGGAAACTACCGTATGTCCTCGGCGAGTTCTCCTCTCTTCTGAAACCCTAGGTAATCAGGTTCGCCACCCACTGTCGCGGCGGGGCAGTGTACGGTAGCAGTGTTGATCGGTCGGAGCTGACTACCAGGGGGAGGGCGTCCCTTTTGCCCGGGCCGCCCTCCTGGTTAGTGTTATGGGTTGGTGATGGTTGCAGTCGTTCCGTCGAATTTCGTTATGTTGATGGTGAAGGGCTCGTTGTAGGACCTTGCCCGGTCCCGCATGATGCTGAGCGCGACCTGCTCCCCCAACAGAATCGACCAGTAGGTTGAACTGCGGAAGTGGATGCCGGCGTGGATTCCGTGTCCAAACGAGATGTTGAACGCCAGCTTGCTCAGTTCGCCATTCACCGTGAGCGGCGGACCCGAGAAGGGCACGAGCGACAGACCATCCGATGCAGGCATCACCGGGCTGGGGATCACGAAATTCCCATCGAAGAAGAATTTCAGCAAAGTGCAGCACGCACCGCCGACCGTTCCGTGGCCCGTGGGGTAGCACGGATGCGTCGGCGAACCCTCGGGGAAGGCCTGTGGCAGCAGGTAGCTGCCAAAGGTCGAGAAGATGATGGGAAGCGCCGCTGACTTGAGGACGTCTTTGTGCAGCGCAGGCGCCGCTTGGGGAACTGGCGTCGTATTGGTCAGGTTCGCTTGCACCAGGGCCCCATATTCCTCTGGCCGCATCCGCAGGTCCTTGATCCACTTGTGGAACCAGGCGGCTTTGAGTGCTCGCGTGGCCATTTCCGCGATTGTCCCGGCAGCGTCTGGACCGCCAAGGGTGGCAAAGGCTTTTTCCGTCGTCGAGCCGATATAAGGGTTACCTGGGTTCGTCGGGGCGCCTATCCCCGCCAAGATGAGGAAGGCGACAAAGTACGCTTGATAGAGCACGTCCACGCGGGTATACGCGGAGAGGTCTCGACCGTTCCGTTCGAAACGGAATGTTGGGTCGAAGGCTGGGCTACCCGAGGCCCCGCCGTTTTGAACCGACTGGTAGGCGCTGACCGAGGTCATGAACTCACTCCCCCCGCCGCCCAAGGGAAGGAATGTTTGGTACTGCTGGCTGATGGGCTGGGCGCCGAAGAACGTCGGCTTGAGCAGGAACTGCGAGATGTACGGGCCGGGGATATTGCCGTC
This sequence comes from Pyrinomonadaceae bacterium, assembly GCA_035644135.1. Classification (GTDB taxonomy): domain Bacteria; phylum Acidobacteriota; class Blastocatellia; order Pyrinomonadales; family Pyrinomonadaceae; genus PSRF01. The sequence goes on from DASQPD010000124.1 coordinate 157,219, forward strand.
GTTCACGAAGACCCGCCCGCGGAAAAGATTCTGCGGTGTAACCGGGAACGGGAACTGATTATTCGCAGGGTCCTTGACGAATGAGAGCTTGTTCATATCCGTCACAGCCTGAGCCACTAGCGAATTCGTAGGGTACTGCGTGAACGGCACGTCGCGCAGCAGAGCAGCCCAGTAGTGCTCGACTTGCTCAGCTGCCGTCTGCGCGCTGGTCACACTCGGGGCGGGCGGGATTACCGAAGCATGCGAGTCGAGGCCTTCCAGATCGAAGGCCAGAGCGACCTGTGGGCCATTCAACCTCGAGTTGGGACCCCCGCCGGGCGTTCCAACAATGATGTTTTCGAAATCTAGGAAACTGCCGGTGGTGAGGGCATTTTTCATGCTAAGCCAGGACGCAGCATTCGGCACGCCGAGGCCGTCATGCGACAGGGCTTTGCTGTAGGCCCAGCTGAAGTCGGTGAAGGTCGTGTCATCGCCATTGTCCGGCTGAACCCCGACGTCGATGTTCTCGGTTTGGGCAGTGCTTGTCCGGTAATTGAAGCTGGCAGCCGCGCGAGCCGCAGACCCATAGGGCACGACCGACGCCTCGGCGACCGAGTGCTTTCCGCCAAGCAGGGGTTCCAGCGGAATTACCGCAGCTACGGCCGTAGCGGTTGCGGCGCCTTTTACAAAGTTTCTTCTGCTTACCTTCAATTTCTCAGTCTGAGAACGGGGCAGTTCTTTTTTTTCCGTATCCATTTTTATCTCCTTTGCTTGATTGCGGACGACTACTTGCGCAAGTGCATCTGGTTGATCGCGTGCGCTAAAAACAGACCAGCGACACTGCGACTAAAGAAGCAAATGGGTCCTGGAGAGATCCGCCGGCTATTCGTCGAACGATGCGCTAGCGGATCGAGGGTTGGACTTGCTAAAGGGATTTGGATTTGATCATGGGGGTTCTCCTTAAGAATCGTGTTCAATCCTGGTCGTGTAGGATTTAGGTTGATCGACTGATCGTAGTCAGGGATGAAGTGCGGACACGGCAACTTCTGCGTTCCGCTTAGAGGTTTTGTGGAGTGATAAGAAGGTTGGGCGAAGTCGTAGACGTACAGGACGGGCAGGAAGACCGCTGCGCGGCCTTCGAATCAGAGCGGGCAGCACCAGCATGGGTGTGACTCCCCGAAGAGTGGTGCCATCGCCGCACCTTGCGCTAAGATACTGGCTGACTAGCAATGCATCTTAACCGCAGAAATGCGTGATGGGTGTGGTGTTAAGAGAGCTCGTTGCCACTTCCGGGTGGCAACGAGCCTTTTTGTTTGTTTTAATCAGTCCGGATACACCAAAGCCACTGAGAGGCACTGCTGCAACATCCCAGTGACTGGGAAAAGCATTGGCGTTGCTCTTCGACCGAGAATATTTCGCAGAATGTAGAGGGGATACTCATCGCGAGTTTCCTCGTGAGTTAGGTTTATACGAAGAGACGGAGGGAATTAGAATAAACTCTTCCGTGTCTTCGCTTCCAGAGATGTGTTGCTAATAAATGCATTGCAGATGAGACCCACGACGCAATGCGTGTAAGGGAGACGCCGGGCAAAAGAGAGGCGAGTGCGGACTTAAGCTCGGGCTGTGATTAAAACTCTAGGTCGGGTCTGGGGGAGACCCTACAGTTACTTACGAGGAAGACACGTTGTGCCGCGTGTTAGGCGGTGGTGCGGTTCTTCTCCGGGTAAATTCGATCACGCGTTACACCTTTAAGAACACGAAAACCGCTCATTTATTCCCACGGCCATACAAGATTTTACGCGTCGGGGAACTAACCTGACTCGTTGTTTGTTGTTACAAGAGAAGGCCAGCTTCGCGAAAGAGAGTTGGAAGAGAGGAAATGAGCGAAGCCAAAGAGAGATGCACGAACTTCAGTCAAGCGGCGCTTCGTCACTTTGATGCACTCTGCGGCTTTGCTATGGTCTTGACCCATGACCAAACGGAAGCGGAAGACTTGGTGCAGGAGACATACCTTCGAGCCGTGCGCGGTTTCGATCAACTAGTTCCCGGCAGCAATCTTAAAAGCTGGCTTATTACCATTATGCGCAACGCCTGGCTCAACCAGCTTCGCGACGCCCCAAAAGACGCGAGTCTAATAGAACTGGACGCTGCTGAAGAGGGTTCTGCCGAATGGCTCGACCGTGTAGCCGATGACCCGTACGTCGTCATGGTGAGAAAGATGAAGCTTGAGGAGTTGGGCGCGGCGATTGAGAGCCTACCGCCAATTTACCGGCAAGTGGTAGTGCTTCGCGACATCGATGGCCTCAGCTATCGGCAGATCGAGTGCATTTTGGGATGCCCAGCGGGCACAGTAATGTCCCGGCTCGGCCGTGCGCGAAAAAGGCTTCGGCTGCTGCTTGGTTGGAGTGCTTAGAAAATCAGCAGCGATGCAAAGAACTATTAAGTTATGTAGGTTATTCAGAAAACGGACGCGCGAGAGAAGATCAGAAAGATGCGCTGACAGCAAGCATTTCTCTGCTCTTTCCGAATAGTTTTCTCGAATCGATGTGGCGTCTCAATCCTCGTGCGCACGAGAATCTCTCAAGTCTCGGTCTTTGGGCAGTGGTCTTAATGTTTACAGTGTCGATCGCCTGTGCGGCGGCAGCGATCGGTCTCTGGCGGACTTCATGGTTTGGGTATTGGCTGGCAGTCGGGTTAATTGTAATTAATCTCATCGGAGACGTGACCAACGTAGTTCTCGGAACGGAACGAAAAGCAATAGTGGGTGTGCCTATCGCCACAGCAATACTGGCATATCTGATGAGTAGGAAAGTGCGAGAATTTTTCAGCAGATCGGGTGGGTTGAACTAAGGTTCTCACTGCGGTGACGTTGATGGCCCTGGGTGGAAATCGATTTCTCGGAGGTCTCGCATGGCTTTGGCCCAGAGTTGCTCGAAGCCATCGACGAGCTTTTGTGCCAGATCTTTGTCTCGCACCAGAAGAGAAGCAAAACGCTTCTCCGGGATGAAGGGATGGTCCAAACACAGTATAACTGTGTCGTCATCCACGACATGGA
>DASQPD010000125.1:0-56484 GCA_035644135.1 Pyrinomonadaceae bacterium
GAAAGAAAGAGTAAGTGCCTATTTGCTCAGGCCCATCTTGGGGTATTGTAGCAACTTACAGCTGATCAGCGGAGATCATGTCGGAGTGATCCAGCACCGGTACTACTGTAGCAGGATTTCGATATGATTCGTTCGGCAAGATTATCAGCGGATCAGCGCAAGCTCGCTACTCGTACACCGGGCGCGAATCAGACGTCGAGACGGATCTAATGTACTACCGGGCTCGCTGGTATAAACCCCGAACAGGGCAGATTTATCAGTGAAGACCCGATCGGCTTTAAGGGTGCAGACATAAATCTTTATGGGTACGTTTGGAGGAGTCCACTAAATTTTAGAGATCCACTGGGACTCGACGGCTGGGGGAATGATGCTGCGGACTGGCTCGACGAGCGAATTGATACGACCTGAGATCCTCAGAAATTCTTGCTGGCTGCAACCTGTGAAAGGCAAACACTTGCGTTTAGCCGAGCGTGGGATTCTAGGTCCCAAAGGTCTTGAGTTTTTGCCGCGCGAATCTTGCCGCGGCTTCACTTCGAGGTTGCCCGTAACTCTTTGATTCGTTGGGCTAAACAGTTTCGAACAGCCAGCGGTATCAAGTAGCGGTAGAATTTCTCATACGCAGTTTGTCACTACAGAGGCCATGTACTCGACGAGACATCATCAGGTACGAAACTAACGCTCAATCTTTCGAAGTCGCTCGTATCGATCAAAGAAGTCACTTGATGATTCACGTGCTGAGCACACGCCGCACAAAAGGCTTCGCACTGATTTTTCAGCATCCAGTGGCCAAACCCATGCCGGTAGCGTCCAAACGATTGACACGCCTTCTTCCTCGGCGTATTTTCTGCGATGAAAGGGACTTCCTGACTAGCCGTTTTATCAGGGACCCATCTCATCGTGGTCCCACCCAACTCATCTTCTTTTTCTGAAGTAGCGTAGTGAGGAACGCTAATGATACGCATATCTCGTGGAGACGTCCCCGACGATCTCACGGAGCGGTGGCAAGGGGCTACCAAGCAGATAAGGGAGTTTTTTGCCGCGTTACCGCTTTCACCAACCCAACGAATCCAGCACACACCGAAATACGACCCCTTGTTGTGGAAGCTGGCTGAGTCGCCACTCCGCGCCTTGTTTCGTGATAAATGCGCCTACTGCGAAACACCGCTTGGTCTGACCGACGTAGAGATTGATCACTTTCGTCCGAAAGGAGGCGCTGTCGATCTAAACGGCGTAAAGTCGCCGGAGCATTACTGGTGGCTTGCTTATGAGTGGAAGAACCTGTATCCAGCCTGCCGAGAATGTTTCCTAACAAAGGGTAATAAGTTCCCTGTTAAAGGTCAGCGAGCCGGCATTGATACCGACTGGGCAGAAGTTCAGGGTGAAAAGCCGATTCTTCTCGATCCGTGTGCGGATGATCCGGAAAAACATCTCGTGTTTTCAGAGGATTTGGTTACCGCGACAACGGAACGGGGGGAAGTAACAATCGACATTCTCGGCCTAAATCGCTCTGGATTGGTTAAACGCCGCCGTTCTGCGATCGCAAGTATTCAAAACGTACTCCTCTCATCCTTTGTACGAATGATTGGAGACGAAGCTGCGATCAAGACACTTTTGCTCGACTTGCTTTCTCCCGCAAGACCTTTCGCTGCGGCGAGCCGCCAATACATACACCGATGGATACGTGAGAAGCCAACCTTATGGGGAGAGTCGTTAACCAATCAGCAGGTTGACAATGTGATCGCGATGGTGGAGCCGACGTCCACCTTTGTTTCTACCAGAAAAGTTAGGGCCCTCACCCGCAGGTATAAAGAAGCAGAGGAAATGATCGCACGAGCCTCTCCTCGCACGAGTCGAGCGAGCAGGAAATTCTTTTTCCAGCGATCGCAGTTCATCACTGCTCTCGAGATACACAATTTCAAAGTCTTCAAGCACCTGAAAATCGATCTGAACCCACGCGAAAACCAAAAGCCATGGCTAGTTTTGCTTGGGGAGAATGGCACCGGCAAGACTTCGATTCTGGAAGCGGCGACACTGGCCTTAATGAGCGAGGAGCAACGCGGCGTTCACGGCCTCCAGCCGTCTCATTTCTTACGGCATAAGAGCCGCGAGGGATATATCAAAGTCCACTTAGCCGGCTATCGGAAACCATTCGAACTGCGATTTCGGCGAGGCGACGACAGATTTGAAAGCAATAATAACAAGCTGCACACACTCCTCTTCAGTTATGGAGGCACGCGACTGCTGCCTTACAGCGGTTACCAGCGCGTTGACGTAGACGGCCACGCAAGGGTTGGAAATTTGTTCAACCCGTTCCTGCCGCTTGCCGACGCCAAGTCATGGCTGGTCTCGTTGCGGGATAAGCCATTTGAATACAGCGCCCGCGCCATCAGGCAACTTCTCCAGCACGAAGGCGAAGGAGAATTGAGACGGCGGCGCGGGAGGGAAGCAAGCATCAAACTATTCTTCAACTCGCTCCAGACCAGCAGCACATTGGAACAGTTGAGTAACGGCTATCAATCAGTCGTCGCCCTGGCGGTGGATATCATGCAGGTCATGCTCACGCATTGGGACGCAGTAGAGGACTCCGAAGGTATCGTCTTGATTGACGAAGTCGATGCACATCTTCACCCGCGGTGGAGAATCGAGATCATAGAACTGTTGCGCAAGGTGTTCCCGCGAGTCCAGTTTATCGTAACTACGCACGACCCTCTATGCTTAGTCGGAACACTTCCCGGGGAAGTGTACATTTTGCGTAGGGACCCCCGGACAAAACAGATCCTGGTTCAGCAAAAAGATGTCCCACGCGGCCTTACCGCGGACCAAGTCTTGACCGGTTTCTGGTTCGGTCTATCATCGACAGTTGATGACGATACGCTGCGTTTACTAGACGAGCACCGTAACCTAATGCGAAGCGGAGTGCTGGCGAATGACCTGCGACGACGCGAGTTAGAGACTGAACTCCGCCGTCGATTTGGAACATTTGCCGATACCTCTTTGGAGCGCATGGCTCAAAGTGTCACGGCTGAGATCATGCAGGAGAGTATTGTCGAAGCCGGCCGCGACATCGACCCACAGCTTCGCAGTGATATTCGTGAAAAGGTCCTGCGGTTGGTGCGCGAGCGCCAGCAAGAAAACATGTAGGGGATTAGAGACGTGTTACCTTTTTCCAGACCCCCAGAACCAAAAAAATTTGGCAACCTCGTGGCCAAAATCAAGGAAGCCGTGAAGCTATACCACGAAGGCTTATTGAGCAACACTGAAGAGCAACAGGTGCCCGCAGCAACAGAACAAAAGCTGCAGGGGTCCAAAAAGAAGAAGGCGGAACTCTTTCAGGCCAAGTGGGGAAAATTCAAGGATGCGTTCTCGAAAGCCCAGTACGGCAAATGCGCCTACTGCGAAGTATCGGTCATCGGCGCGCAACATGGTGACGTTGAACACTACTATCCCAAATCAGCAGTCTACAAACTTAGCGACGATCCTACGACTTGGGGAGTTGAAAAGCCCTACCTCTCCAAAGTCGAGGGACGTTTGCCTGAATTGGTTAGCAAGACTGGTTATTGGTGGCTGGCATATGAATGGTCAAACTATCTTCTCTCCTGCCTTGTGTGTAACGAGTTCTGGAAAGGCGCTCTTTTTCCGGTTGATGCAGTTAAACGACAGGTGCCGCCCTCTGTCGATGTTGTTGAAAAGGCTTTGATACTGAACCCTTTTGAAGATTTCGACCCTGCCGATCACTTACGGTTCGATTATTTCGGCCAGATCCATCCAGCAGACAACAGCAAGCAAGGCTTCGAGACTATCCGCACCTGTGGCTTGGACCGGCCGAGCCTTAGCAATCTCCGTCGTGGAATAGCGCTTGAGGTGTATGAACAGACCGACCGGCTCGAGTCGCTTCGAGGGCTCGAGCTAAAAGACATTCTTCAAGCTCTCTACTGGAAGGGTAAGAAGACTAACCAGCATCCCGGTATGGTTAGAATCATTGTCAAGCAACGCGCCGGTCTAAGCTGGCATGAGGTGGTAGAGTGTCTTACTCATCTGTTGATTATTGACTTATACAACTGCACCGAAACTGATGGAGTTGCAAACATACTGTGGGCTTTGTACGAAATGGGGAATGAAAGCTCGGAAGATTCCGCCTTAGTACAATCGATCGTTCTGGACGACGGTAAGAAGAGTTGGGAGACTCTGGTTGATGAATTAGTCCGGTCGCTGCTTGATCGCTTTAAGCGTAGTGGTACCAGGGACGCTGGCCATCACAATCTCCGCTACCTGCATCTGATGGGCAACGCCGGTCATTCTTATTACGAAAAGGTTAGGCAGCTGGTCCAGCAGGAGTGCGGTCTAAGCTGGGACGCGCTGGAGGTTGAAATCCGAGTTAGGGGCCTAGCTAGTTAAGCTGAAACGCCAAAAACACTTGATTTTTTTCCTAGAACTCTCTATTTTGCGCATAAGGTTTGTTAGCGAACGCTTTTCCTCAGGAGCTTGCTTATGTGCCCGATCTCTTCCTCGTCACTACTGTTAGCGATAAGCGTCAGACGCCAGGCCCTGCCGTTGTGACGAATTATCACGCTGGTGGTTTAAAAGTCACACGAGTGTTCCCATCGCGTGAAATGAAATCCAATTAATTAAAGTTTTCTCGACTGTCGTCGGTCGCGCCTATGGTCACATCAATCTCGGACAAGCCTTTTCACGATACTCAGGCTTATCAGGTCAACGAAGATCGAGGCCAATCCATTTTCTTCGCCCTGCTTTTGACTGTGAGCGTTCTAGGCGGCTTCACCATCTTCCTTTCCACCTACATGGGACAGCTTAAGGACGGTGTTGACCGCTGGATAATCTTAGGTCTTTACGCGTCTACCCTCGCATTGATCTTAGCGTGTGCTTATTTCTTTGCCTTCAGATTTTTCGAAGATCTATTTTATTTGTTTATCGCAATCGGGTGGCTCGCGAACGCTTGTTACTTGCCGTTTGAATTCCTTTTCAAGTCCAACTGTAAACCCGACAACATCACCGCTGACTGCCTGCACTTCCTGTTATACACGTATGCGATCTCTCTCATAACGAGCGTGTCTTTTTATGTATCCACGCTGATTGAGCCCGAAGAGACTTCGCCTTCTCCCAGGAGAGTCATGGGTATTTGGGTTGGAGCGGCCCTTGTGGCAACCGGCATCGCGTACATATTCCTCAACTATGTGAGCCCGACGAATCCTTTTGACTTTCAATTCTTACTTTACACTATTCCCGGAGCGCTGTTCTCGGGATACGGATTGTTCAGGGTCGGGCGACACATTACGGGCGTGTTGAAGCTTCCGAAGAAGAAAATGGAACGGACCTTACGAGTGTTGTCGGCCACGTTTTACGCATACGCGATTTTACAACTAGCCTATCCTTTTAAGATTTACCTTACCGAAGCTGACAAGAGTTGGTTATTCTATAGTCTTTTCGTGGTAGCTTTTCTCATAAAAATCACCAATGCTTATTGCCTGGTGAAGGTCTTGTTGCAGGTTAAATATCCCGAAATCGTGCGCGCGAAATCGGAGCTTGAGGCGGTGCAGGATCGACTCAAGCGTCGGAGCCAGTTAGCGGCGCTCGGCGTAATCTCTGCGGTGATTGAGCATGACATGAAAACTCCGCTGGCCGGGATCAGCACGAGGCTCGCACTACTGCGACATTTTCACGGCGACGGTAAGGCCAAGAAGTACATTGACGAGCTCGAGATTGACAGGAATCGTCTCTCGGCGATCGCCAAGATAGTTCCTTTTTTGCGTGGTGCTCAGGAATACTATGATCGAGACAGGTTCATGGGGAGAGTCTCCATATATGAGCTTATCGATCGGGCTATTTCCGCAGTAAAAGTGGAATGGAACCTGGATACGGAAAAGTTTTTCTTCCGAATTAATCCTGACGCTAGCGGGAAATCCCAACCAAGGAGGCTGGAGTTCTTTGTTCGAGCTTATACACCAATGATTGAACAGATGGTGGTCAACCTCTTTAAGAACGGAATTGAAGCAATCAGGGAAACGGGAAGGGACAATGGGGTTTTCACGATCAAGGTAAACACGATCCGAAAAGTTCCCGAAGAGTTGGGCAGTCAAAATCAGCTGAAGGAATTTACCAAATGGGTTCAAGTCGAAATCGAGGATACGGGATGCGGAATTCCGCCTGAGAACCTCCCTAAATTGACTTCACTATTCACGACGAAAAAAGACCGCAAGCCTAACAGTGGAATCGGGTTGTTCATTGCGCGTATACTCATTAAAATCCACGACGGTTGCATTGATATCAAGAGTGTCCTCGGCAAGGGAACGACGGTCCTTCTTTATTTGCCTGAATGGGATGCCTACCAAGCGTTTGTTATCCTCCATCCCGAATCGATAAAGTCCGCCTACGATTTCGACGAAGACATCGCCGCGCTCGAAATCCCGACCGAAGAAGTAAAGACGGTGGAGACGACATAGTGAGATTGCGATTAGCAAGAACAGTAAGGATAGCAAGGAGAGTTAATTACTAGAAACTTTGATCCTGGAGGAAACAATATAATGTCGAGTACACCTGGCGTCGCCGTCGCTGCAGTCATGATTCCTGAGGAGCAGCTGATTCGGGTTCTCGTTGTAGATGACCGAGAAGATTTTAGAAGGCCTATGAGTGATTATTTTCGCGAGTTCGGCTACGCCGTAGACCTAGCGAAAAATCCGGACGAAGCAAAGCCCCTTCTGGAAAAAAACCGCTATCAAATAGTGCTTTATGATATCAATTTTGAAGGTCTCAACGTCAAAGGTGATCGCTTTGTACTCAATTATAAGAATTTCAAGGGCGCGCGCGTGGTTGTAGTTACGGCTTTGGAAGTTAATCAGTTGCGGTCTACCGCCGAGCTCCAGAATCTCGATATACCTGTCTGGGGCAAGGGAGACCCTGATTGGGGAACTAATCTGAACAATCTTACCGAGGAAACTTTGGAAGCGCGGAAACAGGAAATAGCCAGCCAGTTGGAGGGCTTTGTGCGCGACAAGCTGGGTTTCACGGATAATCGCATTTTAACGAGCTCTTCGGCGACGGCCGCCGTGATGGCGAGGGAGGCTCCCGTAACAACAGCAGGAGTGGGACTAGCGCCAGCACCTTGGGAAATAGCGGTGGAAGATATGCTAGTAGAATGGCTTCAAAGCCAAGATAATTTGGAAGGCCCATTGTTTTCAGTTGGTCGTACGGTGCTCAGCGCTAATAATATGCTCGACCAGATAGCAAAGAGGACAAGGATCGGTAAAAAACTACTGGAGATGTTTGTAACAGAGGTAAGGCACTCACTGCGGCTAAAACCAGTTTCTTAGGAGACAATAATTATGGCACCTCACTCAAATACCTCTCTCATTCTTCTCTGCTCTACATCCTATGACGAGATAACGTGTTTCCTGAGCAGATTGTTAACGGGCTTTTCCTATTCTGGGAAAACGGTGCATCACGTTCAGCTTGAGAAGCCAGACGTATCGTATCGGAATATCCTCGCAGATTATCAGCAGGGTCAAGAAAAGGTTGTCCTGGTATTTTGCGGCAATGCAGAGGAGGACGCCTTATTAACTGGGCTAAAACAGGATTGCTCTGATTTGAACGACAGTTTGGACGAAGGGGTCTTTTATGATTCGGATTACTTCGACTCCGGCCCGACTACTCTCGCCGCCTTTTCGAGCTACGCAGGCAAATATCTCGGCCCGGCATTCGCAAAGGCAACCGCAGGCAACTTTCTCGGTTTTTGTGATGAACTTTGGCTCTTCCCCGATGTCAGCGACGAGTGCAATTCATGGTGGCATAGAATCCTAAACAGACTCATCATAAGGATTGTCGATGACGAAAGCATTGACGAACAGACAATAGACTTTGTGAGATCGGTGTACCAGGAAGCCTATAACTATTTCTGTTCAGAAGAGAGCGGCTTGGCGAAGGAAGCTCTTGGTATGCGGATGTGCTTGCGACAAAATCTATCAGCTTTGTGTAATTACTAATACAATTCATTTCTCTCTCATCAGAAAGCACTAAAGATGAAAGGAGATACCTAAGTTCTTGAGTGGCAAGTGTGCTAATTGAAAACTGTCTCAATGGAGGAGTTCACCCCATCTTGTTGTGTCCAATTTGTGTCCAGAATAAACAGCACAGCACGGAGACGCGACTGTGAGGAACCGTAAATAATGCAAAATGGGCCGAAATTCTTGGTGGCTGCAACTTCCGAAAAGGCAAATATTTAAGGTTTTGCCGGGATGGTGATTCATAACCCCAAGGTCGCCGGTTCGATCCCGGCCCCCCCTACCAATATCTACAGCGTTATCAACATTTTGTGATCCAAACCGGAAACGACAAAGTTCCTGTCGGGGGAAAGATGGGACAGGAAGTTTGCTTGTCTTGAACCGATTAACCCAAAGTGTGCAACATCGTCCACCGTAAGGCTCGCAAAATCATCATTTGCAGTCTTGGACTCGAACTGACTAAGTGCTGACTCCTTACCACAATCCCAAGGTCGCAGGTTCGAAGGTCGACTCCGTTGCTATTAAAATCAACAAGTTGTGCAGGCGAACCAATCGACCGTGGGAATCGTTATCCCACGATCTCAACTCGAAACATTTTGAAGATCGCATCATTGGAAAGGCAGATTAATCCGTGACTCCGATTCTCGAAGCGTCAGCAGTTCTGATTCATTCGTTCGACCTGAGTCCCTCCCACACGCTGGAACAAACACCGATTCGGTGGGAGTCACACGTTCATCTAACAGACTACTTCGTAAACTAGGTTAGGACAGCCATAAAGAGGTGCGGCCCGTTCTCGGGGATCACCAGCGCGGTTAAATCAAGCCACGCCAATGTGCCCTGCTTTGTACTGAAGCGCTTCTTCAGCCATTCGAGGCGAATGGACGCTCCTCCCAACTGCAACCCGCCATTAGGTCGGGCCGAAGAGTGCGCCCGACAACGGGATTCGGCTATCCGATACATATTGCGGCGGGGGTCGCAGGATCTCTATCATCGGCGATTCAGGCGGTTCGCTGGTAGCTGGTATTTACGTGGCCCGAAAGCCTGATCGCAAAATTCGGGTAATTAAATATATTGAAACTCAGCTCGTAGTTGCAGTATCCAGTGCTCGCTCAACCTAGGCTCGGTTCGTTTGGAGATTGATTCCGTAAGCATGACGTAATGTAGTGTGCTGAATCACGTGTCGGTCTAGAGCCGTCTGGGTATCAGAACTGTATCTTCAGCGCAAGTTGAATCGATCGAGGGCCGCCAACCTGATAGAGCGGGCTGAAACCAGTTTCAATGCCACCGCTGCCCAGACTTTGCCCAAGCATCTGGACCGACTGGCCGAAGGTCCCACTCTCAAGAAGGCTGTCAGGATCACCAAAATTGGGATGATTGAAAACATTGAAGAAGTCAGCGCGCAACTGCAGCTCGTACCTCTCCGTAAGTTTGAATTGGCGCCGAAGGGAAAAATCCAATTGCCAAACCGGAAATCCGCGCAGGCGGTTGCGCCCCAAAGCCCCTTGTGTGTTTGCAGGCGGCGCTGCGAATGCGCTTCGATTGATCCGTCTTCCGCCCGCGACTGTTGGATCGTCAACGTAAAGCGGAACACCGGGGACCAGGTTTGGGCGTTTGACCGAGATGACTCCGAAGAGACGGCTGAAGAATATCGGATTGACCGGTGTCGCTGTGCGGGCTCTGAAAATCGCGTCAATGGACCAATCTCGCAGCAAGCTGGCGAAGGTGTTTTTCATCTTGTTTGGGACGTCGTAGGTAAGTGCGGCCGTAAAAGAATGGCGTACATCAAAATCAGAGGAACCACGATCAATCTTCGGGTCTGCTCTGGTCACAGGCAAACTAATTGCGAAATCCGAGGATGCGATATCGATCGAGTGCGACCAGGTATAGGAACCCAGTGCCTGCAAACCCCGCGAAAGCCGGCGGGTGAATTGTAACTGCAATGCGTGGTAATCAGAGGTGGCCGTGTTTCGTGTGACTCTCACCATGCCGAAACTAGGGTTAGCATTAAATAAACCCTCTTGTCGCATTAGATGACGACCGAGGGCAGCAACATACGACGCGGAGAAAGTTTGATGGACTCCAAGGGCACGCTCGAGCGCGACGTTCCATTGATAAGTTCGCGGTAACTTGAGATTAGGATCAGATACGAAGAACAGACGAAAGGGCGGACTGAGAGTAAACGCCGGCGGGGCGGCCTGGTCCGGAATGAGAGGGAACGGCACGCCACTCAACCTTTTCGTGGCAGTATTCGTTAAGCTGTTAATGGCATTGCCGGCCATTCCGGTTCCGAGGTCATAGAAGACGCCGAACCCTCCGCGAAGGACCATCTCGCGGCCGCGTGTTTCCGATAACGCATAGGCCACTCCAGCGCGTGGAGCGAAGTTGTCATAAGTAGTTTTCCATAGAGGCGTGCCACGAGGAGCGAGCGTCATCGTAACCGGATTATCAAGCCCTATCACGGTGAGCGCGTCATTACCGTTGCGCTCCTTTGGCGGAGTATTAACTTCCCAACGTAGTCCATACGTCAGCGTGAGCCTGCGAGTGAGCCTCCACGTGTCCTGGCCAAAAGCAGAGAAGTTGTGAAAGAGAGGAAACAGCCTGCCAATAGTGGAGCTTACCGTGACCCCTGAAGCGATCCCTGTTGCTAAACTGTTCAGGTCGTCAAAGTTGGCTTGTTGACTGTAGCTCGTTGAACCCGAAATCGGAAATAGCCTTCGATAATCAGCACCGAATCTAAGCTGGTGCGCACCAGTGGCCACCGACAGGTTGTCAACCAAATTGATCTGGCGTTGATAGTTCCCGCCACGGTTCTTTGCACCTCCAACCGAATAAAGAGCCTCAGACAAGACAAAGCTGAAACCCGCGTCTTGCCGTGACGTGAAGGAAGGGAAGAGAATCGAATCCGGGGGAGGCACAGCCCCGCCGAAATCATCGAGCGACGAATACAAAGCCGCTCTCGCTCGGCTGTAGTTAGCGCGAAAATCATTACTCATTCTGGCCGTCAGCACCTGTGTGGCGCCGAGTGTCAGGGTTTGGGTTTTGAAAAGTGTTTTATCCAATTCGGCCAGACTTCGCTGGGTGATTTCGGTAGGAGCATGGTTGTACCTGCCGAACAAAGTAAGCTTCTTATTCATGATGTGATCCACACGAATACTAATCGCGTCGACGTTGGAAGGATTCGCGAAGCTCGCCGCGAATTCCGCGAATCCATTTCCGAGGTCGCCGCCGTTCGGTAGAGGGAAGGCGTTTATTAACGGTCGAATTTGCGGCGCGGTGGCTTGGCGAACGCTGGTCGTAGGAACCTGCAGAATAGCCACCTGCGGTTGACGCAGGCGCAGCCCTTCATACGAGAAAAAGAAGAACGTGTGATTTCTGCTGATCGGGCCGCCGAACACGCCGCCAAAATCGTTCTGGCGCAGCGGCGGCTTCTTGAGGCCTCGGCTGTTGGCGAACCAATTGTTAGCATCGAACGCCTCGTTGCGAAAGTATTCGAACACCGAGCCGTGAAACCGGTTCGTGCCTGAGCGTGTGATGATCGAGACTTGAGCGCCTGGGGTTCTGCCAAACTCGGGAGCGTAAGTAGAGGTCTGAATGTTGAATTCTTGCAGCGCGTCGATGGAGACCAGATTATTCGTTCCGCCAAGAGCGCTAAAGGCCGGCACCGTGCCGCCGCCGGTCTGATTGAGCAGGATGCCGCCAGCAATTCCGATGTTGGCGCCCACACCATCGATGACAAAATAGTTGGCATTGGCCCGTTGGCCATTGACGCTGAATTGACCTTGATTCGCATAATCAGCTTTCGTCAGGACCACGCCCGGCGTTAGTTCGATCAACGTGCCGAAGCTTCGACCGTTAAGCGGCAGGTTTTCCACGAATTGATGATCGACGACGGTATTCACTGCTGCAGATTCGGTCTTAACCAGCGAGGTTCCCTGAACTGTGATCGATTCGCTGACCTGACCGACTTTCAGTTCAATTCGTAGCGAGCGCTCGTCGTTAACATTCAGCACGACGTTTTGAATTTCTACACTGGCAAATCCCTGGCGGTAGGCGGTTACCATGTACCGTCCAGGGGAAAGCAGCGAGAAGACAAACTGGCCATCGTGGTTGGTCATCACTCGTCGCTGCTGTCCTGTGTCACCACTGATAATGGTAAGGCCCACATCGGGTACGACTGCGCCGTTCTGATCCAAAACTGTTCCGCTCAGTGACGCCGTCGCCGATTGCGCATGGACAGTCACCATTCCGGGCAAGCCTCCGATCGGCTGCAAACCGATCGCTGCGCAAATTATCATCAGTACCGTTAGGTAATGCGGTGATGGCACTCCATCTTTTAAGTCACCGGCTAACATCTTCCATCAACACAATCTCGCGGGCACTAAACCCACGCGACACTAACAAGCGGTCATCTTTCGACCAATCGAAGCCTTGAATAGCTTCGGATTTGAAGTCCGTCAACTGTTTTGGTGGGCCACCGTCGACAGGTTGGCGCCAAATATTCGAGATGCCATTACGCGTGACGCAGTAGATTAGCGCCTGTCCATCGGAGGCCCAGCGCAAAGGCATCGGCGTTGTCGTTTTTGGCAACGGCTCAACAAACCTTACCGGCTCTCCTCCCACAAATGGAATGAGAGCTATCTTCGGCGGCGTATTTGGTCGAGACCACCACCAGCAAGCGACCAACATCTCATCAGGCGACACGGCGGGCCACATTGTGAGTTCTTTCGTAAACTGTTCAGGCTCCCCTCCATCAATAGATACTTTCCATATGGTCCCGAAGGTGGCGGAAGTCGCGGACATGTAGAACACCCATCGGCTATCGGGCGAACATTGAGGACCAAACTCGTCGCCGCCCTGCGTCAACTGAACAGGATCGCTTCCATCAATATTCATGCGCCAGACATGGCGATTATCTGCCGCCGGCAAACTGGAAGAGTAAACGATATAGCGGCCATCGGGTGAAACTGCCGGCAGTTGATTGAAGCGGCCCTCGGCAGTCAATGGCTTCTGGCTGCTCCCGTCTGCTTCCATTATCCAGATCTCGCGATCGCCACTGGCGTCTGATGGGAAGACGATCTTGCCATCGGGAGTCCACGCAAGTCGCTGATAACGGTGATTGCCGCCGAACGTGATCTGTTTAATCTGGCTGGGATCACGAGGCGGCGCAGCCCACAGATTAGTACGCAACTCAAAGCGCGCAGCGATCAGCGTCCTGGAGTCTGCCGTTAGGCTTATGCTGTTGTAGTTGCTTGGGTAGTTGCCTGGATCATTGGTGAGCCTTCGTAAGTTACCTCCCGGATAAGACACATACCACAACAGTGCTCCTTGCCCTCTCTCTGTGGCGGCCATAATGAAACCGCTATTATCCGATAGCCATGCTACCTGTAGAATTTTCGACCAGTTGCCGGTAGTGAGCAGTCTCTCCGTGCCGTCGTCCACGTTTACGCCAATGACATTCATAGAAGAGGGACGCTCATTCGGATGTTCATCCACGATCGCACAGGCGATCAGCTTTCCATCAGCGGACCACGAAGGCCCGGCAGGTGAAAAGAGCTTGGGAGAGTGACGCTTCCCAAGCAATCTTTCGTCAGTACCGTCCGCGTTGGATATGAACAAACCTGTTTCTTCCGTGCTTATGTCTCGGACAAAAGCGAAACGATTGCCATCTGGAGAAAATGTGATTGGGCTGCCGACGTTTGCCAGGACCTTCTGCGAATCGCCTCCTGATATAGACACTCGATATAGTGCGTATGTCGGATCGTCTTTTCCCCACATGCCGTAGTACACATGGTCTCCATCGCGCGAGAACGTGACTCCACCGAACCAGGCGTCAGTAGGCGGAACCAGCACGGTATTACTGTTTGTGGCAGTCGGCCTTAACATCAGGCTCGTCTTATTTCCATCTATCACCGTATGAGCGATGTACTTGCCATCAGGTGAAACAGCGGCAAAATGGGATTTATCGGTTTCGACAAGCTGAGACATCTTCACGTCTTGAAACGCGGCTCTCTTATGCCAGAGCTTCGTCGAACTGTAGAAGACTCCGGCAACAGCAACTACCACGATTAGAAATGTCAAGCTCGTTTGCAGCTTGTGTTGTGTGATCAGGCTGACGACTTGTTCGGTGATTGACTGGCTGGTAGCTGTTGGAACTCCTAATCCCAGTGGATGGGTTATCCTGGACGTGCCAAGAGACGCCCCAGAGCGCTGAATGCCATCAAGCGTTTGTTCAATATCCAGTTTGCGTCTTTCCTCGCCAACTGCAGCCAACAAGTCATTGATGGTCTGGTAGCGCTCCTCTCGATTCTTGGCCAGGGCTTTGGCGACAATTTGCTCGAGCTCCAGCGGTACCTGGGGCACAAATTGTGACAGAGGCGCGGGCTCATCTTTCAAAATCGACTTAATCAGATCGCCTGTCGCATCGCCTTTGAATGGCGTGCGACCCGTCAGCATCTCGTAAAGCACAACCCCTAAGCTGAAGATGTCGCTGCGCGCATCAACCGAGAGTCCGCGCGCTTGTTCGGGCGACATGTACTTCACGGTACCCATTACCAATCCGGACGAAATGTTCACATCGTCCACAGACCGCGCTCGGCTCGTCGACTCTTGCTGCTCAGTGAGCTTGGCCAAACCAAAATCCAGAACCTTCACGTAGCCGTCAGGTCGCAGCATTATGTTCTCGGGCTTGACGTCCCGATGCACGATTCCGGCTTTGTGCGCCGCCGCTAGTGCACCGGCAACCTGAGTGGTGACGTCCAGTGTTTCCGTCAACGTCAGTCCCCTGCGTTTCAAGCGCTCGCGCAGTGTTTCACCTTCCACGAATTCAGTGGCGATGAATTGCTGGTCGTCGACTTGTCCGATTTCATGGATGGTAAGAATGTTTGGATGATTTAGCGCCGACGCAGCCTGAGCCTCTTGCTCAAAGCGGCGCAGCCGAGCCTGGTTTCGCGTGTAATCTGTCGGCAAAAGCTTTAGCGCTATTCGACGATTAAGTTTTTCGTCTTTGGCGAGATAGACTTCGCCCATGCCTCCTATGCCGAGCAAAGAAACAATCCGGTAATGTCCAATCAATTGTCCTTCTGAAAGGTCGGGTTGATCTGAAGCCAGAAGCGGGGCGGCCACCTCGAGGGCGGGCGTATCGATTAGATCGAGCGGTCCCTGTTCTAAGGATAGCAGGGACATAACTTCGTCTCGCAGCGACTCATCTCCGCCGCAGGAACCATCAATGAAGGCGCTCCGCTCGGCGGGCTGCAACGCGAGCGCCGCTTGGAGAATATCATCTACCCTGTGCCAACGTTCGGGCTGCATGTTGCACGCTTCAATTCAGGTAGCGAGAATAATCGCCTATTCGGCTCAATTGGGAAATCGATTTCTCAAGCGACTTCGCTTTGCGTCATCATTCGCCTTAGCCACAGCTTGGCTGCCTGCAATTCGCGCTTGACAGTTGCGGGCGAGGTGTTGGTGACTTCGGCAACTTCTTCAATGGTCAACCCGCCGAAGAAACGCAGTTCCACCATCTGGCTCTTGCGCGGATCGACGGCTGCAAGGTCAGTCAGCGCATCGTCCAGCGCGATTAATTCTTTGGCTCGCTGCTGACCCAACACCGCGGCGTCGTTCAACTCTATCTTTTGAGCGCCCGCTCCTCGCTTTTCATAGCGGTAGGATCGAGCATGGTCGATGAGTATGTGCCGCATTATCTGGGCGGCTACCGCGAAAAAATGCGCGCGATCTTTCCACTCTACGTTCTGCTGATTTATCAGGCGTAAGTAAGCTTCGTTTATTAATGCCGAGGTTTGAAGGGTATGGCCGGATCGCTCCTTGGCCATGTACCGCCGCGCGAGGCGGCGCAGCTCGGATGAGACGAGCGGGATGAGCTGGTTCAGCGCTTCCTTATCGCCGTTACTCCAGCTCAGCAAAAGCGTAGTGATTTGGTCGGGTAGAGAGGCCATTTCTATTGCCGGTTACCTGCCTGAGGTGCGCGAATCATAACACCGCCACCTGGAAGGTCAACAGAATCTTCGTATCGCTTGAGCCGTTTCGATTCAATTTCTCGCTTCATTGTGGTGAGACTGTCAATAACTGCAGGGCAACAATGCCGGTAGGCATTCTGTATGTCTCTACCCAAACAGAATTATCAAGAGGAGGATCTTCCCATGCACAAACCAAAACTTCTGATGGCTGCTTTGCTCGGTTGCTTAGCGGTGTCCATTCTAGTAGTGACGCCCCAACCCGCGGCCCAAACCAATAACGAAGCGGCCGTCGCTGCAATGGCGTCTTTGGCGACCCAACACGCCAAACCGTCGCCAACTCCTGATCTTCCAGTCACAGACTCAATCGCCGACTACATCGACTGGACAGACAACAGCACTGGCCTCACGCAGCGCTACTGGATGCAAATTCGCAGCGACGGAGCAGGTACCTATACCAACTCCAGCTCTCTGGTATCGATTATCCAGGGTGCTTCCGGCGATTGGATTCTGGACTCAAAAAACGCCACCTCTCCGACGAGAGCTTTTTTGCTTGATTTCACCGGACCCATTCCAGGTACCGGGCCGAACGGAGGCAATCCGGTATCACCGTTCAGCTCGGCACTCGTCAACGCGCGTTTGATCTCGAAGTGTCACGAGTACAACTACGACATGCTGACCGTTCCGGTTGGAGCGACGGTTACGTGCCCATTGGCTGTCTTCTTTAGTTCCGGCGGTAGTGAGTACTTTCTTCAAATGAATCCAGGTCCGAACGGAGCCGCTCTTGCTCCTGAGACAGACTTTTTGAATATCACATGCAACTCGGCTAATGCGAGTGTTCAGTGCAACAACTGGACAATTACGGCCAACGGCTCGAAGGGCGGCTGCCTGACCCCCGACTGTTCAGTTAAGCAAAACGTCGCGCGGCTGAGTTTGCGAGTTCCAGTCAAAGGCAAATCGGGATTTTGGACCACCGTGAATCAGGGAGATTTCTACGTGGCCTTCTCCATCATGGTGACAAATCCTTAGCTAGCGACGATTTACGGAAATTGTTCTCAACCTCCGCAACGTCTGTAAGCGGCCTGGTAAACAACATTTCACATTGAGCCGGGAAATGAGTCCGACTTATAGAAAAGGAGAATCGATCATGAAAGACAGTCATAAATCACTAATGTCAAGAGTTGGAATCTCAGTACTGGTTCTGGGTCTGCTCGTCGTGCAGGGAGTTCCGCTCAGGACGGCAGCGAGTGCCTCCGCGCAGCCTCCGCAAAAGATCCAGCACCTGCCGGTCAGCGCGTTCCTGGATCTATTGCGTCCCCAAGGGGCCACGGCCTGGTCAGATCCCGCCTCAGGGAATACTCTGGTGATTGATGCGTATGGCAAGCGCAATGTCTTCTTTAACCTTAACTTAGACACGACGGTCACCGGCGGGGTTACGGTCAAGGACCAGGGCGACGGCACGCAGAAAGTCAACGTTAGCCTACACACGACGAATGCGATCTGCTGGGGCTTCAACGGCAACGGTGATCCTGCCTTCGGCTATCGACCTGTGGACGTCATGAATGGCCTCGGCCCGGCGTCGCTTGGCGATGCGCTAACCCGTATCGACTTCACCGAACCCACGGGTCCGCTCAGCCTACCGTTGGACTTTACCACCTTTTCCGGTACGGTCTTGTGCGACGGCCAGCTGAGATTTGGCTCGGGATATCCGGATGGGACACCAGGTTTCGCCCAGACGACCCAGACGGGGCTTTTCAACACCGGCGTGCCCAGCGGATGCCCGCCTGAGAAGGACGCGGATTGCTTCCCGGCAGAGAAGGTCCAGTTCAAGGCCACGGGTAACTGAGAGATGTGATAAACCGGAGAGGGCCAACCCGGATTACACTTTCCGTTACGATGCGACGCTCGGCGGAACCGGTGGAGGCTACATCTTCAACCTGAGCACAAAGGTCTCGCATCTGGCCAATATGTCTTGAGCTTCTACGTTGGCAGCGAGCGCTCGACAAGATGCGTGGCGGAAATTGTTCAGGAGAAAAGGAGAACGCGAAAGGTGGTTCAAATTCGGAATCCGTTTACCAATTACAATGCCATTCCCAAACATTTGTCCATAGTAGCTTCACTCTTGATTGTTGCTTCTCTGTTTGTATTCGGTCAAGTGCAACCCCAGTCGCGGCAGTCGTGGGACAGAACTGACAAACCTTTAAGTTGCGAGGCGAACATTATTCGTTTAGAGCACTTGGCTTTGTCAGCACTTGAGCAGATTTCGCGCGACCAAAGCACGTTGATTATTGTTGCTCGGCTCGGTGATAAAGAACTGTCACGAGAGTTGGATCGCCGTCGTTTGTACAACGTGCGCGAAAAACTGAAAGAGCGCGGCGTGCCGGCAGCTTCCATTGTTGTGGCAGAAGGTGAACGCGGCGTCGGTTATGGTCGGGTGGAGTTTTATTTGGCCGGAAGGAAAGCCGATGTTTTGTTGATTGAACGGAACAAAGACATCTGCGTTGAGTGTTGTGGTAGGGATGTGAAGTACTATCCAGACAAAGATAATTCTCGCAAAGAGAGAAATAATTAGACAACGCCGACCGTGTTACGCAGATAACGCAGGGCAGCGCGACAGTAAACATCGCATACGACAACATCGGCCGGCGCACATCATTGACACTGCCTAATAACGTAGTCACTGAATATGGCTATGACCTTGCGTCCCACCTGACCAGCCTTACCTACAAGCGCAATGGCAATGTCATAGGAGATTTGACTTACGAATACAATGCAGCAGGCCGGCGTACAAAGATGAGCGGAAGCTTCGCCCGCAATGTTTCGTCGCAAGCCTATCGAGAAATGATGAAAGGTAGATTTACTGTTTGGAAGCAGGTGGTTGGCACTGAGGTAACAGCTTAGTAAGACTGATCGGTGACGAGGACTCGGTTCACGCTGCCTAGGCTAATGATCTTGTTGTCTTCAGGAAGTTAAGTTGACAGTACCTGCCAATACAATCGAACCCCCTTTCCCATAGCATAACTAATGAAAGTCAACTACAAGCTGTCGTCCATACTTGCCGATCTTGATCTAAAAGAGCGGCTCCCGGATCCGTTGCGCCAAGATCTCATTTGGATCTGGATCAACATGAGTTTCTCAAGAATCTTTGTAATGCGATATTGTTTGTCCGATTCATTTCTCAACACCTATTCTTTTTAGCAGCGCAATGAATCGAGGATCCGAACGAAGCCGGTCCGCTTTGGGATCAACTTTGAGGCTCAATAATGACTCTTCGTGCCGCTCGTAACTTGTTCCAAGCCATTTGAAAGCAATATCATTCTCGCCGAGAGCCGCATAGACCATTGCCAATCCACGATAGACTTGATCAGTCACGAGTTTGTCCTTCTCCACGACCTCAATAAGTTTCTTTGCATCTTCTCTTTGTTCTGAAACCGCATAAAGTTGGGCAAGTGCAACCGTAGTTTCGACTTTGTTACCGGTGAGCGTTCCCCAGTTCCGGTTTTCCGCAATAGCTTCATCGAACAGTTCCTTGCCCTGATACGCGAGGGAGAGAAGGCGATGGGCAGCAGCGTAATTTGGGTCCAACTCTAATGTTTTTCTCGCTATCTCGATAGCGTTGTCGTATTGCCGGTTGTAATAGAGGGCTAATCCCTGGTCCTTGAGTATTGCCTGTGAAACCGGATCCAACTCTGCCGCTCGTGAAATCATTCGGAGAGATTCCTCAAGCCTGCCCATGTTCAGAAACCATTGGGAATACCAGTGGTGCGCTGTTGCATAGTTCGGATTCAATTCGAGGGCAAGCTTGAATTCCTTCTCGGAATTCACCCAATCCCACTTACTCAACATGAGTAGACTCGCAAGCGAGGTGTGGACTTCCGCCAGCCGATTGTCAATTTCCAACGCTTTGTTAACTGCCGCCTCTGCCTTTGGGTATAGTTCCTTACGCGGAATGTTTCCGTATTCGCCTAACAAACTGTACGAATCGGCAATTCCAGCCCACGCAAGAGCATACTGCGGATCCCTTTCGATCGCTTTTTCGAAATACCTAATAGCAGTCTTCAGTCCTTCTTCACTTCTTTTGTTCCAGAAGAAACGACCCTGGAGATAAAGTTGATAAGCCCCGGTGTTTTCCGTGAAGCGTTTCTTGAGAATTTGTTCTTCGTCAGGGGACAGTCGGAGTTGGAGTGCTTGAACAATTTCCGCCGCGACCTTCTCTTGAATGTCAAAAATGTCCTCCATCGTGCCGCGATAGGTTTCCGCCCATAAATACACGTCGCGCAACGCGTCAATGAGTTGCGCTGTGATTCTCAGATCTTTGCCCTGTCTCCTCACACTTCCCTCCAACAGATACTGCACGCCAAGATCGCTAGCCGTTTGCTTATGGGTTTTCCCTTCTTTCACGTAGCGCATAGTTGAGCCGCGTGCGATCACTTTGAGCATTTGCAGTTTGGAGAGATTCATTATGATCTCTTCCGTCAACCCCTCGCTGAAATACTCGTTATCCTTTTCAGCGCTAATATTGGCAAACGGCAACACTGCTATTGAATTAGGAAAGGGAGACGGTTGAATTTGTGCAATATTCTCACCTTCTCCGCTTCGAATGAGTTCGGCTTCAACCAACATTCGAGTTTGCAACTGCTGCAAATCGTCGAACATTTCCTTCGCCGACTGGTAGCGCTCGTCCTTGTTTTTGCACACTGTCTTGGCGATGATGCGGTCAAGTTCGGCGGGCGTGTCTTTGCGATGTGCGAGAATCGAGGCAGGCTCTCGATGAATGATGTTTGCCAACACATCGGTCATCGTCTCGCCCTGAAACGGTTGTTGGCGTGTCAGCATTTCATAGAGTACACAACCAAAACTCCAAATGTCCGTTCGTGCATCCGTCTCTTGGCCTCGTGCTTGTTCGGGCGACATATAGGCAACCGTTCCCATGATCATGCCCACTCTGGTTTTGACCTGCATTTTAGTTTCGCCCTCCCTATCAACTTCTGAACTATCAGTCGCGCTCAGTTTCACAAGTCCAAAATCAAGGACTTTAACAATACCGTCGTGGCGAACCATCACATTGTCGGGCTTGATGTCGCGGTGAACGATGCCCGCCCGATGCGCCGCGTCCAGCGCGGAGGTTACTTGCAGAGCAATCTGAAGTGTGGACTTTAGACTGAGCGATTGCCCTTTTAGTCGTGTTTGGAGAGTTTCCCCTTCGATGTATTCGGTAGCGATAAAATGCGTGCCTTTAATCTCACCGATTTCGTGAATCGTAATGATGTTAGGATGATTGAGAGCTGAAGCGGACTTGGCTTCACGGACAAAGCGGCTCATCCTGTCCTTATCTTCAGCAAATTCCTGTGGCAGAATTTTCAGAGCGACTTTACGGTCGAGTTTGGTGTCTTGAGCCAAATACACCTCGCCCATCCCGCCCGCGCCGAGTTGCGAGCGGATTTCGTAGCGACCGAGTTTTGTGCCAGCGGTGAGCGTCATCACATGGTCTTGCTAATCAGCACTGCGTCGCGGGTGTGGCTACAGCGCGCGAGCGCCAGCGCGTGTCCGTCCCGGGAGTAAGCAAAGTTGTAGATCAGATTTCAAGAAACAAGTTTACATCACCTTCTAGCATTATGTGGATTATGAGGGATCCAGGCGAGCAAACAATAGTTGGTCGGACGAGCCGAACAAAAGCAAAGTGAAAAAATCTGTCGGAAGTGCCAACGCAATTTGGTTGGGTCTGCATAACGAATCACCACTTCCCATGAGAAATTCCGACTCAAAGTATCTACCTGCCTAATCCGAAATGTTTTTTCGGGATTTCAAACGACAAACGAATCCTCGGATTGTTTGATAATCGGTTGGTTAGCGTCTGGCATGGATTGGAAGGAAAAACGTAAGCCACTTCCCTGTTTCTAGCCGCCTCGAAGGCGGCCGGCAGTGTTGTCTTCTTGGGTGATCCACAGCCGCTGGATCAGCCACAACGTGATGTTCATCCGCCGCAAGGAAGGAACTGGGCGCGGACCGAGGCGCGTTCTGAATGGAGCGCGCAATCACACTCTAGCCTATTCTTGGGGAAACTTGGGCTGCGATACAGATCAGGATCTTGTTGCAGCGATCGTGGTCGATACGACGCGTAACGATAGTTCGCAATTCGGCTTGGTTATCTTTGGCAAGCCTACGGCCTCGACGTACCGCCCTATTGACTCTTTCGGAATCGTGATTTTCGAAAACGGTTGTCTATCAGGTCAGTGGTTACCCGGCGTAACGACCTATCATGACGATGGGAAATATCATAATTGCTGGATTGAATGGCGCGGCAAAAGCACTTTGTCTGCCAATGACGCGCTTACCTAGAACGCAATTCAACAACACGTTGGACCGGAGCGGCGGTAGCGTGTTTCTCAAGTTGGTCCATCGACGGTTTCGTAATCACGCCGCCCGGTCAACGTGAGTTTTTGGTAGGGACTGGGTTTGGGTTGACTACGACTCGCCTTTTGTTCCGCCGCAGTGCCACATCTCCGTAGTGTGTGGATTGACGCAGACCAACCTCTTGAGCGCCTCCATTTGACTCTGCGTACTGCGACTTTGGCTTTCTAGTCTCTTGTTGTCTTCCTTGGGGAGCTAGCCACACTCCGAATTACTATGCGGCGTAACAGGGCTGAACCGCTGTTGATATTCACGCGATGTAATAAAGGCGCAAACCATCACGTGCTGGATATTGGGATCTCGAACGGGATATCTGTTGATCTGATCCAGCCAGAATAGAAAACCGCCGATGTCTGAATCTCGTCTCAAATAACCAGCGTACTCAGTAAAAACGAACGCGCGATTGTACTCAACATCGATGAATGCTCGATTGTTGACGGGATTGGTTTGAACATTGTCGTTCGCCAACTGGTAGAGGACTGCTCCGCGGCCTCCCTGGTTATGTAAGGCGATCAGTGTGGCACTCTGAGAACTTAGGTCTGCACCGGACCCGTTTGCAATTGTCGCCAATATCGCGTTTACGAAGGCGGTCGGATCCATACTGGCCGGGTACCTTGCTAGAAACTGGGGACGCTGAACGAATGCGGTGGCCAGCGCAAGTTGCGATTGCGCTAAATTAGCGCTGTCTATTACTCGCGCACGGTCAGAAACGAATGCAGCATAGCTGGGAATCTTGGTCGACTCGATCAGGTTCGATCCGTCCGGATTCGGAAAGGGCTGGTTATTCCCAAATGCCGCGCGGTATAGATAAAAGACATACGAACCGGTCTGCTGATATTCCTGCTCATAGAAGAACGCATTCGAAACTTCGACTTTCTTATTGTGAATGCACCGCTGGTCGTTTCCACACTGCGTAATCTGCCCGCTCCAATAGTCCAAACCGCCCGGATCAGGTGCTCGACTTAAGAAGTCGTTGTAGTGCTGTCGGACGAAGAACCGCGCGTCACTATTGTCAAGCGGATTTGTACTCGGATACGTCGGATCATTGTCAGCTATGTTTATGGTGACCGTGGAAGGGGTCGTCAGAGTTGCACCAATCAGATTTGTAAGCGAAACGCTCAGGGATTCAAAGTATTCAATCGGAATCAGGTCATCACTCACAAGGATTTGAATGGACTTGGATGTCTCGCCAGAAGCAAAACGGAGCGTACCGGCGGCTAGGGTGTAATCTGAGCTCTGGGAAGCCGAACCATCAGCCGTTCCATAATCTACGCTCGATTCACCAGCAGTGTCGCCTGTTCGTGTAACGGTGATTGTGATGCTACCCGCATCCTCGGCGACGACGTAGGATGCGGCGCTGAATTGCAGCCTGGCAGGTGAAGGTGGACCTGAAGTACATGTGTTGATTAACCGAGCAAAAGTGCCGTTTCCACTAGTAGTTATGATGTCGGTGCGAGCGTCGCCGGTGAAATCCCCAGCTACAATGGAGCTCGGCCGGGCTATCGTGAAGTTTGTAGGTAACCTGAGGCCGCCGGCGCCATCATTCAGCAGAACTCCTACCGTGCTCAATCCGAGACCATTTGGAGCGGAAGAGTTGTTCGCAACGGCCAAATCCACCAGGCCATCGCCATTAAACTCACCGACAGCAAACGCTACAGATCTGCCGTTAGTCGCCACACTGTTTGGTACACCGAATCCGCCTGCACCGTCTCCTAATGCTAATGTGATCTCATTGCTGTTCGAGTTTGCAGAAACCAAATCCAGCTTCCCGTCTGCGTTCAGATCAAATGCCGTTGCAGTTTGCGACGCAATACCCGGAACTGCGGTATTAGCTGCCGCAAAACTGCCCATGCCATTACCGAGCAGGATTGACACGCCGGTAAAGTTTGGAACAGCCAGATCTTTTTTGCCGTCGTTGTTGAAGTCTCCAATACCGAAGAGAGAATTATTCGTCGAGATCAGCTGCGAAAAACTCACAGCCGGGCCAAAGCCGCCATTACCGTCCCCCAATTTGATATATATCTTGCCGTTCAACGAGTCGCCCGTAACCACATCAAGTTTCCCGTCATTATTAAAGTCGGCAACTCCAAGCGTGCTAACGCTATTTCCAGTCACCGAATTCACGGGCGCAGCGAGATTGCCTGTGCCATCATCCAGGAGCGTAGCTACATTCCAAGACCCAGTGTAGATAATCGTTGCCAGATCCAGCTTGTTATCGTTGTTAAAATCGCCAGCTGCAAGAACGGAAGGTCCAGGGCTCAGAGGAAAATTCCTCGGGGTCTCGAAACCGCCGACTCCATCATTCAACAGGATCACGCAACCGCGGACGCTCGAAATAGCCAAATCGGCCCGACCATCGTTGTTGAAATCACCTGTTACGGATGAAATCAGAGCACCATCCAGGGCGTTCTGAAAACCGCCTGTGCCATTGCCAAAATAGATTGATACAGAATTCACTGGCGTGATGGCGACTGCGTCACGGTTGCCGTCGCCGTTGAAGTCTGCTGTCCCCCATAGGTCCACACCGTCCGCGGCGCGCCCCGCAGGTGGGCCAAAATTACCGTTGCCGTCTCCGATGAAAACGGAAAAGCCAATTCCATCGGTTCCAATTAGTAAATCCAGTTTTCCATCATGGTTGAGATCTGTAACTTGGGACGCTGCCGAGTGGTGACCTGCCGTGGAACTGGAGTCGCTGAAGGTGTTCAGATCACCAACGGTGGCATGACGGGGTTCTGACCCGACGAGATATATGGGTGCATGACTAAAACCAGGCGTATCGCATGCATTCGCTTGGGAGTGTGCATGCGAACCGACAGCGACTAGCAAGGCTGCGATAAGGATGAGGAAGGTGAGAGTTGCACGATGAGGAGGCATCCAGAATAAACGGCGCAAGAACCGGGTGAATTTGAACACTCGTAATCCCTGTTCGTAAAAATGAGATGTGAAGCCACTAGGTTAGGGCAATCTTGCCAAGATGCTCTAACACTCATTTCAATAATAAAACAGATCCATCGAGTTTTCCAAAGAAACTATTTTGAGAGAGAAGTCGGTGCAGAAAAGCTACGCCTGACTGCGAGTCCGGTCGAATGAGTTGTTAGATGGTGTTTTTGTAGCAGCACTCATTCGCCTACAATAGGTTAATCGATGGCAACGTTCGGTAGTCAGTGCAACAGGATAAGAGGCGTTCGCAATACGGAGGGACATGACCTTGGCGTTCATGTCGAACGTCTTGATGTTGAGAAAGGAACTCAACCTCAGGCTGGCCGTTTACAGGCGTTCAGGCCCACCATCGCACAGGCGTGTGTGACCGGCCCATGTGTCTCGCCAAGGAAAGCCCGACCCAGTTCGTTCGCCCACCGCAAACGCTCATTGCTTATTCATATCTGCTGCGCTTTCATGATACAACCACTCACCAATGAACGACGCACTTCCATTCCTTATCCGCCACGGCTACGCGGTACTGTTTCTCTCGGTGCTGGCGGAGCAACTCGGGCTGCCGCTGCCGGCCACACCCGTTATTGTTGCGGCAGGCGCGCTTGCCCACATGGGCCAGATGAACCTGGTGGTGGCCATCTTGCTGGCGACCGTGGCGTCGGTGCTGGCAGATCTCTCGTGGTATCAGATTGGGCGCCTGCGGGGCGTCAAAGTCCTGCGCCTGCTCTGTCGCATCTCGCTCGAGCCCGACTATTGTGTGCGACGCACGGAGAATTTCTTCTCGCGTCGTGGCGCGAAGGCGCTCTTGATCGCCAAGTTTGTTCCCGGCGTCAGCGCGGTGGCGACGCCGGTCGCGGGCATCAATCACTTACCACTGGCCCGGTTCCTGATCTATGACGGGACGGGAGCGCTCCTCTGGATCGGATCATTTGGGCTGCTTGGGTATCTCTTCAGCAATCAGCTCGGACAAGTTATCGAATATACCGAGCGCTTTGGCAGTTTGGGAGTCATCGTACTGATTGCTCTCGTCTTTGCCTGGATTGGTTGGAAGTATTTTCAACGGCGGCGTTTTCTGCGCAGCTTGCGCATCGCCCGCATCATGCCGGAGCAACTGAAGTTGATGATGGACCGGGGCGACGAAGTTTTCGTGGTGGATTTGCGACATGTGATCGACCACGAGGATGAGCCGCGCACGATCCCCGGGGCCTTGCGTTTGCCGGCAGAAGAGTTTGAGCAGCGCGCCGATGAATTGCCAAAGGATCGCGAGTTGGTGTTGTTTTGCAGTTGACCGAATGAGGCGACCAGCGCCCGGGTGGCGCTGCAACTCAAACGCAGCGGGATAACGCGCGTGCGACCGCTCGCCGGCGGTTTGGCTGCGTGGATCGAGTCGGGCTTTCCGGTAACACTTTAGACGAGAGGCCGGCGTTGTGCTTGTCTTACTCGCCTGAAAAGAAGTAACCGCCGGGATGCACAGCAAGCATCACCTTCACACCTTTTTGATTGCCGAGATTTTGCCGAGATTCGTATCGAAACTAACGTCTT
Organism: Pyrinomonadaceae bacterium; assembly: GCA_035644135.1. Classification (GTDB taxonomy): domain Bacteria; phylum Acidobacteriota; class Blastocatellia; order Pyrinomonadales; family Pyrinomonadaceae; genus PSRF01. Next base: position 26,867 of record DASQPD010000125.1, read on the forward strand.
ATACAGCGCATAAACGCCTCTTTTCCGACCGCGACCCATTGTTTTGTTGGCTTTATGCGCTAATCAAGTTACAAACACGCTCCCCGCGCTCCGGTCCAACGACTTGTAAGGCTTGTCCTGCGATTACATTGTCAGTAGCGTTTCAATTCTTTTTAGGATTTTCCATAGAGCTTATATGCTTCCTTCACCTCTAAACGCTTCGCTCGGATCAATCCATCTCTTAATTTCTCGCCACCTATTGGATCGACATAATCTCTGCCGCTGAAGGCTTCCGACGGATTTATGCGGAACACTCCTATATTGAACATAAACACCGGCTCACTCAACGCCTTGAACCAGTGAACATTATCTCTCTGGTCGGAAACTGTTGTTACAGCGCCGACCTCAAGTACCTTGTCAATGGTTGGCTTAATCGTTAAATATTGCGCTTCATCAGAGACGCGCTCAAACTGCCAGCCGTGAGCTTGGCCTTTGAGCATCATATGCATGGAAGTCATATTCCGATGACCGTGCGGCACTATGGCAGTCCCTTTCTTCATGGCATAAAAATAGGGCGCAAAGCTTAGTTCTGCGGGTAGGCCTTCGTTGTGAGAAAAATCAACGTCTTCGGCTGACTCGTGGTCTTCGGGAAACACGGCGGTTTTCGCTAATCTGTCATAATCAATTGCCGACAATAAATCGTTCAAATCAACGCGAGACAGTAAAGATTCAATTTGAGTCTGCCACTCAATCGTCTTTACCTTTCCCTGCCTCAACTGCTCAGTTACATGTTCCATCTCGATCAGCCATTTCCTGACGATAGGCTCAACACTATTGGCGAGCACATCGACTTTATCCAGACTCTTGACGAGTGAGAATGTCAGCAACGAGCCGAGCATATGGCTAGTAAAAGTTCGACGAGATAATTTCATCGCAGCACCTTTCGATATGAAAAAATATCCCAGGGAAAAGCCTAACGATCGAATTCACTGGGCGCGGGCGAGCAGCATCCAAGCTGCGATCTTATAGACGAGTTTGAGCGCCGATCACCCCACAACGCATCGCTTATAAAGACCAGCGCTGAGCGCCACGGACCCCAAAACCGCGAAAGTAATACCCAAAGCAAGCGGTCGGCGGTTCTGAGGCTCGGCCGCTTGTTCGTCCGCCGCTGCAGCAGAGCAAGTTGATGGCGCAGCGCAAGAATCTCTATATGCGTACTTGCTTGTGACTGTAGACTCGAGCGCAGCGTAGAAAGAAACGACCGCAGGACAGCATTCATGTCGACGAAAGTTAGCAGTGATAACCGCTAACTTCAATGATTTACAAGCCGGATGAGGTTTTTGGTAACGACAGCTGGACTAGAGATTCATAACCCCAAGGTCGCGGGTTCGACCCCCGCCCCCGCTACCAACCGAATCAATAGTTTGCAGTTCCCTTCACTCTCACGTTTCAAGCGCCTGCCAGACTTTGCCTCGAAATTCAACACGTTTAAGCTCGAAGTCTGGCAAAGAATGCTCACGGCTCGGCGTCTCATTACAATCGTTGAATGCGTGTAGTCGTCCGTCACGTCTTTCGGTTCATGGCCTAGCAGATCACGACGAACGGTTTTGCTTACTCCAAGGTCTTCCAGCCTGGAGATGGAGTTCTGCTCGGATGCGCGGCACTCCCCAGGTCGGATTCTCACGCGACATTCTGCTAATCAACACGCGAATCTCTTGGTCAATCATTGGGGCGTCCGACGCGACCAGATCTGGACTTCCAGCGCCAATAGCACTTGAAGCCTTGCCGGTGCCACTCAATTACCGTCTCTGGCTTAAGTATGACAAGGATGGAGCGCCAGTCCGACCACAGTTGTGAAAGGGCGATCCGGAATAAGCGGTCTCGGTAACGAAGCCGAGGTCGCTTCGTCGAACGGCGGAGGACCAGCTGTTGTTGGCGCAGGGCCAGATTTCTCCCTAACGAGTAGCAACCGAGGCACAAGCAGACTCCGGAGTACTTGATAGCACCTTGAGAAGACAAACATGAGGCGTCGCAAGCAGCCAGAAAGAAATGTACGAGCATCTGTAAAGTACCTTAAGTCGTAGCTCTAAACGCAACTATTTAAACGCCGGATGTTATTTTCGATACGACGGACCGCTCCTTGAAGTCGGCATCAACGGCGCGCATGGGAGGTCATTGTTAAAAAGCATCGTGGAGGCGCGTCCGTTATGTGCCCTCATGCTTCGCTCGCTTTAACTAGTCTGGCTGCGCTACATTATCTCGCGAGCGAAACTATGTGTGCGGAAAAGGTTCAGCTTGCGATGCGTGATTTCATCGACCATCGTTCAATCGTACGCACAATCTGGGGCAACCCCGACCTCATACTACTTATCTTCGCAGGCTCTGCAGCGGAGTTCGCGCTCAACCGGGCTGTCGACTGGCTCTTCTTTACTGGTAAAATTCCCGGCGACCCGATCGGAAGACTTTTCTCCACGGTTCGTTACGCCCAGGAGATCGTATTCGTAAACGAAGAGACAGCGCGGCGTACGCTTGACCGTATAAACGCGAAACACGGCTTGGTCGAGCGCCAGCGCGGGCAAACCATCCCGGATTGGGCCTACCGAGACGTGCTTTACATGCTCGTTGACTACTCGGAGCGTGCTTACGGTTTTCTCTACAGACCGCTCTCGCCCTCTCAACAAAATGATCTCTATTCAGTATTCCGGCGCATCGGTGACGGGTTACACATACGAGAGTTGCCGGCGACCTATGTCGAATGGCGACGCGATCGGGGTCGCCACCTCGACCGAGACCTCGTTTACAGCCGGAATACATCACTTCTTTTCCGGCAATACCGCCGGCACCTAGGCGTTTGGCGCTACTATTTGCTGCTTCAGGTACAAGCGCTGCTCGTACCTAATGAGGTGCGCCGCCTTCTGCACTTAAGCCCGAACAAATTCCTCTCCAGCCTTGTCCGGACCTACGGGATTGTTGAGAGGTGCAATCTTCAATCCGTCGTCCACAGTTTGTTAATACCGCCGCAGTACTGGGCAGAGGTGCGAAAGTTTGACAGGATTGTGGCCGCTTGAACTATCACGTACAAGCATTAGGAGAGGCTTGATAACTGGCATGAACCGGATTTGGCGAGGCAATGCAAACACAACGCACGAATAGCACAACAACGTGCCGGGCTGCTCATGTAGGATAAGCTCTCGAACGAGAGTTCTTTATTCATTCACATTCAGTCACTACCTGTAGGAGGGAGTCATGCCAGTAGCTAAACGTCGCATCCTCTGTATTGATAATCGCGCCTCGCGCAGCTTAGCCATATTTCTTCTCAAGCGGGCCGGCTATGAAGTCCTCGCCACGCATTCCATGTCTGCCGCCCTGGAGTTGGCTCGGAGCACGCGCTTGGACCTCTACCTCCTCAACCACAAACTCCTCGAAGGTGGCGGGGCGAAGTTATGCACTGAGTTGAGTGGGGCTGCGCCCCACACGCCGATACTCCTTTACTCGACCGTCATCTACCCGTTCCGCCGCCGGCCGGCAATCCGCTGCGGCAAAGGAGGTGGCCGAACGAAACCTGTGGTCGTTACGGAGGTAGCGGGGGCTGTGGCCCGAATGCTCAACGCACAGTCCTGGTGTGCTGCCGACGTGCCCAGCGGGGCAGTGAGCGCTAAACACAAAGGGCTTTCGACCCGTGCGAAAGTCCTAGCAGGGACGGGCGTCGGGGCGGCGGCGCTCTTGATTATGGCCCTGGCTCGTGGGTGGCGGTCAATACCGAAAATATCATGCGGCATTTAGATACTTACACTTAGAGGGTATTGTCAGGTTAAATGCGAAGGATGTCATCAGGTTATTCCTACGGCATACTCTAAGGATGCGCACCTCTGTCTCTCGCTACCATCGCCACCGCTTCCCGGCCGAGATCATCAGCCATTGCGTCTGGTTATATTTTCGCTTCGCCCCTGAGTTTCCGTGATGTCGAAGAGATGATGGCCAGTCGCGGAGTCTCCCTCAGCTATGAAACTGTCCGAGAATGGTGTCTCAAGTTCGGTCAGTCTTATGCAAACGGCCTGCGTCGCAGGTCTCCTCGGTCAGGCGAGCGGTGGCACTTGGATGAGGTATTTCTCAAGATCAACGGACGCCTCCATTACCTTTGGCGCGCAGTGGGACTCAACAGTTTCGCAAGTCGACCAACCACGCCTCTGGTAAGCACTGTTCAAGCAGATGGGATTTCAGGTTCACCCAGCTCCGCACGCGATTCAGAACTGCGGAGTCAGACGTGATTGCTACGCCGCCCAGTGAAGAGAGGATCTCAGCATCAGGATTGAAGACGATCTTGACGTTCCATGGCCAGTCATGCTGCGCTGCGATGTCGGCAATTTTTTTCGCCAGCCGACCGCTGTTAGATATTGGCCGATCCAGGAGCCAAAGCACTGACGAAGCACCGAGGTTCTGGAGCAGCTCGCCAACCAAACAGATCGCTCGGTCAGTTTCGTGTACTGACCGGTAGGAACCGTGCACGCTAGAGAGATCCCGCATACACTCATCACGACACAGCAGCAGTGGTCCCCCACTAAGCCCGGCTTCTACAGTGATCAATAGATTAAACCCGTCGACGATCACCCTTTCGTTTGCGATCCGCTCCACAGAGACGCAGTGAGCCTTTCGACGCTTCAGACTCTCATCAGAACACGCAGCGCGTGAGATGGCCAGACGCTGGCGCTCGGTTAGACATTGGCGATCGCCCACGAGCTTGAGGGAGGACTTCCTCTGATAACCGTGGCTGAGCAGCCACGACAATTCCGACGTGGCGGCACGAAGAAGAGGTAGGTTCGCCTGAGCGAAGAGCCGCTTATCGGCTGGATGCGGACCGCGGTGTTGGCGCTTGTCAGGACTCAATTCAATGTTCCAAAAATGCTCTCAAAGACGCGCGAGAGAGGTAGATGGCTGAAGAGGTGGCATCCACCAGGGTCGTAATCAAGGCTAACTTGCAGTTCACAATTCTAGGTATGGAACCGATTCTAGACTCTTTCAGCGGCTCAAAAACAACAGATCCCGCGAACGAGAATCTCCCCCGCGTTCTGTTTTTCGATTCAGAGTTTGTCCAGATCCAGATTTATGGCATAGAGAAGTATCCGGCGTCCCTAGCGAATACACGTGGACGTGCACATCCCTTGCGGACGTTCGAAACATGCGATGCTCGTAGAAGTTGGGCTCCCGGACTCGTAGCGCATAGCCGGCAGCCTCGAGCTTGGGGACGTAGGACGCTTCATCGGCGGAATCCTCGACGACCGCCAAGATGTCAATGATTAGCTTTGCCGCCAACCCCGGCACCGAAGTGGAACCGATATGCTCGACGCGCATCAGCGCATTACTCAGCGCTACCGCGATGATCTTTGCGTGCGTCTCGTACTGCGCTGGCCACTCGGGGTCGTAATCCACAATGCGGATTTCCCTCTTCTCAAAACCGCCGATAAGGATCGGTTCGTCTCCCATTTTCGTCATGCGAGCTCCCGGTTGCTCATGTCACCGACGTGAATGGGACGCTCGGGTTGCTTTACTCCTTTGTTGGTTGATGGGAATGATAGTGGCGATTACTTCTGAAGCTGCGGAGAGAGGAAATGTGTCGACAAGTGTTTCGCAAAGGCTGAATCGTTAGTTGCTTTACTAAACTCCGCAATTTCCTTTACCAGCAACGGTGAGTTAGATGTCTCTTTGATCGCCTTTAAATGTTCTTCGAAGCCCCACAAAAGGCCTACCAGCAATCCATCTTGACAGGTTTCACCGATGTTAGTTGAGGTAAAGACCAACCTCTCGCCATCGTAATCCACGCTCTGAAGACAAAGCGGGTCCTGGATGTAAGCGCGGGCAATTGGAACAAGGTATTTCTGTGAAAGAAAGTCGTTATGGTATCCCGCATTTCGCTTCCAGTTTTCTCTGTAAGAAGGCCATCCTTGTAGTGCTTGCACATCAAAATAAATGTCTCTTTTTTCATGGAAGCGGAGTTCATAAGCGATCGAGTCAAGAAGACGGGTAACCTGTCCTATTTCCGCGTCGGATGTAGGGAGCTGCTTAACCAGATTACTCAAATCATCGAGAGCGAATACTACGCTGGTCGCCGAAACTTTGTCGTTAGTGACATATTCGCGTAGCTGTTCTTTATCAGCACGGATTTGGTTTTGAATATTGTTGATTCTGGCCTTCTCTCTGTCGTCACTTTCTTTGATCTGAACTTGGTGGCTCTGCCAGAAGGTAAATATAAGTCCAAGAACTGCAACCAGCGTCGTGATTGCCGGTATAAATCTGGCAAACCCAAGTTCCAATCTGTTTTGCTGTCTCAACATTTCAATCTCGAGCTTGAGTTTCTCCACTTGCGCAGCGGTAAGCAGATTGTTTAGTCGAGTTCCTTCTTGACTTTGGAGGTCCATACAAACATCTCCGGGGTGAGTGTGAATGAACTTAAGAGAGTTTTGCAGACTTGTCGCGAGGATCCGATGCCAGTATAACAGCGCATAATAAATGGCGCGAGTAGGAGAATGCTCATAACCAATAGTAAAAAAGACGAGAGCGCAGACGGTGAAATAGGGGAGGCCGCTCCTGCGCTATCCATTAGAACACGCCGATAGCTCCTAACCAGCGGGGTAAAAGGATTGAGGTTTACAAAGAGCTTAAATATTTCCGGCACCAAAGATTCCGGATAAATAATTGGGGGTATATCGAGGCCATCAGCTTACGGGGTGATGCTATCAAGCTGTTATGGCAGATTAATTTGAAGAGAATCTACTGGCCGAGCCACACCATAAAGATGTGGAACTCCACAGCAGCCGGCCCAACATCTGAGTTGACGCGGCGGCGCGAATCAAAACAACATTCGCCACATCAAGTTAGTTGCGAAACACGCTCCCGCCGATCGCGTCCAATGATTTGTTTGCCGTCGTCTTTAGTTGTCTGTTTCGGCATAAGTTGTTGATGCTGCGACACAACAACCACTTTACTATGCGACCAAAACGCTTAGGCGCGTTGACAATAACGTCGCGGTGGGTTTTGGCGGCGCTGGCGGCTATCTCGAAATGAACGTGTACAAGCCTCTGACCATCTTCAATGTCACCCACTCGATCACGATCATGACAGACGGGTGCACGAACTTCCCCAAGTTCCTAGTCGAAGGGACCAAGCCGGATCTGAAGAAGATCAAGGAGTACGTGGATCGCTCCCTGATGCTTGTGACGGCTCTCTCGCCTGTCATTGGCTACGACAAGGCGTCGAAGATCGCGCACTACGCAATGGACAACGATCTCACGCTAAAGGTCGCGGCGCTCAAGCTTGGCTTCGTAACGGAAGACGAGTTCGACCGCGTGGTCGACTGGCCAAAATGGTCAAGCCCTACGTCGCAGCAGCTAGCGCCGGCTAATGAAGAGGTTGGTAGTAACCGACATGAGTTTCTACTCTGACACTAGTTTGAATGAGGAGTTGATCGCCACTTTTCCACGGGGTTGGAGGACGGTAATGAATTCGCAGGAACAGACCGATCTCATCCTCAGTTTCGCCCGAGTCTTGCATGTCAATGGCCAGTCCACGGACGAGACTCTGGCGGCAACTGAGAGGCTCAGCCGCAATCTGGGTCTTAGCGCCAAGGTGATTCCTCGTTGGGGAGAGCTCGAACTTCAGGTCGGAAACTTGGGGACCATACCGGTCGCTATTGGCGCGGCTGATCCAACTGGCGTGGATATGGATCGTGTGGCCTCCGCTATGAGAGCAATCGACGAGGTTAGCGCGGGCCGGATTGCTCCGTCTGCGGCCCTGAAGACGATCAAAGCGATCTCGCAGGCACCGCCGGCGCCGACCTGGCAGTTCACAGTCGCGGCTGCGGCTGGCGCTGCGTCGCTGTCAGTGATCTTTGGTGTCCAGCATGTCGCTGCTGTTTTGCTAATAGTCGCCAGCGCGGCGGCCGGTGCTGTTCTGCGTCGTACCTTGGCGAAGTACAACACCAACCCCCTCCTACAGCCGTTCTGTGCGGCGCTGCTCGCCGGCATTGTTGGCGCGCTTGCGGTTCAATATCAACTAAGTTCGTCGTTACGCCTCATAGCAGTCTGCCCATGCATGATTCTGGTGCCGGGGCCGCATGTGCTTAACGGCATGATGGACCTCGCCGCGGTGCGCATACCTCTCGGTGCCTCCCGCCTGCTTTACGGAGGCCTAATAATTCTGGCGATCTCGGCAGGATTGCTCCTTGGACTGACTCTTCTCAATGTTTCCTTGCCTGTGGATCAGCCCGGCCGACCAGTGCCGTTGTGGCTCGACGTGATTGCTGCCGGGATCGCTGTTGCCGCATATAGCATTTTCTTCTCAACACCCTTGCGCATGTTGGGCTGGCCGGTCGCGGTTGGAATGCTGGCTCACGCACTAAGGTGGTGGACACTTTCAGTTGGGGCTGGTGTAGGAACCGGCGCGTTGGTTGCTTGTCTGCTCGCCGGGCTGGTCCTCACTCCAGTCGCTGGTCGTTCTCAAATGCCGTTCGCGGCCATCGGATTTGCATCAGTGGTTTCGATGATGCCGGGTGTCTTTCTGTTCAGAATGGTGAGTGGACTCCTGCAACTTGTCAATAGTTCGAACACTACCTTGCAGCTTTTAGGGGGAACTGTCGCGGATGGGCTCATTGCTATCACTATCATTTTGGCTATGAGCTTCGGTCTCATTGTCCCAAAGATCGTCATCGATCATCTCTTCGACGGCGCAGCGCGATCGAAGTCCTAGGGCGCCGATAGAGGTCTGGATAGTTGGACCAATTCCCTCGGCCCCCTCGAAATTTGTCTGGCGTCTTGATAGCAGGCCGTTGGTATTTCTTTTGGCCCGGAACGCTTCCCGCCAGTAAACTGACGATCACAATTGCCGTTATAAAGCTCATCCCTTCTGATCGACCCATCTCAGTCTCCTGCCGCGGGCGCCGGCCCAGGTTCCGAGGAGTCGATTTTTACCTTGTGCTGCTTGCCGAATCTCAACGAGAATTTTTCGATCATGTAAAAGATCGCCGGGATCAGAAAGATGGCGATGCTTGTTGCGGCGAGCATTCCCACGATGACGACCGTACCCAGGATACGCCGTCCCGCTGCGCCCGAACCGGAAGCGATCCAGAGCGGCACACAACCCAGAATGAAGGCGAAGGAGGTCATCAGGATCGGACGCAGCCGCAAGCGCGCACCCTCGAGTGCCGCGTCAACCACGTCACGGCCCTTTTCCAGTTCACTCTTGGCAAATTCGACTATCAGGATCGCATTCTTCGCGGCCAAACCAATAAGAACGATCAGTCCAATCTGAGCGTAGACGTCAAGATCATAGCCTCGTAGCACCAGCCCCAGGAACGCGCCAAAGATCGCGATCGGCACCGTCAGCAGCACTGAGAACGGGAGTGACCAGCTCTCGTAAAGGGCCGCAAGAATCAGGAACACGAAGACGAGCGAGAGGCCGAACGTACCTGCAGTTCCTCCCGAAGCTTTTCGTTCCTGGTATGAGAGGTCGGCCCAGTCGTAACCGATCTCCGTGGGTAATGTTTGCTTTGCTACCTCTTCAAGAACGGCCATGGCCTGTCCCGAGCTATACCCCGGTGCGGCAGAACCGATCACTTGCGCCGCGCGGAAGACATTGAAGCGGGTCGTGTACTCGGGACCCGCAATTTTCTTCGTTGTCACCAGCCCGGCAAGCGGGACCATGTTCTGGTCATTATTCCGAACATAGAACTGCTCGATGCTGCGCTCATTGCGGCGATCCTCTCCTTCTGCTTCGAGAAAGACCCGCCACTGCCGACCGAAGCGATTAAATTGGTTAAGAAAGAGACCTCCCAAATAAGCTTGCAGTGTTTGATATACATCTGCGACCGCTACGCCTTGTTTCAAGACTTTGTCACGGTCAACCTCCGCATAGACTTGCGGAACTGACGCCGAGAAGGGTGAGTTGACGCCTGCCAGCTCCGGACGTTTGCGAGCGGCTGCAAGAAACCGCTGTAGGTTTTGATCGAGAAAGTCGATGGATCCGCCGCTGCGATCCTGGAGCCAAAACGAAAAGCCTCCTGAGGTTCCGAGTCCGGGGATGGAGGGGGGCATGAAGGCGAAAGCCGCTGCTTCCGGTACTTCCCTCGCGAGCCTGCCATTCAATGTATCCAGAATTGCCCGGGCCTGAAGTTGTGCCGAACTGCGTTCACCCCAGGGCCTCAAGGCGACGAAGAAGAAACCGTTGTAACTCGCGGAAACTCGATTCAGGAGGCTGAACCCGCCGATTGTGTTGTAGTACTGAACGCCGTCGGTCTTCGAAAGGATCGCCTCAATTTTCTTAGACACCACATCCGTTCTCTTCAGTGAAGCCGCCGGCGGAAGCTGAACGTTTAAGAAGAAGTAGCCGTAATCCTCTTCAGGAAGAAAGCTCGTCGGCAGTTGTCTCGCAGCCAGTAAATCCACCGCCGCAAAGCCTACAAGTATTAAGACAGCCACAAGAGCTTTACGGATTAGGAAATGGCTCCAGTTGACGTAACCCTGCGTGGCTCGCGTGAACCAATGATTGAAGGCGCCGAAGAAGCGGGCGAGCAGACCTTTTGATTCCCGGCGGGGCCTGAGTAACAGTGCTGAGAGCGCAGGTGACAACGTCAACGCGTTGAAAGCGGAGATGACCACTGAAATAGCGATCGTTACCGCGAACTGTTTGTTCAGACGACCCTGGATGCCGCTGATAAAAGCAATCGGAATAAACACCGAAGCCAAAATTAGCGCAATGCTGATGACCGGACCCGAGACTTCATTCATGGCTTGCAAGGTGGCGTCGCGCGGTGACATGCCTTCTTCGATGTGATGCTCAACTGCTTCCACCACAACGATCGCGTCATCCACCACTAGACCAATGGCTAACACCAGACCGAAGAGTGAAAGCGTATTGATTGAGAAGCCGAGAAGTGGGAAGACGGCGAATGTACCTATAAGAGATACCGGCACCGCGATCATCGGAATCAGCGTCGCGCGCCAATTTTGTAGGAATAAAAAGACCACCAACAGGACCAAAACTATCGCGATGAGGAGTGTTTCGACGATTTCTCGTATGCCCTCGGTGACCGGAAGTGTCGTATCGAGTGAGATCTCGTAATCCAGATCGGCGGGAAACCGCTGCTTCAATTCCGCGATTGTGTTCTTGACGCCCTCGGCGACCGCGAGTGCGTTCGAGCCCGGCGTTTGGAAAACGGCAATGATACTTCCTGGCTGGCCGTTGAAACGCGTGAACTGCTGGTAGTTGAGAGCACCAAGATCAATACGGGCAACATCCTTCAGCCGCACTACTGAGCCGTCCGGGTTTGAACGGACGACGACTTGGCCAAACTCCTGGGGGGTCTGTAATCGTCCCTGAGCGCGCACCGTGTAAGTCTTCTCGTTTTCACTTGACACAGGTTCGGCACCAAACTGACCGGCGGGATTGACTGTGCTCTGCTGCTGGACTGCGCTGGCGAGATCGGGAACTGTCAGGCCGAGCTTTGCCAGAACATCCGGCTTGACCCAGATTCGCATCGCGTAGTCGCTCGCGCCGAAAAGCAGGACCTGGCCTACACCCGGAACGCGATAGAGCGCGTCGTTGATATTGATATTTGCGTAGTTTGCCAGAAAGAGGGAGTCATAAGTTTTATTGGGCGAGAAGAGAGAGATGACCAGCATCGGCAGCCCTGTCGATTTGCGCAACGTGAGCCCAAACTGGGTGACGTCCGTGGGAAGATTAGGCTGCGCCTGGGCCACGCGGTTTTGTGCGTTGACCTGGTCGATGTTAGGGTCAGTCTCGACGTCGAAAGTTACGGTCAGCGTCATCGTTCCGTCATTCGCGTTGGTGGACTGCATGTAGAGCATGTCATCCACGCCGTTCATCTGTTGCTCCAGAGGCGTGGCCACTGACTGCTCGATGGTTACTGCGTCCGCGCCCGTAAAGGTTGTTGAGACAAGGATCTGCGGTGGAATGATCTCGGGAAACTGCGCCACCGGCAGTCCCCGCATTGCAACGAGGCCGCCAATCACGGTGATGATGGCGATAACAATCGCCACGATTGGCCGGTTAATGAAGAGTTTCGAAATCATCGATCTGTTCTTGTCTCGGAAATGTTCCGTTGCTCTGAATGCGACTCATTGCGGCGCTGTGGTCGACGTTGCCGCATAGGGCTTCGGGTTTACGATGGCTCCGGGGGTGACTTTTTGCGTACCTTCGACGACCACAGTGTCACCCGGTTTCAATCCATCTTCGACAATCCACATCGTGCCAACGAGTTCGCCGACCTTTACGGTGCGGATTTCGATCTTGTTGCCTCCGCCCACGACGGCCACCTGATAACTACCTTGCAACTCAGTGACGGCGCGTTGCGGTATGAACAGTGCGCCACGTCGTGTGCTGGTTGCTGCACGCACTCGCCCGTACTGGCCGGGCCTAAGAATATTGTCAGAATTAGGGAACACTCCCGCGACGCGGATGGCTCCAGTCTTAGGATCGACCTGGCGATCTGCAATGTAGAACCTCCCCGTATGCGGATAGGTCGATCCATCGGCGAGGATTAATTGCAGTTCGAGTTCTTTCTCCGCAGCAGCGCGTTCTGCGGGATCTGGATTACGTTTCACGTAATCCAGATATTCCTGCTCGGTGACAGTGAAATACACCTTGATCGGATCAATCGTCGACACGGTAGTTAGAACTCCGCTCGTTTGGTTTACCAGGTCACCTACCTGAGCGAGCGCAATGCCGACGATGCCATCAATTGGAGATATGATCTTTGTGAAACCAAGATTCAATTCCGCTGTCTTAACCGTGGCCTGTGATGATTCCACCTGGGCTTTCGCCGCAACAACCGCCGCCTTTGCCGTTGCGACGGCTGCGGCGGCTCCTTTTATTTGTGACTTAGCTACTTGTACCTGTGCAATCGCGGCGGCGTTAGCCTGCACTGCATTATCATAGTCCTGCTGTGTTACCGCTTTTTGCTCGAGGAGCGGTCTGAATTTATTGACGTCAAGTTGCGTTTTGAGCTGATTGGCCTCGGCCTGCGCAAGTTGGCTGTTTGCCTGCGAAAGCTGGGCCTGCGCTTGATCGACTTGAGTGATGGCTTGTTGCACCTGACTCACAAATTTGGCCAAATCGCCTTTAGTCTGATTGAGCACTGCCTGAAACGGGCGCGGATCTATCTCGAATAGCAACTGCCCCTCTTTCACCAACGCCCCTTCAGTGTAAGCCTTCCTTAATAAGTAGCCTGAAACTTGAGCACGAATGTCTGCGTTCACCATTCCATCTGTTGTTCCAATCCATTCGCTGTAGATGGGAACGTCCTGTTCCTGAACTTGGACGACGTCGACTTGGGGCGGTGCAGGCGACGCCGGGGGCGGTTTCCTTGTTCGGCCAACAATCACTGCGACAATCACCACCAGGACAACGCCACCGAGAGCTGCGGACACTAGAACCTTGTGCCTTCGCAATGTGTCTTGTACTGAAATGAAGATGCGGTTCACGAAGTTGATTCCTACTCTCTACTGCGGGCTCTATGTCCCCTTCGAATCTGCGATTCGACGTTCAGTGCGAATGGGTGGACTTGCGCTATGATCCCTCCTTTCACGTTTCAAGTCCACCCACTCTCGCCACAGTCCTGCCTCCTGAATGCCAGCGTGTGTTTGCAAGTGAAGGCCGTTCTTAGGCGACTGCCCTCAATGCCGCGTTCCTGTTCATCTCATGCGGAATGTTTAAGCGACAGCCTTTACTACACAAACGCGGGCCTAGCCTCCAGGCGCTTTACTCTCTACTAGTTATTAAGTGTCTTCCCTGGAAGGATTGAGAGTTGTGCGGTTCAGAACCGAGGCACGCCTTAGCTTCGTCACCGTCAGTTGGTCTGCCGACGTTCCGGCAAGTGCCGAACAACTGCGCGGCGCTTAAGCAGCACCCTCGGATAAACAGCCCCACATTCACTCGACTTCAATGATTCGGTCGATTGGAATACCCCTTGCACTTAATGAAGCGAACACTGCATTTAGTCAAACGAAAGGAAATTGGACGGAGAGAACAGCAAGGTGATGTGGCGCTACCACGCGGTTGCACGGGTGCTGAAACGATCCACGAAGTCACACGAATTGACGGCAAATTTGTTCGTGCTATTTCGTGGATCGTTGTTTGTGTGGGAATTGAGTCAAGTAGGTCGGCGCTCGGGCGACGGGCGGTTCTTAATAAACGATAACGACGAACGTCACATGACTATGCCGATCAGGACCGAACGACCCCTGAACTGAAGCGCAGGGAGATTCGAGATAGCGAGTTCGCGGAGGGCGACTGGAGGTGCGGATCCTTTCAGTGGCTGAATCGGCAAAGAGCTACCCAGCCCCTGGTCTCGTGGGGGGTATGTTCTTCCTGCTCAGCCTAGTTGATCCTCTGACTTCGACGTCATCGCCGTGATCCTGGCTTGATCATTTGTGCCTCACCAAACATTTCTGCCTCACTCCGAAACCGTGACAATTTGTCATCGAGAGGATGATTGATTGCCATTGCGTCGCGTTGGAACATGCTGAATCCTTCATAAGAAAAAGCCTGACGAACCTCGCCGGCGTTTCTGCCGGTAGCAGCGTTCCACCACCCCAGCGACGCGGCACGTTTCTTGCCCAACTCCGCTGCGTAATCTGCGTGGGACAAGAACGCCTCTCGTTAGACTGATTTGCTCAGTGGACGATAAAACTCTTTTGTGAACGTTGATCGGACCGCTTTCCGAGATCTTGATTGCGTGCAATCAATGCGCAAGCGAGTGCCTGAAGAGTGCCGACTTTCGCAGACAGGGGCCAGTCGTGAAGAAGAGATTGATGCTCAGCAATGTCTTCAGGCAGCTCCGGTACGGCTTCAACCGGCCGTTTATGGTGATGTTTGAAACCACGCTGCACTGCAACATGAAGTGTGGGTATTGCGCCATCTGGCAGAACCAGCAACCGGAGAATCGTGCGGCGCGCGAACGAGTGTTCTCGCGCATGGACGAAGCCGCAGACTTTGGAGTTTTTGCCTGGAGTTTTTCAGGCGGCGAGCCGCTAATGAACCCAAATGTGCCCGACTACATCGAGTACGCGTCGCGCAAAGGCTTCTTCACTTCCATGCCCACCAACGGCCTGGCGCTCAAGCGCTATGCAGAATCCTGTGTAAAGTTGGACCAGCTTGAAGTGTCAATAGATACTTTGAATAGTAAGAAGTTTGCCCAAAGGCGCGGCATCGATGGTTTACCCACAGTCCTTTCTGCGCTCGACTACATCAAGGGGAACCTTCGTCATAACACCATTCAGATCAATGCAGCAGTCGATTTAGATAATCTCGAAGATCTTCCTGAGCTCGCCAGGTATTGTGAAGAACGCGGCTTCCTGTTGCACACAGAGGCCGTGCACAACGTCGTGCGTACGACATGGCAGACGGAAGACGTTGAGATGGAACACCAGGCATTGGATAGGGTCGCCCAATTCGTACTCGAACTGCGAAAAGAGTTCAAATGCGTCCGCTTCTATAAGGACTACTACCGGTTCTACCGCGAGGGAGGGTTTTCAAGGAAGTTTCCATGCCGCTCGGCTTCACACCTCATCAACATGCGACCGGATGGTTCGATCCAATTCCCCTGCGCGTTTGTGCGACTGCACAGTGGCGCTCCGCGAATGTCTCTCCGCGCGATTTACGAATCGCCTGAAGTCAGAAAAATCATCGCGCAATCCCCGGAGATGTGGGACTTCTGTAAGGGCTGCAAAATCGGTTGTCCTTATGAAGTGTCGGCGTATCGCAACAGCCCGCTGACTGCGATCCGATCGGCGTGGGATTTTCTACAGCTTTCCTAGAGACGATCCATCGATGGCAACTCTGCTGACAGAAAAACGGACTATCGCAGTCGCAAAGACGCACAAAGGCCGCGAGCCTCAAGCGGTCGAGGTGCGCGGCCTCGTCAAACGATACAAGGACGGTACTGAGGCCAATCGGGGGATCGATCTCGAGGTTCAGCGCGGAGAACTCATCTCGATCCTCGGCCCGAACGGCGCCGGCAAAACCACTTTCCTGCGACAGATCACTACCGAGCTGGCACCCACGGCCGGAACGATCGAAATCTTTGGCGAAGATGCATTGGCCGCACCTCAGCGCGTAAAACGGTTGATGGGAATCACGCCTCAGGAAGCAGGTCTCTTTGGATCCTTGACAGTCTGGGAGCACCTCCATCTGTTCGCACGGTTAAAAAACCTTTCAAGCGCCGCAGCGCGATCGACAACTATTGAAGTGATCCAAACATTAGGTCTGGCTTCAGAATCCTCCAGACGCGTCAGCACCCTGTCGGGTGGCCAAAGGCGGCGAATCCTAATTGCACTGGCACTGCTCGGACGCCCCCCTCTTCTGGTCCTGGACGAACCGACAACGGGCCTTGACCCTTCATCGCGCCAGGCAGTTTGGGGGGTTATTCGTCGCGCGGTTACAGATGGCGCTGCCGTCATTCTTTCAACGCACTACATCGAAGAGGCTGAAAGATTGAGTGATCACATCGGCATCATCGCGCAGGGGCAATTCATTGCGTTTGGCACGCTGGATGAACTTTTAGGGCGGCTTGACCGGAGCTATCGCCTGACTTGGCGCCAGCAACTGGATCCCTTTGGAAAGGATTGCGTGCGCTACTTCGCAAGCTTTAGGGAAGCGCAGCACTTCGTCGGTCTTGAGCAGCCGGCTGAATATTCGATCGTGCGCGCTTCCCTGGAGGACGTCTATTTCGACTTGACCGGTGAGCGCTTTCTAAATCGGAAATCCGAGGAAACTGCATGAGGCGTTTGACGGAAATCATTTGCGTCTTTCGCATTCAGCTCCTGAGCCTGCGCGCCGAGGCGGGCCCGTTCTTTTTGGCAGGGATTCTGTTTCCCGCCTCCATGTATCTGTTCGCGCGTGCCGTAAGCGGCGCACAATCGGCGCAGGACCACAATCGCGTACGCTTTGTTGCAGGCTCAATAGTCTTTTCGATCTCGCTGACTTCGATTAGCTGGCTGGGATACTTGTTGCTTGAAAATCGCTTTACGGGACGATTGAAGCTATTTGCCACGCTGCCACTCGCGCCTTCGTCTTATCTCCTTGGCATCCTTCTCTTCGCATTCGCACAAGCGACGCTTGCCACGACCGCGTTGCTGCTGGTTGGTCGGGGATTTGGTGTGTCCATGCGGCCGAATATTCCCATGTTGACTCTCGTGATCATGATCACGGTGCTTTGCTTATGTGGGTTGGGCGTAACCATCGCTGCACGAGCTCGCAGCTTCACTGAAGGTTCGCTTCTGACTGACGCTCTCGGTGCAGGACTGGTCTTCCTGGCGCCTATCTACTACACGCCGGAAAATATGCTGCCAGGACTGCGAACAGTTTCGCAGTTGCTGCCCACTGCCTTTGCGGCGCGAGCGGTCGAAACAACACTTAACGGGAGTTATCACGTTGGCAGCCAACTGCTCGCTCTTTGCTTGATGGCAGCCCTAACCCTGGGAATCGGATTTAGGTTAACGAAATGGAGGGAGGAGTGAGCTGATGCAGAGAGCGCGCCGCATTCTGGTTCTCACACTTTCGTTCGGCTCTGGGCACGTTCAAGCCGCACGCGCCATTGCCCGCGAAGTCAAACGCCACGCTCCGAATGCAGAAGTGCGACTTCTTGATGCTCTCGCGGACTGTCGCGCTCCATTTCGCGCGGGCTACGTATGGCCTTATTGGGCGATGCTGCGCTACGCGCCTTCGTTGTGGGATCGCTTCTCGACGGCGCGTGTCAAGCGGCAGCACGAAGCAACCGCTCCGGCGAGGGCATTTCGTTTTGGCTGTCCAAAAGTGTTCGACACGGTCGAGAACTTAGATCCTGATGTCATCGTGGCGGTTGAGGTCGCTGCGTGCGAAATGGCCGTAATTGCCCGTCGTATCGGGCTTACGAGCGCTCCGATCCTGAACGTCATAACGGATTACGAAGCTGAACCCATCTGGGTGAAACCAGAGATAAACGCGTTTGTCGTTCCTGACGATAACGTGCGAGCAGAGTTGATCGGGTGGGGAGCACCACCGAACCGCATCGTTATAGCAGGAATACCAATCGATTCTGAACTTGACCGCGTACACGATCTCAAAGCGCTCCGCCTGCGTCACTCGATTAGTGACGATGCTCCGATCGTGCTGTTGATGGGTGGAGGTATGGGTCCGACTCGAATGGACCAGGTGGCGCATCGACTTGTAGACACGAAGGTACGGATGAATATCGTCGCAGTTGCCGGCAAGGACAAACGTGTATTCCAAAAATTGAAACGCGTCGAGCCCAGACCTCCGGTTTCTCTCAAGGTGCTTGGTTGGACCGATGAAGTGCCGGCGCTGATGAAGGCAGCAGCAGTGCTGGTGACGAAACCCGGCGGATTGACGATCGCCGAGGCTGCGATGTGCTCGTTACCAACAGTTTTCTTCGATCCAATTCCCGGTGCAGAGCTTGTTAATGCGAGACGCATGGTCGATGCCGGGGCCGCGATTATCACGATCAACGCGCGCGAGACGGCAAGCAGCGTTGTCTCGCTAGTGCATGACAAACCACTTCTCAGTGCTATGGCAACGCAGGCGAAGGGAATGGCTCGTCCAAACGCACGGGGCGATATCGCACGGCTTGCTTTGAAGCTCGCGGGTGCGTCGGAAGAGGTTTCACAAACGATGATTGCCGATCACTGTGAAGACTGAACGCAGAATGATGCTGAACGTGTTGCCGATGATTATTGGCGCTGGGTCACTTGTTGCGGGCACTGTGGGGATCTACCAGGCGACTTACGCTGTTCGTTCGCAATGGCTGGGGCCAACCGACTGGCATGGCCGCAGAGACACGCGCTCTGTCGCTCTTACCTTTGACGATGGCCCGGCGATCGAAACAGAACGCATTCTCGACATTCTTGCCGAGCGCAAGCTCCACGCATCCTTTTTCATGATCGGAAAACACGTCGAGCGTCTGCCAGATATAGCACGGCGCGTTGCTGATCACGGACACGAAATCGGAAATCATTCTTATTCCCATTGCCTCCTTCTGTTCCAGAGTTCCCGCGAAACGCAACGACAGTTAAAACGCGCGCAGACGTCAATTTCCGGTGTTACAGGTGTCCACCCCCGGTTTGCAAGGCCGCCATTCGGTGTTCGCACCAGGCCTTATTTTGCTGCGACCACATCACTTGGCTTGCGCACAGTGCAATGGGACGTGGCCGGTTTCGATTGGAAGAATCGAAGCGCAGAGAGAATCGCGTCTGCCGTTCTGCGTTGCGTGCGGGCTGGTTCGATCATCCTGCTTCACGACGGCGACAGCGAGGGAAAACGTAACCGGCGACAAACTGTGCTCGCGCTACCTTTGATTATTGACGGTTTGCGATCCCGGGGTCTTCAGATTGTGCCGCTCGCGGAATTGCTTGTGAAGAACAAGGTGAAGCTGCCCGCTTAGGAAAATTATTGATGAGGAAACTTAAGCCGCCCCGAGCAATTCTATTTCTCGATTTCGATGGTACCGTCACCTGCTGCGATGTGGTGGACATCGTCCTCGAAGCCTATGCGGATCCCAAGTGGATGAAATTTGAAGCAGAATGGCGCGCGGGAAGAATGGGATCTCGCGACTGCTTGCGAGCGCAGATGGCGCTCATGCGTGCCACAAAAAAGCAGGTCGACACACTGCTGGATACGATCAACCTCGATGAAGGCCTTGGTGATTTACTCGAAACTTGCTCCTCACAATTGATTCCGGTGCACGTCATCAGCGACGGGTTCGACTACTTCATTGATCGCATTCTTTCGCGTCCTCAAAACGGTCTAACTTCGTTGTGGCCAGGGGTGCGGGTGTGCGCCAGTCATCTTGCGCCGAACGGGTATCGTTGGTGTGCAAAGTTTCCTTTCTTTGATCGGGCTTGCGGTCACGGCTGCGCCACCTGCAAGCCTGCAGCAATGCGACTGCTAAACCGATCCAATGCTCCCGCCATCTTCGTTGGTGACGGATTGTCGGACCAATATGCAGTAAGAAGCGCAGAGCTTGTCTTTGCGAAAAATGAGCTGGCCGGCTTTTGCTGCGACCATTCGATTGAGCACGAGGCATACCACAATCTCGCAGATGTGTCTGCACGCCTATCTCAGTGGTTGGCCGGCCGGGTGTTCTCAGCAGAAGAAGAGAAAGCGCGGGCAACTGCCTAAAACCTTTGGCAACAAGGGAGCCTTCAAAATCATGAGCACTACTGTCAGCGACCACGAAGCCACCGCTACCAAAAGCGAGCAGGAACTGTATCAACTGGAAAAACAATACTGCTCGTGGGGCGACACGGTGCACTATCTCGAGCCGCCGAAGTTCTTCGAACGCGCCGAAGGACACTACCTGTATGACCGCGAAGGAATTCCGTATCTCGACTTGCAAATGTGGTACTCAGCGGCGAGTTTCGGCTACGGGAACAAGCGTTTGAATGATGCGCTTAAGAGACAAATCGATAAGCTGCCGCAACTCGCCTGCCAGTATCTACACACTGAAAAAGTGGAATTGGCCGCGGCCCTTGGCCGTTTGAACGAGTCGAAGTTTGGTCTCAATGGTCGAGTTCACTTCAATGTCGGCGGGGCTCAGGCAATTGAAGACTCGCTCAAGGTCGTTCGCAACGCTACTGGCAAGAATTTGGTCTTCGCGTTCATGGGCGGTTACCACGGACGCACGCTTGGAGCGTCGGCAATCAGCTCGAGTTATCGCTACCGGCGCCGCTTTGGCCATTTTTCAGACCGCGCTCACTTCGTGCCGTTTCCCTATTGCTTTCGCTGTCCTTACGGGAAGAAGCGCGAGGACTGCGGTCTTTATTGTATTGACCAGTTCGCCAGAAACTTCGACACGGAATACAACTCATTCTGGGATCCGAAAGCCGGTGAATCCGAATTTGCCGCGTTCTACGTTGAGGCCATTCAGGCGACTGGCGGCTATGTCATACCGCCTCGTGAGTATTTTCCGGCTCTGAAGAAGGTCCTCGA
This sequence comes from Pyrinomonadaceae bacterium, assembly GCA_035644135.1. GTDB lineage: Bacteria > Acidobacteriota > Blastocatellia > Pyrinomonadales > Pyrinomonadaceae > PSRF01. The sequence continues at coordinate 47,837 of DASQPD010000125.1, forward strand.
CGAACGCAAGATTCTGCTGGTCGACGATGAGATCCAGATGGGCTTTTATCGGGCCGGAAAGTTTTGGGCCATTGAGAACTTCGACGTTGAACCGGACATCATTGTGTTCGGCAAAGCGCTGACGAACGGCTTGAATCCTCTTTCCGGACTTTGGGCGCGCGAAAATCTGATTTCACCCGAGGCATTTCCGCCAGGCTCGACCCACTCCACATTCTCCTCCAACACATTGGGCACCGCCGTCGCTCTGGAAGCGATCCACATGATGGAGGAAGAGAGCTATGAAGTGCTCACTCGACGCAAAGGCGCATACTTTCTAGAGCAAATACGGGACTTACAACGACGGTATCCGAAAGTCATTGGCGATACCGACGGCATTGGTCTGGCACTTCGAATCGAGATTTGCCGCGAAGACGGTTATGAGCCGGATCGCGAACTCACTGACCGCATCTTCGTTGAAGGAATGAAAGGCAACCTCGATGCCCGCGGCCGGAAGATAGGGCTCGTGTTGGATGTCGGCGGATACTACAAGAATGTTTTTACGCTCGCTCCTTGCTTTGATATGACCGAGGACGAGATTGATATCGCGGTCGAGTTACTGGGACAGCTCATTCGCCGCTGTGCTCCTGAACGGACAGGGAAAGGATAGAAAGTTTTCATTCTTAGCTTGATGCTTCATCCCATTATTTACGAAATGCTATCAAAAATCATCGGACAGGTTGAACGGCTAGCGCTCCGGCTTGAACCACGGCGCGCAATTCGTTTGTTGGGCGCAATGCCGCTCGCTGCAATGGAGGCAGTGCAACGCGCGCGGTTTCGCGAGACGCTTCGTCTCGCGGCCGAGCGTTCCCCATTTTACCGTGAGGAATTTCGCAATCGCGGAATAGACTTGCGGCACGTCAATCACCCGTCAGAACTTGGTGACTTCTTCACAACTAGCGAGGACTTGCGCTCTCGCCCCGACGACTTTCTCCTTGCACATGCCGATACAGCCTTTGAGACGACCGGAACCACCTCGCCGGTTCCCAAGCGAGTGTTCTTCTCACGCGAGGAAATTGAGGAGATGGCACGTGCCAGCGCCGTCGCTCTTTCTTTATTGGGGTTAAGTCGCGACGACATAGTCCTGAGCGCGTTTGACTGCTCTTTCTGGGTATCGCCGGCAGTTGTTCGGTCGGCGCTCCAATATATCGGTTGTTTTCACGTTGAAGCCGGGAAGATTGACCCGGCGGATTTCTACGAACGAGCTAGCTCTTATCGCCCCACCGTCATTTTCGGTGAACCCTCATGGATTATTCGCCTGTCGGCTATCGCCGCCGAGCGAAGCGTGTGGCCTGTGAAGTTTCTACTTGCTGGTGGCGAAAACATATCCGAGTGTGCGCGCGCTGAAGTTGAGGCCATCTGGAACGCACCGCTGTATCTCAACTACGGCCAGACGGAAAGCTTCGGCTCGATGGGAATCGAGTGCCGCGAGAGACAAGGGTATCACCGCAACGATCTGCATTTCATTTTCGAGGTCGCTGACCCGGATAGCGACGGCGTCGGGGAGTTGGTCTACACCACTCTCACACGTGAAGTTATGCCTTTGATTCGTTATCGCTCTAGCGATCTCACGCGTTTGATCGAGGAGCCTTGTGCCTGCGGTTTGTTTGCGAAGCGGATAGGAAAGATCCGTGCGCGCGTTGACGAGATGGTTGTGTGCGGCATGGGCAACGTTGGTCCGTGGGTGTTTGCCGAACTTCTGCGCGACGTGAAAGGTCCGGGCGCAGACTGGCAGGCTGTTGTCAAACACCATGGCACTCTTGACCTGGTTGAGCTGCATGTTGAGTTACCGAGCTTCGGTTCACGTCGGGAAGTTGAGAGAGCTCTATTGCTGAACTTACGCGAGCGATTCGCCGACTTCTGGAAAAATTATCAGATGAAACTCTATGACTTTCGCGTCATCCCTTGTCTGCCGGGCAGTCTGCGTAACAGCAGGAAGTTGAAACGGGTGGTGGACGAAAGACTTGTTTCCACAACAATTTCTGCCGACCATGAGTTTGCGTTGCCGCAATGATCGGCTGATTTGCCGAGATTTTGCCGAGATTCATATCGAAACGCAGGTCGCATAAAGCACATAAACGCATCTTTTTCGACCGCGACGTGTTGTTTTATTGGCTTTATGCGCTACGTAAAGCTGGTGCGATAGTTTCTCTGGTATTCATAACCCCAAGGTCGGGAGTTCAAGTCTCCCCCCCGCTACCAATTGAATCAATAGTTTAGCGCGTTCCCATCATCCGCACGTTTCAAGCGCCTGCCAGACTTGACCGAGAAATTCAAGACGTTTTCACTTGAAGTCTGGCAAAGAAGGCTCACACTCAGCGCCGCATCTCGATCGTTGAGTGACCCGAGCAGTGATGAAATTGAGACTTGCCATGGGAAGAGGCGATTTGCTCGAGATAGTTGTTAATTGATCAGGTCACAGACTTTGCCCATCTTGAATGCGTAGCTACTGCTCTTTCCACTTGAGTTAAGTTGACAGTGCCGTCTGCGGTTCTCAGGCTCGCTGGTGGCAGATTCATTGTCAAACAGAATGGCCGCGTAGGCATGGCACGTCCGATCCCCAACGGTTTCTCCAGTTCGGCAGTGAAATCAACGCGCTTTTCACTATCGAACCCACAGACGGTTCGCCCAATGCTGGGTATATTAGGTTCGGCGACAACACAGGTTGGAGGCTCAACATAGCTCGTTCACGCGAGAGCAGCGGCGGGCAGCTCAATACGGGACTACTCGGCTTACTGATGACTATTCAAGACAATGGCAGGGTAGGCGTCGGGGCGGTGCTCAATGCATTAGACGTGCTTAACGTCAATGGAGATTTACGGGTTGTGAGCTGTGTGAGGAATGGCAGTGGAACCCAGATCGCTCGCACTTGCCCATCAGACGCTCGGATGAAACGCGACATCAGGCCATTTCCCAAAGTGTTGAATAAGTTAGCAATGCTCCAGCCCGGTCCATTTCTACTGGGATACTGAGCATTTTCCCGAGAAAGGGTTTGTTAAGGAGGAATCCTTAGGCCTTGTAGCGCAGGAAGTCGAGAAGGTGATTCCTGAGTTGGTGACCGAAGATAAAGAAGGCTATAAACTGGTCCATTATGAAGAGCGGAATCTATACATGCTGCAGGCGATCAAAGAGTTGAAAGAACAGAACGATTTGTATCGCAAGCAGCTCGGAGATCAGCAAACGACGCAAGACAAACAGCAAAGAACAATATCAGAGCTGACTAGACTCGTCTTTAAGAATCACCGAAAAGCGCAAGTTTGTAGATCCAATAAGTAGAGCTCGTGGGGCGCGCAGAACCAATCCGCCCGCAGAAGAATGTGGCAGAAAAAAGTTTTTGTACCGTAGTCTGTCCCGCAAGCCCGCTTCGCCAACGCGACGGATAGAGTCTATAGAATTGCTTGGAGTCTCACCGAGTACGACTCCAGCATGTTATCGGGTTGAAGTTGTTTTGAGGTAGAGAGTTTATGATGCTCTGTGCTACTCAATGCCAACCGGGTAAGAGAGTTGATACGGTAGTCTGCGGTTCAAATCCGCACGTTCCTACCAATCGAATCGACAGTTTCTGAGAAAAGCGGCCGCTCTTGAGCCGCTTTCATGGCGAGGGGTTATGACAATCGACTTTTGCAACGCTGGTGCTCTCGCAATCTTGTTTCGCATAGTCGCATTCCTGCTTCTGCTCAGCCCATCTGTTACAGGGCAAACAGAACTCACCTACGTAGTCCAATACACGAACGAGCAGAGCGCGCTGATTCACGTGCAAATCGTAGCTGCATCTGTCGACAAGTCACCCATCACTTTTGTGATGCCACGAGCAATTCCCAGTGGATATGGACAGCAGCCATACGATCGTTTCGTCGAGCACGTCAAAGCAACGTCAACCAAAGGCATGTCATTGAAGGTCCAAAAAGAGAACGGCCCGAGATGGCGTATTACTGGCCCGGATATCGGTAAAGTCGAGTACGACGTGGACCTGCTACGCCTTGAACGGGAAATTCTGGATGCCTCCGCAGCTTCAAAGGAACGGTCCGGGTACGTTGGTCTGCTTGGCTATTCAGTATTCGGTTACCTGGAAGATCTTGAGGATCTTCCAATTCGACTTGAAGTGAAAGCGCCTCAAGGTTGGCCGGTCTTTACAACGTTATCGCCAAAGGCTCCTGCCGAGACAACAGGAACATTCGCCGAAGCTAAGAATTTTTATGAGCTTGCCGATTCGCAAATCGCGATGGGCCCAAAACTGGAAGTGCACCGGTTGCCAACGCCACTGCCGCTCTTTTTAGCCATCTATTACGAAGTCGATACTGACGTGACCAAGCATGGGCAGATTTTCGCCGATGCTTTTCTAAAAGTGCTCTCTTATTTCGCGATAGCTCCGTTTGATCACTACACTGCCTATATTGAAATCCTCAAGCCGATATCAGACCGCCACGATTATGGGTTTAGCATGGAGCACCTTACGAGCAGCACCTATTTTCTGGGATCTGATCGAGCCATTACAAACACTACAACGTCACAGGATCTGGAAATAGAGCGCTTTAACTTTGCTCATCATGTGACGCACTCGTGGATTCCGAAACAGGTTTATGGAACCGGCTATATGCCATTCTCATGGGAACTAGCGCCACAGATCGATACCATCTGGTTTAATGAGGGCTTCGCTCGCTACGTCGCCATCGAGGCGGTCGCTGATGCGATGCCTGAAACGCAAGCAGAGAGATTTCGGCAAAAGCATCTGGACAACCTTAAGAATATTCTTGGCTCAATGCCTGGATTTATTCGCTCGATGCCTCTGGTGCAACTGTCACGCATTGGATCCTTGATGTACAGCGAGGACTTTCGCACCGGTGTGACGTTATTTAGTAAGGGAGCGTTGATGGCAGCAGAAATGGACCAGGTCATTCGTAGGCAAACTCATGGCCGCAAACGATTGCGTGACGCTCTTCGAGCCCTTGTGTCATGGGGCGAACATTCGCGACGTGCGTTTCGCATTGAGGAGTTTTCCGGATTGATTGCACGACCGGTCGGTGTTAACGAGCAGTCTATTCGCGCTGTTATGAATCGTTGGCTTAAAGTGGCTAAAGGTAAGGGACTGGGCCATGATCGTACGCCGTCCTCGACACTCTGAACTTAGGAAAAATATGATGCATAGAAAAATACTACCGGCCCTGGTGACGCTCCTTATCCTTGTCATACCTCTCCAGGCCCAGCAAACCGACAAAGGCAAACTCACGTTAGATCGCATCTTCAATTCCAGCGAATTCCGCTCGGAGACTTTTGGCCCCGCACGGTGGCTCGATGATGGTACTGCTTATACGACACTTGAACCATCCACAGCGAACAAGAATGCTCGAGATATCGTTCGGTACGACGCGGCAACCGGTCGACGCGAAGTGCTGGTTCCAGTCGCTTCATTCGTTCCGAAAGACACTCACGAGCCACTGCAGATCGAGGACTATGCATGGTCAAAGGATGGAACGAAGCTACTGATCTTCACGAACTCGAAACAGGTCTGGCGGCAAAATACGCGAGGTGATTACTGGGTCTATGACAGTAAATCAAAAGCACTCACGAAACTGGGCGGGAACCAAAACGCGCCTTCGACACTTATGTTCGCCAAGTTTTCTCCAGACGGGACTCGAGTTGCTTATGTGCGCGAGAACAACATTTATGTTGAGAACCTGGCCGATCACCGGATCACTCAAGTAACTCGCGACGGCTCGAAGCGGATCATCAATGGAACCTTCGATTGGGTCTATGAAGAAGAGCTGGATCTGAGAGATGGATGGCGCTGGAGTCCCGACGGCAAGAGCATCGCGTACTGGCAGCTAGACACGGATGGCGTGCCCGAATACTTTTTAGTCAATAACACTGATTCACTCTATCCAAAGATTACTCCCATCCAATATCCGGTAGCTGGTGATAAAAATTCGGCTGTTCGCGTTGGGGTGGTAAACGCCACTGGCGGCGACACGCGCTGGTTACAAGTTCCAGGTGATCCGCGAAACAACTACATCGCTCGCATGGACTGGGGAAGAAACTCGGGTGAAGTGATACTGCAACATCTCAATCGACTCCAGAACGTTTTGCAGGTCATGGCCGGCAATGCTCAAACAGGACAAGTTCGCACGATACTCACTGACAAAGATGACGCTTGGATTGATATTCAAAATGATACTTTGCAATGGCTCGACGGCGGCAAGAGTTTTCTCTGGATAAGCGAGCGCGATGGTTGGCGCCACGCGTATCTCGCCAGTGCTGACGGGAACTCGCTTCAACTAATTACCAAGGGCGATTTTGACATCATTAATATTGAAGCTGTCGATGAACAACACGGCTGGCTTTATTTTACCGCTTCGCCAGAGAACGCGACGCAGCGATATCTCTACAGAACGAAACTTAGTGGTGGCGAGCCAGAGCGGCTCACTCCCGCAACGCAGCCAGGCACACACTCGTATACGGTAGCGCCCGGTGCGGTATGGGCCTTCCATACCTATTCGGACATCAACACGCCACCGCAGATTGATTTGATTCATCTGCCAGATCACAAACCGGCGCGTATGCTGGCCGAAAATGCTGGTGTCAGAAGCCGCGTCAAAGAGCTTGATACCAGGCCGGCTGAGTTCGTTAAGGTTGACATTGGAGATGGCACCAACCTTGATGGCTGGATCATGAAGCCGCTCGGGTTCGATTCGAGCAAGAAATACCCAGTCTTGATCTATGTGTACGGTGAGCCTGCCGCCCAGACCGTGCTTGACCGGTGGGCCAGCCGGAACTATCTGTGGCACCAGATGCTGGCGCAGCACGGTTACATCGTTATGAGTTTTGATAATCGCGGAACACCTGCGCCCAAAGGCCGTGCATGGCGCAAGATCGTTTATCGGAAGATCGGCGTGCTTGCTCCTGAAGACCAGGCAGCTGCGACCAAGGTGGTCCAAAGCTGGCCATATGTAGATCCAAAGCGAATTGCTATCTGGGGTTGGAGCGGTGGCGGCTCGATGACCCTGAATCAGATGTTTCGTTACCCTGAGATTTACCAGGTTGGGATGTCAGTCGCACCCGTGAGCGATCAGCGTTTCTATGACACGATCTACCAGGAGCGGTACATGGGTTTGCCGCGGGATAACGGAGAGGATTACCGTCGTGGTTCGCCAATCACTTACGCCAGCGCGCTGAAAGGCAAGTTGCTCATCGTACATGGTTCAGGTGACGACAACGTCCATTACAAGAACACCGAAGCGCTTGTAAACACATTGATTGCGGCTAAGAAGCGGTTCACGATGATGGAATACCCGAATCGCCGTCACGACATTAGTCAGGGTGAGGGAACAACCAGACACCTGTATGAATTGCTGACGCGCTTTCTTGAAGAGAACCTGCCGGTTGAGAACATAATCTCGCGTTAAGCTGGATTCCTCAGTCCGATACTCCCAGGGCCTCAATGTAAATCGGCTGGCGCATCCGAACACGGTGATGCCTGTTGATGGTTCACAGTTCTAATCGCATCGAGTAAACTGAAGGCTTTCATATTCGCATGTCGTTAATGAGAAAAACAGCAGCGTTCATAGGTGTGCACGCTCTGCAAAATCTGGTCTCCGATTCGATGGCAATAGACATGGGATCGGCGGCAACCATCATCTGTGTTCGCGGAAGGGGCGTGGTGGTGGATGAGCCGTCTCTGGTCGCTGTTAATGCCGTCACCGGAGAGGTAATAGCGATTGGGCTTGAAGCGCAGCAAATGTATGGACGAGAGGCCCGCGAAGTTACGGTAATTGCCCCAATGTTAGAAGGGGTGGTCGCGGACTTTGAAAGAACCAAAGAGATGCTGGGGCACTTTGTCGGCAAAGCACGCAGCGGTGTCTCACATTTTAGTCGTCGTGCGCTGATGAGCATCTTGGCTGGCACCACGCAAGTTGAGCAGCGGGCGCTGTTCAGAGCCGCCGAGGAGGCGCGTATCGGCCGCGTGTGCATGATAGAAGAAGGCCTGGCGGCAGCCCTGGGTGGGGGTGTCCGAATAGAGGATTCCCACGCTTCCGCGGTTGTTGACATCGGTGGGGCAACAACCAATGTCGCCGTCCTCGCAAGTGGCTCAATTGTTAATGCGCACGCTGAACGAATCGGAAGTTGGAACATTAACGCTGCGATCATTGACCATGTCCGCCGGCACCGCGGACTAGTCATCGGCGCTCAGACTGCGGAGCGTGTTAAGCTTGAACTAGCTTCAGCAACCATTCCCAACGACCTCGCTCAGGAGATGACGATCAAGGGACGCGATATTTTGACCGGAAGTCCAGGGGCTATCGAGATCACTGCCGGCGAAATCTATCCGATTGCCCACGAGGTGGTTCGCAAAATAATGGCAGTCATCTCGACGACGCTTACTGAGCTTCCTCCCGAAGTTGCGAGTGATATCTATGATCGAGGTCTCATCCTTACCGGCGGCGCGGCACAGTTCAGTGGGTTAGACGATTACTTGCGTGACCAAACTAAACTGCCCGTGAGGATCGCCGATGAACCCAGACATGCCATTGTCCGTGGCCTTGAGCAGATGTTCGACGAGCCACTCTGGCTACGCCGCGTCATGCGGTGCAAACCTGACCAGTTCGTGGATCTGGAGC
>DASQPD010000126.1:0-47417 GCA_035644135.1 Pyrinomonadaceae bacterium
CCGGGGACTCATCACTGGCATAGCTGTGGGCGGCTTCGGGGCCGGCGCTTTAATCACTGCCCCTGTAGCCACCAGGTTGATTCAAAGCGTTGGCGTGTTGCCTACGTTCGCGTATTTGGGGATCGCCTATCTTATCGTGACGGTTGTGGCGGGCTTGTTCATGCAGAATCCACCGGACGGTTGGCGACCCGAGGGTTGGACACCAACCGCTTCACAGGCCTCGCAACGTGCGAAACACGACTACACGTTGGGCGAGGCGCTCAAGACCTGGCAATGGTATGCGCTCTGGCTGCTTCTGTTTTTGAATACGTTCGCGGGGATTTCAATTATCTCGCAGGAGGCGCCGATCTTTCAGGAACTTGTCGGAGTGAGCGCGGTGGTGGCGGCCAGCATGGTGGGAATAGCGAGCATCGGTAACGCATTCGGGCGAGTATTTTGGGCCTGGGTTTCCGATTTGATAACGAGGCGAGCAACATTTTTCGTGATGTTCCTTCTTCAAGTTCTTCTCTTCTGGTTTCTCCCCAACATCGCGGTCGTATCTCTGATGACGGTTATCACTTTCGTTGTGCTGATGTGTTACGGCGGTGGATTCGGCACCATGCCGGCGTTTGCCGCTGACTATTTTGGCTCGAAGAACGTGGGCCCAATTTATGGACTCATGTTGACGGCTTGGGGTGTTGCCAGCGCCGTCGGGCCGCTGCTGATCGCCCATATGCGACAGACGACCGGCACTTATCGCGGCGCGCTTCACGTCATCGCGGGAGTGATGGCAATCTCCGCTTTGGTTCCGATCCTCGTGTCGCGACCTAGAGGGAGTGCCGTCAACCCACGAGGCCGAACTGATCGTCTTGGGTCAGCAACCGTGTCTCCGGTCCAGCAGCACTTGAGGAATGCACGGTGAGATCACTTTGAACTGATGCTGATTGCCACCGTCGTCGGGATAAGTGTTGATCGTACGCGACCCTGGCAGAGTCGAATAAAAGGAGGACCGGATCATTCGCGTAGCGTTTGTAGCAGGAACTTTCGCGGCTGTGCTCGGGCTCATTATTGCCAGGGCCGCCGGCGGACAACATGTCGTCGCTCAGGGCCCGGTGCCACTAACTCTGGAACAGGAGATAAAAAGGGTCGAGACGGAAATTGACAAGATTTATGCCGACACGCTGACGCAACTGCCTTCCATACCGGATGGCATAGCGCACCGCATGAAGCGAGTGCAAACGCTCGGGAAACTCGAGCTTTTCGACAAGCAGCTCTCGGTCAACCGAAACACGGCTTGCACGTTTTGCCACATGCCAGACGTCGATTTTACCGGACCGATCTCGATGCTCAATGCGACAACGGTCTCCTATCCGGGATCGGTTCGAAATATTTCGGCGGATCCGGCGCAGTCGCGTTACGGCCACCGCAAACCGCAGAGTTACACTTATGCGCCGTATTATCCTGTCCTTCAGTACAACAAGACGCAGGGAGATTTCTATGGAGGGAACTTTTGGGATCTGCGAGCCACTGGCGACAAGTTGCAGGACCCTGCGGCGGAGCAAGCGCAAGATCCGCCAATCGATCCTAACGAGATGGGATTCCCCGACACCGCTTGCGTTGTACATCGTCTCTCACTGAGTCCGTACAGGTCGTTCTTCGAAGCGGTTTGGGGGGCGCAGTCATTTGCAATCACGTGGCCATCCGATGTCGACCGCGTATGCACCACGCCCGGGCCCGCCAAACCGAGTGATTCACTACCTGTTCATTTGAGTCGGGTCGACCGGGGACGCTCAAACGCAACATACGATCAATTCGCGCTGGCAATTGCCATCTATGAAGCCTCGCCGGACATCAGTCCGTTCTCGTCGAAATTCGATTATGCGATTGCGCACCCGGACCAGCCAGTCTTGAGCTCCGACGAACAGGCTGGATGGGACCTGTTTCACGGCAAAGCCATGTGCAACACCTGTCACCTGGATGGAACCGAGAGCCTTGCCGGAAGCACTGCCCGCAGCAGCATTACGCCCGCTGGCGTCGGGAGCAAGGCGCCGTTGTTTACAGACTTTACTTCCTCAAACATTGGGGTTCCTCGAAACCTGGCGATTCCGTACTACAAGGAGGATAAGCCGGACAAGTACGGATTCATTAGCAATCCTGCCGGGCTCGGGTTTGTGGACAAAGGAGTGGGTGCCTTCCTCAGTGATCCGAGTCTCAATCCGAATTCCGACTGGGCGCAATTGGCTCCTCAATTTGACGGGAAGTTTCAGGTCTCAACCTTGCGGAACGTAGACATGAGGCCGCGTCCCGACTTCGTCAAGGCGTACACGCACAATGGCTACTTTAAGAGCTTGAAGGAGATTGTTCACTTCTATAACACTCGCGACAAACTCCCTCATTGTCAGCAGGGCGCTCCGGGAGAAAAGGTAACATGCTGGCCGCCCCCTGAAGTTCCTCACAACATGGATACGACCATCGGGAACCTCGGGTTGACCAATGAACAAGAGGACCAACTCGTCGCGTTCCTGAAGACATTGACCGACGGGTATAAGACGCAATCAGCTTACCCGCAAAGAGTTCCTTAGTATTCAAGATTTCTATACCGGATAGAGCGAATTTGGCCGAATCAGCTGGGAGGAAGCTTTGATAGAAGCGAAATCTTTAGAGGTGAATAAGATGACTGCAACTACTTTGGGAAGCGCAGTGCGTGCGATAGTCGATCGTGATGGACAGCGCCCGATGATCGGCAAGGAAAAGCACAGTACAAACAATTCTCTAAGAGATGTGATCCTCGGAGGACAGGACGGGCTGGTCAACATGCTGGGCATCGCGCTTGGAGTCGTAGCAGCGAGCGGCTCCACTCACGTTCTCATCGTGACCGGGATTGCTGCGGCAATAACAGAATCGATCTCGATGGGTGCGGTGGCATATACGTCTTTCGGTTCAGACCGCGACTTCTATCTAGCTGAGATGGCTCGCGAGCAAAGTGAGATCTCGTCGCGACCTGAAGAGGAGCGCGAGGAAATCAGGGAAATCTATTCGGCTAAGGGCTTCAAGGGACAGCTTCTCGAAGATGTTGTTTCCACGATCACGTCCAATCGGGAGACCTGGGTGAATACGATGATGAATGAAGAACTGCATCTGCAACCGGTCGCCCAGCAGAGCCTGGTGCAGAGCGCAGTCGTTGTCACAGTGGCAACTCTTATCGGTCACTTCATACCAATCGTTCCGTTCATGGTAGTCGCGCGTACGCCTGCTATCGTGTTGGCGATAGCACTGAGCGCAGTGACGCTCTTCGCCGTGGGTGTTTATTCCGCGAAGACCTTGGTCGGAGACTGGCGTAAGAGCGGGATACAAATGCTGGCAATCGGTCTTGGCGCAGCCGCGCTCGGCTTCTTAATAGGACGCTTGTTTCACACAGTTGGCGGTTGAATGGGCTGTCCTAAAGTGGTCGCCGCCGCGACCATAAGTAGCCAGATGGTTAGATATGGTCAGTTTCGTTTTGTTTCGTGTGATTTCGTGGATCGCGTTTTTGTCGCGGCAAAAGCAGTGCTGTGGCTCTGTGGCGAGTTGTTTTTGCAGCATTCACCAAAGAGCCACAGAGATCTCAAAGGTGGACAGAGAAAGACAGGAAACTAAGCCTAAATTGTGTTTTTGATGCTTCGTTTATTCTGGCAAGCTGGTTGCACACGCAAGCGAGTTGCAAACATAGTCACCAATTTGCCAGATAGATTTGAAGGAGAAGAAGAAATGGAGTTTTTGTCAAGAAGTCGTCTCGCGAGTGTTCTAAGTAATCTTTGGTGGTCGTGAAGGGAAAGGCGTAATCAGCCGGCGAACTGCCCAGGGTTGGACCACGCCTGCCTTCTTCAATTTAGGAGGTGGTAGCTTCGGAGCGCAGATAGGCGCAGACAAGACTGATTATGTCTTGCTGATAATGAATGAAAAGGGATTAAACGGCCTCCTGGGGGACAAATTTGAGATCGGCGGCGAAATCGGCGTGGCGGCAGGCCCTGTCGGGCGCGAAGCAAGCGCGGCGACGGACGCGCAACTCAATGCCGAAATCTTAACCTATTCGCGCAGCAAGGGACTGTTCGCGGGTGTGGCTCTGAAGGGGACAGCCGTTACCCCGGATAACAATTTGAACGAAGCCTTTTACGGGATGAAAGCCAGCGATGTTCTAAATGGAGCGGTGGCTCGCGTCCCACAAGAGGTGAGCGTTTTCCCGCAAACTTTGAGTCGGTACTAAATCGGTGAGATCCGCCGGTGTGAGGTCAGTACCGAAACGCGGTAGCGTCGGGTCGAGTCATTGCCGATTTCCAATTGCTTGTTTGGTGGCTTATCAATCGGCAATCAGCAATCGACAATCGGCAATGACTCGACCCGACGCTACCGCGTCTCGGTACTGACTTCATGCCACTGAACCCAGAGTTGAAATTGAAAGGAAAGAGGGTGAAATGAACTCGCTCACCAAAGAGAATACGCGTCTTGGATTTATTGGCATCGGCAACATGGGTAGCCGCATGGCCAGGCGTCTGCTCGAACATGGCTACCAGGTCATCGCGTACAACCGCAGTCGCGAAGAGGCCGAGGCGTTGGTTAAATACGGCGCAACGGTCGCCGACAGCATCGCTGAACTCGCCGCCGAAGCCGACGTCATCTTGTCGTCTCTTACCAATGACGATGCAGTGAAGAGTGTGTACACTGATCCGCAAGGGGTCTTTGCATATGTGCGTCGCGGCTCGGCAGTAATCGAGATGAGTACCGTGTCGCCGGCGACTTCGCGCGAACTATACGACTTGAGTCGCGAGGCTGGCGTGAGATGTCTGGACTCGCCGGTCTCTGGCAGTACTCCTTCCGCTGAAGAGGGAACCCTGACGCTCTTCTGTGGCGGAGACGAAGAACTCTTTCAAGCCGCCCAACCAATCTTCAGCTCGATCGCTCGCCAGAATTTTTATCTTGGTGGCAGCGGCTCGGGGACCGCGATGAAGCTCGTTGCGAATACCTTGCTGGGAGTTGGAATGCAAGCGATCGCCGAGTCGGTTGCCCTCGGTCAGAAGGAAGGCATTGATCGCCATCGACTGCTGGAGGTGTTATCGCATACGGCGGTTGTAGCGCCTGCGCATCTCGGCAAGCTGTCACGAGCGGACCGTGGAGATTACGGCGCCCAATTTGCGATTCGGCTTATGAACAAAGATTTTGGTTTAGTTCTCGCAACCGCAGCTGCTGCGAAGGTACCGATGCCGGCCACTGCGGCAGCGTTTCAAATGAATGTCGCTGAATTTAGCGAGGGCAAAGAGGAAGACTTCTCGGCGGTGATTACGTTGATGGAAAGACTGGCGCAGGTGGAAACGTCCGATGCCCAAAATCGCCAAGTTGCGGAGGTGTCAGGTTAGAGTTCAGAGTTCTTAGCTTGCCTGTGAAAGCTGATTGAATCTGAACGCGAACGGTTAAATCCCACGCACTTCCGAGACCGTGTTCAATACTCTGAGGATGCTCTTGGAGCTTTGAAGCTGAGGATTTTGGACAATTCAAGCTGCGTAAATTCGCAGGTCGGGAAGGGGGCAGTCGTTAGGTTGAAGGTTCGGTAAGTTCAAGGCGCCCCCGCTCGAGTTTCCGAGGCTTCATCATCGAATCAATCACTTAATGCAGCTAAACCCAGAGGCTTAACTGATAGGGATAAAGACTGGCATTCAAGCTTGAGCGGGGGCGACTTGAACTTACCGAACCTTCAAACTAACGACTGCCCCCCTTCCCGACCTGCGAATTCACTCGGCTTGAGTTGTCCAGTCGCGACTGCAGATTCTTCAGAGTTTTGACACAGTAAGTCATGAATCTCGATTCGCCACCGCGAATGAAAATAGAACGACAGAGGTCAGTATGAACCAATTGAGTGTCTATTTTCATAAGAGTCTCTGCCGGGGTGGGATTGGTTTAATGCTCGAAAGCCTTACAGGTATGGATCTACCACGCATCATCAAAAAGGGATGGGGCTAAGTGCGCTCTTCAAAACGGCTGATCCGCTGCCGTATCTCGCTTGCAATTTGTTTGACTTGCGTCATATCGCTATCGCTCAAGTAAAGAGAGAGCTCCGCAAGTAGCGGCTCGATTGCCGGGTTATGCGCGTGCAGCAACGTGGCTACATCGTTTTCATAAAGACCAACGCGCGTAAAGTTTGCCTGGCGGTAGAGAGACGGAAGCGCGTAGAGTTTCAGCAGAATCAAGCCCTCAACGGTGGCGCAGGGAATATCCTGCTCCACAAAACGCTGCATCGCTGTGTAGCGCTTGCGCACCTCGTCGAAAAGCGGGTTGCTGGTTAGTAGTACGTCAACTTTTAAGTCGCTGAACTTCCCGCGAGCAAAATCAGCGTCACGAGTCTTGACGTGTAGTTCTGGCAGCCGCTCAAGCGCAGACACGGCCATGATCAGATCGATGTCTTCCGTGTTGCGGCCCTCCACGTATTGCAGCAAAGCTATTCCGCCGACAAGGACGTATTCGATTTGACGCTCGCGCAGCAGAGAGAAGAAACGCGCCACCGTCTCGATGAGGATGTCTGAATCCATTAAACCTTCCTGATGATTTCCTGGCTTGAAGAGAACGGCATTGCGAACGACTTCGCCGATATGCACTCTGGGTGGAATGTTTGCTGAGCTCATGCGGTATTTCGTTTCCAAGTTTAACTTAGAAACGGCCCAATAACCATGAAAATGCCAGTGCTGCCTACGCAGGCATTAGCTCTCGAAGCTCAGGCGGCTCCTCGCCCAGCCACTCGGGGTTCTCCGCGGTGCCGTCAAAAATTGACGACGTCTTAAACGGCTCAAAGCGGCCGTTTGTCGCGGCCTCACGAGTTTTCGCAAGCAAGGCTTCGCGCTCGTCGTTGCTGAGCGGATGAAACGATTCAATCGCTGCGAATGCCTGTTCAAGGATTTCCATGCTGTCAATGCCGGTGATAACGACGGACGTCGGGAGATTCAGCGCGTAGTGCAGACACTCAATCGGCGTTACAGTCTTCGACTTCAACAGAATGCCATTCGCCATGCTCTTCATTCCCAGAACGCCTATTTGGAGTTTCACTAACTCAGGTAGAACCTGCTTTTCGAAACTGCGGTAATGCGCGTCCATAACATTCAAAGGCATTTGTACAGTATCGAACTTGAAGCCGTTCTCTTTAGCAATTCCGAGCATATATAGATGTATCCGCGGATCTTTGTGACCGGTGAATCCGATGTACCGAAGCTTGCCGGCTTCGCGCGCTTCAAGAAGCGCGGCATTCGCTCCCTCGGGGTGAAAGATACGATGTGGATCGTCAAACCGGATGATCTCATGATGCTGGACCAGATCGATGTAGTCGACACCCAAGCGACGCAAAGATTCATCAAGTTGTCTGGCAGCCTCCTTTTTGGACCGCCCATCGACCTTGGTCATCACAAACGCACGGTCGCGGTAACCGTCGCGCAGCGCTTTGCCCATTCGTAACTCACTCGCACCTTCGTTATAGTCCCAACAGTTGTCAAGAAAGTTGATGCCTCGATCGATGGCCGAACGAACAATGCGAATTGCCAACTGCTCGTCGACAGTTTTCAGACCGAGATGCCACCCGCCTACGCCAATTGCCGACACCTTCTCTCCGGTGTTGCCCAGTGTTCGATAAATCATTTGGCGGCCCCCTTCCGCAGTCCAGCGTTTTCGTACGAGATGCGCGCGATCGCGGCCCAATCGGATTCGCCCAACCCGCGCGCGAGAGCGGCCACAAACCGATCGTGGACCAGGCTGGCCATCGGCATCGGCACTGTGGCCTCCTCCGCCGCAGCGAGCAGTAACCGGTTGTCTTTAAGCCCGAGCGGCAATTTGAAACCCGCAGGTTCGAAGCGGTCCGATGCAATCATGCTTCCGTAATTTCGGTAGATCGGCGCCGCGAATAGTGACTCCGTGAGAATGTCGAGAAAGGCATGCGGGTCAATTCCGAACTTGCGGCCAAAAGCAAAGGCTTCGGCCAAACCTTCAATAACAGTCGTGATGAGGAAATTACCACCCAACTTGATCACGTTCGCGGCGTGAGCATCGTCGCCAGCAACGAATGTCTTCTGCCCAATCGCGTCGAAAAGTGGCCGGTATCGTTTGATCTCTTCGCCTGGTCCAGCGGCAACAATGAACAGTTTCGCGGCAGCTGCGGCGTCAGGCCGGCCGAACACTGGTGCAGCAACATATTGTTGCTTTCTTTCCCGATGTGCTTCAACCAAGCGACGGGATAAGGCCACGCTGATGGTGCTCATGGAAATATGAGCGGCGCCGGCAGGCAGCGCCTGAATAGCATTGCCGGGCTCGAAGATAACAGCCTCCACCGCAGCGTCATCCGCCAGCATCGTGAAGAGCACTTCTGCATCGGCGGCAGCTTGGCTTGGCGTTTCCGCAATCCTCGCGCCCAGGGATGCGAGCGGCTCAGCTCGGCTTCGTGTCCGGTTGTAAACCGTTAGATCGTGCCCGGCCTTAATCAGGTTGCGGGCGATCCCCGATCCCATGTTTCCCAGTCCAATGAATCCTACTTTCATACGCTCTCCTCTCTCCTTGAAATTTACCGATCATCATTTACCCTCGTTTCACGTTTCCATCACGCCGATGTGCTAGCTGCATAGCGGCGACTTGAGATGGCCATACCACGCGAGGGTCATGAAAATATTCGACACGGTGAGTAGACCGACCGTCTTTATTAGCGGTGCTGAGAAAGTGTGAACGCCTGTTAGGTGTGAGAGATTTTGCAAAGTTCAACTCCTACTAAATCATTTTTAGGTTGGTGAGGCCGTTGTAAAGATCAGCTCGAAGGCTTTTCTGCTATTTTGTTCGTCAGTGCGACGTTTTTGTTTGAATTCGCTAACCCACAGCTTGATAGTGGTGGTGATTTCCCGCGTAGTATTGCGGCTGGACTGTTCCAGCCGATCTGGTTCCGGTTCCTTACGATCCCCATGTTTGATGATTCTGACCTTGTGATTCATGACTCTTCACCCCTACTACGGAACAACCACAAAACTGATCGTGTTTGACTCGAGCAACGGACCATCGCAGCAGCTCAGCCGGCGCCGGCTCGTTAAGGTGTATTTCCCGGCCGGCAGCGCCTCATACCACCCATCGTCGTACAGCGAGGTTGCTCCTTCCGCTAAGTTGAACCAATCAACCACGGTTGGCTCATTCGGACGTAACAAAATTCTCTGAGGCAGGTTGTCTTTCTTACAAGTCATATCGTGCTCGGCTTCCTCCACCATCGATTGTCTGGACGAGGTGTACGGCACTGCATTGCCATCCTTTACAAGTTGCGGCCGATCCTGGTAGATAGTGCCCGACTCGCAAACGTAAACTGGCTGGCTGCCGGTGTTGGTAATAGTGATGACGAGTGGAACGGATTCTCCAACGCGAAAGGTGTCTTTCGCCGGCTGATAAGGTCCGCCACCTGTTGCGATGCTGATCTTGATCTGATTGCTGTTTATCTGGGCGCTGGAAGTGTTTGACTGTTGTGTCGGTTCCAGTGGAACACATGCTGACCCCTCTGCGCCCGCACTGCCTGCAAATATCGTCAGTAACACCAAGGCTGCAATACTCATCTCTCCTCCTGTTCGATCAAGCCCGCCCTTTCGTACATTGGCTACCGCTCCTCATGCAAAGCCTTTGCCACGATATTCCCCCATGGTTGGTTCGGGTTCAGTGGTTGAGTCTGTGTGGTAGTTAGAACTATCCAGGACGTGTGATATGAGTTCTTACTGGAGACTCACATGACCAAATAACGACAGGTGATGAAGTGTGGTCACCGTCCAGCCGAGTCATTCTTCAGTGATTGGGCTTGGTATGTTAGGCAAAAGCTTTAAAGGAGAATTGAAATGAAAGTGTTTCGCGTTATAGTTGCCGGTGCGCTGGTCCTATTTGCAGTCACCGCCGGCTTTGCTATGTCTGTGAAGTCGGACTACGAAAAGAATTTTGACTTCAGTCAATTGCGGACTTTCGCATTCAAGGCCGACCGGGCCAGTAACGATCCACTCGTTACGAATACGCTTGAGGCAAGGAGGATCCAAAACGCACTAGCTGCTCAACTTCAATCGAACGGGTTCACTCAAGCGTCGCAGAACCCAGACTTTATTGTCGCGTTCTACTCACGTACAAGACAGAAGACGCAAGTGCAAAGCTTCGGCGGTTTTGGTCCGGGTTTTGGGTTTGGCAGGGGATTTGGTTGGGGTTATGGCATTCCCTATCGCGGGCGCTGGCGCTGGGGTTATGGACCCGACATTTGGACCACCGATTACACTCAAGGCTGCGTCATGGCCGACATTATCGACGCGAAGACCAATCAGCTCGTATGGCGTGGTAGGGTAACAGACACGGTTAATGGAATTGATTGTGAGTAGCTTGAAGAGTGGTGAAGACAGACGGCAAAGTGAAACTCTCGTCACGAGGTGCGAGTTGTTCTCAATCTTCCTTAAGGCGGGGCTGGCCTTCGGCGGCGGCCTGGGCATCCTCGCCGTACTTGAACAGGAACTGGTGGACCAGCGCCGCGCCGTAACAAGAGAGGAGTTCCTGGCCGTCTACGGCATCGGGCGCATGGTAGAACGATCTGGCGTGCTGACGGAGGATCAATTGCTCTACGCTTTTACTATCGCACGCGTGACGCCAGGGCAGGCGAACTTTTACGTCGCCAGCATAGGCTACATGCTCTACGGGATACCAGGCGCAATCGTCGCAACCCTCGCCATCATTCTACCTGGTTACATAATGATCCCGCTCATGCATGGGTATGAACACTTGCGCGAATCGCTTTGGATCAAGGGCTTCACGAAGGGTCTAACAGTCGCCTCGGTGGGATTGATTCTGGCGGCCGTAGTCCAGATCGCTCGCGGCACGCTGACTCAACCCATCGCGTGGATCATACTGGTTGCCACGCTCATCATGACGCAACTGTTCAGGTGGAACGTCCTCGTGACGCTGGCGTCGGCAAGCTGCCTGGGATTGCTGCTGAAATGGTTGTTGTGAAGCATGATTTCGGTTCAGGGCACGAAACGGTGTTGCTTGAATCTAAAGAAAGTTGCTCTCGGATGTTCAGATTGAATTTTCGATAGGCAAAGCCCGAGCCCGGGGCACAGCCCAGTTGCTGCTTTTAAGTTTTTAAAAGGAGGCTCCAGACGTACATGAAAATTCCTGGGTTATTGTTTCTCGCTGTATGGTCCATCGGCTTTCTGATACGAGAAGAGGCCATCCCCAAGGCGCAGGCGGTCTTCCTCAGAAGTTCTATGCAGGCCGCCGTTAGTAACAAATCAATTGCTCAAAACAAGTCCGCCGCTAAGAAGGGATCGTCTTCTCAAGTCATGTTTGATGACTTCAATTATACGAAACACAAACAGCTGACTATGCATGGCTGGATCGTTCGCACGGCGCCTGGATGGCCGGGTGTGCCCGGGGCCATCTGGGCAAAACAAGGCGTGTCGTTTTTAAGTGATCCCGACCAGCGAGGCAATCGTATACTGCGAATGATCGCCTCCACCGGAGGTCCAGGTTCCGCGACGAATCAGACTCAAATATGCCATCAGCGCAAATATCTGGAAGGGACGTATGCGGCACGCGTTCGCTTTACAGATAATCCCCTGTCTGGACCAGGCGGCGATCGGATGGTGGAAAGCTTCTACACTATTAGCCCGCTCAAGGCACCGATGGATCTAGATTACAGTGAGCTGGATTTTGAGTATTTGCCCAATGGCGGTTGGGGTATTGAGGGACCGACGCTCTATGGGACCACTTGGGAGACCTTTAGTCCGGAGCCTAATTGGAAGAAGGACAACGTATTTGATATCACCAAGGGCAGTCAGGCGGGATGGCATACCTTGATTACTCAGGTTGGCGACGGGAAGGTGAAATATATTGTCGACGGCAAATTACTGGCCGAACATGGCGATCGCTTCTATCCGGAATCACTCATGTCTATAAACTTTAATCTTTGGTTTATCAGGGATGGGATGACCAAAGAACAGGCTGCTCGCAGTTACCACGAAGATATCGATTGGGTATTCCACGAAGCCAAAACTTTGCTGACACCTGAACAGGTGGATGCGAAGGTGGCATCCCTGCGCCGCAAAGCCGTGAGATTCAAGGATACTGTGCGCGCGCCCGTTCCTGCACTGGCATCCCCCTGCGATTTTTAACCAGCAAAACGTAACGCAAACTGTTAGTTTGCGAACGTTGCCACTCAAGTTGAGCCGTGACCAATCCCGCAAACTAACAGTTTGCGTTACAGGTTGGCTCATCGGCCCTTCCACAAGCCCTGCGCTACAAGCGGAATAAAGCTATCGAGACCTTCGGGCTTGAACTCGATGGTGCGCTCCCGCTCGGCACTCATGTAAGCGGTCATCAGTAGCTCGGTTACTTCAAGGCCGTCGTAGAAACTCTCCTCAGGCTGCTTGCCTGCCAGAAAGCACTGAACAAAATAGCGGTCCTGAGATTCGTAACCGTACTCGGCAGCTTCGTTGCCAAGGACAGGCATCAGGCCCTGCTCGGCATTTTGCTTTTCAACCATGTCCTCACCGGTCTCTCCTTCGACTTTCCGGCTCAGAAATAGCTTCGGTCCGCTGTCAAGCGAGTTCATGGAAAGCGAGTACTCCGGTCCCAGCACCTCCAGACTCAAACGCAGGCCCGCCCCCACATAGCTCCAGGAGGTTGTCACTTCGACTATCAGCGGGTTGTTGTCTTCGTCCAGGTAGTTGATCGTGGCTCGGGCAAAGTCCTCCGCAGGCTTGTTTCGGTAGTCGACCTCGTTGCCCATTTTCTCTTGAAGGTCTTTTGCATACTCGGGGCGGGACCATTTCAGACTGGCTATCTGTGCCGACACCTTCACGGGACGGATGCTCGAATGCGGCGCGCCGGGCTTCGTCAACATGAATCGCGCGACCTCGATGCTGTGGCACATCATGTCATTGAGCACTCCTCCGCCTTGCAACTCGCCCCGCCAAAACCAGGGCGAATGCGGCCCGCTGTGCTCTTCGGCCGCACGCGCAAGGTAAGGACGGCCGGTGAGCGCGGCGGCCCGACCCCAGAGGATCTGCTTTCCACGCGTGACACTCGGCGCAAACATTTGGTCTTCGAGATAACCGTGCAGCAACCCGGATCGCTCCACCATCTCAACCATGCGACGCGCCTCGGCCACGTTGCGGGCCAGTGGCTTCTCGCAGGCAACACCAATCAGTTTCCCTTTTCCCGACTGGAGGGCGTCACAGATGCTCTGCATATTCTGTAGGCGCAGATGATTTGGTCCACAAAGCCACAAACAATCTATTTCCGGCGCGGCGATCATCTCTTCAATCGAGTTGAAGGCCCGCGCATTCCCCACACGGAGCTCACGCGCAAGGCCGGCCGCCGCTGCTGCATGCTCGGGATTTGGGCTGTACACACCGAGCACATCAGCATCGCGAACGCCAAGCCATGCCTGAATATGAAATCGAGTGACGAATCCACTACCGATGAATCCCACTCCGAGTCTGTTGACAGCCATCGATTGGCACTCCTTCTATTGTTCGCAAAAAACCTAAGACATCATCCACGAAATCACACGAAATAAATAGAGTTCAGTTTGCCCTGGGAGCGCGGGCGTCTCGCCCGCAATCTGATCGATCTTCCGTGGGACGCGGGCGAGACGCCCGCGCTCCCAGGCTTCCGTGGGATGCGGGCGAGACGCCCGCGCTCCCAGGGCAAACTGAACCAGTATCCAAGAAAACAAGAAATTGTCACTTTGGCGGCGCATCGAGTAGGATGATCTTTTTTCCCAACATGTGCAATTGCTGTGGGCTGTTGCGCACCTTCGATTGCATTGCGATTTGGATCCGGAAATCCACACTAATCTGTTAGAAACGAAGTGACAGGAGAATTGCTTTAAATGAGCAAAAAAATATCCAGACGAACCTTTGCGAAGCTCACAGGCGCTGCGGCATTCGCTTCCACTATGTCGACGACCGTTCTCAGCTCAGCTATTGCCCAACCGCGCCCCGCTGAGCAACTGAAGCCAGTACCGCTAGGCCGAGAATTCCCAAAGGGTTTTCTCTGGGGCTCAGCAACCGCTTCGTATCAAGTCGAGGGTGCAGTCAATGAGGACGGAAGGGGACCGTCAATCTGGGACACCTTCTCGCACACTCCTGGCAAAGTCGTGAACAACGCCACCGGCGATGTCGCAGATGACCACTACCACCGCTACAAAGAGGATGTTCAGCTAATGAAGTCTCTGGGCGTCAAGTCTTACCGCTTCTCTATCGCGTGGCCTCGCGTATTCCCACAAGGTAGCGGCGCGCCCAATCCAAAAGGCCTCGACTTTTATAACCGCCTGGTGGATGAACTGCTCGCCAACGGTATCCAGCCATTCGCCACGCTTTATCATTGGGATCTGCCCCAGGCGCTCCAGGACAATGGGGGCGGATGGGAGTCGCGCGACACGTCGAAAGCGTTCGGCGACTATGCAGGTTACGTTGCCGATAATCTCTCGGATCGAGTGAAGCACTTTTTCACGATAAATGAGTTCGGGGCTTTCGTCGAACTTGGGTACAGGCTCGGAATACACGCTCCTGGCCTGAAACTGCCGCCGGGTCGCTTTAACCAGACCAGGCATCACGCGGTATTGGGCCATGGCCTCGCCGTGCAGGCAATCCGTGCCAAGGCAAAGCCGGGTACGAAGGTTGGACTCGCCGAGAATATGAACATCTGCGTACCCGTCATCGAGACGACGCCGCACATCGATGCGGCTACGAAGGCGACGCGGGAGCTGAACGCGCAGTACATGACGGTGATCCAGGAAGGGAAGTATACGGAAGCCTACCTCGCCGCGGCAGGGGCCAACGCGCCAAAATTCACACCGGAAGACTTGAAGATTATTTCCAGTCCGCTTGACTTCGTTGGTATCAATATCTACACGCCCACCCACGTCCGCGCGGACAGTTCACCCTTGGGATTCGCCGTCGTGCCGAACCCGCCGTCATACCCGCACATGGCCTCATGGTGGCTGAATATCGGACCTGAGGCACTCTATTGGGGACCGCGCCACGTCGCGAACATTTGGAATGTGAAGGAGATCTACATCACGGAGAATGGGTGCTCGTCGTCGGATGTTCCAGCTCCAGACGGCACGGTGTACGACACGGACCGCGTGATGTTTCTTCGCAATTATCTCACTCAGCTCCAACGAGCAACGTCTGACGGTGTTCCCGTGAAGGGTTACTTTCTCTGGAGCCTGATGGACAACTTTGAGTGGGCCGACGGCTACACTAACCGGTTCGGACTGCATTACGTCGACTACGCCACCCAAAAGAGAACCCCAAAACTGAGCGCAGCATTTTATCGCGGGGTCATCACCAGGAACGGGGTCGTTTGAATCGGTTGACGCACCTGGTAATACAGATCGCAGTAAATGAATCGATGTGACACGTCGTATCCAACTGTTCGAGAAAATCAGGCGAAGCTATGGGTACTGCTCTTTAGAACCGGGCGAGAGAAGCGAGTCTGGCGGCTCGAAAGCATCGGCAAACTCGGCACCGGCTCTTTAAACGGCCGAGCCGCAGGATGTAACCGATGAAAGAACACGAAGGCCTGACAGAGCGATTCGAAGAGAACCGCACCCACTTACGGGCGGTGGCCTACCGCATGCTCGGTTCGTTGAGTGAGGCACGACGCCGTGCAGGAAGCCTGACTACGGCTCAGCTGCTCTGATACCAGAACCAGTAAGTCACGATTGTTGACGAAAGGAATGCGTGATGCCACCGCAAGCGTTATTCGGAATCAGTGTCGCCCTCGGCTTCGTTGCCTGGGGGATCGTCGCAGCGCGATACATCTGGCCTGCATTGCGCAATCTGTCGCGTGCCAACGCGCTGCGCCCATTACTCCTGTTGCATGCCTTCCGGTTCGTGGGATTAGCGTTTTTGATCCAGGGTGTGGTCTCGCCGAACTTACCGATTGCGTTTGCGCGTCCGGCTGCCTACGGTGATCTCGCTACAGCCATTTTGGCTTTACTTGGCATCATGGCGCTGCCGAGCAGGTTGGGAATCATCCTGGTTTGGGCGTTCAACATTCTCGGCAGCATTGATCTGCTCTACGCGTTCTATGAAGGCAATCGCGGTGGGCTCGAAGCGGGTCAGTTGGGTGCGGCGTATTTCATTCCAACCGTACTGGTGCCTCTGCTCCTTATTACGCACGGACTTGTATTTCGGCTCCTGCTCAAACATGACGGCGAAGGAAAAAGCCGGACGCAGGCAATTTGAAAGGGGTCTTTTTATGCACCAATCCAACTACTCGTTTCGCGTACTTCGCCTCATCCTCGTGACCTGGCTTCATCGTGCTGATCGCAGCGTGCTGGAAGTACATCCGCGCAATGATACCGAGATACCGCTTACCGGAGTGTTCGCCACTCGGTCTCCGCATCGACCGAATCCGTTGGGGTTACATCGGGTGACCGTGCGCGAGATCTCCGGAACCCGCTTGCGGATCGGGCCGATCGAAGCCATCGATGGTACGCCGGTCGTCGACGTTAAACCGGTTCTCATCGAGTGCGTTGATGCGTAGCGCGACGCCGCAGAGGTTGGCAAAGATGTCGGGGCTGTTTTCTGCAGCCTAACGCCGAATCAGCCACCCAGTGCGACCGATTGGTTGGTGGCTTCGACGGAAACCGAAACCACGGTGAGTTCATGGATTTGGGTAACCAGGCTGTGGTAGTTTTTGATTCTGAGAGTCTTACCAAATAGTGGTTTGCGCGGACTGAACGATCGCATGTCAAAAGAGGTGTCAGCAATTCAAGGCCGGGGCGCGGAAATCATCGTTCGGGATGCAACTGTCAGTGATCGTGACTTCGTGATTAACGCGGTGCGAAGACTAGCTTCCTTCGGGCCGCCGCCATGGCGCACACCAATTGAAATAGTGACTCGCGAGCAAAAGGCTCTTCAAGATTTTTTCGATCGCCGTGTGCATGGGAGCGCGCTCCTGATAGCGGGACGAACCGCTGAGCAGCGGCTCGGCTACGTCTATTTGGAGACGAAGCAGGATTATTTTAGCGGGCGTCAGTGCGGCCATATAAACACTATTGCCGTTAGCGAAAGCTACGAAGGCAGAGGAGTAGGAAGCGCTCTGATGCGGGCCGCCGAAGAGTGGGCACGAGCGAAAGGCTTTTCTCATCTAACTTTGAACGTCTTTGCAGGAAACGATAAAGCGCGCGAAATATACGAGCATATGGGCTTTCGAGCGGAGACGCTGCACTATGTCAAGACCCTTGATGAAAGGCCTGAATGTTAAGCCACCGCAAACGATTCACCGTGACTGCGAATGCTTCCTTCCGCACTTGGGCGCAGCGAATTTGCCACACTGGCGTATCCGCTGCGATTACCTGACAGCCGCTAATCTCGCATTCGATGCGCTTTTCATTTAACGCTACATGACTGTGGTTCTGATTGGAAGGTCCCATTGCTCCTATCTGATTTAGAGACACCGGCCGTCGTCATTGATTTGGACGTAATGGAACGAAACCTCTCGCGCATGGCTGATTACTGCCGCAGTAAAAACCTCAGACTAAGGCCACACACGAAATCACACAAAATTCCTGAATTAGCTAAACGGCAGATAGCACATGGAGCGCGCGGAATTACCGTTGCGAAAATTGGTGAAGCGGAGGTCATGCTCGAGGCAGGTATCACGGACATTCTCGTCGCGTATCCGGTCTTCGGCAGAAGAAAAGCCGAGAAACTCGCAGACCTCGCGGCCCGGGCCAACATCATCGTGGCGCTCGATTCTTCAGAAGTAGCTCGGGCAATCTCAAAAGAGGTGAATAAGAAGAATGTTCGTGTTGGTGTCCTGGTGGAGGTTGATGTCGGTTTCCGACGTTGCGGCCTCGCTAATGAAGACGAACTGTTGATTCTCGCTCAGAAGGTTGCTGAACTGCCGGGTCTGGATTTTAAGGGTTTGATGTTTTTTCCCGGTCATTTTCAAGTTGGGGAAAAGGAGCGTGCCGAACTGAGAATTGGTGTGAATGAATTGCTCAGTCGCACCCTAAGGAGATTCGAACAGGCGGCCCTGCCTCTACAAACTGTGAGCGGAGGTTCGACGCCCACGGCACTAGAAGGCCACTTGTTTTGTGGAGTCAACGAGATCCGACCGGGTATGTACATCTTTAATGATCGCAACATGGTGGGCATTGGCATTGCACGTGTCGAGGATTGTGCGCTCTCAGTGATCACGACTGTAGTCAGCACGAGCGTTTCGGGTCGTGCAATCATTGATGCAGGATCTAAGACACTTTCGTCCGATCGGTATCTGGCGGGTGATGGACGAGGCTTCGGTATGGTCAAAGAAGATTCCGAGGCGCAACTGGAACATCTATCTGAAGAGCACGGTCATTTGAACATTAACAGTTCAATGCATACGTACCGCGTCGGGGAACGGCTTACAATTATACCAAATCATGTCTGCAACACCGTTAACATGCACAATCAGATCTACGGTGTCAGCGGTGACCGAGTAGAAACGGTTTGGGAAGTTGCCGGTCGAGGAAAGGTACAGTGATGGGAGTTGTTAATCTGACTGTGCGCGTGACTGAAGATAGTAAACAGGAAGCCCGAGCGCAACCAGAGCAAGACCGATCACTGATCGAGTGGGCGATGTAATCAAAGTACTGATGAGCAACCACGACGTCATTAGGAGAAACAGTAAGGGGACCACAGGATAGCCCGACGCCCGGTAAACCCCTTCGACTCGTGGCAGACGACGACGAATAAAGAAGATCGACACAACAACCAACCCAAAGAAAATCCAGTTCACGAAGATCACGTAATCTGTCAGCGTGTCATATGAACCGGACAGTGCGAGCACTCCGGCCCATACACCCTGCACGAGTAGCGCGCGGACAGGAACGTGAGTACGTTTAGAAACGGACGATAGAATCTTCGGGAATAGACCATCAGTCGCCATCGCGAACGGCACTCGCGAATTTGCCATAGTCGAAATGTGGAGTGCGCCAAAGGTTGAAGTCAGCATCGCCGCGGCGATTAAACTCACGGCAATTGACCCGAGGAACCGTTCACCAACGACCGCCGCAACTGATGAAGTGGCCGGAACACTTGCAACGTCGGTCGGCGTTAGAACATAGAAGTAAGTTGCGTTTACAAAAACATAGAGCGCCATGCAGATGGTCATCCCGGAGATGAGCGCAATCGGAATGTTGCGATGAGGCTTCTTCACTTCACCCGAGACGAACGTCATCTCGTTCCAACCGTTGTAGGCCCACAAAGCTCCCAACATCGCTGCGGCAAAACCGGCACTGCCGCCGCGCGCTGCGCCCGCAACTCCTTCGCATAAGCCTCCGTTATCTGCCAACAGAAAGTTAGTCCAGTTACCTGGAGCGAAGACCAGGGCCCCAAGACCGAGCATTACGATGGTCCCAACCTTAACTGCTGTCAGCGCGGTTGCGAACCTACCGCCGACGGAAACCGAAGCGCAGTTCACAATCGTCACGATTGCGATAGCGCTCAGGGCCACGATCTGAAGTCTGCCAAATGAGACTCGAAAGCTCGGAAGATCCAGACTGAAATAGGTGGCGTCGAGGGCTCCTGTCAGCAACACGTTCAGAAAGATTGCGAGCCCGACGGACAGCGCAGCAAGTGAGCCGGCACCTGAGGCAACGAACCGCATCCAGCCATACAAAAAGGCTAATCGAGAACTGTACGCGTTACGAATGAAGATGTATTCACCGCCAGCTCGTGGCCAGATGGTGGCCAGTTCGGCGTAAGTCAAAGCACCGGCGAGGGACAGCAGTCCAGCTACAACCCAAACTGCGATTACGCGACTTGGCGTCCCAACATTGCATGTCATTACTCGTGACTTTAAAAAGACCCCCGTTCCTATGACATTTCCGACGACAATCGCAGTAGTTGCGACAGGACCGAGGCCGCGAACGAGGGTTGGGTTACGTAGGGGTTCCGAATCCACAGATTACACAGATTACACGGATTAAAGCAGAAAGCAGAAAGCAGAAAGCAGAAAGCAGAAGGCAGAAGGCAGAAGGCAGAAGGCGTGTTCGTGTCTTTCGTTTTCTTTTGTGTATTTTCGTGGATACATTTGTCGTGAACCGAATACGATCTAGGAAGTCACAGGAAAAAACACGAATACGGTTTCTGCATTGTGCTGTTCTGCCTTCTGCTTTTAATCCGTCGAGTCTGTGTGTAATCTGTGGACTTTCGCGGCGAGGAGAATGAAGTGACTAAAGCCAAACTGAGGACCATGTCGTGCAAAGCCGTGATCGTGTGCTTTTTGCTGGCCGTTGTCACGGTGCCTTCATTCTTTACGGCAGATGCGAAAGACATTTACGACGTCGTTATTCTGAATGGACGGGTGATCGACCCCGAATCAGAACTTGATGCCGTACGTAATCTGGGCGTTTCTGATGGCGTCATCAAAGCAATCACCGTCGGTCCCCTGAGCGGTCGTACAGTAATCGATGCCAAAGGGATGGTTGTGTCGCCCGGCTTCATAGACCTTCATCAGCACGGGCAGACCGAAGAGAATTACCGTTTCAAGGTAATGGACGGGGTTACAACGGCTCTGGAATTGGAAGTTGGCACCGGAGATGTGGACCGTTGGTACGCCGAACGGCAGGGAAGAGCTACGATCAACTACGGTGTTAGCATTGGTCACCTGGCGGCCAGGATGGCTGCAATGCACGATCCGGTTGAGTTCCTGCCAACCCGCGAGGCGGCACGCAGAGCCGCTACTGACGCTGAAATAGCCGACATGAAAGCGCATCTCGAACATGGTCTGCGGCGGGGTGCAGTTGCAGTCGGATTTGGCATCCAGTATGTGCCGCAAGCTTCGCACTGGGAAATCTTAGAGATGTTTCGCGTTGCGGCGCGCTTCGGAGCCTCATGCCATGTTCACCTGCGCAACGCTGGATTGAAAGAACCTGCGAGCAGTACTCAGGCGCTCGAGGAGGTAATCGCAGCCTCGGCAATCACGGGCGCCCCGCTTCACGTCGTACACATCCAAAGTACGGGTGGTAAAGCTACCGCGAAGCTGCTTCAGATGATCGCCGAAGCACGGTCTCGAAATCTCGACATTACAACTGAGTGCTATCCCTATACTGCTGGCATGACCGACATCAAGTCGGCGATCTTCAACGAAGGATGGCGTGAAGTCTTTGGGATTGATTATGGAGATCTGCAATGGGCGGCGACAGGTGAAAGACTGACGCAAGAGAGTTTCGAGCGATATCGGAAACAGGGAGGATATGTCGCAGTATTCTCGATGACAGAGGAGATAGTCGAGACGGCTCTCAGGAATCCTTTGACTATGATTGCAAGCGACGGCATCTTGGAGAACGGAAAGGGACATCCTCGAACAGCCGGCACTTACACACGCGTTCTGGGCAGGTACGTTCGAGAGCGAGGGGTATTAAGCTTGATGGATGCTCTACGCAAAATGACGCTCATGCCGGCACAACGTCTTGAACGGCGTGTTCCTTCGATGAAGAACAAGGGAAGGATTCGTGTTGGAGCCGATGCCGACCTGGTGGTCTTCGATGCTGAACGTGTGAGCGATAAATCCACCTACGATGAGCCGGCCAAATATTCTGAAGGCATCAAATATGCTCTTGTAAACGGTGTGATAGTTGTTAAAAACGGACAACTACAACCGGGACTCTATCCTGGACGACCCGTTCGCGCACCGTATTAGTTTCACGACACCAAAGCGGAGTCGTGGACCTCTTTCCCGGTGCATTGAAAACTCTTCGAACTTTCAAGCCTTCTCGTCCCGGTAGGTAATAGATCCAACTATTTTGATAAGATTGGGTGAGCTGCATGCGGCTGAAACTAGAGTTCGCTGGCCGTAGGCCGCACCGGATTCTAAGCTTCAGGTCCGAGGTCATAAGGTGATGCCTCAGCGAACGCTTCGCTTTGTCGTCGATAAGTTTCGCTTTCACTTGCGCGGTAGTCCCAATGCAACTTCGAGATCGTTTCATGTTTGATGATGAAGAGAACATTCTCTTCATCGACTTTGCCGGCCTGCGAATTGAGACCCGCGTGCAGGTGGATGAGACCAGAAGATTGGTGCGCGAGATCCTCGAACGCCGAGGGCGCAGAGCGTACGCGATAGTCAACTACGAAGGCACCGAGATCGCGCCGGAGATCGTGGATTACTACGGCGAGAGCATCAAGGAGCTTTACGACCGCTATAGCCTCACCACTGTGCGCTATTCGTCAAGCGGGTTAACGCGTTCAGTACTGCGTTATCTGGGTGCAGCTAAAGACCTCGAATCTAAT
Organism: Pyrinomonadaceae bacterium; assembly: GCA_035644135.1. GTDB lineage: Bacteria > Acidobacteriota > Blastocatellia > Pyrinomonadales > Pyrinomonadaceae > PSRF01. The sequence goes on from DASQPD010000126.1 coordinate 22,272, forward strand.
ATCTTCGCCACGCGCGAGGAAGCTATACGAGCAATTGAGGAGCTAAAAGATCGAAGCCGGATTGTAAGAAAGATGTCGGCGCGCTCGGTGCTTGATCCGCGACAAAGTCTCTTGGGGAAACTAGCGCTCGGATGGCTTCTACTCCTCTTTGGTCTAATCGTTTCCTACATCGTGGGCGGCCTCTGGCTGGGCCCGCAACAGCATTCCGTAATTCGTGGCGCCTTAGCGGGCGCGGTCATCACACTGTTGGCGTCAGCATTTGTTAGCAGCGCAATCCTTCTATTGACCGTGATCAGACCTTTACGACAAATCGAGAATGTTGCCGGACATCTTCGACTTGGGAGGCTCATCGAGCCCATAAAGGTCACCCGCCAGGATGAAGTTGGTCAACTGACTACCACAATCAACGAAGCGGCCCTGCAACTACAACAGGAAATCGAACGACTGAGCGGCCTGTACCATATTTCGTTAATGATGGGCACCGGTGCCGAGGTCAGTCAGATTTGCGAGTTGCTGACGCGAAAGATCGCCCGGCTGCTCGGCGCTGAGATCTGTGTGATCCTGCTTTACGACGACACTCAAAACTGCATCCGTGCTCAAGTTCCGGCTTACGGGATGCCGGATGAGCAACTCTTGAGCCTGCGATTCACGCCAGACGAAACCAGCATCGCCACTCGCGTTTTTATTTCCGGTGAGCCTTATTTGACTAATGATGCCCGTCAAGATTCGTTGTTGAGCGTAAAAGCTGACGGGAATATTCGAGAAATGTTAGCCGTACCTCTGAAGGCCGGTGAGCACATGCTGGGCACTATTGAAGTAATAAATAAGAAGGGAGGCTTTCTCGAGGAAGAAAAACGATTGGTAACTATCTTCGCAACGCAGGCTGCACATCTTCTTCGTAACGCCCAGCTCTTCGAACAGGTCCGCGAATCAGAGGAACGTTACCGGCAGATCTTCGAAAACGCAGTTGATGGCCTCTATCGCAGTACCCCAAAGGGCGAGCTGGTGACGATCAATCCGGCACTCGCATTGATGCTGGGCTACCGGACACCAGAAGAGCTGGCCAGCATAAATTTGATAGAGGATCTTTTTGTCGACCAGGCAGCAGCTGATGGTCTCATTAGCCAATTGGCTGACCGTGGTCAGGTTCTTGATGTTGAATGCGATCTCAAGCGTCGCTCTGGGGAGCCAATGCCTGCGCGTCTCAGTATTCGCAAAGTCACCGACGCAACAAATAGCCAGGTTTTCCACCTCGGTATCGTCAAAGACGTCACCGAACAAAAACGCCTCTCGCAGCAACTTATCATCTCTGAGAGACTTGCAGTTGTAGGCGAACTGGTTGCCGGCGTGGCACATGAAGTTCGCAATCCTCTTTTTGGAATCACCACCACTTTGAGCGCCCTGGCGCGAGAGTTGGAAGATCGAAAGACGGTTCAACCCTTTATTGATGTCGTCATGACGGAAGTCAGCCGACTGAATTACCTGATGGAGCAGCTGTTGGAACACAGTCGACCGGTCAGACTCGATCCTGACGCTTCGGCGCTCAGAATCGTCATCGAGGAAGTGGCTGAGGAGTTTCGCGCTGCCGCAGCCGAGAAAGGCGTGGAGCTCGTCATCGATTATCACGATCCCGAGGGTCCGAAAGTCGATCGCCGTAAAATGCATGGTGTATTCACCAATCTACTTGAGAACGCGCTTCAGCACACTGCACGCGGCGGCCAGATTCGCCTTCTTTCAAGCGGACAAGCGAATGGTTCTTCAGAGATTCAGATTGAGGTTAGCGATACTGGCGCGGGGATTGCAATTGAAAACCAACGGAAAGTGTTCGAACCATTTTTTACTACGCGCCCAAATGGCGTCGGATTAGGATTGGCGATTGTGCGCAAAACGATCCACGATCACGGTGGGACGATTGGGCTGCGATCCAATGTGGAAAAAGGAACCACGTTTGTTATCAAACTGCCGATTAGTTAGCGGTCAGTGGTCAGTTGTCAGTGGTCGGCCGCTAGTAAGCGAACTGACGACCAACCACTCACGACGGGCCAACTGACTACTGACTACTGACTATTGACTACTGACTACTGACTATTGATTAAGATGGTTACAGCTAAAGACAAGATTCTTGTCGTTGACGATCAGCCTTCCGTTCGCTTCGGTCTGCGCCGGCTGCTTGAGGGTGAGGGTTACCGTGTGCTCGAAGCTGAGACCGGCGCCCAGGCGCTTCCCATCGTCACCGAAAATGCGCCGGAATTAATTCTGCTTGACCTGCGGCTGCCCGACGTTAATGGCCTGGAATTGCTCACCAGAATAAAGGAGATCGACGACGATGTACCGGTGATCATCCTGACCGCTCACGGGACAATCGAAACCGCGATTCTCGCCCTCAAAAACGGAGCCGAAAATTTTTTCACCAAGCCCTTCGACGCCGAAAGCATTTTGATCCTGATTGGCAAGACGCTGGAACAGAGCCGCGCTCGTCGAGAACTTCTCCTGGCAGGACTGGTGGAGGAACGCACTGCATCAGAATTCTTTCATGGCCAGAGCGAACCGATCTTGCGTATTTATCAAACTATCGAGCGGCTCGCTCAGTCAGATAGCACCGTACTTCTTCAGGGTGAAACGGGGACCGGAAAAGGGGTCATCGCTCGGCTGATTCATCGCCTCAGCGCTCGTCGTGAAAAACCGTTTGTGGCGGTTAATTGCGCCGGGCTGAGCCGCGAACTACTTGAGTCGGAACTCTTCGGCCATGAAAAGGGCGCTTTTACCGGCGCGGTGGCCAGCAAACCAGGACTCTTTGAGTTGGCCCATGCGGGCACAATCTTCTTCGACGAAATTGCCGAAATGGAACCTGCAATTCAAGCGCGAGTCCTCACCGTACTGGAGGAAAAACGGTTTCGTCGGGTAGGCGGGATTCAGGAAAAAGAAGTAGACGTGCGTGTGGTGGCTGCCACCAATCGAAACTTGCAAGCAGAGATTAAGCAAGGTCGATTTCGAGAGGATCTTTATTACCGACTCAACGTGATGCCCCTGACTATGCCTCCACTCAAGGGAAGGCGCGAAGACATCCTGCCACTCGCAAAGCACTTCATCGCTCACTTCAGTCAAAAGCTTAACCGCCGGGTGCAAGGTGTTACACCCAAAGCGGAAGTTTTGCTGGAAAGCTACAACTGGCCCGGCAACATACGTGAGCTGCGCAATGTGATTGAGCGTGCGGTAATCCTTTGTTCCGGCGATCGCATTCACGCGCGCGATCTACCGTTGGGCGGGCCCGAGTTGTCGGAATCGACCAGGCAGGACGAAGCCGAAGAGTTTCTCTCGCTCGATGAAGTTGAAAGGCTGTATATCGAACGCATCCTGGCCGCGACTGGTAATAATCTCAGCCGCGGAGCAGAGATTCTTGGTGTGACGCGCTCCACGCTTTACAACAAGATGCGCCGTTACCAGGTCGAACCATCGTGAAGAGTTTCGAGTTAAGAGTTTCGGAACGAGTCGCAAACCGCCTCGCGTGCTCCTCGATCTAGCTGTCTAAATTTTGAGCAGTATGAATTTTGAGTGCTCAATAATTGGTCACTTCGCCCTCCGTTGGTGCGCTCACTATCCCCACAGGAATCCCCTTTCTCGCAAATTCCAATCTAATCGACCCCTGATAATTTTTCGGTAGCCGCACGGAGCGATAATTGCACTGTCCCTCAATCTACGCTTCACAGGGGCATCTTTGCTGCAGTATCGGCACCAGGTGCTATCCCCTCGCGCAGGGTTTCGACCGTCTTGGACTGAAGGAGATTAGATCCGATGAGTATGCGTAATAGCGTCCCCTTATTTACGTTTGTGTGCTTGCTGCTGTTGGGCAGCCTCACGGTCATGGCCCAGAGCCAAACTACCGGCCGCATCGCCGGCACTGTTACCGACGAGAACGGCGCCTCACTTCCCGGCGCCGAAGTGACCGTAACCAATAAGGCGACCGGAGAGGTACGCACAGTCATCGCGGACGATTCGGGTCATTATGTCGTGCCGCTTCTATCGCCTGGCGAATACTCCCTTAGTGTGACGGTGAGCGGGTTCAAGAAATTCATCGCCGACAGCATAAAAGTCGCGCTCACGGAAACTACGACGCTTGATCCTCGTTTGGCGGTCGGCGCTGTTTCCGAATTAGTAACAGTCGATGCGGCACCGCAGTTAGTACAAACCGAAGGCCCGCAATTGGGCCGCGTAGTTGACAGTCGAACCGTCGCCGAATTGCCCCTGGCTACGCGCAACTTTACTCAAATCCTGGGGCTTTCTCCGGGAGCGGCAACTTACCTTCCAGACAACACTTCTGTAGGCCGTAACTCGCAAAACATCTCCGTCAATGGCGCCCGCGTAACCAACAATAACTTTCAGATCAACGGCATCGATGCAAACTCGATGGGAACCAACTCCGCCCCGTCACTAGCGGTGCCCGCGCCGGAAACTATCCAGGAGTTTAAGGTTCAAACCTCCCTTTACGACGCTACGTTTGGTCGTTCAGGAGGTGGAAATATCCAGGCGGTTACCAAGAGTGGCGGAAATGATTTTCATGGCGGAGGTTATGGATATTATCGTAATGCCAGATTCAATGCCAACAATCCATTTTTGAACGCCGCTGGCGTGGCCCGTCCCGTTCTTACGCGGAAGGTCCTCGGTGGCTATCTCGGTGGCCCAATAAGAAAGGACAAGCTTTTCTTCTTTGGTTCCTTCCAGGCCACTCGCGAACGAAACGGCGCTTCGATCATCAACAGCCTTTCTTCAAATGTGCTTGTCGATCCCCGGCTGACCAGCAACCGTTCGGCCGCCACGTTGCAGGCCACTTATGGCTTCCCGATCAATCCGGTTGCGCTGGCGCTATTGAACGCCAAACTTGCAGATGGGACATTTCTCATTCCAACACCCACGGCGGCGAACGGCACCTATACCGGTTCAACACCATCGGTGTTTGATGAGAACCAGTTCAACGCCAATGTCGACTATCGCTATAATGAGAAGAATACATTTGCCTTCAAGTTCTATTTCTCTAATGCGCCTCAAACTCTGGTGCTGCCAAGCTTTCTTGGAGGTGGGCCAAACGTCCCGGGCTTCGGGAATTTTCAGCAAAACAACAACCGCCTCGCAACAGTCCAATACACCCACATTTTTAGCCCGACGGTTTTCAATGAATTACGCGCTGGGTACAACTTCATTCGCGTTGACGCCTTCCCACAGGAACCAGTAAAGGATTCAGATGTAGGCATCACTCGCTCCAATGCTAATCTATTTCCCGGCTTAGGTCTGGTTCAAATAAACCCGGCAGCGGGCGGTGTGACGATCGGCACCTCAGCGACGATTGATGTTAAAGCTGTCGCTCCTTCAACCACCCTGGCTGACACCTTGTCGATTACCAAAGGCAATCACAACCTTCGCGTGGGTGGAGAGTTTCGTTACAACGAAAACAACTACGTACTGAACTTTTTTACCCGGGGTCAGGTTCAATTCGCCAGCTTCACAAACTTTTTGCTGGGTGTCCCGACCTTCACAGTTTTCGGAAGTGGTATTGGAAATCGCAGCCTGCGCGCCACCGATTACAATTTCTTTGTGCAGGATGACTGGAAAGTCAGCCGAAGCCTGACGCTAAATCTCGGACTGCGCTACGAATTGGATCTCCCGCCATACGACACTCGCGGACGCATTGCTACCTTTGATCCTGCGCTCTACGTGCCTCGTCCGCTCGCTATTGCCGGAACCCCGATTGGACCACCAATCGGTGGGTATGTTCAGGCCGGTAATGTAATTCCGGCATATGATGTGGCCAGCATCCCCAACGTCGATAAGCGAGTCGTCAACAGCATCGATCCTAATAATTTTGCACCGCGGGTCGGCTTCGCTTATTCGCCGCTCGATTCGGGAAAGCTGGTGCTCCGCGGTGGCTACGGAATTTTTTATTCGCGCACATCGTTTCAGTACATCACATTGAATGTTATCGCCCCTCCGACATATGTGTTCGGTATCAGCATCCTACCGCCAATCGGTAATCCCTTCTTTCCCGCGCCCCCAACCAGTGCGTTCCCCACGCTCGTACCCGGAGTTGCTCTTTCAGGAACGCTCTTTGATCGAAATATTCGTACACCCTACCTGCATCAATACAACATCAACGCTCAGTATGAGATTTTCAGGAATCTTCTGCTTGAAGTGGGTTACGTGGGAACGCGTGGTCAAAAACTGTTTCGTCAGGTCGGCATCAACCAGGCCAGATTGGCAAGTCCCACCAACCCCATCACCAATGCAGTAACAGGCGCTGTGATCACAACCAACACTCCGGCAAATGCAGCCTTGCGGGCACCTTTTCAGGGCGTTTCAATAAATGGGTTTTTCCAAAACCAAACCTCGGCATTCTCCCGCTACAATGCGCTGCAAGCGAGCTTGACGCGGCGCTTTGCGAATGGCCTGCAGTTTCTGGCGTCTTACACGCTCGCGAAGTCGGAGGACAATGCGTCAGGACAAGGGGGTGGACCAGGCGCCGGCGGCGTGTTGAATCCAGGTGCGGTTGGAGAGACGAGTCCTATCCTTGGGAATCAACTCGATTTCAGCGCGAATCGCGGGCGCTCAGATTTTGATCGCAAGCATCGATTCGTTTTCAGCGCTTTATATGATTTGCCAACCCCAGGATTTGCCAGACGCTCCGAAGGCGGTCAGTTGCTCTTTGGTAACTGGCAGCTTGGAGCAATCGTCACCTCGATGTCGGGACTACCGATCGACATCGTAGACACGGGGGCCGGATCTTTTTATGGTCTCAACGCGGGTACCTCACCGCTGGCTCGTCCTAATCTGGTAGGCGATCCACTTTCCAATGTGCCTGCCGGCTATTTCTTCAATCCGTTGGCGTTTGCCCGTCCGGTAGTGGCGGCCGGAGCGCTAATCCCCAGTTCGGGGTTTACAGCGGTAGCCGGCGCGTTAGGAACCGACATCGGCAACGTGGGACGAAATATTCTTCGCGGTCCACATCAAAACAATGTGGACCTGTCAATCATCAAGCGCTTCCGCTTCTGGGAATCGAAAGCCATCGAGTTTCGCACCGAGTTTTTCAATCTCTTCAATACGGTGAACTATGCTAACCCGATCAGCGACCTCAATGCCGTACCAGCAGCTAACTTCAATGCTGACGGCACAATCAATCCAACGCTGGGAGCGGGACGTTTTGGCAGAATCATTTCTACCAGCAGCAACCCACGCTTAATTCAATTCGGACTTAAGTTCAATTTCTAGGAGGCCCACATGTCGCGTGCCCCTGGAAAGCAGCTCGCTCCAAAGGTGACGAGAGAGGCGCGAGGTCGCGTGCCCGGCGATGGTATCGAACTAAGCTTCGGCTACTGGCCCGGGCGCGGCGCGCCGATAGTAGCACTTCACGGCCTGACGGCTTCCTACGTGAACTTCATCGGAATCGCTGAGCGTCTTCTCGGCAGACGTCCGTTATTCGCCCTCGACCTAAGGGGCCGCGGCGACTCCGATAAGCCCGATGGTCCATACGGTCTGGCCCAGCATGCCCGTGACGTGGCGGCTGCTATGAGGGCGCTTGACCTTGGTCCCAGTGTTATCGTGGGCCACTCGATGGGCGCCTTCATCGCGACCGCGTTGGCCGAGCAGAATCCGGAATTGGTAGCGGGACTGATCTTGATTGATGGTGGCTATCTTCTGGATATGCCGGCAGGAGCAGATACTGAGCAGATCCTGGATACAGTACTCGCGCAAAGAATCACACAACTTCAGGAAACCTACCCTTCGCGCGAGGTCTACCGCGAGTTTTGGCGGACCCGGCCAAACTTTCCGGCTGCCGATTGGGGACCGTGGACCGAGAAGTTTTTAGACTATGAAGTAGACGGCGAAGCTCCCTCGCTACGTCCCAAGGCATCTGAGGCTGCCGTCCGTTTCGACGTAGCAGAGAGCTTTCGGACAGCCGACATTACTGCACGCCTCGAGTCGTTGCGAGTACCAGTGATGTTGCTTCGCGCCGAGGCCGGCTTTGCGTTGGATCGACCGCAGCTCATACCAGACTCAGCCGTATCGCAAATGCGAAAGTTTCTTCCGCAACTGGAAGAAGAGACAATCCCTGGTACCACGCATTACACCATTGTGCTGGGTGAGCGTGGAGCGTCGCGAGTGGCCGACGTGATTGCGGAATTCACTCAGCGTTGTGAGTCGAAAATGAAGTAGCCACCTCTTGCCATAATGGCCCTGTGCCCAAAGGAACAAAAAAACACGAACATTTATTAGTGTGATTTCGTGAGATCGTACTCTGAAATTGAAACCATTCAACATATTATTGGCGATTCCATTAAGCCTCTTGACGGTTGCAATTAATGCGCAAGCCGGGGAGTGGATAAAGGGCAGCGCCAGCAACGCCGCAGGCTCACGAAATTATCAATTGTGGGTTCCGTCCGGCTACGACAAACGAGTACCAACGCCACTTGTAATGATGCTCCACGGCTGCAAGCAGAAGCCCGAAGATTTGGCCGCGATTTCCGGAATGAATCTGGTAGCGGACCGAAACAAGTTTCTCGTCGTCTATCCTGAGCAAACGAAAGAGGCCAACCCGCTGCAATGCTGGAACTGGTTCGACCCGAAACACCAGGAAAGCGATTCGGGCGAACCAGCGTTGTTGGCGGCGATCGTGCATCAGGTGTACTCATCACATAACGTCGACGGCAAGCGTGTGTACGTAGCAGGTATTTCTGCTGGCGGTGCTATGGCGGTTGTGATGGGAGCTACCTATCCAGACGTGTTTTCGGCGATAGGAGTAAGCTCCGGTTTAGCTTTCAAAGCCGGCACCGACGTCCAGAGTGGGTTGGCAGCGATGAAACAAGGCGCGCCAAATCCGAAACAGCTGGTACTCGAGCCTTTCGAGTCAATGAGAAGAACGTGGGGAGGCCTGCCGCATCGAGACAAACGTCGCATGCCCATTATCGTGTTTCACGGAGATGCCGATCCATACGTGAATCCGATCAATGCCGACCAAATTATTCTGCAGTGGGCCCAGACCAACGACCTCCTCTACGGCGACAAAGAAGATGAGAGTGTCAAAGCGCAGCCCGCAAAATCGGTGGACGGTTTAGTTGCCGAAGGCCGTGGTTACACGAGATCCATCTACATCGACAGAGCCGGCAAAGTAATAATGGAGAAGTGGATTGTTAAAGGCATGGGCCACGCCTGGTCGGGTAGTCCGACTGCCGGGCCTTTTGCCGATCCGAAGGGACCAAATGCCAGCGAGGAGATGTGGCGCTTCTTTGTCGAAACATCCTCGAGCTCGAAGTCAGCGAAACTAAAAGCGGCAAAGCCAAAGGGAAGGCCTTAATGAACATCGGCTCCCTACTTCCCAGACACGCCCGCTATCGCCCAGACCATACGGCGATCGTTTTCAATGATCTTCGGCTGAGCTTCAGAGAGTTCAACCTGCGCGTCAATCGCCTTGCAAATGCATTGCTCGATTTGCGCATAGGCAAGGGCGACAAGATCGCCACTATCATGCCGAACTGTCTGGAGCTGCTCGAAGTGTATTGGGCCGTTGCAAAGACTGGGGCTGTGGTTGTGCCGCTGAGTACGTTGACGCGCGGTAAAGGGCTGGTGAATTTACTGCGGGACTCAGATGTCACAACCCTCGTCGCGAACCACAACTTCGTCCCTGAAATAGACGAAATCAAACGAGAATTGTCGGGGATTGCAAGCGATCGCTATATCGTGACCGGCGGTGAGTCGATAAGCGGATATCAAAGGTACGACGAAATAACGGCGGCTGCCAGCGACCAGGATCCTCAAGGCATCGAGATTTACGACGAAGATCTCTTCAACATTATTTATAGCAGCGGTACGACCGGACAACCCAAGGGCATTGTTCACAACCATTACATTCGGGGAATGTATTGCACTCTCTTCGCTTCGGCTTATCGGATTCGGCCCGAAAGCATCATCATGCATGCCGGATCTATAGTTTTTAATGGTTCCTTCCTGACGCTGATGCCGTCGATGTACGTAGGCGCGACCTATATTTTGATGGAGCAGTTTGAGCCCCGGGCGTTCATTGAAACCATCAAGCGCGAGCGCGTGACCCACGTAAAGATGGTTCCTTCGCAAATTGTGGCCATGATCAATGCGTCCAACTTTTGCGCCGAAGCTCTCGATTCCCTTGAGATGATTGGCACTGTGGGCGCGCCGCTTCATCTCGAACACAAGGAAAAATTAAATCGCGTCCTGCCGGGCAGGTTTTACGAACTCTACGGCCTAACCGAGGGCTTTGTAACGATTCTAGATAAGAACGATTACGACGCGAAAGCCAATTCTGTCGGCGCGCCGCCGCCGTTTTTTGAGATGCGGATTATCAAAGACGACGGAAGCGACGCAGCTACTGGCGAAGTTGGAGAAATCGTCGGGCGCGGCCCAATTCTGATGCCCGGATACTACAAACGTCCTGACCTCACCGAGCAAGCCATCATCGAGGGCTGGTTACACACCGGCGATCTGGGTTACGTCGACGAAGACGGTTTCCTCTTTCTAGTGGATCGCATGAAGGACCTGATTATTACGGGCGGATGCAACGTGTTTCCTCGAGATATTGAAGAGATCATCGTGCAGCATCCGGCAGTGCGCGAGGCTGCTGTGTTTGGAATCCCCAGCGAGAAATGGGGCGAGACTCCGTTGGCTGCGGTAATTCTGCGTGAACGCGGCGCTGTCGGGGAAGATGAGTTGCGAGACTGGATCAACGAGCGGGTGGATAGCAAGTTGCAGCGCGTTCAGGCAGTCGTGGTAATGGAGGACTTTCCCAGAAGTACGGCTGGCAAGACCTTGAAACGCGAGATGCGCGACCCGTACTGGGCAGGCCGCGATACACGCATCTGAAGTAGCGCAAACTGTTAGTTTGCGTCGTTTGGGTTGACTCAACTTGTGAGCTCACGATCATCGCAAACTAACAGTTTGCGCTACATAAGACAGAAGCGCATGAACCTGAAAGTTGGAGACACCGCCTCAATAACCAGGGAGATTACCGACAAGGACATTTCCGCGTTTGCCGAGCTAACAGGCGATCACAACCCGGTTCATCTCGATGAGGCATTTGCGCAGAAAACCAGATTTGGGCGCCGCATCGCACACGGCATGTTGGGAGCTTCGCTGATATCAACCGCGCTCGGAACCAGGCTTCCGGGCCTGGGCTCAATTTACCTCAGCCAGACTTTGCAGTTTCTTGGTCCAGTCTACATCGGAGACACATTGACTGTGAGAATTACAGTTAAGAAAGTCAACGAAAAGAAATCAATAGTGACCCTGGATACCGCATGTGAGAACCAACGTGGTGAGACCGTCATTCGTGGGGAGGCTGTAGTGCTGGTTGAGAAATCTCAGATTGGACCCGGAAAGTGATCAGCGAAGCGCTCTCAGCGACCGAACCTGACGCACGTTTGGTCGACGACCGAATACCCGTTTACTCGTGGTTCGCCCTGGGTGTGCTTACCATAGTTTACGTTCTCAACTTTCTGGACCGGACGCTGATTTACATTCTGTTCACGCCCATCAAAAAGGAGATGGCGTTTACAGATCTACAACTGGCGCTACTGGGCACGACCTCATTTGTCATCTTCTACACGCTGCTGGGAATTCCATTTGGCCGGCTGGCCGATCGAATCTCGAGAAAGAATCTGATCGCGGGTGGCCTGGCAGTGTGGAGCCTCTTTTCCGGCCTTACTGGTTTTGCCAGAGGTTTCTGGGCGATGTTTTTGTGCCGCTTGATGGTGGGCGTCGGAGAAGCGACGCTCGGTCCGGCGGCTCTTTCACTGCTGAGCGACTACTTTCCGCCGCGTATGCGCGCGACTGTCCAGGGCATTTATTCCTCAGGCATCGCGATCGGCAGCGGCCTCGCATTCTTCCTTGGAGGCTGGATCGGACAGAACTATGGGTGGCGTTATGCCTTCTACTTTTTGGGCTTTCCTGGATTAGCTCTTGCAGTCGTCGTGTTTTTCCTGCGAGAGCAAAGACGCGGACGAACGGAGATCGCTCCGGTCCACTTCAGCAGTAACGATTGGAAAATTCTCTTTCGTTCGGTTCCCCTTCGATACTTGTATCTTGGTTACGGTCTCTTCGGAATAGCTTCAAATAACCTCGGCATCTGGGTTCCATCTTTCTTCGTGCGCCTGCATGGCATGAGCCTGGTGTTAATCGGAACCGTGATGGGTATTCTGGCGATTATGGTTGGAGTTCCGGTGACGATTATGGGTGGTTTCCTCTCGGATCGCTTTCGTCGATTCGGCAAGGGTGGCCGCATGATGTTCAGCGCCTGCGCGGCCGTCGCGTCAATCCCGCTCTGGGCGCTTTTGCTGTTCAGCGATAACCAGCCACTGCTTCTCGGCTTGAACTGCGCGTTGTTCGCGCTCGCCATATCGTGGCTTGGACCGGCCGCCGCTGATGTCCACGACATCGCCGGGCCACACCTGCGCGGTCTCGGAATTGGCATTTACTTCTCGACCGTAAACATTTGCGCGTACGGTATCGGATCACCTCTGATTGGAAAACTGAGCGACCGGCTGGGTGTGGGCAGCAATCCCGAGCTGATGAGGTATTCGCTGTTGGTTTGTCCTCTTGCATGCGCGCTCAGCGCTGTAGCGCTTTGGAAGGGCAGCCGGGCGCTCCAAGCCAGGGATGGACGAGCGCACTGAGCTCATCATAAAAAGAACCGCGCACATCTTCCCCGGAGGCAGTTATTTTTGGTCACATATTGGCCACTTGAGTTCCTAAATCATTAGGACTCCAGATGCTTCTGATGACCCGTGCCGACAACGGTGATTTCTTCGACAGGGCTAGGTTTTAGGTTTCGTCCCTCTCGCATTTATTGAGATGACGTTGCCGACGCAGTTACCGGCGCTTGGATCGAGTACTTAAACCTTCAAACGCCCGAGTGATGGCACTCGAGTTCCATCCACGTTGGAGACTTCCGACTATCACTATGCGAAACGCACCATCAGTTTTTGCTCGTAGCCCGGTTTTGGTGTCGGCTGGGTGGTTCTTGATTTTTGGTCGATACGAACGATAAAAAACTCAAACCTATTGACTCCGAACGTCCATAGGAGTATTTATTCGCTGCGTTACACGTCAAACCGGCTGGTCCTCTAAGCCACGTGCATATCCTGAAGATCCAACTAGACATCGTACATAGGGTTCAAAGCAATTCGTCCCACTGAGTCTTGATAAGCGCAATAAAATTATTTCGCCGCCATCTGTTTTTCAAGAGTTGAAAAGCGCGCCATCATGTTTTCATAAATCCGGTCCGTCTTCTCATGCAGGTGGGCGACCTCGAGTTCGGCTTTAATATTCACCTCATACTCAATGTCCGACCGGACGCGATCCTTTTCCGCCTGCCGATTCTGACTGATAAGCACGAAGCACGACAAGAATATGGCCTCGAGTGAAACAATCATTGTAAGCAGCCCAAAGGGATAAGGATCGAAAGCGGGCGGGCCTAGCGGCAAGGTATTGATAATGATCCAAATGATGAACCATCCACCGTTGATCATCAGGAACGGCATGCTGCCGCTAAACCAGGCAATCCAATCGGCAATCCTCTGTAATGGTGTGGAGTGGACCTCCATCTCTTCATTAACGTTGCGCGAGACGCGAGTACGCAACAGCTCATCAGCCTTGCGCGTCAGGCCGCCCACAGAGGCGAGCATGTGTAGCGCTGCTTCGGGTTTTCGTTGAAATAGCAAAATCAAATCATCACGATCCAGCACGAGTACTTCGCTATCAGTTAGCGCCAAAGCTGTTGCGGTCCGCGGACCTGAATCGAGCATTGCCAGTTCGCCAAACATGTCCCCTGGTTCCGACGTCGTGAGCACAATCCTCTGACCGGCAGTGTCCTTGATAAAGAGCTCGATCTGGCCGACTCGGACGATGAAGAGTGAATCGCCGGGATCGCCCGCCTGAAAAAGCGTGTGATTAGCAGGCACCTTCAACTCATCGATAACGTTCGCCAGCGCGATGCGATCGTCTTCGTTAAGGTGCTCGAACATTGGGATGTTAGCGAGAAAATTAGGGTCACAGGGCATTTAGATTTCCTCTTTTTGGATTGGTTAGAGCGTCTGAGAGCGAGCGCATTATAATCCACGGCGGAGTCCATTTAAGCTGCGGAGCCGGGCAATATAGTCCTCAAATTCAAGATCCGTCATTTCGTTGATATCCGGCACCTCCTCTTTGCGGATACCGAGCGCCTCATGCATGCGTAAGAACCATCGCTCAAGGTCTTCGGGAGGAAGCGCCTTCAACCATGCGTCGAAGGTCACGTCCCGCCGCCGGCGTAAGCGCCTTAGCGTTCTTGTTAATAACGGCATCATTGATCAAGCTGGTTCTTCTTAAGCAAGTGACGCGCTCCAGATGTTTCACTGCTCCTCAAAACTTATTTGAAGTCATACGCGAAGCCGACGTGGATACCGGCGCGTGGGCTGGCCGGGAAGCGACCAGCAAGCACGCCGAAAGTGAGCTCGAAGTTATCTCGCACGGCATAACTCCCTCCTAGCTGGGTTTCCAGTTGCCCGCGGGTTAGATTGAAATTGTTGGTCACACCGCCGAACAGCTCGACGCCCAGCTTTAACTTTCGAGTAAAGTCCCGCACGAGAGAGCCGTTGCCTGTAAAAACCTGACCTCTGGTCGCCTCAATTCCGATAAGACCCGTCGAGCTATTGCCCGCGAAGAGAATTCCGTCATTTAGGCGCACCTTAATCCGTTTCGTAACCGATTTTTGAAGCACACCATACAACCAGTAGTCTATTAAGCCAGAGCCTGTTTGCTTTTTAGTGCTACCTGTCGGCACTTCTACATAAAAGACGATAGACATTGTGGGACGCCGCGAGCCTTCTCGTTCATCGCGTAACCTCACCTTGACTCCAAATTGAATATCTCCAATTCCCATCGGACTTCCGAGCAGTGATTCCTGGGTGTTGAAAATTTTGATGATCGGCGCATTGATGCCAAGCTCGATTCGCTCAGTGAGTCCATAGTTGAGAGTGAAATTTGATGTGTTCTGCCTTTTCCCTGGGAGTGAAGACTTCTGGAGCCAGTCATGCTCGTTAAAAAACTCGAAGTGGAGTTTACCCTTTTCAGTGGTGTCAGCATCATCAGTGTAGAAGGGTTCCTGAGCGTAAACGTGAGGTGACGACAAGAACAAGAACGTGACAAGGAAGAAAATCCAGTTGAGCCTGCAAGGCTTCATAAGGTTCAAATCTTGCGGTGATCCATTCGCCGGATTCAGCGCGCACGGGAATCTCTGGTTTAATTACCCCAGGTCACGAGCATCCCGATTGCTGCCGCGAACATCCTACAGCCGCGACCCACCCTACTATGTTCGTGCCGATGCAATTAACCTTATCGCCCATGACTTTCTTATTGTTCGAGACAAGCATGATGACTACCAGTAACGGTGGCGAGACGAGTCCGTTGATAACAGCTGTCCAGAATAGCGCAGACATCGGGTTTATTCCGGCAAAATTAATCAGCATGCCGACGAGCGTTGAGATGGCGATCACCGAATAGAAGTGCTTGGCTTCAAGCGAGAGTAATAGTTCCTCAGCACACCGGCCAATCCCATGCCGCTGACCATGCCGATCTTCGCGCAGAGGAACTGCACCACCGACATCAGCGGCAGAGTCACGAGAGCGGTCCAAAGTGTCGCAAACCCGAGCGAGGCGCCGGCTATCGAGTAGGTGGCAATCCCTGACGGATCGTCGTCCGCAGCCCCGGTGATGAGTCCAGGTCCAAGAACCTTGAGAAAGCGTTTGATGGGAAATCACAACGGCGTTCGCGCACGGTCTGCGGGATTCGCCACGCTCACTGCCTGGCCAGTTTCCTCTCAGCAGCAATGTCACGCAACTCCTCGTCCGAGACGCGGCAATCAAGATGTTGCATCAACCGCAGGAGCAGGTCGGTATTGCGTTCCAGATGAAGCAGAGTCGCCATAACCTCCTTCTCGGCTTTCTGGTTGACCTCAAAATCGAGTTCGGCGCGCGTCTCGGAATGACGTCCTTGAAGGTTTTGCCCAACCATGATGAGCGGCATCAACAATATCTGAATTACATTACTGATGAGGAGGTAGGCAACAAAGGCCGGAAACGGATCGAAAGCCCTCCAGTGTAACGCCGGCACTTCCGATGCCAGGATGTTGTATCCAGTCCATAAAACGGTCCATCCTGCGATGATCAGAAAGAAGCCGATTGAACCGACTTTGTCGGTTATCGCTATAGCAAGTCTGTCGAGGGCGCTAAGGCTCTGTTCGTGAACGATGTTCGCATTACGCGTCGCGCGCTGGAAGACCAGCAGGCTCGTTTGTCGCAGGCGCGCACCGATTCCTCGAATCACCTCAAGCCCGGCCTGTGGATGTTCGATGAGGAAATTTTCGAAATCTTCGCGACGCAAACAATGAAGCGTTGTATCAAGTACTGCCGCCGCATTAGCCGAGCGCTTGCCCCCATCGAGCACGGACATCTCACCGAAGAAGTTGCCCGGTTCAAGCTCCGAGAGTGTCACGTCATTTGCGTCTCCATCGCGCACCCAGATGCGCACCCTGCCGGACTCTACAACGTATAGCGCATCGCCTGGTTCACGCTCAAGAAAAATGGTGTCGCCGGTCTTGAAGGACAGCTTAACCATCAGCCCCGACATTTTTTCGAGTGCGGCCGGAGAGAGTTGTCTGAATAGGGGAATTCCAGCCAAGCTGAAGCGTTCATCGCCGTCAGTCATTTCATTAGCCATAAATACTGTCCCTTAGATCAAATGGGCATGAAATCATAGCAGGTGAGTCGAATACCCCACCCTAGTATAGTATATGGAGTTCTATTGTAATCGTCGAAATCCGGAGGCTCTAAGCCGTGGCGCACAATCAGGGATATGAGTGGCGATAAGATCAAGCGCGCCCGAGAAGCCTTATCTAAATTTATCCAGACCAGCCACAACTCAGACGAATATTTCCTAATTGGTTTTAACTCCAGGGCCCAGTTACTCCTTGATATGACTCGCGACGGCGATGCTGTGCTTGACAAGCTCACGTTTGTCCAGACACGCGGCCAAACAGCTCTCTACGATGCAGTCTATCTGGGCGTCGAAAAGGTGCAGCGCGGTACACATCCCAAAAAAGCCTTGCTGGTGATCAGCGATGGACAAGACAACAATTCGCGGTACACCTTTGATAATGTCAGGCGATTATTGAAGGAGTCCGATGTAACACTCTACGGAGTGGGGATTCTCAGCGGCATGGATACCGGCAGCGCATTGGGAATGGAGGGACAGGGAGTTTTGGACGAGTTGTCGGGCGTTTCGGGCGGCAAAGCATTTTTCCCACGCTCCGGTCCGGAGATGGACGATATCTTCGAGCAGATCGCTCTTGAATTGCGGCACCAGTATTCAATCGGCTACCGGCCCAGAAACTTCACGGGAGATGGCAAGTGGCGCAAGATCAAAGTGAAGCTTACTCCGCCCCGTGGCCTCCCACGCTTGTTTGTTCGTTCTAAAGAGGGCTATTACGCCATACCAGGTCAGAGATGAACAGAGACGCAAGGTTAACAGTAAGCCGGTGAATCAAAGACAGCTATTCAATGTGAAAGATTCTAAAACGCTCGTTCCTTTAGTGACGATCGGATTGGCTTTCGGGATACCAAGCGGACGCGCATGCAATTCTGTGGTCATCTGTTTGCCAAGCGATGTTACGACGATATCAGAAGCGTCGGCCGTCTTAGTAAAAGAAAACAGAACAATTAGCACTACTGGAAGGATGAAGCTGGTCCCTGCGACCAAGAAGCTATTGACCGGCTCTGAATTGTGGACATATACTCCGCACAATTGAGAACGTAGCTCAACCGGGACTCACTCTCCGGCTGATCAGTCCAGAACTACAATTTGTGACAAATAGTCGTTCCTCTTCAGGACCGAAAGGGCGTTGTGACCGGCGTCATCGGCGTGGCCACCGACATCATCGAGAAGACCAGACTGGAGATGGAACTCCTGCGCGCTGCACAGATCTCTCTCATCGGAGAACTGGCGGCAGGCCTGGCGCACGAGATCAAAAACCCTTTGGCCGGCATTCAGGGCGTAATCCGTGTGCTCATGCGGGAGCCCGGCTGTGACGAAGCCGAGCGCGGGTTGCTAGAAGCTGTTCGCCACGAGGTCCGCCGCATTGACGCGATTGTCGATATGCTTCTCGATCAGGCGCGGGTGCGTGTGCGGCAGGTTGCTCGCGAATCGCTCAACGAGGTTGTGAACCGCGCCATTGCGCTCGCACGAAATCAGGCAGCCGCTCGCGGAGCCAAGATCGATATCGAGTTTGAGTCCGCGCTTGAGTCTCCGGTAATCATGATCGACGCGGCGCAGATGCAGGGCGCCGTGCTCAACCTCATCATCAACGCCATTGAAGCCATTGATCATGAAGGACACATTACCGTGCGAGTCAAGCGTGGTGGTAGAGGCGGCGCCTGCCCGTACGGCGTGGCGATCATCGAAGTCGAGGATACCGGGCGCGGCATCCCGGATGACAGCCTCGGGCGCATCTTCAACGCATTCTTCACAACTAAACCACGTGGAACCGGCCTGGGGCTGCCCGCGGTGCGCCGGGCAGTCGAGTCCCACGGCGGGCATGTCGAAGTCAAATCAATTCTCGGGCGCGGCTCCATCTTCACGCTCTCCCTGTCCCTCTCAGCACAGGACCTGACTAATGAAAGAGAAAATCCTCGTCAAAAAGAAAATCCTCATCGTCGATGACGAACCTTTGATCCGCTGGTCGCTAGTGAAAACCCTGGAAGGCTGGGGTTATGTTCCAGTGGAGGCGGCGACGACCGCGGCGGCGCTTGAAGCATTTGCGGCGGAGCGGCCGGCGGCCGTGCTTCTTGATATTACCTTGCCGGACGGCTCCGGCTTTGACGTGCTGCGCGAGATCAAAGAGCGCTCGCCGGAGACGGTTGTGATCATGATCACGGGCAACGTCGATGTCGGCACGGCGGTAAACTCCTTTCGCGCTGCCGCCGATGACTTCATCACCAAGCCGATCGATTTCAATTACCTGGAAGAATTGCTGCGCACGTCGCTGCCGGCAGAGCCGTCGCCCGCGGCGCAACAGCAATCACCCACGATAAAACGCCGCCGGAGTCCGCGCCGGCCTCAGCCGCCGACAGGTCTTGACGAGATCGTCGGAAAGTCACCGGCCAAAGACTCGATCATTAAATTCATTCGGCAGGCGGCGGCAGCGGGAAACACGTCGGTGCTACTCCAGGGTGAGTCGGGCACCGGTAAAGAGTTAGTCGCGCGCGCCATTCACTCCACCTCGTCGCGCGCGGCCCATCCGTTCGTTGCGGTCAATTGCGGGGCGCTCAATCCGAACCTCATGGGGAGTGAGTTGTTCGGTCATGAGAAAGGCGCGTTTACGGGTGCGGTCGCGCGCCGCAGCGGGGCCTTCGAGCGAGCTGACGGCGGCACGCTGCTGCTTGACGAGATCGGCGACCTCCCGCCAGAGGGGCAGGTAACGCTGCTGCGCGTGCTGCAGGAGCGGCGCTTTGAGCGCGTCGGCGGCGAGAAAACCATCGCCGTCGATGTGCGTGTCATCGCGACGACTAACCGCGACCTCAAAACCGAGGTGGCCCAGGGGCGGTTCCGTGAAGACCTGTACTTCCGGCTATCGGTGATGCCGTTCGTGCTCCCTCCGTTACGGGAGCGCGGCGAGGATGTTTTGCTGCTGGCCGAGCACTTCATCACCACGCTCGGCGCGCAGGTATCGAAGACAATGCGGAGCCTCACGCCGGAGGCCAGGGACGCGTTGATGAAGCATCCGTGGCGAGGCAACGTGCGTGAATTGAGGAATGTGATCGAGAGCGCGCTGGCGCTGGAGAATAGCGATCAGATCACCCTCGAGAAGTCGCTGATGCTTGATTCAACCCCAGCGGAGGCGCCACCGAAAGAGACGCCGGCTGATGCCGAGCAAACTTATAGGGTGGGAGAGGCTGGTACGCTCCTCCCCGAGGGCGTCAAGTTCGACAATCTCGCGCTTACGGTGAAACGCCAATTGGTTGAGCAGGCAGTAACGCTGTCCAACGGCAACATGAAGGCTGCCGCCAAACTGCTGAAGCTCTCGCGCTTCCAGCTTACGCGTCGCATCAAGAGTTTCGGGATGGAGAAGAAGAAAAGCGTCAGAGAGCGGAATTAAACATCAATGGATTAGTGAGGTCTAATACTTTTAGTGCCACAAAGCGCTGACGAGAACGGGCGGGTACGAATCTTAAGCTCCATCCCTCACGCCGCGCACAACCCGTCGCGCGTCAGCCACTTCCGTCAGCGTCAATCGCCTTCAAAGAAAGCTACCGTTGCTTGCGCGCCACAGGGAAGGTTGTGCGCTTTGCGCACAAATGTGCGGAGGAGTCCGCACGTTTGTGCGGACTTCGCACATCATTCGCGCGATTTCGCGTAACCAGGCAACAGCTCAGATGAACCGCATGAAGTTTAAGGCTCATCCTTACTAACTCCTAGTACTTGTCATCTCAATGAGTTAGTCCACAAACTTGTCCTAACCCATCGTCAATAGGAAATTTACGTTGATCGCAGTGGTCGTGGCATACACCTTGCACCAGTCGCAGAGTTCAGAATGATTAGCAGTCAACATGCGTTTTTAAAGCGCGTTGATGCTGCGGTCCCGACAACTGAATTTGAATCGCTTGATGCTTAGAAATCCGTCACAACTACGTGAGCGTTCGTGCTTTATGTAGTCCTTGCTTTGTCCGTGATCGCGGACAAAGAAATGTCCTGACTGTCAACTGAAATTTATCTTAGCAAAGTGCGATTGCCTAAGAGGACAATGGCGGCTACTTGCGAAACCCTACCGTCGTCGGTGTGGCGCAAGCCTCCCTGCTAAGGGACCTCATTGCATCCCGGCCACCCATTTTGTTCACGCCCAGTGTTTCCGCCCAGGAAAGAATGCGCTGCTTCGCCTATTCGGTGATGCTGTTTTGAAGGTGTACGCCGGCCTTCAAGTCACCACCACCACGGGGGCGCGACGAAGCTGTCGTGCCATTGAGGGGCATCGTTAATCGTACAGGGGAGGAACTATGAGCAGTCAGGAGCTAAAAGCCCTCAGAAACGCTCGTAATATAACTGTCCGGGAAGTCGAATTAGAGAGCCAGAGGATCGCCGAGGCTAAAAACGATAAGAGGTTCTACATTTCAAACGCTAGGCTGACTCAGCTAGAGAATGATCCACTGTCAGATCCTAGCGTTTGGAAGCTGTTTAGCCTGAGTGCGATTTACCGCGTTAGCATCACAGATCTGATGCGTGTCTACATCTTCCTCGTCATCCTCAAGAAGAAGACAACAAATCAAACATTCCGGCCTTTGGACTCTTGGTCCTCCCCCATCGGCAAAGTGAAGAGATCAGGAAAAGCCGTTTAGACCCTCCCAAGCGAAGTAAAGAATAAGAACCCGCCCAGAACGCTCGGTGTCCCTCACAGAACACCGAGACTGCCCAGAGTATTTCGATGAGCCCGACAGAACCCGGAGGGTTGTGGTGCCAGCAAGTCAGAAGCTCAAAGCGCTTCGGAAAGTCCGAAACATAACCGTGCGCGAGGTCGAACAGGCGAGCCGGCGAATTGCGGAAGCCAGGGGAGACAAGAGGTTTTGCATTTCCAACGGCTGGTTGACCCAATTGGAGAACGGGGTTTCCGAGCCGAGCATTTGTAAGTTGTTCAGTTTGAGCGTGATTTATCACGTGAAGTTCTCTGATCTCATACGGCTCTATGACGTTGATATAGACGAGACTGAGAAATACGAGCCAGTTGCCAATCCAAATCTGACTCAACTTTTTTCACAAGAGACTGATAAATACGACCACGCCGCGCGCATCCCCTCGGGTACCAGTCTGCTGCCAGGAACTGTGGGCTTAAGTTCCTCACCATTGGCTCAAATACGGGACCGCGCCGCGTCCATAACGCGTGGCTACATTGGTATGGACGACTTCACGATGTACCCGCTCATCAGGCCCGGCTCGACCGTGCGGATCGATATCGCCCAGAACAAGTTGAAACATATTGCCTGGCATAGTGAATACGAACGGCCGATTTACTTTATAGAACTGCGAGATGCTTTTGCGTGCGGCTGGTGTGAATTGCATGGGAATCAACTTTTGATCATCCCGCATCACTCATCGCCCGCCAGTATCCAACGCTTCACTTATCCCAAGGAGGCGGAAATTGTCGGCCGCGTAACAAGCTTTGAGACACGCTGCGTTGATGAAGGGGAAGTCATCCATGAAGAGAAAACAGTTCGTGCGAAGAGCACGGGCCGTTAAGAAGAGATTACGCAGATTACGCAGATTACGCGGATTGCATTGTGGCTTAGCAGGTTGGTTCGGTATACCACACAAGGGACGGAAATTCGCAGGTTGGTCAGGGATACCATTCAAGGGACGGAAATTCGCAGGTTGGTCAGGGATACCATTCAAGGCACGGAAATTCGCAGGTTGGTCAGGGATACCATTCAAGGGACGGAAATTCGCAGGTTGGTTAAGGATACCATTCAAGGGACGGAAATTCGCAGGTTGGTCAGGGATACCATTCAAGGGACGGAAATTCGCAGGTTGGTCAGGGATACCATTCAAGGGACGGAAATTCGCAGGTTGGGAAGGGCGGTTTACCCCCGCTTTGATTCGCTACAGTTGACTCTTACCAACGCAAGCGGGGGTAAACCGCCCTTCCCAACCTGCGAATTTCCGTCGCTTGAATGATACGAGTTAACAACTGTTCGCGAATTTCGAGCTGCTGTTGAACATCGCCCGGTCTTATCGAGTACCGCCGCGCATACCACCGGCGACAGTTCCAGGGAAACCGGAGAGCAGTTAAGGCTGAACGCATGCTTATTATCCCAAGCAAGATTGACCGCTGTCGATCAACCGATTTCTTGTAAATTACTGAGAAAAACTGTTGCCTGCTTAGGATACCAAGCAAGAAAGAGACGTTTGCCTCAATTGGCGATGCCTGGCCTACAGTCTTAAGGAATCTGTGAAACTTCTTGTTTTCTTGAGCAGATTTTTTGAGGGAACAAAATCGATCCACGAAACTACACGAACCAAAGACACGAACCGACACGAAAAGTTGTTCGTGGCGTTTCGTGTGATTTCGCTTCGTGTGATTTCGTGGATCATGTTCTTAGTTAGGTTGGTTGCGGCTCGAGCCGCGCTGCGTAATCTGCGGAATCTGTGGACCAATGCACCCAACACGCTACGTCGAATTAAGATGGCTCGCCTCACGAGTAAAGCCCTTTCTGCGTCTGCATCTTGGCAGTTACTTCTGCATCGTTGTCGCCAGTGTTCTAATCCTCCTCGATCCACTAATCGTACGGTTTTTGATTGACAAGGTGATTCCGCAACGCCGTGTGTCCTGGCTGCCGTTAATCGCGGGTGCATTTTTTCTGACTTATGCCGCCCGCCTGGGGTTTGACAGTCTGGGAGCGATAACCAACTTTCGTGCCGTACAGAAGATGAGCTTTCGCCTGCGACTCAACCTGCTCCGGCACCTGCAGCGGCTATCGGCTGAATATCACGATAATCGACCGGTCGGCGACACCCTGTACCGTCTACAAAATGACGTGGATCAAGTGGGGACACTGAGCGGGGAGTTGATCCCCAGCGCGTTGCGCATGGTAACTATCTTTGTCCTCGTTATGACCACTATGCTGGTTCTCAACTACCGGCTGACGGCTGTTGTCATACCGCTGATCCCGGTTTTCATCCTCGTGCGTCGCCGATTTCATGCTCGCCTGCGTGG
The DNA here is from genome assembly GCA_035644135.1 of Pyrinomonadaceae bacterium. Classification (GTDB taxonomy): domain Bacteria; phylum Acidobacteriota; class Blastocatellia; order Pyrinomonadales; family Pyrinomonadaceae; genus PSRF01. Next base: position 46,072 of record DASQPD010000126.1, read on the forward strand.
CGCTTCCGATTCCGTACAGGAGCAATCGGGAAAGATGATTAGCTTTCTCGAAGAGCATCTGTCCTCGATCATTCAGGTACAGCTGCTTTCCTGTGAACTACGAGAAGCGCGCAGGTTCGCACGCCTGTCCGGTGAAGCCACTCGGGCACAGATCGAGCGAAGGTGGACCGAACTGTTTTTCAGCTCGTGCCTTTACCTCATCATTGTTATTGGGATGGCCAGCGTTCTTTCTTATGGCGGGTACCAGGTCATGACCGGGACGCTTACAGCCGGCGGACTTGTAGCCTTTTATGGATATACTCTGCAGCTCTTCATCCCGCTCTATGGCGTGGTTGATATCTACTCGAAGTTCCAACGCGCCGGCGCGAGTGTTCGTCGTCTGATGGAGATCACCGAAGCCGAAATGACCCTGCGCGATCGACCTGGCGCGTTGGTCATCGAGCCGGGCGTTTCCGGAGCGATCGAGCTGAAGGATGTTTCGTTCAGCTACACCCCTGACCGGCCAGTACTCAATGGAATTAACCTACGCGTGGATCCTGGAGAGAGAGTCGCGATCGGAGGGACGAGTGGCAACGGCAAGAGCACGATCGCTCGCCTTATGGCTCGTCTATACGACGCGCACGCCGGGAAAGTGTTCGTGGAAGGCCTGGATGTGCGTGATATCAAACTAAAGAGCTTGCGCTCATCGGTGATCTTTGTGCCGCAGGATCCCGTGTTGTTCGATGTGACTTTGCGGGAGAACTTGCTTTACGGAAACGCCGAAGCGAATCAGGACGAACTGAACCGTGTTGCTAATTTGGCCCAACTGGAGAATTTGATCCAGCGGCTGCCAAACGGTTGGGACGAGCCGCTCGGGCCGCGTGGCAATCGTCTTTCCGGCGGAGAGCGTCAGCGTGTCGCGTTGGCTCGAGCACTACTCCAACGCCCACGTGTTTTGATCCTTGACGAATGCACCTCCGCACTGGATGCACTGACGGAAAAGTGGCTCCTCAGCGGGCTCGACGGTTACCTGCAAAACGTCACAACGATTATCATTTCCCATCGTCCCTACCCGATGCAATGGGCCGACCGCGTAGTCTACATGGACTACGGCCAGATTACCGAAGGAGTGTCCACAGATTGCGCAGATTACGCAGATTCAACAGCACTCAAGCAGCCGCGCAGCGCCTAAGGTCATGTCACTAGTCGTTGTTGCTGTTGAATCCGCGCGTAATCTGTGAAGCTAACCGGCAATTTCTTGTTTTCTTGAGCAGATCTCGTGTTGGTTCGTGTGATTCGGCTTCGTGTGATTCGTGGATCGCGTTTTTGTGACGCGGAAAAACGGATCCACGAAGAAACACGAAACA
>DASQPD010000127.1:0-44180 GCA_035644135.1 Pyrinomonadaceae bacterium
TCCACCCGCACTCCATTTCCAAATTGGACATCGGCATAAGAATTCTCGAGTCAGGGATTATGAAGGAAGTTCGGAAAACCCAACATTCTTCGAGCAGGCGGCACGAATCCTGACAGCCTTTCAACAGAGATACTAACCCGCAAACACGCATGATCGGGAGATGCACGAAGCGCCCACGTGGACGGTTGCACTCTTGCCGGTCCCCCTTTCGGCCACTTACCTAGGAGCTGCCCTAAGGGAAATAGGGATGTGCGGCGGAGAGCCCGCCGGGACGGTCCGCACATCCCGACCCGGGTCCTCTTCAAAGTCTCCTGTCAAGAATCCGAAAGGACAGTCAAATGCCAATCAACAATCTGAACGCGGAAGATCTCGACCAGTTCACCGGCTCCGAGCAGTGGTACCGGCATAGCCTGGTTCGTTCAATCACATACACGGATGGCGCGAAATACGTGGCCGATCACGGCGGCGCGTACTGGTTGCTGGATGAGATCGCATTAGCGCAGAAATTCAGCGCTGCTGTTAGGGCTGAACCCTTTCAAGTTTGGAAGCTGACTGTCAATGATCGCCGAGGGCTTTTGACTTGTGATGACGGGAACGACAATGTCGTTTATACCAAACCGATCCCATTCACGGATTTTTCCCTCACCGAAATCAAATTCTATTTCACGGATAACGTGATTCTTTTGCCGAGCGAGTACTGATCGTGCGGCAAGCGCGACAACAGTGCCACGCGCGAAGGGTAATTGCCTCTTCCGCAAAGTTTCAGGAAAAAAGCCATGAGCCAGAAAATCCGCATTACGACACGGGCCAATCAATTTGAGCAGCGGAAACAGCAACACTTGCAGGCTGGTTACCTCATTGAAGATGAGCAGCCATTCCCCATGAATGGGTTCTGCTCATTTACAGCAGTACAAATTGTGACAGACGAGGAGCGCGAGCGAATGGGTTTGCCGCAATCAAATCTTTCTGCAGGCTAACCGACCGGCTACCACGCCAGAGAGGCCGCCCGACCAAACTAACAAATGAGGTGTGATCCGTGAAAGGCTGGATTCGCAAATGGAGTGTGCCCGCTTCTTCCGGGGGCACCTGGACCGTTAGCTTGAAACACGATGGGACATACGGCTGTTCATGCCCCGCATGGAAATTTGCCAAGGCTCCCAAACCGGATTGTCACCACATTGAATTCATCAGGGCGAACGCTACATACGGCGACCATGCACCCAAACGGATTCTCCTTGCGAATGTTCGTGAAGTAACTGAAGGCGAAAATGATGTACTTGTCACGCCGTTGATTCCACTTGGCGACCTCCACTTTGGTTTGACCGTCGCCTGTGACCTCGCCCGGCTGGGCGCCAGTCCGGAAGACGTTGCCAAGTATTTGCACGGCAATCGTATTCGAGTTGCACAAGACTACATCTCTCAGCACGGCAGAAAGATTTACGGCTTGTGGAGCGAGCAGCGCCGTCGCCACGAAGGTTACACGATTGTGCCGTATACAGCCGCATCTGCTGGCTGATAGCGCGCTGAAAATCAGAAGATAAAAGGGGGCCTATGCGCGAACAGAACTGCCAAGGCGACCCTCTGCCTTCCCGCATTCCAGTCATCCCGTTGCCAGTCGCGCTCTACGTTTCCGAAGGGCTGATCTTCGAGCTTTATGACGGCGGAAAGCCACACCGGCAGGTTGTCATTCGCTGGGAACGACTGCAGCCCACAGTTGTATTTGAAGAAAAGGCGTGAACATAGAGCACCAGCCCGAGTTTAGGGAGGAACCCGTAAAAATGGCCGTCCTGTTTATGAACGAGTATGAGATTGATGAAGCGGCTCGGTGTTATGCACACGATCCGATCCTAGGCAAGGCGAGTCGTTTTCTTCAGGAATTTAAGGATGAAGTGAATGCGCACAGCGACGGTTGGGCATACTGGAAGCCTGCCATGACCTCTGCTGGGAAGCTCATGACCCTAATTCGGTCGGTACGAGGTAAACCCGAATGGGATGGAATTGACGAGCAGGCGAAGGAAAAGATCTTCCTCAAAGCGCTCACACCGATCAAGTGTTTCATGACTCGCCGTGGACTCGCCGCTGGGATGCGAATGCCGCCGGTTTGATATCACAACATTTGTGGATCGTAGGCTTTTGCCCCGATCTTTTTAAGAAGTCCCTTTTAAAAGGCCTTCAGTCTTCAAACATCCCTCCCATTTCGCAGGAGTCAATCCATGGCCAACGAACCGCAATCTGTTGAATCTCCCACTCTGTCTGCAACCGTAGAGCGCTGCCTGACAAGGTTGCAGTCACTTTCTCTTGCGCTCGATACCTATGGCAATGAAGACCATGCGGTGCTCCTGCATGAGGTTATCGCACAACTCCAGAAGGCTGTTCCCGCCCAACCAGCTTCGGCGCCGGACTCAATGGACTTTGTCGTGAATGCAACATTCAAAGTCAGTCGGCGACAGGTCGCGAACACGCTGTCGTGCGCCTTTGGCAGCCAAATTACCCGGTTCAGAGTTGCCGAACTTACCGAGCCGCCAGCGTTCCGATTTCGCTCGATTGAGCACCTGACCCATCGCCTGGTTGATTACCCGCTCAATGAGGGTGGTTCGCTTGGCATTGTGAGCACCGAGCCGGCTTCTGATGTGTTTCGCCTCGACCTAACGTCAATCAGGCGAGGTCTTGATGACCTCGCCACAAAATATCCGAGGCACTTCGCAGATTTGGTCAACGAAAACACCGATGCGATTACTGCCAATGTGCTCCTCCAGTGCTGCTTGTTTGGCGAACTCATCTACGAGTAGTCGCCGTTCCAGGCTTCTTCGCCATCTTGGAGAAATTCGACATGCACGTTCACGGAAAGACCAAACTCGGCTTCTTCCCCCTTGCTATCTCCGAGGCCACGCGGCTGAAGAATTACCTGTCCTATGCACGTGAATTTTCCGCGCTCGATCCCTGTGTCGGAGATGGTGCGGCGTTTGCTGCTTTAGTTGAGAGTTCGCCGGCAAGGCGGTACGGCATAGAAATCGATGCACACCGCACGGAACAGGCCAGGGCGCTAGGGATAGACGTGTTGCAGGCGAACACGACAGACGTTCGCTGTCCTGTGGAGTCGGTGTCGCTCCTTTATCTCAATCCACCCTACGACTGGGAATCAGGCCAGAGCGGAAACCAGCGGCTCGAATTCGTCTTTCTTGAACACACCTACCGCTGGCTCAAACCGGAAGGCATTGTCGTCTTCGTTATTCCGCAAGCGAGGCTCAAGCCCTGCGCTCGTCTCTTGGCCGATCACTTCAAAGATTTGCGCGTTTACCGGCTTGCTTCGCCCGAATGTGTGCGCTTCAAGCAAATCGTGGTTCTGGCGGCCCGGCGAAAGCGGACAGAACGGCCGCGAGATTCGGTCCTGCTCGAAGTACAGCGCTATCTGGAAGGGCTTGCCGTCCAGGACGAACTGCCCGTACTCGGCGATACTGCTGAGATATGCTATCCGGTTCCGGAATCCGGCCCCGCAGTTCTCTCCAACACTGGCATTCCCCTCGACGAAGTTGAGGACCTGCTTCTGCGATCTTCGGCGTACCGCCAAGCGAGACGCGTATTGATTCATGAGCAATCGAACGTTCGCGGAACACCGCTCACTCCGCTACACGGAGGCCATGTCGGACTGCTTTGCACCGCTGGTTTGCTCAACGGCATATTCGGAGAGGACGAAAGACGGCATATCGCCTTCTGGCGTTCGGTTAAATTTGTCGATCACTGGGAAGAAGAAGACGGAGACGCAACGATCCTCCATGATCGCGAACGGTTCTCTCACGAGCTGACGCTGATCTTCTCCGATGGAAAGACACAAGTTCTTACTCACGAAAAGGCGCATGAAGCATGAAGAACGCGCACCTTCGCTTTGGCTGGCTGACTTACTACAAGCGCACGGACAAAACCACTACGACATTTAAATTGAGGTTGGACCGCTTTATCGGAGAGGTTTTGCCCGAAGCGCCGCGACGCGGTAAGGCACACCTGATTTCCGTGGTTGGCGGAGATACCCAGATTGCAGCTGTCAATGCCGCCATTTCGATGGATGAAAACTTCCAGATCGAAGGCCCAGGTCTCGAACCTATCCATGTCTCGTTAGGTCGCAATGCGCAGACGAACCGGTCATCGCTGCAACTTTCTGACAGGAAAAAGCCGCTTCGCCACGTAATCGGAATCTCCGAGGACCTGATAAACAACACTGGCAGCACGGGCCGTACGATCCTTGCGCACTCGCGACCCGGATTTGTGTGGACATCTATAGCCCAAATTTACGGACTTCCGGGAATTCCGGAGTGGGCGGATTGGTTCTATCGACAACTTGAGAAACACAAAGCGATCATCCCGCTGCTCGGGATCGGCTGCAATCCAGTGATGGCCAAAGGAGACAAGAAACAATTCCTGAAATGGCTCGGCGACGGAGTACGGCGCGGAATTCTGCCATTTCCCGCGAATACGGGCAGTGTTGAGTGGCCGCGCGAGAGTCTTGCGGGAATCTTCAACTACTCGATGGGTGAAGGGCAGGAGGTTACCACCTAGACCTGTTTCTCGCGCTATCCCTGCTCACAGAGGCTTCCATCAACAAGCGTTGGTCAGTCGGCGCGGCTGATGCAGGTCAATTCAGTCTCTCTTACCACGTTTCACTCATCCTCTTCGGGAACATCCATGATCCTGACCTTTAAGGGGCCATACGGTTCCATTGTCGATCTTGGTCGAGACGGAGAAATTCAGGGCTACGAATTCGTTGAACCTCCGATTGAATACAGATTTTTGCGCGCGGGCTCCCCGATCTCGGACTGGACTTCACCATTGCCTGGTTTTATCTCCCTTCTGCGGCCGGTACTTGTCGATGCCGCTGTCCAGACACGGGGTTTAGACGCACACAATCTCGCAATCGAAACGAGGGGCCTTGCTGGAACCTTCATTCTGCTTGTCTGGCCACGCGAATAGCGATTCGAGTAACGACCCAAGCAATTCTTCAAAACAAAACCAATTTATTAATCGAGAGGTCTTTCGTGGCCGAACTGGAAACCATTTACTCGTACATGCGGGAGTTCTCGACTCAGCTGGGCGAACGCATCCTGGAGGAATACCCCGCGCTCCAGAGTTTCGAAGATCCGGTTTCACCACGACTCGACACACTTCTGCGACGGCCGTTTCCCGCGCAAAACATTGCCATCATGTCCGTGGCCAAAAGATGGGAGCAGTTTCGCACGGCGCTCATCGTGGCCGAGTGCGGCACCGGCAAAACGCTGATATCGCTTAGCGCCATCCACGTGCACAGCCAGGGGAAGCCGTATACCGCGTTGGCCATGGTCCCACCACATCTGGTATCGAAATGGGCGCGCGAAGCCTTGCTTACTGTCCCTGGACTTCGTGTCTTCCTGATCGACGACATGCGGAACGGCGGCGACGAGAAAGCGCCACACGGTGTCAATGAAGTGCGGCTGAGGCGTGGCGAGATTGTGCGTGAAGGACTGCGCACCACTTTGAGCGATCTGCGCTTACGGAAGCAGCATCGCAGTGCGCGGGAACGCTGGTTTGCGCTGTGCGACCGGCCAGCGTTGTTTATTGTCGGTCGCGAGAAGGCCAAGCTCGGCTACTTCTGGAGGCATGCGTATGTATTTGCCCGTTCCGGCCCGAACGCGGGCTGTTTAGTCAACCCGGAAACCGGAAAGCCGGTAATCATCGCTGAACAACGACTCACCGCTGCGGATTTCAAGCAGGTCAAGCTTGCGGAAACAATTGAGACGCGCGGCGACAAGCGTTGCCGTACTTTTCACAGCGCATTGTGGCAAGCGGACAAAGAGAAGATCCGCCGCATGGCGCCAGTCGAGTTCATCGGGCGCCATATGCGGCGCTGGTTCGACTATGCCATCTGCGACGAGATCCATCAGCTTGCTGGAGATACAGCTCAGGGAAACGCGCTCGGCACTCTTGCTTCCTGCACCGACAAGATTGTCGGACTGACTGGGACACTACTCGGCGGCTATGCCGATGACCTGTTCAACACGCTCTACCGTCTCGAAGCCCGCAAGATGAAGGAGCGCGGATATGAATGGGGATCTCCTGGACGAACGGGATTCATTCAGGACTACGGCGTCCTGGAAACTGTCACGCGTATCGATCCCGCCGACAACGCTTGTTCGAAAGCAAAGACAACGGTCACTGTTCGCCGCAAGCCCGGCGCATCGCCGCTCCTGTTTGGCGAGTTCCTCATGCAGCTGTGCGCCTTCGTATTCCTTGAGGACATTTCGGCCGAGTTGCCTCCGTACGAGGAGTCCTTCCTCAGCATGCCGATGGACGAACGCATGCGCATTGCTTATCAGGCGCTGGAAGAGGATATCCGCGCCGCGCTGAAGGAGCACAAAGGCAATCGCTCCGTTCTCAGCAACATGCTAAATGCGTTGTTGCTGTATCCCGATCATCCTTATGGCCTCGGCACAATTTATGGGACAGAGTTCGATTCCGAACTTGGGCGCAAGGTCAAGTTTGTTATCGCAGAGACGCAGGACCTGCCACAAGACACGCTTTACGCCAAAGAGCGGCGGCTGATTGAGGAGATTAAGAGCGAACTGGCCGAGGGCAGACGCTGCCAAGTTTACGCCGTCTACACGCAGAAACGGGATGTGACGGCGCGGCTGGAACTGATTCTGGCCCGAGAAGGCATTCGCACCGCTGTACTCCGGCGAAACGTGCCCACCGATAAGCGCGAGGCCTGGTACGCCAAGAAGGTAAAAGAAGGCGTTCAGGTGGTGATCGCGCATCCCAAGCTCGTCGAAACCGGCCTCGACCTGCTCGACTTTCCTACCATTCTTTTCTACGAATCCGGTTACTCACTGCATACCCTGCGGCAGGCCGCGCGGCGCTCCTGGCGAATTGGCCAGAAGCGGCGCGTGCGGGTGAAGTTCATGTGCTACGAAAGCACGATGCAAACCTCGTGTCTGCGCCTCATGGGTAGGAAGCTACTGGTCGCTCTGACCATGGAAGGCAAGTTTGCCGGAGAAGGCTTGCAGAGTATCGATGACGATGACGACATGCTCGCCGCGATGGCGCGTGAACTGGTTGAGAAGAATGGCATTGGCGACTCGGCCGACGCTATTTGGAAGACGCTTCATCAAGAGCACGAAAAACTGTTCGCTGCCAGCATCCAGACGAGCGAGATTGCGGCGGCAGAACAATTGCCGGTCGAAATGGACAGCCCACAGAGTCTCATCGAATCCGCTGTCAATATGCAACCCGTTCTAGTGTTCGGCCAACGGCCTGAGTCGCTGAAGTCCGCTCGGCGGCGATCACATCAGAAGCTTCCCGAGCAGCCGTCGCTCTTTGGCTGGAATTAGCAATTTTCATCCGCATCGAGATAGCGCACCGCCTGTAGTAGTTCAATTCACTCCAAATAAAGAAAGGAAAGAGAAAGTATGAACACTGGTACGCTTGTCGCTGGCCCGTTGTCCAAAATTGGGCGGACGGAGTTGGCACAAATTCCAGTTCCACAAGCAACCGCAACCCACCGGCCGGTCCCTCATCACGAGATTGTTGAGGCACTGGTTGAAACCTTGAGCTTTCGCCACATCGCCGTGGTGAATGAAGAGTATGCCGCTTCCAATGATGGCATGAAGATGTTTGGAGTTCTCGACCTCGAGACCCAAATGGAGGGATGCCGATTCTCGATCGGCATTCGCAACTCGCACGACAAGTCACTACGTCTCGGCCTGACCGCGGGCCTGCGCGTGTTTGTGTGCTCCAACATGGCCTTCAGCGGCGATTTCACGCCTGTCCTTGCCAAGCACAGCAAGAGCTTCAATCTGATTGACACTCTTGCCGTCGGAGTGGACAGGATCCAGAGGAACTTCGAACCCATGCAACGCCAGGTCGAACACTGGCGGCTAACACAACTCACCGATGAGCGGGCCAAGTTGATCTTCTATGCCGCATTCATCGACGGCAAGCTGGACGCGCCCAGGAGTCTGTTGTCAGAAGTCCACCGGCTCTATTTTGAGCCGCAGTACGAGGAATTCTCACCTCGAACGATGTGGAGCTTGTCTAATGCATTCACCAGCGCGTTCAAGAAGCTCGATCCCGTGCCCCAATTCAAAGCAACGGCCAAGCTGGGCGAATTTCTGAACCAGTTGCCGGCCTAATGCGCCACTGGCCCCGTTCATCGAGGCCGCCCTCCTTGAGCGGGGTCACACCTTCAGCCGCAACACTTTCAACCAAAGAATGATGAGCCGACTTCTCGGCCCAAATCACCAGAGATAAGGAGAGTTATGTTTCGAGAGCTAATGCCGTTAATCGAAAACAGGCCGCTATCGATCACCGTAGCCGCGCTGACTGGAGGCCGAATCAGGGTCAATGTCATTCCCCAAATGCTGGAGAAAGACAGCAAAATCAATGACAAGGTCGGATACTCCAACAAGGACAAGATCGCCAAGGTACCGGAGTCGGCGATGCATGCACTGACAATACCGCTGTCGCTCACAGGAACACCGGAAGAAATTGATCAGAGTCTGGCCGAGGCACTGACCCAGTTCGTTGAGTCTCACGGACGGTTGCAGCACACGCTCGATGAAGCGAGAGAACAAATCGCGGAGGCCGTCAGGGCGGCCGAGGAGCGGGATAAGACGAAGGGCAAGACGAAAAGCGCCGGCGGCGGCACCATCGATAAGAAAGAGGAAAAGAAAGCAGGATCGGACGAACTCTTACCAATTTGGTGCGCATCGTCGAGCAAGCCCGCAGACGCGAGCCCGAGCTGTGACAGATCGACACAACCGGAGTTTAGTCCTGTGGCGCAACCCGTCCCAGATGGTGAACGACCCGAAAGCTAAGAGAGCCAGCAAAGAGTGTTGCTTCGGGATAGCTCGTCATCCAGACATGAACAGCTAGCCAGGGAGGCGAATTGCTCTCTCGCTTTCGGGCGTCGCCCCAGCCACCGTAATTGAAAAGTGTCTCACGATGATAGCTTTCCGGTTCTTCCCAAGCTGCTGAAGACCCGTATCAGAATCGCTGCTGCCGTGTTAGAACTCGTCCTCTGTTTGGGCCAACTGACGCCGCCAATCCGCAACAATGCCTTGCCGGAAGAGCGTTGAGCTGCACGGCGGTCCGGAATACGCGGTCCGGAATACAAGGATCATTTCGTGCTATTTCGCCCTGAACGGGGTTAGTACAATCAGCTTCAATGAATTCATTCTGGAATTCCGGAGAGCGGGACAAGATACAAGGTCTTGATGTCCTCGGCCTTCGCCAATTAGATCAACGACTTGAGGCTGGTTGGGTTGCGGGAATCACCACGATTTCTTCCCGTGCGCGATACCTGACGCTGCTTCCCTGGATTCTCACCAAGTTCTACGAAAGCGAGTTGGAGAGAAATGGTGGCAAAGCCACCTTCGATTATGACCGCCTCGAAGCAGTTCTGGCGCGGCTGAAGTTCGTCGTACTCGCAGCCAGCAACATGGGAACCGAGTGGGGAGAGTCCGGCCAGACTTACGGTGTCCTGGGTAAGGATATTTACATCGACCATCTCAGAGCCTTTAACGCCGAAGGTGCCATTGATCTGCCTTCCGACAAAGGCGGGGATATCTATGGCACCTACGTCATGCCGTGTCGAGGATTTGGTCTGCTCACAGATTCACAGAGCGGAAATGCTGCCAGTCCGGTCGCGATTAGCCCAAGGGGGCAGCGTGTATGTGCAGTTAGATCCAGCATGGGTGGGAGTGACTGGATTGCGAACCTATTGTTGCAGGGAGGGAGACTAACAGTTGCGGATCTGAAGACGATTGGGGCGCACTTCTCGGTTAACGGGCTTGCACGCGACAGAGATGAATGCTCCCTTGTTCTTGGGGCAATGTTCGAGTCGTATGCGAATGATGGACCAGTAGCCAACGGCTACAACAACTTCAGGCAGACTGTGAGTTGGGCCGCCACATTCATTGCAGATAGGCCGTTGGGTGCAAGCGACATTATCGCCGCTAATTTCCGAGATGTCGTGCAGGTTCAGCCGAACGGAGTTACGAGCGTGCAGCTTGCGTGGGCCGAGTACGAACTTCGACGGCGGGTACATTTCGGCTGTGAGCTTCTTCTTGCTGACCTGACTGCAACCGTTTCGGATCTTACGCAGGCGTCTGTTGATCGCGTAGTGGCGCAATGGATGGAAACTGATGCGTTCTCGACCGTAGTGCGGAACGCTCTTGGTGTTTCCTCACCTTTGGCCAGCCTCACGATTTCTGACCTGCTGTCTAGAATGCCGGATAACTTGTTCTTAGATTCTGCGGTTCGGGACACGGATGGCCGTCGTGCGGCACCAGGTGGGAATCAAGCCTTCTATGGGGTCGCACTGCTTCTTTCCACGTTCAAACTTACTGAACGACTTCGGAACTCTGGTCGTATTCCCAATCGAAAGCACTACGTGGAACTTGCCTTCGACCTGATTGAGAATCAAATCGCGGCTGCCCTGCCGCGCGCGTTGCGCGAACTTGCACTCCATTTAGCCGTTGAACCTCATCTTGGAACGACGTTGAGAAAGATGGGTCAGGGGCAGAAGTGCTCGCTCCGCTTCTTTCCAGAGGGCGATGTGCTACACGCAACCGGTGTTGGAGTGACCCCAGGCTTTAGTAATACGCGATTGGATAACGTTCTTGGCATGCTGTCTGATGTCGGGCTCTGCGAGCGCCAGGAGGGTTCGCGTTTCAGGATGACGGCAACAGGCATTGCGCAGCTGCTGTCGGTTGGTGGTGCGGCGAATGCGTCATGACGTTCTACGAAGCATTCGAGAGTCAAGGGATGTTACGAGCGCGATCATTCTCACTCACAACATCGACTTCGCGTTCATCCAGGCACTTGTTCTTCCAGCATTGAGGAAGTGCGGCTCTCCTGCGGTTACCGTGTTCGCAGATGCTACCTGTAGTAAGCAGTCATTCGAGCTCCAACACCGAATCTTGAGCGGCCTGGGGAGCCGCTACAGAGTTGTCGCGGTGCCGATGCTCACTGGCTTTCGGTTTCACCCGAAAGCTGTTCTGCTTTCGGGCCCGGAGCAAGCAACGCTGTTGATCGGCAGTGGGAACCTGACTTTCGGAGGCTGGCGTGAAAACGCCGAAGTGTGGACTCGCTACGACACTGGTGCGGACGGAACATCCACCCTCGCCGCCTTCCGCGACTATCTGCAACAGGTACTTGCGCTGTGTGCCGATCCGAAGGACAGCATCATCCGGGAGGTTGCTGAAGCATTCGACGGCGACAGTCGAACCTGGGCTCTACACATGGAGCCTCCATCGGGGCTGCTGGTGCGTGCTGGTCGGGGTCCCTCACTGCTGGAGCAGATGAGAGCGACGCTCGGAGACAGGCGCGCTGATCACGTTTATGTATGTGTTCCGTACTTCGACGAAGGCGCTCAGGCGCTTAATGCCGCGGCAACACTGCTGAGCGGAGGCTCTTGCCCAGCCACAGTATTAGTCCAAAGTGGACGTACTACCCTGATGCAGACCGCCGCTAATGGACTCGGCGCCAACATCAGTCTCAGAGACACGAAGTTCGAGCATCGCGAGAGGATCGGCAGCAAGGGACAGGAGCGCGTAAGACAGGCGTTCATACACGCCAAGTGGTACGCGGTCGAATGCGGTTCCGAGGCGTTCATTTTCGCCGGCAGCGCCAACTGTTCGCAGGCAGCTTTGACGATTCCTGGAAGAGCCGGTAACGCAGAGCTACTCACGTGGTCGATTTTGCCGGTCGCTGTTTTCCGGCAGACTTTCCTGAATGAGTTGGTAATAACAGATTCGTCACCAACGCTTGCAGCTCAGGCCGACGTGGCACCTGCGACGACCGCGAACGCTCCTATTGGTATTCTCGCGGCCCGGCTTGAGGCAGGACGGCTTGAAATCGCCTACCGAGGTGAACAACAAGCCACAATTACGGGCGCATTGGTTGATGAGGCGTTGCTTTCGCCGAATGGCCAAACGGCACATACCGTGAGCTTTCAATGCAATCATCCCCAGCCCCGTACAGTCCTTCTCATCGGTATTGTAGATGGGAAAGAAGTTCGCTCTGCGATCCACTGGGTGGACAACGAGACCGCGTTGCGCGTGTCGGCTCGGAGTAGGTCGCTGGCCGATTCAATCGACACCCTCGTTCGCAAGGGCACTTGGAGCATTGGGGCATGGACCGAGGTGCTGGGAGAGTTGTATAGACACCTCGAATATATGCCCAGCCGCACGTTCGTCGGTCATGGGAGCGCCCACATCGGAGAAGATCGTCACGGCCCCGCAGAATTCACGTGGAGTGACGTTTTCGCTAACGATTACCGTTTCACAGCCGGTTTGCACCTGCCGCATCTCGCTCTCAGTGGAGATCAACGGATCGGCGGACTTCGATCCATGCTGCTTCGTTGGTTCGGTATTGCGCAACCCGAGCTATCAGAGCCTGAGTTTCAGGAAGATCTCACGCCTGAGCCAAACCCGACTGGCTTCGATCCGGAGGGGGACAGGCCGGTGCCGTTACCGAAGAGCAATGGGCTTGACGAGACAACAAATCCGCAGCGGAAACGTGCAAAGCGGCTTGTTGCTCAAGTCGCCGATCGGTTCGCGGATCGGGACTTCCTTTCTAACCGGCCGCCAGAACTACTCGCGGCGGACTTAAAGGTCGCTGCGCTTCTGCTTCGTGCTGGATTGGCTGATAAATGGCTGTCGGAAGATGATTTCCTCGGCGCCTCGGTCAGGATTTGGCTGCCGTTGTTCTTCAACGCCGAAGGAGATGACACGACTGGATGGATCGAGCAGCGATATCTGACTGCGCCCGACCGAGAACAGTTCGCAGATTCTTTGGGCTCGGCGGAATTGGCTGCAGCTCTGGCCTGCTGGGCTCTTTCAATACCGGCAAATCGCAATACGCCGGAACACACCCGTTTCGTGTTGGCGTCGGTGCTAAGCGTTGCACGTCTACCCTGGATGTGGCAGACCGGGGGCAATCAGGCAATAGCCAAGCAGGTTGCAGATGTATTCGGCTACACCTCAAACCAGTTCGTAAACTGGGGCGACATTGAGCGAAATTGGGTCACGATGGTAAGGCGGGGGTATGCGCTCCAACGCCTTCAAGCGGCCATTCTGGGTCGCAACATTGTCGAGATTTCAAAGCGAATAACACAAACAGCAGTAGATGCCGGCGAGTTGCTGTGGCAGGGTAAGTACGGCTTCTGTGTTGCTGGATCGCGATGTGACCGCGCGCCCGGTAACAACTGTGACGTCTTGTTGCTACAGCGAAAGGATGCGTGCACACGCTTCACCGGCCCGCTTCTAATTCCCGTACAGGGGCTGCTCGAAGACCATGTCATTCCTGAAGCTACTCTGTCTAGACGCGCTCGTGCCGAGATCGCAGCCATGGTTCGTGAACTAAGCAGCGGGTTTCGTCGGCTGGCTCCAGCAGGGTAAGAAGGGGTTGGCGATCCTTTCGCATTCGTCATCCTGTTCGGCCGGCATTTTGTAACAGAAACCGGCAGCGCACCAGCGCGATAAGTGCGGATAGTCGGAGCATGTAAATTATCCAGACCATCGCAGTCCCATAATTGTTAGCGTCGGTGGTCATTCTGCCTGTCGGCTAAATCGCTCGCTGCGCCGTCCTGCCGGGCACGATACTAATCTAAATGCAATCCCAGTCAATAATCCTGTTGAGCTATGTCGCGAACCGCGACATTGATATCGACAAATCTATCCAATCCGAGGTGAGTGAGCAATGGCCGTGACTATCGAAAGACTTGAGCGCCAGTTTGTATTTAACGGTGTGAAGCTGCCGGATCCCAATCCAGATTTCACCGTGGAGCAGGTGCGCGATATGTACGTAAACACCTATCCCGAGCTGGCGACAGCCGCAGTCGAGGGTCCAACTCCCGTCAATGGCGCGATGCAATACAAGTTTGTGCGCGCCATAGGAGCGAAAGGGTGACTCAGCAGAGAAAGTGCAGGAATCGCCACGTCGCCAGACAAATGGCCCGCTGCATGAAGGCAGAGCGGATCATGGGCGAGTTGGATCTAGTCGCCCAACCTGGCGCACGTCAGCTAGACCCGATCCAGGAGCAATTAAGAAAATGTCCCGATGCATTCAAAGCCGGCGAACTGATCGGAAAAATCTGCGACAGACTAAAGTACAGTCACGACGAAATCAAAGACGAGCGCTGCCTTCCGCCTGCAGGAGCAGTCATGCCACCCCTCGTCTAATCGGCCTGCCAATCTCCACAACAATTCCCAGCCTGAAAGGCCTCCGTTGGCGCTATTGCTCCCGCTGGGACGAGGAACCGGCTGCGCAACTGGGCAAGAGCCTGTTGCGCCTTGGGATCTGCCGCGCTGAAGATTGGTCGGGCAGCGCCGTGGATTTTGTGGAGAGGGGGTTCCGTCGATTCTGCAAAAAGAATGGAGCTGACGAGGCAAAGGAAATCTGGAGCGGGTTTCTCCGTATCATGGATCACCCGTTTGAGCTGACGGAACAGGAGCGCAACTCAACGGAAAAAGAAAGTCCCCTCACCACGCTCTACTTGGTCGGCGAGTACGACTCCGCTGCCTCAATTCCAATCGGCGCAACCTTGACCCATTTGGAATGCGAACACGAATTTCTTCCCGCGGCCTTTTACAAAATCTTTGCCCATAATCTCTGGAAATGGATGCGCGTCTACGACTACAGCGACGCGCTTGAGCACGCCGAGATGTGGATCGAAGACTTGGATGAAGACAGCGAAGCAGAGTCGGTATATCCGAAAGTAGCGCAGAATGTTCCGTCCTGCCTGCAGAAATATTCAAAGATTGGAGAGCGTAAAGCTCGCAGTTTTCTACAGCACATAGAGACGTCACTGCGTACCCCCGTCGCCCGGCAGTTAGTTCGGCACCTATTGGAAATGGATACTCACGGACGGGGACGTGAGCGTGCTTGGGCGGGCAGACTGACCGAGAAAATCCCCGCGATTGGCGATTTTCTTAATGACGCGGAGAGTTGTGGTCCTGGCTGCTTGATTAGTTGGTATGAGGGCGATGAAGTCAATGCCTGCTTCGATGAAGAGATGCACGACCTGGGCGCAAACGGCCCCCTTGAGCCGCCAATTGTCTTGTTGATTCAGCTCGATATGTCTGTCGCCGGGCTGGAAGCTGAAATCAAACGAGTCTTCGACTATGCCGGCGCGATGCTTCAGTCTTTGGCCGCCGCAGCCAGAATCGTTGAGATCATCCGGGAGCTATATGATGAACACCTCCGTGAGCATCGGCTCAAGTCAGGACTTCAGGCTGAGCCGAGTCCTGCTGGTGTACGGGACCAGTAGTTACAACGGCTTTCCTTATCGGCACCCGTTTATCACGTTGCATGAGGTGACTCACGAGAACGAGGAAGCCAGTCTGACCGAGGGTCAGCTCGTTACCCGGCAAATGCTCGTTGACCTGATGACTGGCCTTGGTCGAGCAACACCCTTGGAGATTCTGCCGGAGCGCGTAGTCGTACGCACCGCTGACATGATCGTGTGGTGGGCGCCAAGCTGCGAACGCACCATGTTCTTCAGCGACCGTGGCGGCGATGCTGGACTGAAAAAGCTGAATGGCAGAAGGTATCCTCATCCGCCACTCCTTTTCAAAGCTTCAGGGTCGCACTTGTGGATTCGCGCCCTGTCTGCGAATGAACGACCCAAGGCAGAGAGTCCGCTGTATGTCGCTCCATACTGGAATTGCTATGACAACGGTGTTGTCTGCACCGGCTCGATGAGAGTCCCCCGGGAAAAATCAATCGCGGCGATAGACGGCTGGGAGCGCGCGTTCTTTCAAAGCGAGTTTACTCACGCAGCGTATGCGGTAAAGCACACCAATTATCCCAGCGGTTTACTGGGCCTGTGGCAATCCGTCATGGGCAAGGACCACTTTCCCACCCGCTATCTGGTTAAAGCAAAGCAAAACCTCGCGGAGTTCATAAATGACAATGACCACCAATACCGAAACGCAAACGCCGCGGGCTGAACATTGTATTCCAGAAGCGCTCCTTGAGAAGAGGGTGCAGATAACTGTAGTCGGCTGCGGGGGGACAGGATGCACGATTGCATCCGGCTTGCCTTACCTGCACCAGGCGATGCTCGCTTGGGGCCATCCATATGGATTGGAAGTAACATTCGTCGATGGCGACCGGATCTCGCGCACGAACTGTGTTCGTCAACCTTTTAACGAAAGCGAAATTGGGCTATACAAAGCTACGGTGCTCGCAACGCGGATCAATTTGTTTTGGGGACTAGGATGGAAAAGTGTCCCCGAATTCCTCGAGGAGGGTTGGCGCGAAGAGACCGACATCTTGATCGGTTGTGTTGACTCGCGAAAATCGCGCCGCATCCTTACGTCGACCAGCGCGTACTGGAATTGTTACTACTGGCTCGATCTCGGCAACAACGCGGAAAGCGGCCAGTTCGTACTTGGACAGCCCGAAAATGCGAAAAACAAAAAGTCGACCTTGCGATTACCGACGGTAGCGGAACTCTACCCTGAAATCATTAATCCGAAGCTGGACAAAAAAGACAAGCTGCCCGCATGTAGCGCGGCCGAAGCGCTTGAGCGGCAGGAACCTTTCATCAATCAAACCATCGCCTATCACTCTCTGGCGATGCTTGCGCGTCTCTTTCGGTATGGCGAACTCACGCATCATGGCGGATTTGTGAGTCTTGCGAATGGAAGAATGGCTCCCCTAACCATACGAACCGCTCGATCTCCTCGGAGTCTCAAGCGAGCAGCATGATGGGCTTTCTGGCGGGTGGGATACTCATCAGACACTTGCTTAGGAACTTCGCGCCGACGCTCTTCTTCAAGTCGGCGTTGTGCTTTTATTAAGGGATATAGAGAACTTGTCCAGAACGGACGTGACGATATCCAAGGTCGCCTTAGTTCCGGCACCCCAGAGAAACAGCACAACGTAGTCTTGCAGAGTACCAAAGGGTTTACCGAGGTAATACGTGCTTAAGCCGGTTAACAAGGCGATGGCAAATGCCAGAATTGCGCTTCCACGATCTCCGTATCCAATAGCTGCCGTTAGCAGGGCAAGACGACGATCATCATTCGCCGGCAAGTGATTGAGGTCTGAAAAAGGAGCGAAGGCATTGAAAGAAGTCAGCTGGTGCGGAGGAAATAAGTGGGCTCGACTTAATGAGAATACTTCCTGTGGCGCACGCTCCTCAATTCCACTTCCAATCCTAGCCAGGCTGATTTCGGCTGAGTCTAAATCACCACTAGAAATGGCAGCGAGATCGCCTACGGCTTGAGCATCCCACAGATGTTTCCAAACCGCTATGAGCTGGTCCTTCACTGAGGCCAGGCTGTTTCGCTGAGTGTCATTCAAGTCAGTGCGGCTCTGCAAGTTTATCAATTCCGTGGTCGCATCCTTGGTGCGTAGGTTGATGCTGGCCCAGCGCTTGGCCAGACTGAGAGAATCAGCTACCTGCTGCCGGAGGGGATCTATGGCTGCTCCGTTCATGACGTGCCCAATGAGCAGTTCCCGAGCTTGTTTGAGCACTGCTGGCTCATCCGGCCGAGTGGCAGGAGGAATCATCAGGGTCCCATCGACATCCTTCCAAACCGACGACACTGTTTCTGAGAGCGAGTTCAAGTCTGGACCCAACTGCGCCCATGCAACGATTTGGCTTTGCAGAGCTTGAAGAGCGGAAGTTGCAGCCGTATAGTCTGGGTTGCTAGCGAGACTTGTCACCCATGCCGGCATCTCTAGGGCATAGAGGACCTTTAAGATGCTTGCCCGCTGCCCAGCGACATCTTCTGCCACCGAGTATGCACCGTAAGGTGTTCCCTGGGTAGCTTCTGCGAACTGTTTCTGTGCGTCTCGGAATGCATCGCCGATGGCAGCTTCTTGCTTCCGAAGAGTCCAAGTGCACCGCAAAACACCAAGGTAGCGTTTGGCGACAAAGGCAATGTAGATCCCGCCGATGATGACCAGAATCGGCCAGATGACAATATCTTTTGCCACAACACCCAGACTCAAAACGCCAGTTCTGTCGCTTTCCTTGTTAAATGAAACCTCTCCGTCGTATTTCCCCGCATGCGGCAGGTCGTCGATCTTGATCTCCGCGATCGAAGACTTACCATCAGATGATGCCTTTGTCCCTGACCACAGAACTGTCGCAAATCCACCCGTATCTTTCTGCGCAAATCCAATCGGCGTCCCATTAGCGTCGAGCTTCGGGAAAAAGTCGGACTCCTTGAGCGGCACCTCAGCATTGGCGCACCAGAGCGGAGAAAACGGAAACAGCCGCCATGCCACCATTGTCAATTTGTTCAAGGCGGGCTGAGGACTGCTGACCTTCACCGTCAGTTGCTTGGCATAGGGCGCGAAAGCCTTCGGAATGCTCGTGTCCTGGACGACCAAGAAGGCGGTATATAGGCCAGGTAGCGGGCTGGTGTCATGCCCCGCCTCCATTGTGAGGACGAGACGTGTGATCTTGTGGTGGAGAAGTCTTTGTGGACCGGCCGACCCGCCGGGCGGGATTGCCGTGACTTCACCAAACTCCTTGCCGCCAGGCCGATTGAAATCGGTGATCACAATGGAAACGTCTTGATCTTTATCAGACGGGTTCCAAATGGAGACGATGGCGGCTTGTGATTGGAGTTGCTTCCAGGAAAAAGTACTCTCACCTTTCGCAGGATCCACGAGTTGGAACGAAGACGCGGGAAGCTCATCCTTTTTTTGCTCGGCTTTTTGGTCGCCACATTGCGAAGGGGTGGCGCCGGCCAAAAGAAACAGGCAGCAAGCGAGGGTTGGTTGACGCAATTCGCCTCCTTATGTCGTTCGTCCGACCTCGCAAAGAGCGGAGTCTAATATTTCAGCACTAGGCCAACCTGGACAGCATTTACCCTCTGATAGGTCGGAGGTGCAAACCCGTCCTTATACGCGATGGTTATCCCGAAGTGTCCCTGAGGGTCCCAGTTATAGATTCCGGTTACCGAGCCAATTCCTTTCCAGCCTTGGACTTGCTGCAAAAATAGTGAGTGGCTCGCCGTCTCTACGACCGTATTCTCAGCTGTAAACAAATAGCGCCCAGTCATTGTAGCGTCGATGCTGAATTTCCAGATTTCGAGCAGTCCGTGTACCTGGGGCACCGCCCTGACAATTGAGTATGTCGGAAGAACCAGCTTCGCTTTTCCTGATGAGGCCGAGATCGTGGTATCCAACAGTGCGCCGCCCGCTTCGAGGCCAGTATGGAAATCCAGTGCATAACCGACCAACACAGTTTTGATATCGTCAAGCAGGGGTTCGTTCACTTGCGCGCTTGGGTCTTCCAGTTTCTTCTTTCTGGCGGCTAGAACCAGCGAATAAAATTTCTGTAGGGTGCCAACAGACTGCGTCTTATAGAGCCCGGCAAAGTTGTATCTTAAGTCCACAGTCCCCATGAGATTGTCGCGATCAAACTTCTTGTCAGTCTCGTACGTCGCTCCAGGGACAAAAAGCAGCTCCTGTACAGCGTGTTTTGGCTGGAATATTTTCTGAGCGGTTGCGCCAAAGTTGACTGTGTCCGTATACGTTTGGCCTTTCAGCTTGTTGTTCCCTACGTTAGCCGCGGCCACAGGAGAAAAGGAGAAACCGTGGTAGATTCCACTTTGTGGCGCGATCTTTCCGTCCAACACCCATGCGGGAACCGTTCCGACGCCAGCGGCGTAGTTGAAATTTATGTAGTATTGCGAAGCATCCTTTGTCGCGGGAGCCTTTTGCGGGGAAAACCGTGACTTCGGATCAATCTTCAGCGGATTTCCGAATACGGTCTGCAGAGGTGGAAAGCCCCTGGGAATCAGCGAGGGTCGCGGGTCTTCGTCGAGTTCAATGACGTATAGTCCTACACGATCCGGGTCTACACCAGAGAGCTCAGCAACAGTCGGAGACTCCGACGGCAGTGAATCGAGCACCGAACACTGTCCAGTCACAGACACCGGTTTCTTGGTGTCGTCCTGCATCTGGATCTCACAAGGTTCGTGCTCGTTCACTCTTGCGGATGCGAGCTTTCTACCATCTACAGAGAAACCCACATGGGCTGTAGCTCTGTACACATTCGCTTGCGACTTAATAATGGGGGTCGCGATTGCCACAGTCTCAGATGTATCGATATCCAGAACTTCCTGTTTCGATGCCACGTTGTAGTTCAATGCCAGGCGATATTTCTGTTTTGGTTTGAGAATACCCTCAGTACCGGCCAAGGTCAGCAGAATCCACCGGTTGGACGTGGTGAAATGCGAGACGGTTATCGTTGCGCTAAGCGGTGTGATGCTTGTGTCGCCAAGCGAATAAAGGCTCACTCCTGTTACGATCAGACCCGTCGTGTCGCCGGCGCAGAACACCGCAAGCGCAGACTGTCCCATAACCATGAAGTTTTTGGGCGAGCAAGTCGGAGAACTTTGCGCTTCGAGGACGTTAACGAAGGCAGCACCAAGCAGGAAGAACATGAGAATCGACGGTGCGCATCCGTTCGAACGAAAGGTGTATGGCATGATTTCTTTCTCCACCGGCAGTGTGACGTATCTCAAGCTATGCAGCGACCGCTATACTCGCTTTAAGGAATCGCATTAACCAACTGGTCGACTGTCTTAATGGTGGACGGCGGGTCGAAATCGGATGTTTGAAAGTGCGTACCAAACTCGTCGTTGAGCTTTCCTGCCAAGAGTTGTGCTCCATCGTGAAACGACCCCCCGGGTTTGCTGAAGGCCCACAGGGTCTGCAACTCATCGTTATCGTTAGGATCGCTCGCCATCTTCGCCCAAGTTCTAACGACACTTAGGACACGGTCACGGACACCTATAACAGCTGACGCGAACCTCGCAGGCTCTCCGGCGAGGAGGACACCGGACAAGGTTCGCGTCCGAACCTGGAAGTGCGTCGTTATCCAATTTCTTGGAAGGTTCTTCCATACCACGTATTCAGCGGGATCCCATCCGCAACCGTCCGCAGGGCCATCCGGGGCGGGTAGCATTACCTGCTCTGGGCTAGGCAGGGGAATACAGCGCCCACCGATCGCTACGCCGTATACGACGCTGCCTTGCAGAGGTTCGTTAAGCCCATGTGGGTGAGAAATCCCCGCAGCCGAAGGCAGCGTCTCACTGTTTTTGATGAGCTTCCCGTAGGCCGTTAGAGTAGTTTGGGCACTCCAAGCCTGAGCAAGATCCAAGTAGTGCTTGTCCGTGATACCCGCCTTGCCTTTTGTCTTCGCCATTGCTTGCCTCTTTCATTTGCTACTAAGTCGATACTTCGCGCCCTTCGCTTGGGAGGCGTAATTTCAGCAGCCGGCAGTTCGGGTCAGCCCATGTCTTGCTCAAGCCGAGATGCAAAGCGCTACTCCCCACACGATTCTCTCTGATCGCGAGTCATACCGGAACATCGGGCATAGTTTCACTCGCGGACACACGAACCCGCATTACACGCACACGAAATGCCGCGTGCTGCTTTGACTCAGTCTCCTAGTCTGGGGAAATCGGCGAATATGAAGACCCCCTCGGATGAGAAGCTTTAGACAAGCTTCATCCTTCAGTTCGCCGAATTGCGGTATAAGGTATGCCTTGGACCTCAGAATGTCAAGACCAACCTGCTGTGCGTATTTTTAGATCGAGTCACAATGTCAGATGAGGTATGAACGACCATGTGGCAGCGACACTGGGACTTCGCTATCACCCGCGGACTTGTTCGTCCGAGCCGGTCTACAACTAACGTTCTTTGATCGGTCAGCGGCTCAAACGTGCTTGTGTCCACGAATGGAGTAGTTCCCGATTGCTCGGCAAACCTTACCTTGGGATTACTTCAGCGTTGTCCGTGATTCGCCCCGAACGGCAGATGGCTCGTTGTTCTTGACGGCACTTGCCAGGCGCTTAGCTGGTCTTGCCAAAAAACCTGGAAGTACCCGAGCACCTGTTGTTCCTAGCGGCTTGCTCTCAATAAATTCTTGATTTAGCAGCTTTGGTCTAAAGATCGAGCAATATCCATGTTGGCGCATGGTCGCTGGCGTTAAACTGCCCACGCGCCCATCGGTCTACACCACCCCCCGCGAGGCGGTCCGACAACTTCGGCGAGAGCAGAAGGTGATCGAGTCGCATGCCTTTGTCCTTCGGCCACCGTTCGTATTTGTAATCCCAGAAAGTCCAGAGCGGCCCGCCCGGATGTAGCCTCCGCATCGCGTCGGTCCAGCCTTGAGCCAGCAAACGCGCGAAGGCTTGGCGGCTTTCGGGTTGGATCAACGCGTTGTTATCCAACGATCGAGTCGGATAGATGTCCTGCGGTGTCGGCACGACGTTGTAGTCACCGGCCAGCACCACGGGGGCGCCGCTCGCAATTAGTTCCGCAGCACGGGCAATGAGGCGCTCAAACCAGGCCAACTTGTATTTGAATTTCGGTCCAGGCTGCGGATTCCCGTTGGGGAGGTAGATGGAAGTGATCAAGACTCCCTGAACAGCCGCTTCGATGTAGCGGGCTTGATGATCTTCAGGATTTCCCGGCAAGCTTGCGCAGGTCAGCACGGGAACATGGTTCCGCGCGAGAATGGCCACACCGTTCCATGAACGCTCCCCTTGCCAGACTGCTTCGTATCCGATAGCTCGAAGAGCATTCACAGGAAAAGCTCCCTGCTCCGCCTTGAGCTCTTGGAGACTGACCACGTCCGGCTCAGCTTTGATTAACCAAGCCAAGAGGTTATCAAGCCGCTTGTTGATGTTGTTAATGTTGAAGGTCGCGATTCTCACAAGTCTTCTCTGTCCCTATACGTAAAAGTGCGCCTCTCAAAAGGAGCAACGGAGTGCGTTGCTCTGGCAGGCATTATTTCATCAATCAAACCCTCGCCTATCACTCTCTGGCGATGCTTGCGCGTCTCTTTCGGTATGGCGAACTCACGCATCATGGCGGATTTGTGAGTCTTGCGAATGGAAGAATGGCTCCCCTGACCATACCAAGCGCTCGATCTCCTCGGAGTCTCAAGCGCGCTTGTACCGTGGTTGAGTACCGAGTTGATTCACTTGAAGACTCAGGCGCATAATCACCGGCATCATGAGTGTCGTATTTGTTCACGGCGTCGCCAATCGTGAGGACGACCCGTCTTATAAGCCTCACCTGAAAGAAATTAAAGATTTCTTGAACCGGTATGTCGGAAACGATATTTCTCCGTCCGGCACAGTATTGGAAGCGTATTGGGGAAAATTCGGAGCCACATTCGCATGGAATCGAGAATCTCGACCCAAAAGCGTTCTCTTTCGTCAGGGCGCACCGACAACAAGTAGCGACGTCGATAGGGCGCTGGTGATGGCTTCGGTCGATGGCAGCCAAGTACCTGCCGCTCCCGCCAATCCGCAAAACTCTTCTGTCCTGGTTCCCGCCGGGCCCACAGTCGGCAGTGTTGCCATCGGCCCCCGCATCCGTTTAAAGGATCTTTCGCCGCAAGAGCTAAGTGACTTACTGTCCACGGTAATTGTCGAGGGAAACGTGGATCCAGGGGTGCGCCCGCAACTGATAATCGCCGCCGATGAAGTAGCGCATGACCCCGCGACTCCTGCGGCACTAGCTCAGTGCACTAATGTTCAAGAAGAACTTGAGAAACTCAGGGCGATGCTGGATCGCAAAGAAGCAGGGGCTCTCGTTGGCATGGGCCCTGGCCTGTGGAGTTGGATCGTTGATCGCGTTGGCGAAGCAACTTCACGGGCCGTCAGCTTGCCGGCCTTCACGCTTTCAACGGTTGTGGCGGAAACGCGCGAACCCATTAATCGGATGGTTACACTGTTTATTGGCGACGTTTTTGCCTACCTGAAGACACGCAAAGATGCGACATCGCCCGGACCCATTCCCCAGGTGGTAATGGACACGTTAGCGGATGCCAAAAAGGCTGCGCCGAACGAGCCGTTGATCGTGCTCACCCACAGCATGGGTGGGCAAATTGTTTACGACCTGGTCACGCACTTCTTACCCAAAATGCAATCGAACTTGCGGATTGACTTTTGGTGCGCGACCGCGTCCCAAGTTGGTTTATTTGAGGAGATGAAACTGTTCCTTGCCAGTACTCCCCAATATTCCAAGGGAAATGGTAATAAGGTGCCATTTCCGGATAAACAATATTTGGGCTTATGGTGGAATGTTTGGGACCACAATGACTTCATCAGCTATACCGCAGCCCCCATCATCGACGGAATTGACGATGAATCCTATGACAGCGGTGTTTCGCTGATTAAGGCTCACGGGGAATATCTACTGCGGCCAAGTTTTTATCGTAAATTCGGGGACAAACTCGCAGCTGCCAAGAAAAGGAATTGGAGGTAGGCACTTGCTTAAGGCTGACACCACACGACCTGGTCTATGGGTGAACGATGCTTGGGCTCCAGGTACACCGGGAACATTTGGGGTAATCATTGGGGTCAGCCGCTATCGGAATCTCGATGGCGGTCAGGCCTGCTTTGGACTTGATCAGCTGTATGTATCGGCCATTACAGCTTTCGGATTTTTTACTTGGCTGGAACGTCAATACCTTCGTACGGGAAGCCCCCTCGCCAAGTGCTGGCTGCTCTTGTCACCTACACCGGAAGAAGTAGCAGCTTGCAATGGGCTGGACGACCACATCGCCGAACCCACCTTCGCAAATTGTGAGAAAGCGCTGCAGGACTGGAAGGTCGAGATGTCACGCTTACCTGCTATCGCCGCTGCGCAAAGCCGCTCCGTTTTCTTCTTTAGCGGTCATGGGCTAGAGGTCCTTGAAGATCGCCAGATTCTTTTGCCCCATGACTACCTCGATCCCGGTACACCAATTGATCGCGCACTGAGTACACAGAATATTTCAAGAGGCCTCAAGGAACTGGCGATCCCACTGCATTTTCTGTTTGTGGATGCGTGCCGCAACGACCATAACAACCTTGGAAGGTATGCTCCGCTCGAAGGAGCAAGGATCCTGAATGAGCCGGCCAACTCGGCCATCAATCCAGATTCATTCGTTCCGATTTTCTATGGCTCAGCCGCAGGCACCCAGGCGATGCAACCGAAAGATCCGAAGAACTTTTCCCTCTTTGGGGAAGCCCTACTCGACGGGTTAAATGCGCGAGGATTGGCGCCCGATTGTACGAGCGGAGCCTGTTGTATTTTTCTGCATCGGCTGCGTCCATTTGTGGGTGACAGGATCAAAGACATTGTTCGTGCTCGCTACAACCAGACTTCAAACCAGCGTGTCAGGGTGAGAGGAGATCAGACCGAGGAGCCCATAACGGAAGTAGCGCCCCCGACCGGTGGGCCTCCACCCAGCGGATTGGGCACGGGAGGTCCGGGCCCGGGCGGAGGTCCGGGATCGTCGGACTTTTTTGAGCCTCCCTTAGCGTCATCTTTGCAGGCCATCCGACCCACCGTGCAAAGTTTCCAGGATGTGCACTCCTTTTTTGGCAGTGAACAGATTACAGATTTGTGGATGAACAAAGCGAAAGTTTTTGATTATGCAAATATGAAGTGGCTGGACAAAGGCGACGATATCCAGGTTGCAGAAGCGAAGCGATCGAATGACAACACGGCCTCACAATTCAATCTACTCGTTCCAACTGCCCAGAGTGGACGCATATACTGGCTCCAGATTGAAGATTCCGTGCAGGCACAAGCTTTCGTGCTTCCCATGGATCGTTCAGCCACTTCCGTGTTCCGGGTCGAAATGGACTTTCAATTCAGCCCAGCAGTCATCAAAAGGTTCGACGTAAGCCTCTCACCGGATAACGAGAGTTTCCTCGGAATGACTGCAAGACTGTGGAACATATACAACGAGGTGAGTGCACACGAAGCGCTTCGCTCTATCGAAGACATCTTTCCAGTTCATGCGGATGAACTGGAAGACGTCCTGCTGAATAAGGTGCAATCGCCACTCGGGGCAGCAATCGCGGGCACGATTCTAGTGCGCGCACGCCGCTGGGATAAGTTGCATAACTGGCTGCGAAACCTGGCTAATCTTGCCCGTGAGATTCCGGATGGCGCCGTGCTTTGGACTGAGCAGTGTCTCCGTCAACCGGATTCAAAAACTCGAAACGAAGCCCTTGAATACTTCTTACGGTTGAGTACGAGTTCGCTACCGTTTCTGGCAGAATCGACTGGGTACGCGCTGCGTCAAGCAGAGGATTTCCTGAAAAATCCTGACTACAATAAGCTACATGACCAAATTGAAGCCATTCATAGCCGCCTGCTTAGAGCCGTGGGAATGTTTCGTCCAGGCGGTTTGTTCGCAACCTTCGCTGGTCCCGCCAACGAGTTGAGCCCTTTCATCCTTACACCTACACAAGCGAAAGGCGCGAAGATCGCAGAAGCGAATGCGTAGGTGGACGATATGCGGCTTAATTCGGTGTCTGCTCCAGCGACAATACTACAGGAGCCAGCGAAAGACACCTTGATCGTTACGCACCAGGGAAACTCCCTTTGTCTGAATCTGAATTGCGACGCGAAGAGCTTGGCCGACATCCCAGCCTTGCTTTGAAAGAGCGGCGGTAAGCGACGGCAGCAGAACGTCAAAATTCCGCAGGACGCCGAGTGCGACGAACGTCTCGAACATTTTCTTGTCGCCATCGAAAAGCTCCCACAAATAGTTTGTGCTTCGCAGACAGCGAAGTGCTGCCTTCTCGTCCTCACCCCACCGCCCAAGGAACCAGTCAGCAATTCTCTTCAACGCGGACTGTGTACTTTGACGCGTCTGTGCAATCGAGGTCTTCATGGGCTCGGGTGCCTCCTGAAAATATCCGTCTACCCACTTCTTGATCAATTCGTACTGTTCCTGCACTACAACAGGGGAGCATGCCGGATCGTTCAATAGCGCCGCGACATCCGACGCGGGATCAACCACTGCGGGCGGCCACTGGATTGCGGTAGCCCGCGAGCCGATGCCGACAACAGTGGCGAAGAGCCCGCGTTGGGGTTGGAGCACGAGAGAGACCCAGCCGCTTTCTCTTGCTTCTGTGTCTGCGGCGCCAGCCACTGCGGCCAGACCAGTTAACAACGGAAACTCCTGGTCCGGCGGGTCCGGCCAAGCGCTCACCACTCCATTGCGGACTTGGACTTTCGCCGGCTCTGACGCTACGTACACAAGCGAGCGGCGGGACAACCACACTCGTTGAACGTTTGAGAGCAGTCGCATTGTCGGCGCCGCCTGCGCATCATCCTGCAACTCGGTCAAGAGCCTCTCCTGGATCTTGAGTCCATGTTCAAGTTCCCAGGAGCTAAGTCCGAGCCCCGGAATTCCGTTGGAGCGATCTCCTTTCGGCGCCCGGTTGCTGAATTGTTCAAAGATTGCGACGTTTTCTGCCAGGCCTGGGTAATATAGCTCGGCCAATCGCTGGCCCAATCGCTCAATCATTGCAACTTGTCGATCAAAAGTGTCGCCGTCTTCGCCCGCCAGAATCGCGACCATGCCATAGTCTTCGAAGAGATAGCTGCGCAGATAACAAAGGAACAGATCCGTATCGGCCAATGCGGGAACGGATTGGGAGAGGTCCAGATATAGCCTCTTTACAGTTATGTATCCGTCTAGATATGCGCTGCGAAGAGCCGCCGAAGAGCACGAAAGAAAATTCATCTTTCGGATGAGGGAGTCCCGGCTGAGCCGCAGATTTACAAGACGATCAGTGAGTTCATAGGCGGCCTGCGGCTGGGACAGATCCATTTGCTCCGAACGCGCTGACATCGCGATCGAGATCCAAGCGAGCGGCGTCGAGGAAATGGATGACGTCCCCGGAACTATGTCGTACTCGGCAAACAGCGCTAGGCCTTCACTGAGAGGCCGGATTAACTCCAGCATCGTATCCACGGTGAGCATCTCGTCCAACAATAGGGGAGCGGCATCTCTATCCAATGTAGGCGGCCGTCGCAATGAGCGGAAGCGCAGAAGAGCCAAGGCGAGACCGACGGCGGAGTGAAAGCACCAATGATGGGTGAGTTCGTGGACGAAGGGCTGAACAGTGTTTGGCGGCCAAGGACCGAGCAGGAAGCCTTTTAGGTCGCGCCGCAAGACCACACCGCGAGGGCGAATAACGTTTGTGATTGGATCGATCCAAGCGCGGGATGAGACTGGATTATGAAGAGGATTCGTGGCTGGCCTCCCGGTGGATGTTAAACGCGGCCGAGACTGTGCCGCGATTGACTGGAACAAGTTTCAAAAGCTCGCGTCAATTGCTCACAGGCGTTTCAGGCAGCTCAAATTGATTGTAAGCGGGTACTAAACCCACCCGTCTGCTCTTGTCGGATTCCCAACAAATACGATCCAGACCGAACTTTCCTGGGTGAAAGCGGCAACTTCGACTATCAGCTTGGCTTTCTCGGATTTCGTTGAAACAGCCACGGACCACACCGGGGAATTCCGCATAGCGGGATTGAAATGTCGATATTGTAATTCGCCGCAAAGCTCCCAGGTGGCACGCGATCATGGCAGAGAACCGGGCTCGCATGCAACGCCTACTCGCCATCTATATCGAGGCGGAGAAGCCCAAGATGGCTCCCGAAGCGCTTGCCGAGATGGCGTTGTCCTTCTTCTCCGGATTATGCATTTAGCGCAACCTTAAATCCGGCGAGGCCGCATCGACCCACAAAATTGAAAGTCTTATGCAGGTTCTTCGCAGCCTCTAATCCTTTCAGCCAGGCTCCCGGACTGACATGCAGCAGAATTGAATGTGCATGACAGGATTCCTGGAGTGCGCGCGTGCAAGCTTACTTGTGCTGCTGCACGCTTTCGAATCCCTTTTCAAATTGGGTGACCAGCGGAGTTTCACCGTACTGGAGACCGTCGCGTCCCATGACGCGCCAGAGAAAATTGCCGATCGGTTCCTGGTGCCCGTCGTACACGGCCATCAGATCTTCGGAAGGCCGGCTCGTCACGAGGATGATGACGTCGGCCTCGGAGGGCCGGTACACGATCGTCAGCTTGCCCCACTGCTGAATGGCGTTCTGCACGGCGCCGATCGCGTTGCGATCTTCGGAAAGCAGGTTGGGGTTGAATTGATCTCCGTCATAAGAAGCTATGTAGACGTAGCGCGCATTCGCCAGAGTGCCGGGAAACGCCGGCACCTTCGCAGTACTTCGATTGGGCGCAGCCATGGCGGAAACCCCCGCCAGAATCAAGCTAATCGCCACGAGAGAAAATCGCTTCATAAAATGCCTCTACCAATTAGATGGCTATCATTTTCATTTTGGTTCTTTTCTGAGCAAAGGCCGTCGCGTCTCCGCTCCATTCTTAACACTTCTTCACCGTGGAGTTTTTCTGAGTGTGCGAAGGATCACAGGAAGATCATCAATTTCCCGACGTCGGCTGGGCAATTTGGAGCGACACAAACAACCATACTGATGAATGTGTCGGGAGGCGCTAAGAGAAGTGAGCGGCCAGTAACGGCCGGGACCATCGTGGCTCAGTAACCCATGAAGACGCGTCGTAGGCTACGAGGTCAGGAATTACACTCACGTCTTTGTGCGGACCCCTTCTGAGCTTGCGTGTCGGCTCGAGACAGAGATTTATTCTTCATTCTAAGTCGCGCCCGCTTCAGTTCGCGCGAGAACTCGGCTCGCGCGGCGGCATCGGTAATGTTGAGTTTCTCGGCGATCTCTCTCCATTCGAATCCCTCCTTGCGAAGCTCGTACATTTGCCGGCCTCGTTGGCTAAGCTGGCGAGCGGCCTTCTCCGCATCCATGCGGCAATCTTCCTCTTTCGTGCAGTTCCGAGCGGGACCTGACTCTGAAAGTGCACTGATATCCGCCGCGAGTTCGATGCGCTTCAGCTTCGCTACATGGCGGCGCAGAGATCGGTAAAAAGCAAACATCAGCAGACCGCTAGCATCGTGGGCAAACAGAGGAGTTTCGCGAACGTCGAGATAACGCGAAATCTGAGCCACGGATCTCTCCATGAGACTAAGGGCCTCGCACGGTTCCCCGAGCAACGCACGAGTCTGATTGCAGGCGACGTCCCAGATTTCAATAGCGGCAGAACGGACATCCGGACGAATGGTTTTACCCGTGGAATCCAACTCCCGGTCCCACCAGAAGGGGGCATTACTCGAGACAGTATTCATAGACACACAAGTGGCGTGTCGCAGCAAATGCGACAGCAGAATCAAATCGTTGGTCATGCGAGAGCAGGTCTGCCGATACGAGCTACCGACGCAGACGCTCCCAAACAGTAAGCGAGAGCAAACCGCCGGGGGAGGGCAGTCGAAATGTGCTACTCACTTGTTACATTGGAACTCTCAATCCCTGAGTTGGTTGCGAGGGAAATGTAATGTTTTGGTCAAAACTGTGTCTTAAATCCAAGACAATGTTTTTCTGTCACAAATATCTTCCTGGCTGACATAGATAAGTAGGGAGGTACTCTGGAAAGCGCGACCAGTCTTGAGGAGACTGTGGCGTGGAATCAATCGTGATCTTCCAGTTGTTTGGGTATGGACGAACGGGATAGTCGCAGGAATCGCCGTGTTTTTGACTGGCCGGAAGACGCAACGCAATTGGTCAGGAATTATCTGGTATCCGCAAAACGCGGTCACGCCCACGGCAGAAACGCATTGGCAACCCTGGCAACTCGGCTCGCCGAACTGTCAGGCAATCCCCGAGATGCCTGTTTCCGGTTTTTACATCAGCAAGGGATAACGCAAAAGCGTGCATGGCGGCAATGGACGAAGCCGGAACAACAACGGCTGTTTGATCTGATCGAAACCCGCCCGATCGAAGAAGTTTCCAGGGTCCTGCAGCGCACGCCGCGTTCCATTCGATCAATGCTGCACCGCCTGGGGGAGAGTTCGCAAAGAGGGCGCGAGTGGTTCACAGTGTACAGCCTTGCAGAGGCTTTGCATGTGCGGAGTGATGAGGTGCAAAAATGGATCGCTCACGGTTGGCTCAAGTGCCGCATTGTGGAAACAACCGGTGTTAAGAAACGGATCATCGATCCTGACGATTTCTCCGAGTTCGTAAAGCAGTATGGCCCAACTGTGGTGGGCCGCCGGCTGAATGCGGACGGGCTGTGGTTCGTCAAGAACTTTGTCTTCCCGTCCAAACATGCCCACCTACTGCCGCTACGAAAAAGCAAAGACATGCGAAGCGCGGACATAGGACCGGACGAAGAGGGCGAAGCCAATATCGCGGAGAGCGCTTAGAAGTGCTGCACGACATCAATCTCCTGACGCCAGTCAACGCAGATATCTGCGCGCCATATTGGCAATCATTGACACGACATACAGGCGAGCACGACCGTTTGTATCAGCGTAAAAGGCAAATATTTTTGCGGGATCGTAGGAAACAAATGAAGTCTGTAAATAATCTATCTCTAAACTAGATTATGTCACGGTACAAAGATACATTGAGTACCATGACCGAGTTCGTAGCTCAAGGACAACAGACGTATAACCGTCATCGTTGTAGGATATCCGCGCTAGAAGATTACTCGGCAGATGATTGTTTTCTCGCTGATCAATTGGCGGAGGATCGTTCAACGATTCGCGACCCAGCCGGGAAAACGATGAGCATGGAAGGGCGGGTTCGATACGCGGTGCAGGTACAACGCAAGCGGTATACCTTCGCGACTTGCAGCAGCGGCAAGGCGTCTCGGCCCGCGAAATCGCGCGCCGCGGCAAGGTCATCGCCGACGCACTGCGCAAGCCGCAGTTGGCATTCACTCACAGAGCGGTCTGCGGCTGGTTGAATGGTATGAGGAATCCGAGCCTTGAGCACCGACGTGTGCTAGCGGTCATTCTCTG
Source organism: Pyrinomonadaceae bacterium (assembly GCA_035644135.1). Classification (GTDB taxonomy): domain Bacteria; phylum Acidobacteriota; class Blastocatellia; order Pyrinomonadales; family Pyrinomonadaceae; genus PSRF01. The sequence goes on from DASQPD010000127.1 coordinate 31,701, forward strand.
TGTTTCCTTGGACGAGTTGAATCACGGATGTGATGGCCCGTTCGAAGAGCAAGAGGCAGCCGCCACATTGAAGCAGGTTACTGTTCGCGTCTTGGGTAAGGAGCGAACGTTCGAGTATCGCATGACGGTGAGCAGCCGCGTGGACCTTGATCGTCCAGCTGTGTATCAGCATTGGGCTGACATGTTTTCTCCCTGGCCGGCTTCGCTGGTGAGGCATTTGGGACGCACGAAACACGACTTGTTTGGGTGGATTCCTGGTCTCGCTCGCAGTCCCTATCTTCACGAGGCTGGAGTACTGGTAGCTTTGAATGCTCAACGACCGAAACTCGATCCGGCGGGCACGCTGGATGCGCCTACCTGGTTCGTCTACCTGCCAGGTGGAAGACTGGATATTGCAAAGGCTGTGCGGGAGGATCGATGGCTGGTGTTATCGAGAACCGACATACACGGTATTAAGGTCGAGAGGTATCCACTTTCTCGCATTGATCTTGTAGGTCGGGTGACGGGCAGGGCGCTTTTTGAGGTCAGCAGTCGAGATCAGAAACTCACGTAAACGCATCGCCGACGTTTAGAAAGTTCTGGAAACACGAATAGGTGGGAAGTTGCGAACGATGGCACACCATGCGAAGTACAATTTGGCGGTAAACGCATCGTCGTTTGCAGCACCTGTGGCTGCACTCGGGCCTCGCGGTAGACCGCTTCGCTCAGTGCGGAATGAACAATGGCGGACTCTAGGCGGTTTGATTAAGACCATGGAGGAAGCGTGAGCTCCTGGGCGGCAATTCGCGGTCTTTTTTCAAATGGGATAGCGGTTGACAAGGTGTCGGACACTGGGGCGATTGAGCAAGTCTCGGGAATTGTGAACGCCACGGACGAATCCGTGATGCGGCGGGTGCAAGAAGGAGATACCCAGGCGATTGGGTTGCTCTATGACCGCTATGCCCGCTTAGTGTTGAGCATCGGCCTTCGAATTCTCAGAGATCCAAGCGAGGCGCAGGAACTCCTGCAGGACGTTTTCCTTTACCTTTTCCAGAAGTGCCGAGATTTCGATGGATCAAAGGGGTCACTCCGCTCATGGCTGGTGCAGATCTCATATTCTCGTGCCTTTAACAAGCGAGAGTATCTCGCACTGCGCCGATTCTATGATTATTGCCATATTGACGAAGTCCTGGAATCGGTGCCCTCAGACTTGTCCGCCGAGAGGCTTGAGTTGGCGAATGAGCTGCGAGACCTTCTCGAAGGGGCATTCCAGAGGTTAACCCAGCAGCAGAAGACAACTCTGGAGATGTTTTTCTGGGAAGGTTATTCGTTACGGGAAATAAGTGTCCGCCTTAACGAAACGCTGGGCAATACGCGGAATCACTACTACCGAGGGCTGGAAAAGCTGAGGGAAATTTTGTCGGTTTCCCTGACCCCATCCCCCAGAGAGACAGAGTAGGACGGGATATGGCGCAATCTTTTGAATTAAAACTTGGGAACCACAATGGTCATGACCGGTTTCGGGAGCTTTGCGCACTGTACAGCTCCGGGTCGCTGACCGGCCAAGAACTTGAGCAGCTCAACGACCACCTTTTGGTTTGTCCTGAATGCGTTGAATTGCTGCAAGAATACTCCCGGATCGTACGGCATGGCATCCCAGTTCTCGCCGAGCCAAGCGAAATCGCCGAAGTACCCAAGTTTGACGCGGAGCTCTTGCAAGGCAGGACGCAACTCTTGGCCAAGCTTGAACAGATTGCGCCAGGTAAAGTTGCGCCTCGATTGGACACGGTCACCCAACATCAACGACAACATTCTCCATTCCGAGCTGTCAATGCGATGACATATGCGCTGGCACTCGTGATAGTCATTTGCGCCAGTATTGGCGGATATGTACTGGGGGCCAGGAGTGCACACGACTCGGCTAGAGCCGCGATTGAAGGTAAGCAACGGGCGCGAGCTCTCGAGTTGCCTTCGGCAACGCCTGAAGTAGGCGTTGTGACTGGACCTGAACAAGAAATCAAGAGACTGTCGGACGAGATCAATCGCCTTCGAAATGAGCTGTCAGCAACGAAGAAGTTGGCTGATGACTCGTATCAGTACAGATCCCAGCAGGCAGCTACCATCTCAAGGCTCGGTAATGAAAATGCTGGTGTTAAAGCGGATCGAGACCAAATTGCCAGGAATTTGGGTGACGCCCAGGCGCAATTGACGCAGCTCAACAGTGACATGGATAGACTTCGCTCCGAGCGTGACGATGCTCTTCTTCGCAACTCGGAATTCGATAAAAGAACCGAAACTTTCAAGGCGCAGCTTCGCACCCTGTCCGACACGATTTCCGAACAGCAACGACTGCTTGCTGCCGACCGCGATATTAGAGAACTCATGGGAGCGCGAGATCTCTTGCTGGCCGATGTATTCGATATCGACCAAAACGGCCGGAACAAGAAACCCTTCGGACGGATTTTCTATACCAAGGATAAATCGCTGATCTTTTATGCATTCGACCTCGACCGGCAGCCAGGATTCCAAAACGCCGGCGCCTTCCAGGTGTGGGGGGCCAAGGCGGCCGACAACCGGAAAGGATCCGCCTTCAACATGGGTGTCTTCTACATGGACAATGAAGCCATGCGGCGCTGGGTATTGAAGTTTGACGACGCTAAGGTCCTGGCGCGGATTGATTCTGTTTTTGTGACTGTCGAGCCTCAAGGTGGAAGCGACAGGCCTCGCGGTAAACAACTCCTCTTTGCCTCGCTACGCGGCGAGCCAAACCACCCATAGCCAGCTTTCAGATGTAGCGTGATTTTGTTTGCTTCTTTTTTGGAACGCCGATACATCTTCGGAAAGCCCGCTGTATACCCATCAAACAGGTGACAAGGGAAACCCAAATGCAGCGCTCGACTCTGCCGTTTTCCGTCCTTTTCCTTTTTTCAATCGCAGTATTAGCCCAAACCCCGACAGCTAGCATCAACGGCCGCATTCTGGATCCTTCTCGGGCCGTCATTCCAGGAGCAACTGTCGAAGCTATCAACGTCGATACCAACGCGAAGTACAGCACAGAGACGGATGCGGCTGGCCTTTTCACGATGGCCAACCTGCCGCCTGGCAACTACCGCCTTGAGGTGGCTAAGCCTGGATTCCGCACCATTGTGAAACCCGATATGGTGCTGCACGTTCAGGACGCGATAGCACTCAACTTCGACATGTCCGTGGGCTCGATCTCAGAGAGCGTCACCGTTCCCGGAGGAGCGCCACTGATCAACACCGAATCGGCGACCGTCAGTACGCTGGTGGACCGGCAATTTGTCGAGAACATGCCCCTCAACGGCAGGAGCTTTCAGACATTAATCATGCTGACGCCGGGTACAGTTGTGACGCCGACAACGTACGCAAGCCAGGGACAATTCAGCGTGAACGGCCAGCGGGCTGATGCGAACTACTTCACGGTCGATGGCGCCAGCGCGAACATAGGCGTTTCGGCCGGCAATGGATTGCCACAAACTGCCGGAGGATCGATTCCCGGGCTCAGCGCGATGGGAGGGACCAACAGCCTGGTCTCGGTCGATGCGATGCAGGAATTTCGGGTTCAGACTTCGTCTTTTGCTCCGGAGTTCGGCCGGGCGCCGGGTGGGCAAATCTCGATTGCCACGCGGTCGGGAACAAACCAATTCCACGGCACGCTCTTTGACTACTTTCGCAATGACGTGCTCGATGCGAACAGTTGGTTTGCTGACCGGGACGGTGTACCAAAACCCAAGGAGCGCCAGAATGACTTTGGTGGAGTATTCGGCGGACCGATCTTCAGGAATAGAACTTTCTTCTTTTTATCCTATGAAGGGCTAAGGCTTCGCCAGCCGCTGACGGCGGAGACAATCGTACCGGACCTGGCATCGCGAACTCAGTCCCCGGCGGCGGTCACACCATTTCTCAACGCCTTTCCAGTACCGAATGGCGCGAACCTGTCCGGAGGGAACGCGCAGTTCAATAGCGGGTATTCCAATCCATCAACGCTTGACGCATACAGCCTGCGGATTGACCACAACATCAATTCGCGGCAAGCAATCTTCGCCCGCTACAATTTCTCTCCCTCTCATATTACTCAGCGCGAGGGGAGCGCACTGAGCAGTCTCGAGACAGGATCATTTATCACCCACACCTTCACGCTCGGATACACCGCGATGCTAACCAGGAATATAAGCAACGAGTTCCGAGCTAATTACAGCAACACCAGAGCGGGCAGCTCAGGCCGACTCGACAATTTCGCTGGCGCCCTGCCGTTTTCCCCGGACTTAGTTTTTCCGCAGGGCTTTTCCGCAGCAAACAGTTCGTTCGCTTTTATCTTGTTGGGTGCCGGGACGTCTACTTCGGGTCTGGCCGCCTTGCTCATGGGTGCGAATGCAAAGAATGAGCAGCGGCAAGTAAATGCGGTCGATAACCTGTCCCTCACCAATGGCGCCCACCAAATCAAGTTAGGAGTTGACTATCGTTGGCTCTCTCCCATCGCTGGCAATCCGGTTTACCAACAGTTCCTGTTATTTCAGGGAGTCACCGGGGGCCAGGGCTTTGCGGACTCAGGCGTGCCATTGATTGCCGAAACAGACGGACTCGAGACAGTGACACTTTTATCGCGCAACTTCTCGCTGTACGCTCAAGACTCATGGAACCTCAGCGCTCGGCTGACACTCACCTACGGCCTGCGCTGGGATGTTAACCCCACATTGCAAGGAAAGAGTCGAAACGATCAGCCCTTTGCGGTGACGAATATCGAAAATCCGGCCAATCTGGCCCTAGCGACTCGGGGAGATCCGCTCTATCAAACACGGTATGGCAACATAGCCCCTCGCATCGGGATGTCATATCAGCTACGCGCAAGAGCTGGGTGGGAATCAGTACTGCGCGGCGGATTTGGTATTTTTTATGACTACGGCACGGGCTTGCTTGGCCAGTCCACTTTTGGATTCCCTTTCACTGCTACGAACGACATGTTCTTTGTCCCATTGCCGCTGACGGCAGCAGAAGCTGCGCGTCCTCCAGTCAGCGCGAGCTTGCCGGCGACAGCCCCGCTATATGTCGCCGTGCCAAATCTGAAGGTGCCGCGCACCTACCAGTGGAATACCGCTCTTGAGCAATCTCTTGGAAGTAACCAGGTTGCATCCATTACTTATGTGGGCGCTGTCGGCCGCGACTTACTGCGAGACGACAGCTTGAGCGCTCCCAATGCGAATTTTCAGTCAACCGTCGACGTGATGCGAAATACTGCGACGTCCGACTATCACGCGCTGCAGCTTAAGTTCCAACGAAAGATTTCGCGCGGTTTACAGGGCCTAGCGTCGTATACGTGGTCCCACTCGATCGATATTGGCTCTACTAATACAGTGCGGGCCGCCACGCCGGCCACGCTTGGCAGGCCCAGCATTGATCGCGGGAACTCGGATTTTGATGTACGTCATTCCTTTACTGGGGCCTTGACCTACGAAATACCGCTTCGATCCGGATGGCGTCCCGCGCATGCGCTTTTTGCCGGTTGGTCGCTGGACAACTTTCTTTTGATAAGGTCTGCACCTCCCGTTAACCTCTTCGCAAATGAGTCTTTCGTCGCAAACGCCGAATTCAGCTCCCGGCCTGACCTTGTCGTAGGCCCTCCCCTCTATTTGTTCTCCTCCACCCTCCCAGGCGGAAAAGCTTTGAACCCCGCCGCATTCGCAGTGCCTCCATCTGGCCGGCAGGGTACTTTGCCCCGCAACAAGCTCCGGGCATTCGGCGCGTGGCAGAACGATTTGACCGTCCGCCGACAGTTTCAAGTCACTGAGAAGGTAGGACTCCAGTTCCGCGCGGAGTTCTTCAACCTTTTTAATCATCCAAGTTTTGGTTCTCCCACGAACGATGTCACGAGTCCGCTTTTTGGCCAATCCACCCAGACGCTGGCCTCGAGTTTAGGGGGCGGTGGAATTGGTGGTGGTTTCAATCCTCTGTATCAGATTGGTGGTCCTCGCTCAATTCAGTTGGCATTGAAACTACAGTTTTAGACATAGCTCGATGACCTGGCAGCGAGTATCCAACTTTGTCGCGGATGATCTCGCGAAGATCTCTGGAATGAAATGGGTGATGCAATTGAACAAAATCATTCAGGCGTGCCTCGCGTCTCTCATGTGCAGTTCACTCCTTGCCGCTCCGGGTCACTCGCGGATGGGGCTCGACACGACAGCCGAGGTGCTGCGGCGACCGATTGCGGTCGCCGACATCATTCAACTCGCTCGAGTAATAACCCCCGGAGGTTCTCAAATAGACAGACGTTCGCCCGATGGTCGGCGGTTTGTCATCTTGTTAAGCAAGGGCAACATTGAGAACAATACAAACGAGTACTTTTTGGAACTGTTCCGGACCGCTGATGTTATGCAGTCGCCCAAACCGCGCATCGTGGCATCATTGTCCTCTTCATCGAACCGGCCCGCGATTCAGGATGTGAAATGGATCAACGACCACTCCATCGCATTTCTGGGAGAGCGTCCCGGAGAGGAGCAGCAGCTATACGTTGCAGATGCGGATTCTGGCGAGATTACTCGTATGACAGATGAGCGAACGAGTCTAACAGCGTACGCGATTGGACCAAACGGCGATACCTTCTATATCGCTGACAATCCGGTTCTACCGATGTTGGATGACACAACTCGGCGTAACGGAATCATCGTCAGCAACCAAGCATTACCGGATCTCATTTCCCTACGCGATCAACTCCATGCGGCCGAAAATTCAAAGCTGTTCATGAAACGGCAGGGCGAGAAGAATGCGCTTCTCGTGCAGGCCGAGGGTATAAACGCGTTTTCGTCCTACTCTCCGCCTCCAATGTTCTCACCTGATGGCCGTTACCTCATTGTTAAGTGTATGGTTACAGGAACACCGCCAGCAGAGTGGAACGAGTATCAGGATCGATGGATACAGCGCGAAGTTCAGCAAAGGCAACCTGTTGTGGCACTCTATCGTTTCGAGCTAGTCGATACGAAATCCCTTCACATCCATGTCCTATTAGACGCTCCAACAGGCTATGCACATTCCGACGTCCTATGGGCCGCGGATAGCAGATCAGTTGTAATATCTGGAACATATCTTCCTTTGAACGGAACTCAAGGTTCCGAGCGTCGGGCACGCCAGACCAAGAGATTTACTGCCGAAATCAGCGTCCCCGATGGCGACGTTAGCCCAGTAACGGACGAAGAGGTAACACTGGATCAATGGAATGCAAACACCGGCACAATTCGCGGCCGATTAGGCGGGCCAAATGGACCCGCTGTTCAGTACCAGAAAACTGGGGGGCATTGGCAGAGAGTCGGGCTTAAGGACGACGATGTGAAGCTTGGTCAGGGGGTAGAGATTTCTGTGGAAGAAGACCCGAACACGCCGCCAAAGCTATATGCGCGAGACGTAAAGAGCGGAACCAAATCGCTGCTGTTGGATCCGAACCCCCAACTCAGTCGATTCCAGCTTGGAAAAGTAGAAGAAATCGCCTTTAAGAGCGGCTCCGGCGCTACAGCTGAAGGCACATTGTATTTTCCCGTGGAGTACACCGTCGGTAAGAAATACCCTCTCATTATTCAGACGCACGCCGATGATTTGTCAAAGTTCATGATTGATGGTCCTTATACTACAGCTTTTGCAGCGCAGCCCCTGTCCGGAAAAGGCTTTTTCGTAGCACAATTGAAGGAAGATCCGCTCCGAATAAGGACACCACATGAGGTGACCGACGAGGCGGCGACATACGAAACCGTGATCGACTATCTGGACGCGAGAGGATTGATTCAGAGCAACCGCGTGGGAATCATTGCTTTTAGTCGCACGGGCTTGGCGGTTGGATATGCCCTTACTCATTCCCATCGTCGCTTCGCAGCGGCCATTCTTGCTGATATCTCCGATGCAGGCTATTTCCGTTATGTGGCTATGCTCAATAGGTGGGACACAGGCTGGGATTCGGAACTGGCCAACGAGGCCGCACCTTTTGGAAAGGGACTTGCGACCTGGTTAAAGAACTGTCCGGGGTTCAACCTCGACAAGGTGAGTACACCAGTGAGGTTGGAAGCAAATGAACCCGGGTCCCTGTTCTTTGAATGGGAGTGGTTTGCCGTACTCTCATACCTGGGCAAGCCGGTCGAACTCCTCTACCTTCCGGACGCCGACCATGTCCTGGTGAAGCCAGCAAATAGAATTGCGTCCCAGCAGGGCACCGTGGACTGGTTTTGCTTTTGGCTGAAAGATGAGGAAGACCACGATCCCGGCAAAGCCGAAGAGTACTCAAGGTGGCGGAAGCTCCGGGAGCAGCCCATCCAACAAATTCGATAGAAACATTTCGGCCTTCCGGGCCGTTCTGAGCGGCCCGGAGGGCCGATCCGCACGATTTGAGTGCGCGGTTCACGCATTCATCAACCCAGTCTCACCCCTCGTCGGGGTCATAGGCTGGCGTATGTTCTGTTTTTGCCCCATCAATACTTTGGGGCAGGACTTTGACACCTTGAATAACGTCAGTTGCGCTACCAAGGAACGTCAGTTCCGGCTTCGAATAGGTCATCATCAGGTTCACCTCCTTTCTTTGAGTAAGATTGGCTATTCTGCTGAAGGCAAGTAGCCGAAGGTGATGTGTGAGTCTCATATCCGCTATCCCGATACAGCGCACATCGGCGTCTCCCTCTCGCTGCTGTCGTTCAGCAAGCCGTGCCGCGACAAGCCCTGCAGCCACAATTCTAGGAAGAGCGCCCGGAGCATCGGAACTAACAGCGACGGGTCTCCATTCTTTGTTTTCTCGAGATTCTTCAGAAAGAGCACTTGATTTAAGAACCGGTGACGGGAACTCAGAGAAGACTGAAAGAGGTTTTCAAGCCCGGCCCAGTTGAGTTCAAAATTGACAAGAATGCTGCGAACGGTGACCCCTTTCGTGCGCCGGAACAGAATCTCGTTTGGAACGAGACCAATTAGAGCGCGCCTCATCAAAGAGCGTCGTTGCCCAGGGCGTAACAATTGATCCGGCGGGATCCCGTGTAGAAATTCAACCAAGGTCCTGTCCAGGTACGGACAGCGTCTCTCCTCAAACGCGAGTCCTTGTGGAGAAGACGAAGCGATCTGTTGGCTCATGGCCACCACGCTCTGAGCGTAACAGCGTCGGCTTCGCCTCCAGGATCCATAGGTGCCTTGCGGGCCCAACTGATTGGTCGCTAGATGGAATCGACGGGCGAAGCCCGGATCCACCCACGGGGCAAGATCGCATTCGTCTGTGAGCAGCGTGCGTATCTTCTGTGGTAGCCAAAGGAGACTTGCTTCGAAGAGGAGCTGAATTAAAGGACGTTTTTTCACCAGACTCCAGGCTACGAGTTGCCTTGCCAATTTGATCGGTCGCGGCGGCAACATCAGGTCGGCCAATTGCGGCCGAGGGTCGGGAATGCCTCCCAGTAGCTCATCTCCACCAGCGCCCGAGAGCACGACTCGGTAACCGTGAGTTTTCATCATTCCCGTCAGCACGGGCCGAAGCGAATCCCTGCCTCGTGTCCACCCCGGCGCAGCCGCAAATTCACTACCGTCGAGAGCGAAAGAAGAAGGGTATTTCGATTTATCAAAATGGTGACCGAGGCGCCCGCGTTTTGCCTCCACTAGCGAAAAATAATTTCGTTCGTCGCCGTCTGGCTCTGTTGGGTCATAAAGAGACATCGTGTCGAGTCGCGGCACTTGAATCTCACCTTCGCGAATGATGTCGTCCGCCATGCAGACGATGGAGGAAGAGTCGATGCCCCCGCTCAACTCGGCCAGCACAGGAGAGTCCGAGCGCAAACGGCGGCGGACTGCCAGACGAAAGAGACTGCGAAAATGCTCTTCGTATTCGGAGTCAGTTTTATACTGGACACCCCGGCAGGCCTCGAATGACCAGTAGCGGTGTTTCGTCGCTTTGCCGTTTTGAAGGGTGACGTAGCTTGCGCGCGGCACACTCTGTATCTCCCGGTATGGAGTCAAGTGCGCTTGCGGATACATGGCCAGATAGCCAGCGATGTATTCCTCGTTTAGGGTGAAGGACGCGCCCCGAAAGAGAACGATAGGAGCCAGGTGCGTACACCAGACAACCCGGTGATTGGTCGCGTAGTAGTAAAGGCTACGCGTGCCCAGATAATCTTTCGCGAAAATTACCGCTTTCTTTTCTGGATCCCAAATTGCGAGCGCCCAATCCCCGATTATCTTGCTGAAGCAACCAGTGCCCCAGCGTTCGAAAGCGGTACCCGAGATTTCGACATCGGTTGAGGTTTCTCCGAGACCGGGCAACTGGCAGATCAGGTCTTCCCGATTGTCGAGTCGCCCGTCCCAAGTAAAGACAAGACCGGAAGACGAAACATATGGCTGACTTTCATAACGGGATTCACGGGTCGTATATCGCGCCCGATACAGCACTGCGATTGCACCATCGAAATGGGATCGCTCTTCCTCGCAACCGTCTTCTCCGATTCCCGAAGCCAACTGCTCGAGCGATTCTTTGGTGATTGGCCTTCCATCAAAGTTCCACATCCCCGCTTGAGTACCCATGACCCACCTCGGCTAGCACCTCTCCCAAACTGCGTACCGTTCCTTAGTCCCAGATCTTTCGTTGACAGGACGCCCCTCGACCTCAACCCAGGCGTGCGCCCGGAACGGCATCATGCTTGCGCCAAGGACCATTTCTGCCGGAAGTCCGCTTCGTCTTAACAAGTACGTCAATACAAACGAACGCTGTAAGCACTGGGCTTGCTTTGGATACCAGACGCAGGCGTAATTGACGGCTTTCACCACCGAATCAGTCGTCGTGCCGGCCATCGCTCTATCGGTGACTTTCCAACGCCTCACGATCGCATGCACGATCCGAAAACTGCCAAGGCACGACAGAATGTCGTAAAAGGCCAAAAGCAATAGTGCGCGGGAAACCAGCATTTTCGTCGGGATCTCCTGTTTCATTTGGCGTTGATAAGACGGCTTGGTCCGGCGCCTTGCTTACCAGCGCAACAAACCAGAAAGCCAGCGTCGGTATCCCACTTCAGTTTTTCTCTCCGTTTCGAATGGCCAAGCCTCTTTCGTCTAAGCGCTGAATAAACTCAACTACATCGGCGCGAACCTGCTGCTCCACCACGTCGAACTCTGCGGCTATCGACGCACTCATTTCATTGATTGACGATTGGAGCTTCAGCATGTTCCAGATCCTCACACCAACAGGGTTCAAGCTGAAACAGGTGCCTTGATGAATGTCGAGCAGAGCGACGCCGTCGGCAGTCTGGACGTCCCTGACCCAGGCAGATGGACGGAAGGTCAGGGGTGTATCAATCATTCGACCTCCTCGTAATTGCAACTAGTGGTTCCGGCCACTAACGAAACGCGGCTCATCCGCCAACCCTACACTACGGCTCTTTGGGCCACGAACAAATCGCGTGAGTGGCCACAGAAGTGGCCACGTCACTTTTGAAAGGCTTGAAAGCAAGGCGGAAATCACAACTTTGTGACCACTGCATAATTCTCGGGAAATCCAGCCTTCTACTTAGGATCGAGCGCAAGCACACAACTGCTTGAGGACAATCGCGCAGAAAACGTGAGTGGCCACAACTATGGCCATTCGCGGCCATTCTCAGCGTTGATACAGAATCAATCATCCGGCTGTAGACATTAGTTGTGTTATCTCAACGCTAGGTTTGGAGCCGTTTTGATTCCATGTCGTTGGTCGTGGCGATTCCTTCCAGAAGGGGCCTCTTTCTTCGGCTCTTCATCCCGATCTGCTGCGCTGTTTCGATAGCGGCGCTATCCCGATTCGTTCTTTCTCAAAAGTCTGCCAAGCCTTCTGCTGTGGCCCTTGATACTCCCGCTTCGTTGCTCAATCAAGCGAACCACCTTTCCTGGCTAGGTAATTGGTACCGCGCCGGCGAACTCTATGAACGTGCGGAGACGATGTTTCGTAGCAAGGGCGACCGGCGAAATGAACTCTACGCTCATGTCGGACGAATTCGTGCAAACGCCCAGAACATGCGCTGGGACCGGCTTTCGAAAGACCTCATCGAAACATTGAATGATCCTGTAGTGACCGCAGATAAAAGGCTGCGCCTCTGGTGCCTGGCCGCAAAGGGATACACAGACCTCAACCTCGATTCGGTATCCGCCAAGGCTGACTGGACAGAGGCACTCCAGGTCGCAGAGGGCTTGGGAGAAGAAGATTGGGCGGCCCGCGCCACAGGTGAACTCGGCACGATCGCTTTTCTTGAGGGAGACACTGCTCTGGCAGTCAGTCTTATTGGAAAGGCAGTTTTTTCCGCATACAAGACAGGAGACATAGATTCTCAGGTGCGTCTGCTTTCTATGCTGGGCAACGGATTCAATGAGGAACGGCGATTTTCGGAGGCTCTTACCTTTTTTAAACGCGCCGTCAGCACTGCCGAGGCGAATCCGGATGCCGGCTTCCCGTTCATTGCTTATGCAGGCATTGCAAGAGCTTTGATTGGTTCAGGGAATTATGCGCAAGCCCAT
>DASQPD010000128.1:0-9173 GCA_035644135.1 Pyrinomonadaceae bacterium
ATATCACTTAAGCCTCTGGGTTTACTGGATTGAGTGATTGATTTGATGATGAAGCCTCGGAACCTTGAGCGGGGGCGCCTTGAACTTACCGAACCTTCAAGCTAACGACTGCCCCCTTCCCCACCTGCGAATTTACTCAGCATGAGTCGTCCAGTTCAGTTGATTCTAACCAAACACCTTATGCGAACTCTATTAGCTCCTCTACTCATTCTCATTATCTTTTTGCTCTTCTCCTTAACAACAACGGTATCGCGCTCGTCGGAACGGCTGGCACAGGGATCATCAACTCTGGACGAAAGAATCAAAGCTGAAATCGCGCCGTTCAAAGGCAAGGTAAGTCTGTTCGCCAAGAACCTGGACACTGGTGAGACTTATGCCCTCAATGCAGATGATCGAGGGCGCACTGCGAGCACAATCAAGATCGCGGTGATGGTCGAGGCATTTGCCCGCGTCTACGAGGGCAAGGCCCACTGGAGCGATGAATTGGTGCTGACTAAAGAAAAGAAAGTATCGGGCTCTGGAATTCTGACCGAGCTGTCTGACGGTCTTCATCTGACGCTTCGCGACGGGGTGAACCTGATGATGCTGCTGAGCGATAACACTGCAACAAATTTAGTGCTCGATGTGCTCACAACCGATGCTGTAAATGCGCGCATGGAATCTCTGGGGCTGAAGAACATCAAGCTTCTTCGCAAGATTGGCAGCGGCGGCGACAGCCTGGCGGGAAAGGATCCTGAGAACAAGCGGTTCGGCCTGGGCTTCGCGACACCCCGCGAGATGGTGGTGCTAATGGAGAAGCTCGAGCGAGGCGAGGTCATCAATTCGGCTGCTTCGAAGGAGATGATCGAACTGATGAAACGCGAGCAGGGCCGAAACGCGATCGGCCGGTCACTTCCCAACCTGGCAATGGCGAGCAAGTATGGGGCGCTCGACCGGTTGCGGAGTGCCATCGGAATTGTCTATTCAAAAAAGGGCAGAATCGCAATGGCCATCACCTGCGATGACATGCCCGCAGTAATCTGGTCAGTTGATAATCCCGGCTACCTGTTGATGTCCCGACTCTCAGAGATTTTGGTAGATGGACTTGGCAAATAGTGATCTGTTCCAGTCTCTGGAAAGGGTCGAAATTGGTTCAAAACCTCCCTCTATCCGAAATTCAAATTCCCGCCGCCCGGAATCCAAAATTTTGTACACTTCACTAGAATTTAGGATATACTCCCACCCCTCAGTTCCGTAAAAACCTTCAAACGCTTGAAAGCAGTCGAGTTTCCCAACCTTGGATTTCCGTTTAACTGCGGAATACAAGATGCAAGGACAATACTGAACACGGGATCTAAGTTTCGAACAGGCTCGTTCGGATGACTTTGGACCCATTAACCAACAAAAACCAACGCAAGCTTGACCGGCTTCATCCGAGTCGGCCTTCTGGAGAATTGTTTTCTTCCAGGCGCAACACAGACTCAAAAGCGAGCGAAAACGGAACCTCAAAGAACGGCGGCAACAAGTAAAGGTTGAGTTAGTTGTTGTAAGACTAACCTATCAAAACATTTCTTAGTCGGAGGAACCCCATGATAGCCAAAAGCCTTCTGGGAAGCCGCGCAGCTCTAATTCTTAGCGTGCTTCTCGTTCTTGTAGTGTCTTCGATTACAGTAATCGCACAGCAAGGCGTTTCAACAGTGCGTGGAACAGTAAGAGATCCGCAGGGCAACGTTATTAGCGGCGCGTCTGTGACACTGACAAATGTCGCGACCAGTGCCGCACGTGACGGTACCACGAACGAAGTTGGCGTTTTTGCCTTCGAATCAGTTCCTGTAGGGGATTATAAACTCGAAGTCGAAGCCAAGGGCTTCAAAAAAGCCCTGGTCACCGACGTCCATGCTCTGGTGTCGAAGACTACACCCGTTGATGTTCAAGTTGAGGTCGGGAATGTAAATGAAACGGTAACTGTAGCAGCGGGAACGGCTGAGCAGTTGATAAATCGAGACGATGGAACTCTCGGCAACAACTTTGTAAACCAGCAGATTACGCAATTGCCGCTGGAGGCTCGCAGCGTTACGTCTCTTTTGACTCTGCAACCTGCTGTAACGAGAGATGGTTATGTGGCCGGCGCGCGGAGTGACCAGTCAAATGTAACTCTCGATGGTGTTGATATTAACGAGGCTCAAACTAACCAGATAGGCCCACCGACCGGCGGCGCGGGCAGCGATCAAATTGATCAGTCCACACTTCCCACGGACCCTGATGCCAATACGGTGATCCGCCTTAACTCAGAGGCCATTGAGGAATTTCGAGTTACCACCACCAATGCCAACGCCAATCAAGGCCGCTCATCCGGTGCGCAAATTTCATTGGTTACGAAGAGCGGCTCTAATGATTTTCACGGGGCGCTCTTCGAGGCTCACCGCAATACCATTTTCACGGCAAATGATTTCTTCAACAATCGCGCCGGTGTTCCGCGTCCAACTTTACTGCGCAACACGTTCGGTGGCGCAATAGGTGGCCCAATACTCAAGGATCGAGCTTTCTTCTTTTACAGTTACGAAGGAAGGCGAGATGCGAGCCAGAGCACCATCGATCCGCGAATTGTACCGCTGGCGAGTTTGGGGCAAGGGCTTTTGCGCTATGTAAATCCCTCGGGCGGAGTAACCACTCTGAGTGCAGCTCAGGTCAACACGATCTTCTCCACGAGTGGAGCGACGGTTGGAACAAACCCAGTAGCAATCGCTGCACTAGCGGCAGCCGCCGCAAAGTATCCCGCCAATGACTTCACAGTGGGAGATACTTTGAACACTGGAGGCTTTAGGTTTAACGCTCCGACTCCAGTGAAGTTAAACTCGCACGCTGCAAAATTCGATCTCAACATTACCAGTAAGCAGCAACTATTTGTCCGTGCAAATGTCATCTACGACCTCATTGGTGGCATACCCAGGTTCCCTGACACGTCCGCACCGGATACCTGGTCCCATCCCATCGGATTAGTGGCCGGACATACCTGGACATTAAGCAATAGCCTGGTCAACAACTTTCGCTATGGCTACACTCGCGAAGCCTTCACACGAGGGGGCGATTCGGCGGAAAACAACATTAGTTTTCGTTTTGTTTTCTCGCCGCTTGATTTCACTCGTACCTTCAATCGCAAGACACCGGTGCAGAACATCACCGACGATCTTTCCTGGGTAAAGGGCAAGCATACCTTTCAGTTTGGTACAAACATTCGTCTCATTAGCAATAGCAGAGCCACTTTTGCTAACGCGTACGATACCGCAGTTACCAATCCTTCGTTCTATGCCGGAGGCGCCGGCACAATTCTTTCTGACCTCGTGAATGGCTTTTCACCAATAGCTCCCGGATTTGAATCTGCCGTGCAGAATTCCGTAACGGCGTTGATTGGCCGTTATTCGCAGTATACTGCCAGGTTCACATTCAATCACGATGGCGCACTTCAGCCGGCGGGCACTCCCACTGATCGCACCTTCAAGACTCAGGAATACGATGGCTATTTTCAGGATGGCTGGAAAGTAACCCCGAACCTGTCACTTACATACGGTTTGCGGTACAGCATCAGCCGGCCGGTTTACGAAAAGAATGGTTTTGAAGTAAAACCGAACATTCCATTGGGCGACTATTTTCGGATGAGAGTGGATGGAGCCGCTCGAGGGGTCCCGTTCTTCGATCCGATTACTGTCGACCTATCCGGGCCGGCAAATAATCGCACCCCTCTTTACCGTTGGGACAAGAATAACTTCCAACCGCGTATCGCCTTGGCCTGGTCCCCGGGATTTAAGTCTGGTTTTCTTGCCAAGGTCTTCGGCAGGAATCACGAGTCCGTGCTCCGAGGCGGGTTTGGCATAACCAATGACTACTACGGGCAACAGCTCGCGGTAACTTTCGACTTGAACAATCAGCTTGGCTTCTCGTCGCAAACAACCATTTCCGCGAATACATTCAACGTGTCGACTCGACCGGCGCCTCTATTCACTGGATTTAACCAAAACGTTCGCGCGTTGCCGCGTATTACGTTACCCGGAACGCTCACATTCCCCCAACGCAAAAACCCGAATGACGCGCGACGTATCGAACAGTCGATCGATGAGAACCTGGTGGCGCCGCTTAACTACAGCTGGAATGCTACTTTCGAGCGGCAGCTACCGCATGGCCTGGTGCTGCAGGCGTCCTACATCGGTCGTTATGGCCGAAACCTGCTTGCTACTCGCGACATCATGGCCCTCAATAATCTCGTCGATCCTAAGTCGCTCGTTGATTGGTATTCGGCGGCAGGGGCCCTTGAGACACTTCGCGCTCAGAACACGCCAATCTCAGCAGTTCAACAAATTCCCTATTTTGGCAATCTGCTTCCGCCGAACTTCGCAGCGCTTGCTAATGACAACTACTTTGGAAATGCGGGTTGTGCAGATCCCGACTCGTTTTGCATTGACGAATCTCTAAACCAGACGCAAGCCGTCTATGCGGTGGCGTTGGGATTTTATGGCAACGACTGGACAGATACTCAGGATGTCATTGACACCGCCATCAATGGGCACTTGTTCTTCCAGCCCCAATATGGCGCGCTCGCTGCTTTCAGCAGCATCGGTAACTCAGCCTATAACGCTGGGACGCTCTCGATTCGTGAACGGTGGGGAACAGCGCTAACCATGGACTTTAATTACACGCTGTCACACTCCATGGATGATGCATCCGGCCTGCAAACCAACGGAGGCTATGGCAATGCGTTCATCGAAAATGCTATCCGGCAGAAGGATTGGTATGCGGACTCGGATTTTGACATCAGACAGATCATTAACGTCAACGCGGTCTGGCAAATACCGATCGGCCGCGGCCGGTGGTTGTTCAGCAATACCAACAAGGTCGTGGATGCCTTTCTTGGCGGTTGGCAGTTGTCTGGTATATATCGTTGGAACTCCGGGTTGCCTGCCTTCACGCCGTACGATGATGCCCGTTGGGCCACAAACTGGAATGCTCAGAGCAACGCAGTCAGAATTCGACCAATTCAGACCTGTCCAACGCGCGGAGGCATTGATCCTCCGAAGCTCTTTGGGTGTGACCCAAAACAGGCATATCAGAGCTTCCGCAACGCGCTTCCAGGAGAATCCGGCGATCGGAATGTCTTTAGGTTGCCCAGTTATGTCGTCCTTGATTTAGGACTGGGCAAGGAGTTTAAGCTGCCTTGGGGCGAAAACCACAAGTTGCAGATACGTTGGGAGACATTCAATGTGACCAATACCCAGCACTTTGGGTTGATTGATACGAGCCGTACCGGCTTGGGCATCGTTCTCGATCCGGGCACAGCCACACCACCGACGAACTGGACCAACTTCACGAAGATTCAGGGTACACCCCGAGTCATGCAGGTTGGATTCAGGTATTCGTTCTGATACCGAACTGTATTTTTCGGTAAAGGCTTGAGCGGGTTGAGAGCTTTTGCTTTCAGCCCGCTTTTTAGTAGGGATGATTCATTCCTGAGCGGAAATCTGAGGGTTCAGCCAGGTTTTTAATCGAAGGAGCGGTACAGCCGTGACATCATCAGTTTTCACCAAACGCAGTGACGTTCGGAGATTTATCGGCAGAACTCGAAACGATTCGTTCATTAAGCCCAGACTCCTTGTGCTGGTGGCGTCAATCTTACTGGCGACCGCCAGCGATGTCGCTTCGCAAACGGGAGGACACACACTGTTTGGTGACTTCACCGTTGACGAAAGCCGCGCCACCGGCCTCAAGCCGATTAACTTCGATCTGATCCTTGTTACCTCCGGAGGCACAATCATGGGGCGGCAAACCATTACCAATAATAGTCGCTACCGCTTCATGGATGTGCAAAATGGAGAATACGACATCGTCGTTGAAGTTGAGACGACAGAAGTTGCGCGAGTTCACATTCTGCTCAATGAAATCAAGCCGACAGACATTCGTCATGACATCTCACTTGAGTGGCATGAGTCACCTTTCGCCAACAAGCACAAATCTGGAACAGTCTCCGCGGCGGATTCCTACAAGCGCAGTCCTAAGAACAAGAAGCGATTCGAAAAAGCTCAGGAGGATATAGACAAGGGGAGATACGACGAAGCAGTGGCCAGGCTGCGCGATATTTTAGCTGATGATCATAATGACTATCAGTGTTGGACCGAATTGGGTACGGTATATCTCATTCAAAAGAACGCATCCGAAGCAGAGACTGCCTATGTCCGTGCGGTCGAGATCAGGCCAGATTACTTGCTGGCTCTATTGAATCTTGGCCGCCTTAGATTATTGACTAAGAAGTTTGACGCAGCGATAGAGATTCTATCAAAGGCTGTTACTGTAAATCCTACTTCGGCGGATGCAAATTTCTATTTAGGTGAAGCTTATCTCCGGATAAAAAAAGGATCGAAGGCTGTCGGATACCTCAATGAGGCGCTCAAATTGGATCCGGTTGGGAAGGCTGATGCGCATTTACGTCTTGCCGCTCTTTACAACGCCGTGGGATTGAAAGACAAGGCGGTCTTTGAATATGAGCAATTCCTCAAGGTGAAGCCTGATTATCCCGAGCGCAAAAAACTCGAGCAATACATCGCAGTGAATAAGGCGCAGGCCAAAAAGCCTTAACGCACAAATTTAACTCTGCAGACTTTACGCACTCGCGTGAAGTAGCTGAGAACGAAAATCCAGATCCACGAAACAACACGAAATTAATTAGTGTGTTTTCGTGGATCTTTAATCGTTAAATGCTATTCCGAATACCAATTAACATAGCAATTGCGTTGGCCTCCTTAATGGCGGTCATGCTCCTTATCTTTCAGTCAACTTCGTATTCAGCTTCCGATTGCCTCCCCCAAAATTCAAACGGTCAGTCTATAAACACGACGGCAATCGTCGGACCAGTATTGATCGACGGATCCGGCCGGCGACGTATTTACGACTCGACTGTCATTATTGATGGCGACACGATTATCGCCGTTGGCTCAAAAGACAAAATCAAAATTCCAAACGGCGCAAAAGTTATAGATGCTCATGGCCTCGTGCTCTCGCCCGGTTTCATCGATACACACAACCATTCAGACCGGGGGCTGGAAGCCGACGGAACAGCAGCGAGTCAGGTGTCTCAGGGAATCACAACAGTTGCCGTGGGCCAGGATGGCGGGTCAGAATTTCCTGTCGGTGATTACCTCAGTAAGCTGGAAGCCAATCCGGTGGCGCTCAATGTACTGACATTTGTCGGTCATGCCACGCTGCGCTCCCGCGTCATGGGCGAGGACACTAATCGGCACGCCACTGGGTCGGAGATTCGGCAAATGCAGGGAATGGTGGACCAGGCTATGCGCGAGGGAGCCTTCGGGTTGTCGACCGGGCTTGAATACGAGACAGGCAAAGCCGCGACGACTGAAGAAGTAATCGCCCTGGCTAGTATTGCCGGGCGTCACGGCGGAATCTACATCAGCCATATTCGGGACGAGGCCGACAAGACGTTCGAAGCTCTGCGTGAAGCGATTCGGATTGGCCGCGAAGGTCGTTTGCCCGTTCAGATCTCCCATATAAAACTTGGCACTGTCGCCGTTTGGCGTCGCGCAAACGAAGCGGCGCTGCTTATCAACCAGGCGCGGAAACGCGGGCAGGATGTAACGGCGGACTGTTACCCGTATGATGCCTGGAACTCTACCATCAGAGTATTGATTCCTAGTGGCAATCATGAGAGCCCAACAGACGTGGCTCGAGGACTTGCAGATGTCGGCGGCCCGCAGAATATCACGATCGTGAGTTGCAAAGCTCATCCCGAGTACGAGTTCAAGACGCTCGCCGAGATAGCGAAAACAGAAGCAGCAACCCCGGTCGACCTTTACATGAAGATTGTGCGGGACGGCGGCGCCAGCATCGTCTGTCGCTCGATGAAGGAGGCTGACATTCGTGTGTTCTACCGCCAGCCCTGCGTGATGGTTAGTAGCGACGGGGGTATCGGTTCAAGACACCCGCGAGGCACCGGCACATTCCCCAGGGTCTTGGGAAGGTTTGTCCGAGAGTGGCATTGGCTCACGTTGGAAGAGGCAGTCCGAAAGATGACTTCATTGCCGGCTGCGCGGCTTCGTCTCGCAGACCGTGGCCTGATCCGCCGTGGCATGAAAGCAGACCTTGTGTTGTTTGATCCGATTCGCGTCATTGATCGTTCAACTTTTCAGCACCCGGAATTAGTCTCGGCAGGAATCGAGCATGTGTTTGTAAACGGAGTAGAAGTTTGGCGGGAAGGTGCGGTAACAGGCGCGCGTCCTGGGCGGCCACTGCGCCGGCGCTGAGCCACTAGAGTTCATTTCCATTCAAGCTTGAAAGCAATCATTTTCCACTCGTCATTTTCTATTTCTCAGTTGACATTGGTGGATTCAAGTTTGAAGTACAACATGTCTCTCATTCAAACCGTGGCTTTAGCCCGGTGTTAAGGTGCCCGGCTGATCCCAAAACCGTTTTAACGGTTTATGGCGTTCGACTGATACGAAAACCGTTGAAACGGTTCAAGTCTTTGAAGATTGCCTTGACACCGGGCTAAAGCAGCGGTGTGAATGAGAAAAAATTCAAGAGAAACTGATTTCATCGTTTGTTGCACTTCCAAGTTGAATTTGTGTATGGAAAATGGTGAATGGAAAATGTAGTCGGTCTGTCAATCCTGAACTCCATTCAACGGATCAAAAAAAAATGGTCAGTACCACCTAGCGAGTGTGTGTCGTAGCGAGCAAGTAAACGCCAATCTGCTCACCATCGCGATCGGTGCGATAAAATTCTTCGACGCGATAGCCAAGATCGATCGCATTGGTAAAAGCGAATCTGCTTGCTTCTCGCCATCGTAAAGCCAATTCGAAATCATCGCGGGTGAGTTTATTCACCTTGCCGGGTATTTCAATGAGCAGTTTCTCTCCCTCAGGTTTCTTGCTACTCAACATCGGACTACTGTTACGGCCCAAACGAAGAACAGTGGGCAAGCTCTCGGCCTGAGCCGATGGCAACTCCCGCTTGAGATTGTTATCGACTCGTTGCTTCACGCGTTCAGTGTTTAGCAACCAGGTCAGCCACAACCGGTCTGTACCTGCCTGGTGGAGAAAGCTCGTAGTCTCGCCGTAAAAGTTCACCAGATAACGATCCGCCACAACTCCCAGCCTGGCAAAATTGAGATGAGCATTGGCTGCCTGAAGCGGATC
>DASQPD010000129.1:0-20154 GCA_035644135.1 Pyrinomonadaceae bacterium
TATGGGTTGGGGCTGGCTCGCAGACATAAATACCTCCGTTTTTGATTGCATTCGGTTTAGTAGAGCTGTTTGATGGAGTGATCCTTTACGCCTTGAAGCGGTTATAAGTCAAACCAGGAAAGCTATCCACAGATTACACAGATTACACAGACTGGAATAATAACAGGTAACTTGAGTAAGGCGCTGACTCAACCTTCCTTGTTTAATTTTAAGTCTGTGGAATAACAGTAACTTGAGTAAGGCGTGCTGACTCAACCTTCCTTGTTTAATTTTAAGTCTGTGTAATCTGTGTAATCTGTGGATAGCTTTCTTGGCGCTCTATTCAGACTTCATCGAGTCGATTTTCTTCTCGTTGAGTCGAGTTGAGCAGTTCCCGACGGTGGGCAATGGCGCGAACTACTGCTTCCTCGAGTGCCTCCAACTCGTACGGTTTTGTGAAGTAAGCGAAGGCGCCCATAGCAAGCAGTTTTTTGGACATCAGTTGATCCGCCACCCCCGAAATCACAATCACAGGAGTGGTCGGCGACTTTTCGAGAACCTGTTTGAGAATTTCTTCACCGCTCAAGCCCGGCATGGCGATATCCGTGATCACCGTATCGTATGTTTCGAGTTCCAGGTAAGCCAGAGCCTGCTCGGCCCGGTCGGCTGTATGGCATTCATGGCTGTCACTGAACAGCTCCTGAAGCACCTCCCGAATGCCGGTATCGTCGTCAACGATTAGCAGTGTAGACATCTGGGCTTTCTCCGAACTCGAATCACTCGAGACAGCCGCTGGAGGCGGCTCTGGGTCGCATTCTAGCCCGTCTTAGATCAGGGCGCTAGCGTTGTTTCGCAAGGAGGGGCTTCTCTATTCAGACGCGATGGCCTCGGTGGCCAGCTCGCTGGGGGAAGGCGTCAGGCTTGTTAACCCCGGGGGCGCCGGTGAGATTACAACCTGTTCTTCGGGGGTGGTGCTGTTGACACCCAGTTCCGCTTCGACATCGCGGATCAGATGAGTAGTTTGCACAACGGTGTCAGGATTAAGGGAAATTGAGGAGATGCCTTTTTCCACGAGAAAGCGAGCAAATTCCGGATAGTCGGAAGGTGCCTGGCCACAAATGCCAATTTTTTTGCCCGCGCGTTTTGCGGCTTCGATTGCCAGCGTAACCATGCGTTCAACTGCCCCATCGCGTTCGTCAAACAGATGTGCAACCATTTCCGAATCGCGATCGAGGCCGAGTGTCAACTGCGTGAGATCATTTGACCCGATTGAATAGCCATCAAACACTCGGAGAAACTCGTCAGCGTAGATTACATTCGCCGGCAATTCGCACATGGCGTAGATCTCGAGACCGTTGTCTCCTTGTCGCAGGTCGAAATCGGCCATTAGCGCTACAACTCGCTCTGCCTCGGCCACGGTTCGGCAAAAGGGAATCATCGCCTTTACATTCACGAGTCCCATGTCTCCGCGCACACAGCGCAAAGCCTGGCACTCCAACTCAAAACCTTCGCGATACCGCTCGTCGTAGTAGCGCGAGGCGCCGCGAAAGCCGAGCATGGGGTTTTCCTCAATCGGCTCAAACTCCTGACCACCGATTAACATGGCGTATTCGTTGGACTTGAAATCTGACATTCTGACTATCACAGGCTTGGGATAGAAAGCTGCGGCAATGCGGCCGATGCCTTCGGCCAGCCGGCTGACAAAGAATTCTCGCGGATCCTCCTCGCCAATCCTTCTGGCAATTTCCTTAACGACGTCGGGATTCTGCAGATGCGGATAGCGCACGAGGGCCATCGGGTGAATGCCGATGTGATTGTTAATGATGAATTCGAGCCTGGCCAGACCGACCCCATCGTTGGGTAATGAAGCAACAGCGAAAGCGTGATCGGGGTCGCCGACGTTCATCATTACCTGAGTGCGGGGCCTTTCTTCATTCCCGACCAGATGACGGTCGACGGCAAACTCGATTGCTCCTTCGTAGATATTGCCCTGCGCGCCTTCGGCGCAGGAAACTGTGACCTGGGTACCCGTTTGCAACACATGGGTCGCGCTGCCGGTCCCTACAATGCAAGGCAAGCCGAGTTCGCGGCTGATAATGGCGCTGTGGCAGGTTCTGCCGCCTCGATCGGTAACGATGGCGGCGGCTTTTTTCATGATGGGTTCCCAAGCCGGATCGGTCATCGACGTGACTAGTACATCACCAGCTTGAAAGTCTGAAAGGTGATCCGGATGGGCCAGGACATGAACCCGTCCCTGGCTGATCTTTTCTCCAACAGCAATGCCTGTAACCAATGGAGCAGCGTGTTCGCCTGTGAGTTTGTACGTTTCTAAGTAAGTTTGGCGATTGGCCGAGTGAACCGTCTCAGGCCGCGCTTGCAGGATAAACAGTTCACCAGAGTACCCGTCCTTAGCCCATTCGATATCCATGGGCGTTGCCTTGCCGGCAACCTCGGAATAATGCTCTTCGATCAGACAGGCCCACCGAGCCAGTTCCAGAACTTCATAGTCGCTCAGGCAATAGCGTTGGCGCTGCGCTTCGACGACGTCTCGGGTCCTTGTGCCGCGGCCATCGAGGCCATAAACCATCTTTACTTCCTTGGAGCCGAGGCGGCGGCTGACTATCGGTCGAGATCCAGTGCGCAGCGTAGGTTTGAAGACAATCCATTCATCGGGTGTGGCCATGCCCTGAACGATTGCTTCGCCCAGACCCCATGCCGCATTAATCACGACTGCGTCCCGAAATCCGGATTCCGTGTCGAGCGTGAACAATACACCTGAACAGGCCTGGTCCGAACGGACCATCGGCTGAATGCCAATCGACAGTGCGACTTCGAAGTGATCAAACCCGCGGGCGGCGCGATAAGAAATTGCCCGGTCCGTCCAGAGCGAAGCGAAACATTTGTGGCAGGCTTCAATTAACTGCTCTTCACCACGTACGTTTAGAAGCGTGTCCTGCTGTCCCGCAAACGATGCGTCGGGGAGATCTTCGGCGGTCGCGGACGAGCGGACGGCGACTTCCGGCGCGCGGCCCAGGCGCTTACAAAGGCTTCTATATGCTTCGAGGATGGCTCCCTGCACTTCTGGGGGCAGCGGAGTATCAAGCATCAACGCCCTGGCCTGTCTTCCGGCCAGGTTCAGGGCCCGCATGTCGTTATAGTCCAGGTCGCTCAGCAATTCGCGGAGCCTTTCCTTCAGGCCGTTCGTTTCCAGGAGCAAGCGGTAAGCCTCGCTGGTGGTGGCGAACCCATCCACCGCCCGGACGCCTCGCGGCCTTAGCCCGCGAAACAGTTCGCCCAGGCTGGCGCATTTGCCGCCAACCAGACTGACATCCTCAGCTCCGACTTCGCTGAGGTCGAGCACGAGCGAGCGAGTGGTTTTCATTTGCTGTTCTCCGGGCTGGGAAGTCTGGATATTCACTCAATTGAGGGCCGGGGGTCTCATTGCCGGGGGAAACCCCGGTGGCCAAAACGGCCTTTGTTTGACCTGCGACACCACGGGCATTATGTCGCAGTTTTCTGTAACAATAGTACTAATCGCATGGAAATTTCAGGCAGTTTACCAGTTTCTCTTCATTGGGATAATTATTGTTTGTGGCCTCTGAGTCCTGGTTTCGTGTGATTTAGTGGATCGCTCGTTCTTGCCAGAATAGTCTGTGGCGGCCCCCACATGAAGTTTCGATATGAACGCAACAACACGATCGACCAAGTCACACGAACAAAACAAAGCAGCCCAAGTCCGTCGCTACAAATTCAACAGCGGCTCTGTTAGTATGAGTTCGCCATTTCTTACATCTGCGAGCATTCAAGTTTGGCCGGTTTGGCAGCAAATTCCTTTTCAGGAGAGCGATATCAATGCGTCACGAATTGAGGACAGAGCGCGAGCTGTCTCTGGATTTCTTGCGCGTGTGCGAGGCGGCGGCGATCTCCTCCGCACGCACAATGGGCCAGGGCGATCGCAAATATTCAGACCACGTGGCGGTCGAGGCCATGCGCGAGGTCATGGACACGGTGCCCATGCGCGGCCGAATCGTAATCGGCGAAGGCGAGCGCGATGAAGCCCCAATGCTCTACATCGGTGAAGAAGTTGGCGGTGGCTTTGGCGTAGGCGAAGAGATGGCCGATTCCTGTCCCGAAGTGGACATAGCAGTCGACCCGCTTGAGGGCACGAACCTCTGCGCGTTGGGGGCTAATAATGCGATCGCGGTGCTTGCGGCGGCGGAACGCGGTGGTCTCTTGAACGCTCCCGACATCTACATGGACAAGATCGTTGTCGGCCCCTCGTCGCGAGGCGTAGTAGATCTCGATGCGCCGGTAAAGGACAACCTGAGGAATATTGCCCGCCGTCTCGGACGGGACATTGAAGACCTAACGGTGATCGTTCTTGATCGGCCGCGCCACAAAAAGCTGATTTCGGATGTGCGCGATGCCGGGGCACGGATCCGGCTGATCTCGGATGGCGACCTCTCGGCCGGTATTTCTGCTGCGGTGGCCGGAACAAATATTCACGCGCTGATGGGAATTGGCGGCGCGCCTGAAGGTGTCATCACGGCTGCGGCGATGAAGTGTTTGAATGGGGAAATACAGGCGCGATTGGTTTTCGATGCTGAGCGGCTGGGCGTCGATCGTGACAAAGTACCACCGAAAGAAGTGGTGCTGGAACGGCTGGAGTCGATGGGAATCAAGGACCCGAACAAGCTTTATGACACCAACGATCTGGCTCCGGGCAAGAAGATCATCTTCGCCGCCACGGGTGTTACGGATGGTGCACTATTGAAGGGCGTCAGGTTCTTCGGATCGGGGAAGAGAACTCATTCGATGGTGATGACGACTGAGTCTCGGCACATTCGCTTTGTCGACACCCTCCACATCGAAGGCGGCCCCGACACAGTGATCCGGTTTTAAATTTCAAGTGTGTTTACAATTCGTAGTGACAATTTCTTGTTTTCTTGAGCAGGTTTTTGGCGAGTAAACAAATCGATCCACGAAATTACACGAACCGAAAAACAAAGTCACACGAAATGTTCCTCTATTTATTTCGTGTAATTTCGTGGATCATGTCTTAGATTTTAGGTTGCTGCTCTGCTGCGATGTGTAATCTGTGGATACTGACGGCGGCTTAAATCTCATCGATTGTCGGGCTCCCAGGAAGAAGAGAGCGCCAATCAGAATCCATCCAACTACACAAACGACTCGGGCTACCCAAACACGCGGCGGTTCCTGGAACCTCAGATTGATCGAGAGCGCATTCGCCGGAACCGATATCAGTAAAGCGCCGTCGCTATCAGGCCGCACAGCCAGGTTCCGTCCGTCAGACTCCGCCCGCCAGTGGGGATAGAAAAAGGTTCGGACGCGCGCTTCGCCTGCTGCGCCCGGCCCAAGATGAAACGTTCGAAGCTCAGGTAGCCAGGAGATCACAGTCACCTCCCGACCACCAGCTTCGACCGGCGAGTCCATGTTCCGGATCGGTTCCTTCACCCATATGGGCCACCACTGCGGACTACCTTGAGAGCCCCGGATTTCGCTCAGGGTCTTTTCAAAAACCGGCCTGCTTAACCATTGGGCCTCACGGACAATATGAGAAGCTGAGAACGCAAGCGAAACGGCTATCGTACCCGCGGCGATCATGACCAGCTTTCTGTTGCCTCTCCTTACCGCATCTTCCCAATAAGGAATCGCTGCGGCTAGCAATACGGAGCCCGCCAGTGAGGTAATCAGCAGCCAGCGCCAGGGAAACTGGGTCGCCTGCAAGGTTGGCAGCAGATTCCAGATGGCGAGTGACAGCGGCGTGGCCATGAAGAGCGTTAAGGCCAGCACCACGATAGTTGCTTTAAGCGCACGAATCGAAAATTCTGATGTTGCAACACGACGTGCTGACCAGAAGCACGCCACTGCTGGCCAGAACATTGCGAGGCTTGAGAGGAGGAGAATGTTCATCCACCACACATTGAGATTCTCTGGAGAGAATGATGAGAGCAGGAAATTCAAACGATAATTGACTGAGGGCTCAGGCTGAATATTGTCAGCCCTAATCCATTTCAGTTCGGCAACCATCGTTGTC
The DNA here is from genome assembly GCA_035644135.1 of Pyrinomonadaceae bacterium. Taxonomy (GTDB): domain Bacteria; phylum Acidobacteriota; class Blastocatellia; order Pyrinomonadales; family Pyrinomonadaceae; genus PSRF01. The sequence goes on from DASQPD010000129.1 coordinate 6,038, forward strand.
CAATAGCAAGCGCTCGCGGCGAGACCCAAAATGCTTGCGAAGGCAAGACGAAGAACTGTAAACCATTTCTTCCCATGCTCCAGGCGAACAAGGGCGTATGCCGCGAGCGCGATTGAGGCGTTGATCGTCAAAGGCAGATGAGTAAAACCCAACGCCCCGGATGAGATCGCTAGTCCCGCGACATCTCGTGGAGCTCCCCAACGACATACGCGCTCGACGAAGAGAAAGACAAAAGGCAAGACGGCCGCTCCGGCAAATTCAGGGAGTAGGAATGACTGATAAAGCTGATTGAGATGATAGGGCGCGAGGGCATAGAACACGCTTGCCCACATCGCATTCTGACTTGGAAGAAATTCCCGCGCCCAGAAATACACACCCAGCGATCCGACCATTGAGAGCAGAGTGAAGACCAGGAGAGTGCCTAAATACCAGTTTCCGCTGAGCAGCCGAAAGGCGGCAAGAAGGTAATGAGTACCGGGTGGATAAAATCGAAAACTGGCGTCGCCGTAGCCGGAATTGGATTCCGCAAGCCATCCAGGGTAGAGGTGTCCCGAACGAATACCATCAAAGAAAGGTTGAGCCAAACGAAAATGACTTGAAAGATCTCGGCTGGAAGGAATCCCAAAAACCATTGCCGGGGCAATGACTGCAGCCGAGATGAGAACAACCAGGAGGAGATGTCGTGTGTTAGTGGAGATGGATTTCCTGGTTGAAATGGGTTTCTTCCGCACTGCCGGCTCAGAGGTTTCAAACTCGCGCTCGAGTTTATTGTGCTGTCCAAGCCGGGCGAGTGCAAGGCTTAAATAGAGTTAAGCAGAGGTTGGTGTTATTTCGTGGATCATGTCTTCGGTTTTTAGTTGCGGCTCAGCTGCGCTGTGCAACGGACTGACAATTTCTTGCTTTTTTGAGCAGATTTTTGCGAATAACAAATCGATCCACGAAGTTACACGAACCGAAAAACAGAGTCACACGAAATGTTCCTCTCTATTTATTTCGTGTGATTTCGTGGATCATGTCTTAGGTTTTTCGTTACGGCTCAGCAGCGCTGTGTAATCGGCGTAATCTGTGGACATGCTCGACTCTCTGATAATGGGTACGCCACCTGGACGCAGTGATGTATAGTTCTTTGCGCCCGGGTAACAAGAACTTCATTCAGAGGAGGTTCCCGCCATGACAAGATCAATTCAAAGTAAATTCGTTTGCGCACTCGCCGTATTCTTGACCCTGTCAGTCAGTTGCGCCTCTCCACCTAAACCGCCGAAAGCTGTAAAGACGGTGGCTTTTATCACCAATACGACTTCCGACTTCTGGAAGATCGTGCACAAAGGATGTGAGAAGGCTGACGCCGAACTACCCGATGTGAAAGTTGTCTTCAAAACCACAAATACCGGAACGATAGAAGAGCAGAACGGACTCATTCGACAGGCACTGGACGTTGATGATGCCGATGCCATTGCTATCAGTCCGGCCGATCCTGCTGGTCAGAAAAGAGTAATTAACGATGCGGCGAAGAGAGCTTTGGTGATTACTCAGGACAGCGACGCACCGGATACCGATCGCACTCTCTACCTCGGCGCGGACAACCGGGCGGCTGGGCGCCAGGCCGGAGAACTCATTAAAAAAGCTCTGCCGCAAGGTGGAAAGATCATGGTCTTCGTCGGCAAGCGCGAGGTGCAGAACGCGCAGGAACGTTTCGAAGGATTGAAGGAATCGTTGCAGGGCTCGAACGTGGTCGTAATTAATCTCATGACTGACGACGCTAACCCAATAAACGCCCGGGACAATGCTTATGCAACGCTGAAGAAATACCCTGACATAGCAGGCATGGTTGGTTTATGGTCCTACAACGGACCATCGATTGTGCAAGCACTCAGACCTGAGGGTAAGCTCGGCTCGATCAAGATCGTATGCTTCGACGACGATCGCGAAACACTTGCTGCGATCAAGGAAGGAGCAATCTTTGGGACGGTGGCGCAGCAGCCGTTCGACTACGGATACCAGGCGGTCAAGACTGCGGCGCAGATCCTTAAAGGCGACCGTTCAGTGATCCCTGGCAACAAGAAAATCTTCATCCCCACGGTTGTCGTCCAGCGCAATAACGTTGATGACTACAGCAAAAAACTAGACCAGCTGCTCGGCAAATGAGGTTACCCCATCATTCGGAATTCGTTTAAATTCCAGGCTTGTTTGGTGTGAATTCGTAATTTAGCGCCGACGCAAAATTCGTGTATTTATTTTTTCCGTTCGTGTGATTTCGTGGTTCCTTCATGTCCAGAAAAATCCAAAGGCGTAACTGTAATTGCGTGGCTGACTCAAAACTGATTTGAATCTGAGTAATCTGCGAAATCTGTGGATGCTCTGAACGAGGTGTTGCGCTCTACAGCCCTTGCCACTTTTCAATTACCGCTTCCACTCGATCCCTGACCTGGGCTCTTGCTTCAAACCTGGAATCTCCCCTGGCTAACAGCGAATCATAATTCGTCTCGCGATGGCGCACATGTGCAACCACCGCGAGTCGCACCACTTCATCTTCGAAACTCTTCGCAGCGGCGGACCGGCCGACGCGCCCGCTATATTTTAAGCAAGCGTGTTGGGCGATGATCTGTTCTCTTCCTTTGGGACAATGCGGAAACAGAATTCGAATTCGTTTGGCAAACTCGCTGATATACTGCTCATCAAGTTCAGCTCGACGCTCTCGCGCTCGTTCATTGCGCCGCTCTCTAACTTCGCTGTCAGCGAGACACTCAACTTCCGCTCGGTCAAGTGCTGCTTCCTCAACCAGCAACCCCTGGCGTTCATATTGACGTCGCGCTCTGCTGAACTTCAAGACAACGGCGGAGAGCGTCGAGTATTTCCTCGACCTTCTGGTTAGGGCTGCGTCTCCACTGGGTAGAAAGACCAATTCGTCCAGATCCGCACAGGCCAAACACAAAGCGCCTTTGTCCCGTTCCAGCGTAATCCACGCTTGCCGTCCCAAGTCTTCGCCACATTCATCGCACTTCGAATCGCGATGAGAGATGAAAACTTTGATCTCGTCTGCTTTGGACTCTTTCTTCTGTGTGACGTCCTGAGCCCCCGTATTGGACATCTGCGCCTGATGGATCATGCTTCTGGTGGCGGTTGTTCCGACATTTGTTCCCTTCATTCCCATTGACTTGCCACCCGATGTATTCGCGTCGCTCGTTACGTTCGCAGCTGCGGAATTGGCAATCGGCAATTGGCAATCGTCAATGAACCCAATCTCGTTTTCTTCGAGCCAATCAACCGCTATTCGTCGATAAGCTTGCTCACGAAACTCAAGCCAGGCGTTGTCAATGCCGAAGGTTCTGATGGCCGAGTTAAACCTTCCGAATGCGCCCTTCCCTTTGATCAAGCCGAGCAATTGTTCTCTTAAGGGGTTCTTTCTAACAGAGCGACAAAAGTCTTCCATGATCTGCCAGTCATGAATATCAAATTTGTCGGGCAGCGGGATGTAATCGCTTGAATTGAGTATTTCACGCCGAAGCCGGTGCTCCTCTTTGGACCATTCCGGCTCGTCCTCTAACCAATCCGGCTCATCCGGACTCGTTGCTTGCGCAAAGTCATACTCATCCTCAAATCCGAGTGTGTCGTCGCTCGATAACACGACGAACTCGCCAGTCCGTCTGTTCAGGTAAACACTGATGCTTTCCGAAACGATCGACAACTGCTCAACAACGTCAGCAAGTTTGACCGGCAACGTCATGCTCGTGCTCCTTCCTGCACATTCATTTACTCTATATTAATCAAGGCGTGTAATTAGACCCAAGGAATCACGCATGCCGTGTCAACGAGTTACATAAAACTGATCCAAAAACTCATAACGCGCGCGCACCTTCTCGCTTTCCGCGCGTGTGTAGACATCAATGATCATGCGCTGGCCCCGGGCGAACGCCGGCCATGCGGGCAGTCCATGACCGTTTGGATTTCCGGTGTCAATAAAGTTGGCAAAGTACTCCTGCATGACTTTTGAGACTTTGTAATCGTCCGCTGTCCACGCGAAGACGTGATTCAAATCTAAATTGCCCATCGCATACTCAATCTCTGCTGAGTGAACTGCGCCGCGCGCAGGAGTCTCGCCCGGTGTTCCGTTTGCTACGGCCAGGGCGGGACGTGGCCGAGCGAAGAGGTAATAGTAAGTTGGCTTACCGCCACTCCTGGTGGCCAGGTCCAACCACTTCCAGGTGCTATAGCTGATGAAACGATCGCTTGCCAGATCTTGCCCAGCGTCCGTAACTTCCATCTCCGTCGACGCTGGATAGAGATTAAAGACCTGCTCCGCCTTCTCGCCGTAGAGTCTTTGGAGAGCCTTACGATAATTCTCAACGGTCAGCGCGTCGCCACCGAGGATTGCGAGGTAGGATGACTCCTCAGAATTTGATCCAACAAGCAATGGAACACGCGCCTGTTCTCCCGCAGCGTAAATTTCAAAAGGTGATTTCGGTAAGAAATAGCCGTCAACATTCGGAGACGGCCATGGCGTGCCGGGCTTCGCAGTAGCCGCGAGTATGTCCGCGGCAGATTTCGCGCGAAGTGCTGCCAATGAATCTGCGCCGACGCTCGTCGCGAACTTGATTCCGCTCTTCTCCGCCTCATGCAAAGGTAGCGCTGGTAACGTTCCAAGCAGCGACCCACTCTCTCCAATCGCGCCGGCGATTAAATCCCTCGATAGCGGTGAGGCCATTTGTGCGCTAACTGAAACCGATCCGGCTGACTCACCGGCAATAGTGACCCTCTTTGGATCGCCGCCGAAGGCTGCGATATTCTGCTGCACCCATCGTAAGGCTGCACTCTGGTCCAACAGTCCATAGTTGCCCGAAGCGTGATGAGGCGATTCCTTCGTCAGCTCCGGATGCGCGAAGAAGCCAAACACACCCAATCGATAATTTACCGTCAGGGCAACAACTCCCTTGCGAGCCATGCTTGCGCCTTCATAGCGGGGCTCCGACCCGTCGCCGGCGACAAAACCGCCGCCGTAAAAATAGACCAGCACGGGTAGCTTGCCCGATTTGACGGGTGACCAGATGTTCAGGTACAGGCAGTCTTCGCTCATGCCATTGGAACGGAACACCATGTCGCTATAGATCGGTCGTTGCATGCAGCGTGGACCGAACTGGTCCGCTTTGCGTGTTCCTTTCCAATCTGTGACGGGGTGGGGTGGCTGCCATCTCAACTCACCGACCGGCGGCGATGCAAAGGGAACACCTTTGAATGTTCGCACCCCTGTGCTTTTGTCCACTGTTCCTTCAATCACGCCGTTCGCGGTCTTGACTCTAATTTGCCCGAAGCAGTTATCAGACAGCACGGCAACAAATAGAACCACCGTGATTGAAAGAACGGAGAATCTCAGTTTCATGTTAGCGACATACCTTTCGTCAGGTGAAAATGGTGACGCGGTTTATCCACAGATTGCGCAGATTACACAGATGTTGAAAGCATTTAAAAAGGCCTCTAGACTTCTGTTTCACCTCCTGATCATCCGGCGCCAAAGCCGAAGCATCGCCTGCTTTTGGTTCTGAAAGCAAGTTTGAAATCTGCGTAATCGGCGAAATCTGTGGATCCTTATTTGCCAAAAAACTCTAGACCGATTCTCCAAAGGCAGTTACGATACGGTCCGATCGAACCCAATCTCCCACGCACCTTTACAATGCAACGCGCCTACTATTCCGCATCAATACCTGATTTCCTCGCGACCTCTGCAAACGAGATACTCGGCACGTTGCTGGCGAACAGCGGAGGCTCCACAACGGAACACACTCAACGCGACGCGTGGCTGGAGCAAATCAGCATCCTCAAAGAGGTTCTTCGCGATCGCGACGGCAGAATCTATTTTGAGTATTCGATCCCACGCATGGGAAGCCGTATCGACACTGTTCTCCTGATTGGTCCCGTGCTGTTTGTTTTGGAATTCAAAATCGGCGAGCGTGAGTTCACTTCATATGCTCTCGACCAGGCTTACGATTACGCGCTCGACCTGAAAAACTTCCATTCAACCAGCCGCGAACCATTCATTGCACCAATTGTAATCGCCACCCGTGCTCTTCCCGCAACACGAGTAATCGCCACCACAGTCCATAACGACCGGGTCCTTACACCCATTCGCTCCAATGTGGAACAGCTTACCGTCCTGATCCATGAAGTTCTGGAATGGGCAGTCTCCGAGGCAATGAGGTCAGTACCACCTCGCGGTAGCGGGTGGGTCCTTGGCGCTCCAGTCGGCAACGAGCCAATCAGCAATCGGCAATTGACAATCGGAAATGAATCAGGCTGGGTCTCAGATTGGGACCAGGGACGCTACTCTCCGACACCAACAATCATCGAAGCCGCAATGGCCCTATACAACAACCACTCTGTGACCGACATTTCTCGCAGCGACGCGGCGGCGACTAACCTAACCACAACCTCCGCGGCAATCTCCGAAATCGTTGAAGCAGCCAAAGCAAACCGCTTTAAAGCGATCTGTTTCGTAACCGGCGTTCCCGGCGCCGGCAAGACCTTGGTTGGTCTAAACATTGCCACTCAACGCCGCGAAGAAACCGACGAGCTCTACAGCGTTTTTCTTTCAGGTAACAAACCGCTTGTCGACATTCTGCGCGAGGCCCTCGCGCGCGACCGCATTCGACGCGATCGAGACATAGGGAAAAAGACAAGAAAAGGGCAGGCAATGAGCGAAGTCAAAGCCTTTATCCAAAACGTTCACCACTTTCGGGACGACTGCATAGTTGACGAAGGCCCACCGGTCGAACATGTAGCACTTTTCGACGAAGCGCAACGTGCCTGGAACCTTCATCAAACAGCGAGTTTCATGCTGCGGAAAAAGAGTACGCCTAACTTTAACCAATCTGAACCAGAGTTCTTGATTTCCTGTATCAATCGGCATCCTGATTGGGGCGTGGTCGTGTGTCTCGTTGGTGGCGGTCAGGAAATCAACACAGGCGAGGCGGGAATCAGCGAATGGATCGATGCGCTGAATCGCTCTTTCCCGGACTGGCACGTCTACATCTCTTCTCGACTCTCTGATAGTGAGTACGCCGCAGGACACGCGCTCGAGCGATTACAGACGCGACCTAACGTGTCAATAAAGGATGGACTTCACCTTGCCGTCTCGATGCGATCGTTTCGTGCGGAAAACGTTTCGCTCCTCGTAAAGCAACTACTCGATCTCGAAATAGAGGCCGCGCGGAATACTCTTGCGAACGTCTCTCCAAACTACCCCATCGTGATTACGCGGGATCTAATAAAGGCGAAACGATGGCTGCGAGAGCGCGCGCGAGGTACAGAGCGTTACGGCATTGTGGTTTCCTCTCAGGCCGAAAGATTGAAGCCGCACGCAATCGATGTGAAGTCGCCAATGGATCCGATTCACTGGTTCCTCGACGGACCTGAAGATGTTCGTTCGTCTTTTTATCTGGAAGACGTTGCTACTGAATTTGACGTGCAGGGGCTGGAACTGGATTGGACCTGCGTCACCTGGGATGCTGATTTCAGATACACGCCAACTGGGTGGGAACACAAATCCTTTACGGGAGATCGTTGGAATCGTATCAACAAGCGCGAGCGACAGATCTACCAAAAGAACGCCTACCGCGTCCTCCTAACCCGCGCCCGCCAGGGTATGGTCATCGTCGTGCCCCCTGGCGACACTTCCGACCCAACTCGGAATCCCAGTTTTTACGATCCCACTTTTGATTACATGAAGGAAATAGGCTTCGGTTGTATTTAATTGAAGATGGCGTAACCCTCGTGCTACGGTTTTCAATTCGGACATTGGAAGGCAATCGAGTGTTCGTCTGGCGATCATTCGAACTCACGACCCGCCTCTTGACAGGCGTCGCAGCCCTCCCGACAGTTCAAGCTAAACACGAAAGGATTGTTTTTGTTGTCCTTGCGATTTGAGGTAGGGGCAATTCAATTTCCAATCTTCAATTTATCGAGTTGGGGATCTGGCTGCTTCCCTAATTAGAATGGAACTCCCAAACCATGGTTGGACGACTATTTTTTTATCGACCCTGTATGCAAAGGCTAAGCTATGAAGGAAGTCCACGTATGAGACATTATAATTGTTTGTAATATATTCGACCTCAAGCAAGTCCTCAACCAAGCAATGTCTTATAGCGCCCTCGATTTTGTGCCCAAGGGTAGTTATAACTGATTCGTAAGTTTTAGGTCCAAGCATTCCCAACTCGGCTCCGCTGGTTAATAATGATGGCACCTTTTCACCTGAGTGCACTTTGTCGACAAGAGCTTTTTTATCTCCGAATACGAATCTAAAGAAATAGTTTGAAGGGTCGAACTCGTCTCCTCCACAATGTATTAGATAGGAATTCAGTTTAAGAATATTCCTGACGAATGCGTTCACTGCTGCGGTGAGCTCTTCGGCGCGCCTGCAGTAGTTCATGTATTGAGTTTTGTCTGTATGTGAGAAGGCTTGAACCTGTTGATGTCCAGTTCTTATATTCTCAACCAGGAAAGTCTTAAAGAAGGTTTTCCAGTCGGCTTCAGTCCACCCACAGTTCAAGTGTTGACCAACCATGGTTTTGATCTCATTCCCGCTAAGAAAGATTTCTTGCAATTGAGCGCGAGTGAGACCGTTAAATTCATTATGGAACTGATAGCTATTCAGTCTAGATTCCAGATTCTGTTTTGAGTATTTGTGGACCCCTCGCGGGATAACCCTGTCATAATGCTCACCGAATGCTAAGACGCTTGTTGCATAAAGGAAGAGTCTTAGCCTGAGCTCCAGGTAGTCCGTAATTCGCTTAACATAGCTGTAGTGATCAACATTAATTGCGGACGCAAACGCGACACGGACCTGCTCGAAGATGCCAAGCTCTTCTGCAGAATGCTGAGTGTTTCGAGTAAACAGGCCATGAAAAGTGTTGTCTGATATGTCTTCAATAATTGTCTTTAGTTTTTGGGCGATTATTGGAAACACTTGCTCTAACTGCTTCAATACAAGCGTGCCGCTAACCTTAATCTCTTTCTTACTAGAGTACTGGTCGAAACGATTAAGTAGTTCTGTCAAAACTTCATCGTCCACTGAATGAAAATACCATTGATCTTTCAGATCGGAGATACCAGCCTCAGTGAACAATCGTTTGGAGTCATCAATTTCAAATAACGCGCTGGAAAGATATGAAAAAGCTGTCCACCCACGATTAATGTCGTCGTGCTTAGGGGGCAAAGATCTGTCGGCAAGCAGTACTCCATCAAATAATCTCAGCGCTGTTTCTATACTATCGAGTTCAGACTTTTCGAGTCGCAAATCCTCGCGGCTGAAGAACCTTTTTACCTCCAATAATTCACTCGATTCCACCGAGGTAAGGGGTTGCGGTGAGTAGTCCTTAGCAGCGTACAGTTTGAGAAGATAATCGTTCATCCCAAGCTTGTAATGTTCTCTAACCCTGTCGAGGGCCTCCTGCAATTTCGAATGAATTACCCATTCAAACGAAGCTACAGGATCAGAGCTCGGCTTTCGCCGTCTTTGAATTAGATCTGCTTCGCGCAAGAGATTGAAGTAAAACTTATTCTCCTCAAACAGTCTGTCCACCTCTGTGATACCACCATGGAGACTTGTCTGAATTAGCAATCCCAAACTCTTAGCAACCTGCTCTTTGGTAAAACTCTTAAATCTTGAACCGTGTATGAGTTTATGCAGAGATTGACGAACGGCTTCGTCACGTTCTAGTTCTGCTCTGACTTTGGCAAGAGTTTGTGGCTCGATCTCGACGGGGGTGTCGATTATTGAAAAATTGTTATTCGAAAGCTGAGTAACTATAGCGTTAAGGTAATACCTATACCCCTGATTTGCATTGAGCTCTTTGAATAACCTCACAACAAACTGTGGCTTAATTTTCCGTGGGGTTTCGTCAAAACACAACGCCTTTATTCGCTGATTGAAGACGTCACAGACTAATTCAGGTGTAATCTCTGGCATTGTTATGGGTGTGTTGTCTAGGAAACCTCGAAGATGTTCGCTCCGCGATACCTCGATCAACCAGTTTGGTAGGCCGGACACAATGAAACCCACATTTAGATGGGCTCGCATCAAATCATTCTTAAGAAGTTGCTGCAACCCTAGGAATTCAAAAATGTAATCATAAGTACTTGTGTGCTTATGATAGTCATCAAGGAAAACCACGATACCTTCTCTCCGGTGTTCCTGGATACGACGCATAAGTTCTTTTAACTGTCTAATGACATCCAAATGCCAAACTTCGCTCAGATTCTCGTTTGAAATGCTAATCAGCTCATCCCTTAACTTATCTCTGAGAGTTAGATGAAAATCATTTGCATAACTTCCTGTGTCTGGGAACGGCTTGGGACTCGGGGTAACAAGAATCGGCACAATGTTTCGGTGAATAAGATGGTAGCTCAGATAGTCTATGAAGGTTGTCTTTCCATAGCCGTAGTCACCCGCGAGAAGGAAGCCCGCATGGAACAGGTGCTTGGGATTCTTGTTTAGCGCATCTATCACCTCACGGAATGGCTTAGTCTTAACGATAACCTCGTCATATAGATCTTCATCGATTTCTTGAAGACCTTCTCGTAAAGGAAATGGATTTGCCTTCAAATAAAACCGTTCCCACCACTGCTGGGTTTCCTCTTGTGCGGGGTCGAAGATAGGTTCTTCAATGTTTGCCTCATCTAAGATGCTTGGGAGCCTTTCAAGTTCTAATCGTACTTCCTCAATCCTTTGATGGTATTTTTCAAGTTCTCTTGATGCATGACTCTCCAACTGTTTGCTGTGAATTCTTTTAGCAGCCTCAAGCGCGTCCAGTTGACGGATAATCTCTTTGTCTTCTGGTTTGAGACCACTAGTGTGGTCCGTCTTTCTAGCTAGCGCTACGAGTTTGCGCTCCACGGCGCGTGTCAGCCCTCGGAAAACCGGAAGAGTCTCAACGTACTTCTCTATATTTTCGGGAGAGATATCGTGTTTACTTAGGTGAACTACCAAAGGTTCAACGACGTCTCGAGAGTCTATTCGACCAAACTGGTTGCCGTACCTGTCACTAAATGATTTTCGAAGCTTCTGAACGGTGTAGTTATTGCTCAGGAGGAGTTCGTACTCATCCTTTACAAAGCGTTCGATCGCGGTGTCTTTATTCATAGTGGTGCATTGAGGTTAAGGATTTTCCAAACACAACGATGCTGGCCAGCGAACGATCGAAGTTTCAAACTAATTTCGCGCTTCCACCCATCTTTCGAGGTTAGAGATCGGATGTTAAGTGGACATGCGGCTGGTCGGTCGTCAGGTTGTGCCGCGACTTTTATCACGGTTTACATCCTAGTGTCGAGTAGATGATTTGTGAATAGGAAGGGAATCTTAATGCGAGAATTTAGGGATAGAAGCGGCCGCTGCGAAAAAAACCAGGAGTGACGGCCTGATAGTACGCTCGCCTAACAGCTTTAAACGGGAGAGGCACATATGGGGGTTACACTTGCCTTGCGAGGGCTTGCCCAGGCATTTCATCCCATGTACGACCTTCCAGCAATCGTCCAGCACGTTTCTTATTTATACCGCCCCACTGCTTGAAGAAGAAAGGGACGTTCGCACGTTGGCACTGATCTCGAATATCCACTACCCAATCGTTCGCCATTGGCCGCGCGCCAGGGCCCGACTCGCCCCCGACTATTGCCCATTGGATCCCCTGCAAGTTTAAATTCGAAAGCGGTCCTAGCAGTGGCTCAAGCGAAAGAAACTTCACTTGGGCGTTTGTCCTTCTTAGGTGATCAATTCGAAAGGTGTAGTCCTCGCTTTCGACACTAACTCCCATCCAGATGTGGGGTGCCCACGGTAGTTCGGAGTCAAGCTCTAACAACCGTTGAGAGCGTTTGGTAAGTACCTGGAAACGGTGCCAGTCGGCTCGCACCATTACCTCGAAAGCTTTAAGAATAAAATCGCTTGGAACGTCCTTATGAAAAAGGTCGCTCATTGAATTCACGAAGATCGTTTGAGGCTTTTTCCAGCGTAGCGGAATCGGGAAAGATCCAGGATGAAGCGTGAGGTCGAACCCGTTTACATAATTGACCTGTCCCATAGCTCTTAGACGCAAGGCCATGCGTTCGGCGTAGCAGTTTTTGCAGCCGGGGCTGATTTTGGAGCAGCCCGTGACCGGGTTCCACGTTGCTTCCGTCCATTCAATTGTAGAGGCTTTTCCCATTAGCTTCCTTCAAACTCTTCCTCAAAAGTCTTGACTCCCCTTAGTTAGATCATTATAAGCAGTGCGTCTGGCTAATCGGAAATTTGTTTCTCACGACGATCTCAGCGGAGATCGGTAGCAATCAGCCAGAATCAACAAAAAAGCTAGTCTTTTTTTGCTCAAGCAATTGGACAAACCCAAGAGTTCCTCCAGCTCTGGAGCACTAAACATGCCTAAGAAACCGACATGGAATGACTTCAAGCATACCGAGCGGATCGAGCTTCTTAAACGCTTAGATGATGACGAAATTGTCGATGCTTACTTGCCGGGAGAAATCGACGAGATCGAATTTAGAAAGCTTTTGCGAGACGAAAGGGCGATCTGGCAACCAACTGCGCTTGGCAAAGCAAAGACCGCAATAGCGTTACCCAATAAGGAGACTATTATGGGAGCCTGGCGGGACTTGAACAAAGCCGAGGCTCTATTGGAACTAATCGACAACAGCATTGATGCTTGGAGACGTCGCCGTAAGCGCTATCCTAAGTACACTTCGAAAACTCTCCAGATTTACATTGATATTGACGCAACAAACAGCAGGTTGTCTTACGAAGACAATGCTGGGGGTGTGAAGGAAGAACAACTGCCCAACATAGTTATTCCTGGGTTTTCTGAAACGTCTGATACCGAGGCTACTATCGGAAGCTACAGAACAGGAGGCAAGAAAGCCATCTTCAAACTCGCATCTGATGCGAGCATTCAAAGTTATTACCTTGATCCAGATGAAACTTTGGATGAAGCATTTGACATTCACCTCGATAACAACTGGCTGGAAGATTCTGAGCTGTACGATTTCACTTATTATCCCATTACCAATAAAGGGGAATTGAACAAAGGTCATACGATTTACACTTTTAAGCTTCGTGATCAAACGTGGGATCTGAATGTCTTTGATCAGATCACAAACGAGATCCGTCGAACATACACTCTGCTCACAGTGCGGAATCCGAATATCGAAATCTATTTCAACGATCGGAATGAACCATTGCAACCATTGGAGGAACTTTACAAGTTCTCTGGAGCCAACGGGAGAAGAATCGATGTAAGGCCGCAACGGGTACGATTTAAGTGTCAACTTCCATGGAAAGGCCTTCCACAGAGTATTGAGGTTGAAATAATTCTTGGCTGTAGAACCACAACAGCCGGTGGTCATAAAGGAGAAGACCGGTGGGGAATCGACATATACGGAAACAATCGCCTATTCGTTCACCACAACCAAGATGAAACATTCAAATGGTTTGAGCTCCCAACTGGAGCCAATCGCACTCTAGTGAGGGGTTTAATAAACATCCACGGCCCTAATATATTCATGCCATGGGATACTCACAAACGACATTTAAATGTCGACCGAGAAATTATTGACGTCGTGCGTAGCAAGCCAATCAAGGATCTTTTCAGGTCGTGGAAAGAGGCATACAACGCGATCAGCGGGATGGAAGAAATCAAAGAAACGATCAAAGAATTGTTCACGCCGTGGAAAGTCGGCAAGGATCTGAATGTGGCCTTTTCGGATGAGGTCGCCCTCCAATATGGCAGGAAGCGCGGAGTGTCGCTGCCGTTGTCAGTGCACAAGCCTAAGGTAACCCCTACAAAAGCCGCTGCGAGCAAGAGGCCAGTTTCGATCACACTCAAAGTAACACAAGCCGAGTTTAGGCTTCTGTGTGCTAAACATGAAATTGACAGCTCTCTCGGCGACGGACAGAAAGTAAAACAGTTGGCTGAGGCGATAAAGAGTTCAGTCCTCCGTCTCAAGAAATGAACTAGTGTAGTGTCTCAGAAATATCTTTACAATGGGCTGCGCAGCGAGTAAGCTGCGAGTCACTATGTGGGATACCTGTGAAGCACTGGCAATTACCGCAGAGCAACGGGAGGTTTTGCAAACCTGGATCGGTGCTCGTA
>DASQPD010000130.1:0-44229 GCA_035644135.1 Pyrinomonadaceae bacterium
CATTCTATTTCCCGTTGAAGGTGATATAGTTTGCGCTCGCAAAATCATCTCCTGGAATAGTTCATGCACGAGCAAACCCGTCCCGTAAAATGGGCCAAGGTAATCGATCAAACTCGCTGTATCGGGTGCCATGCCTGCACCACCGCTTGCAAATCCGAAAATGTTGTACCGCTCTCAGTCACCCGGACGTATGTAAAACACGTGGATGTCGGCGTCTTTCCGCAGGTGCGCCGCGCCCATCAGGTTACTCGCTGCAACCAGTGCGCGCATGCCCCGTGCGTGACCGCTTGCCCCACCACCGCAATGTTCAAAAGGGCGGATGGCATCGTCGACTTTGACAAATCCATCTGCATCGGCTGCAAGGCATGCATGGCAGCCTGTCCGTATGATGCGATCTTCATCAATCCGGAAGATCATTCGGCTGAGAAATGTAACTTCTGCGCGCATCGCATCGATGTTGGGCTCGAACCAGCCTGTGTGGTTGTTTGTCCGACACAAGCAATCCTGATTGGCGACATGAACGACCCCCAGGCATACGTAACGCAGATCATTAATCGCGAGCCGGTGGCCGTCCGTCGTCCGGAGAAAGAGACTCTGCCAAAACTCTTTTACAAAGGTGCCCATCAGGCAACACTCGATCCGCTTGCTGCTCGTCGCCCGGAAAATGGACTGTTCATGTGGAGCGAGCAACAAGAGAGTCCGCTTCACGTTGTTTCGGGCAATCCGACTTTCAACAACACCTCAGCCGCCGCCTTGCTGTCGTATGACGTAGCGCATGCGATTCCGTGGGACTGGAGAGTAAGTCTTTATACCTGGACAAAGGGGCTGGCGGCGGGCATTTACCTGGTCGCCGCCTTGTTGCTCCTGTTCGGAGTTCTGCGGCCGGACGGACCCTTGTGGCTATGGGTAACCCCAGTTCTTTCCGGCGGCTTTCTCGCCGCCACCGGTGGTCTGTTGGTTTGGGACCTGGAGCACCCGGAACGATTCTTTCTTATCTTTACCCGGCCGCAGTGGAAGAGCTGGCTGGTCAAGGGGGCATTCATCATCGCCGCTTACTCGCTGGTACTGGCGCTACACTTCCTCGGCAGTTTGATGGGTGCGACGTCTTTGCAGCGCTGGCTGATCGTCCCCGGCATACCTTTGTCGATCCTGACCGCGGTTTATACGGCCTATCTGTTTGCCCAGGCAAAGGCTCGAGACATGTGGCAGAACCCGCTGCTGCCGCCGCATCTGCTGGTTCAGGCGCTGCTGCTTGGGTCGGCGATGTTGTTGCCGCTGGCTGTGTGGCTTCAGGGTACACGAACTGCAGACGGGTTGCTGAATGTAACCCCCGCGACGCTTGTTAGTTTGTTGTGGATCTTTGCGACCGCGAGTCTGTTGCACGTGCTGATGGTCTGGGGTGAAGTTTCATTAACGCATCCAACCGCCCACGCTCGCCTGGCTATCTGGGAGATGACGAATGGACGGTACAAGAGTGATTTTTGGTTCGGACTCGCGTTATCCGTTCTGGGCGGTCTGCTTCCATGGCTGGCAATCTTTGGTTACGTAAGCACTTCGTTAGGTGTCGGAGGCGCGCCGATGGCATTGATAGGAATGATGCTTTTCGAGAATGCGTACGTACAGGCGGGACAGTCGGTGCCGCTGGCTTAATACCGTAACGCAAACTGTTAGTTTGCGTTGGGCTGAAAAGCACTCCAAGTTTAGAATGAGAATGAGTAGCAGGCCGAAATCACCTCACGAAAGGAATCGAAGATGAACTTCGAACAAATGCAGACCACCATGCAATTCATTCTCGAACAACACTAAAAGGAGGGATTGGGAACTGAATTAAAGCATCCCTGGGATTAGCTATGACCACGAAAACTGAAGCGACCATCGACGACCTCTACCGCGTCCCGGAAAACGGCAAAGCCGAAATCGTGAATGGAGAACTTGTACTCATGTCTCCCACCGGAGGAGTTCCCGGCCGCACCGCCGGAAAAATCTATCGCAGCCTGGATGACTACGAACGCTCGGTCGGAGGCGGTTATGCCTTTCCCGACAACGTGGGCTTCATCGTTAACCTTCCCAATAGACGCTCCTTTAGTCCTAACGCAGCTTTCTTCAAAGGCGAGTTGCGTGGCGGATTGTTCCTTGAAGGAGCACCGGTCTTTGCTGTCGAGGTGCGAAGCACTGACGACTACGGGCCAGCCGCCGAAAAGAAGATGGCCCAGAAGCGCGCAGACTATTTTGCTGCCGGCACGTTGGTTGTTTGGGATGTCGACGTGTTACGAGAGAAGCTGGTCCGAGCCTATCGGGCTGATGTGCCGGACAGTCCGCAAGTTTATTGCAGTGAGGACATTGCTAATGCTGAACCGGCATTGCCTGGGTGGATGGTATCGGTCAGCGATCTTTGGAGCTAAAACAGGAGTATCACTTTGAGATCCCTTGCTCACACTGTCCTCTGGGCCTTTGTGCCTTTGTTTTTGTTTAGTGTCCCAGTCACATCCAGGTTCGTCCAAACAAAAGTTGACGCGAAATCGAGTTCTCAGCAGGCAGGACCTCAAGCCTTTCACGAAGGTATGGTTGATTACCATGGCGTGCGTTTCCATCATGATAAGTCTCTCGCTTCCGCAGTAACCGCAAAGATAGTCGAGGCACAACTCGCATCAGCCGAGAATCCGGCCCCCGCTGATACCATCTATCCGACTCACCTGGCGTTCGAGCTTGCCGGTACCTATCCGGCCCAACCAGTCTCGTTTATCCCCTCGGAGATTCACGTCTATCCGGTTCGCGAATACAAACTGGCGTTTGCCAGGGATCCAAAGGCTGCACGCGAGGTATCGGCAACCATTGTTAAGCTGCAGCGAATTCTTCGCAGCCGAAATCCCCGGTTTACGGGTGAGGTTCCTTTACTGCCGCTGCCAGACGGCTATCTAGCTTTCCGGGCACGCACGAGATTCCTCCAATTCAATCAAGGTTCGGGTATTGTTTTTCTAACGCAGGGGCAACAAGACGAGATGCCGATAAACAACCAGAACCTCTCATATGAATTTGAAGGGCTGACAAACGACGGGAGATACTATGTCACCGCCGAGTTTCCGGTTGCCGCGCCGTTTCTCGCTTATGACAGAGACAAGGCGAACTATGATGTCTCGATAAAAGAGTCTTCATGTTATGAGTGTCCCGAGCATGCGCGCTTCATGCGCGAGTATCGTGCATACGCTCGTTCCATTGGCCTTAAGCTCGAAAGACTTCCAGCTGAAAAGTTTCAGCCTAACCTGAAACTGTTTGACGAACTCATAACCTCGATTGAGATTGATGCCAACGCTGACAAACTGATGAAGCAACAATGAGTGTCGATAAACCAGCCCCAAGAGTGAGTTCTGCACGTGAGGACTCCGAAGCACGAGGTGAAACTTTCTACCCCGGGGCCAGTCGCATTCATCTCGCTGCCTTCCCCCCAAAAGAGCGTTGGGATGACTGGACCGAGCTCGACTCGCAAGCCTGGCCCAGGCGCAAAGAGCGTCACTATTCACTCGTCCCGACTACATGCTTCAACTGTGAGTCGGCCTGCGGTCTGCTGGCCTACATCGACAAGGCCACCGGCGAGGTACAGAAGTTCGAAGGCAATCCCGAGCACCCAGGCTCGCGCGGTCGCAATTGCGCCAAAGGCCCGGCCACGCTAAACCAGATCACCGACCCCGATCGCATTCTTTATCCTTTGAAGCGTGCCGGAAAACGCGGAGCAGGGCATTGGGAACAAGTTAGTTGGGACGAGGTGCTCGACGACATTGCGGGGCGCATTCGCAAAGCCATCGTTGAAGATCGACGCAACGAGATCATGTATCACGTTGGG
This sequence comes from Pyrinomonadaceae bacterium, assembly GCA_035644135.1. GTDB lineage: Bacteria > Acidobacteriota > Blastocatellia > Pyrinomonadales > Pyrinomonadaceae > PSRF01. The sequence continues at coordinate 3,839 of DASQPD010000130.1, forward strand.
CGTCCGGGCGAGGATGGCTTTACCGAGCGCATCCTCGCTGCCTGGGGTATTGATGGCCATAACTCGCATACAAACATTTGTTCATCAGCCAGCCGCGAAGGCTATCAGCTTTGGATGGGTCTCGATCGCCCAAGTCCGGATCATGCCAACGCCAAAGTGATTCTGCTAATCAGTGCCCATTTAGAATCGGGTCACTACTTCAACCCGCATGCGCAACGCGTCATCGACGGCAAAGCGAATGGGGCAAAGCTGATCGTCTTTGACACGCGGCTCTCGCACACCGCCACGCATGCAGACTTTTGGATCGCACCATATCCGGGTTCGGAAGCCGCCATTCTGCTCTCAATCGTGAACTATCTGCTCCAGAACAATCTGTATAACCGCGAGTTCGTACGGCGTTGGTGGAACTGGGAAGAGTATCTGAAAGTGGGGCGTCCGGAGACTGAACCAAGCTTCAGCGCATTTGAACGAGTGTTGCGCGAGACTTACCGGGAATACACGTTCGAGTTCGCGGCCCAGGAGTCCGGAGTGGAAGCGCAGGTGCTTGAAGAGATCGCCAAAACCGTCGCCACAGCCGGCACGCGTTTCTCCAGTCATAACTGGCGCAGCGCATCGTCTGGCATTAGCGCCGGCTGGTCCGTCGCTCGTTGTCTTTTCATGATCAATGCGCTGCTTGGCGCAATCGCGACCGAAGGTGGTGTCTTCCCCAACGCCTGGAACAAATTTGTACCCAAGCCAATCTACACGCCACCTCATCCGAAGATGTGGAACGAAACAAACTGGCCCCGCGAATATCCGCTGTCGATGCACGAGATGTCGTTCCTCTTGCCGCATCTCTTAAAAGATGGGCGCGCGCGCCTCGATGTCTATTTCACACGCGTTTACAACCCGGTCTGGACCAATCCTGATGGGTTTTCCTGGATTGAAGCACTCACCGATGACAAGTTGATCGGATTGCACGTTGCCCTGACACCCGTTTGGAACGAAACATCGTACTTCGCTGATTATGTCTTGCCGATGGGGCTTGGCTCCGAACGTCACGATCTACACTCCTATGAGACTCATGACTCGCAATGGCTCGGCTTTCGCCAGCCGGTTATGAAAGCCGCGCGCCAGCGAGAGGGTCTGACGATTACCGACACGCGCTCAGTCAATCCGGGTGAAGTCTGGGAGGAAAACGAGTTTTGGATGGAGCTGACCTGGAGAATAGATCCTGATGGCACTCTAGGCATTCGCCAGTTTGTTGAATCAAAGAAGGAACCCGGCACGCGGTTAAGCGTCGATGAGTACTACGAATGGATTTTTGAAAACTCGGTGCCCGGGTTGCCGCGCGCGGCTGCGGCTGAGGACGTGACACCGCTTGAATATATGCGGCGCTACGGCTCGTTTGAAGTGCGTCGGAAAGTAGGTGCGCTCTACGAGGAATCTGTCCCCGCTGAGGAATTGGATGACGCGCTCCGGGACGCGTTCGATCGCGTTTATACAAAGACACCAAACCCTCCTTCGCCGAATGTGGTTCCGGTGCCGACAATCGCACCAGATGACGATGGGCGCCGCTTCGCCGGTGTTATTGTCGATGGAGAACTCAAACGAGGTTTTCCCACGCCAAGTGGCCGCCTGGAATTTTTTTCGCGCACCCTGGCGGACTGGGGCTGGCCTGAGTACGCGATTCCCACCTACATTAAGAGTCATGTTCATCCGGACAATCTCGAAAAAGATCAAACTGTCTTGATATCGACTTTCCGCCTCGCGGTCCAGATACATACTCGTAGTGCAAACGCGAAATGGCTGAACGAGATCGCCCACACAAACCCGCTGTGGATTCATCCCAGCCATGCTGCCAAACTGCAACTGAATACAGGCGACCTGGTGCGGGTGGAAACAGAGATTGGTTACTACGTGGTACGCGCCTGGGTGACCGAAGGGATTCGCCCAGGTATTGTCGCTTGCAGTCATCACATGGGTCGCTGGAAATTGCGCGAGCAGGGACAGCGCCAGTTGATGGCTACTGTAAAGCTGGACCACCATGGCAGTGAATGGGGAATCAAACGCGAAAAGGGGGTCGAGCCTTATCAATCGAACGATCCGGATACATTACGGATCTGGTGGAGTGACGTCGGGGTCCATCAGAACCTTACTTTTCCTGTACACCCGGATCCGATTTCCGGCATGCACTGCTGGCATCAGGTCGTGCGCGTAAAGAAAGCGCTGCCTGAGGACAGCTACGGAGACATATCAGTGGACACCCAAAAGTCGCGGGAGGTGTACAAACAATGGCTCGAGATGACCCGGCCGGCCGATGCGTATTCGCCTGACCGAACGCGGAGGCCCTACTGGATGCTGCGACCATTGAAACCGGCGCCGGAGTTTTATAAATTGCCCGAAGGCAACGAGGAGCTTGTGGGTGCTGATTAACGGATTGGATTACAGAATGGTCCCGTGAAACAAAATACCTTAAACGCAAAGGCCGCAAAGGTTATCGCAAAGAGCGCCCAGAGCAGCCTTTCGCGGTACTTTGCGTCTTCCCTTTCCGTTCTTTGCGTTTGAGCTCGTTTGTGAAGCATATTCAACAGGTCTTAACACGGACTGTAGTAAGCCTTGAGGAAGCTCTGATGTATTTCAAACAGTTCTATCTTAACTGCCTGGCGCACGCATCCTATTTGATCGGTTCAGATGGAGAAGCGGCAATCGTTGATCCGCAACGCGATGTGGACCAGTATCTGAACGAGGCTGAATCACACGGCTTCAAGATTAAATACGTGATCGAAACGCATCTCCACGCAGATTTTGTCAGTGGGCACCGTGAACTCGCAGCCCGCACCGGCGCTGAAATCGTGTTTGGACAAAAGGCCGATATCACGTTTCCTCATCTCGCTGTCAGCGATGGTGAGGAGCTGGTGGTCGGGCGCGTCAAGTTGCAATTCATGGAGACTCCCGGCCATACGCCGGAAAGCATTTGTATCCTCCTGACGGACACTGAAGTCTTTGCTCAGCCACATAAGATTCTCACCGGCGATACGCTGTTCATTGGCGACATTGGCCGTCCTGATCTCGCCGGCGGCAAGGGCTATACACCTGAAATGATGGCGACGATGATGTATGACTCGCTGCACGAGAAACTCCTGCGCCTGCCTGATTACGTGGAAGTCTACCCGGCGCACGGAGCAGGGTCGATGTGTGGAAAGAACCTTTCCAACGAGACTTCGTCAACGATCGGCCTGCAAAAGAAACTCAACTACGCCCTGAAGCCGATGTCCAAAGATGCATTTGTGCGCATGATGACTGCCGACCTGCCTGAGGCCCCCGCCTACTTCCCGATAGACGCCGAGATCAATCGCACCGGCGCCCCGGGTTTAGACGAACTCCCAAGACCGGAGAACCTGACACCGCAAGAAGTAAACCGATTGCGAGGGCAGGATTACCCAATCCTGGACGTGCGATCAGCGGACAGCTTCGGCGCCGGCCATGTTCCCGGATCCATTCACATTGGTTTGGCCGGGCAGTTTGCTGCCTGGGCCGGAACCCTGCTTTCCACCAGCGCGCCATTAGTGATCGTAGCCGAGTCGGAGCAACAGGTTGACGAGGCGGTTATGCGATTGGCGCGGGTCGGCATCGAAGGCGTAAAGGGTTATCTCGGAGATGGCATTCCCGGTTGGCTCGCGGCTGGATTCGCAATCGAGATCGTGCCACAGATTAGCGTGGACGAATTGAATAATCTCATTAGCCGGGAAGCTGGAATGCAGGTGATCGATGTGCGCCGCCCTCTTGAGTATCAAAGCGGACATGTGCCACCGGCAGTTTCTGCTCCCCTGGCAAAACTCAAGGACCAGATTCCCTCCCTTGGACTGAATCCTCAGAAACGCACGGCGGTCATTTGTGCCGGTGGTTACCGCTCCAGCGCTGCGACAAGCATTCTGCAACAGCAAGGGTTCGTAGACCTGCTCAACGTTATCGGAGGCACCAGCGCGTGGATTAATGCAGGATACCCTGTCGAAGTGCCCCCCTTGCCGGGTTAAGGTTTCCGCAGAAGCGAAGAGCGAAGCATTTTCCATTCGTCATTTTTCATTTTTCATTTGTCATCGCGTTTCGTGTGATTTGGTGGATTGTGTTTAACTCGCCTTCCAAAACACCGATCCACGTGCATCACACGAAAGATGACAAATGAAAAATTATGAAAAATGGAAAATGACGAATGGAAAATCTGACCCCTTATTAAGCACCGCATCCACGCTTCATTTGTTTGACGTGATCGTCCCGCTCCATATAGCATCCGGATTGTTCCCCCTAAAACTCAAGTTCGTGATGAGGTGCGTAAATCGATCACACTAGCGCCAGAGTCCTGATCGGCATCGCCTGGGTGGTCATAGCTACACTGCACGGTTATGGCGCCGCCTGGTTGGCCATCTGGATGCTCTTTCACCCTTACAAACCAGTGAAACTTCGTGGTGTCACCATCTGGCCGCAGGGCATGATTCCGCGGCACCGCGAGCGCCTGGCCCAGTCCATCGGTAACGCCGTCGGCAATGAACTGGTCTCACAGGAAACTGTTTTCAACGCGCTGTTCGAAACCAGTTTTTTCGAGCGCAAGATTGAAGAGTTTGTTCACGGCTACACCACTGAACTGCTGGGGACTGTTTACCCTTCGTTCATCGAGGCATTGCCAACTCACGCCCGTGCTCCAATCCTGGATACGATTTCGAGTTTGCAGTACAGGCTCGCTGAGTACATTGCGGCCATGCTTAAAAGCGAAGAGACGGCCGTGGCGATTGAGAGGTTTGTCGATCGTCAGGTTGACGAACTGTTGAACCGGCGCATCAGCGATACGATCACCGACGAAGCTTTCACTCAGATCCTGAGATTTGTCGAAGAGCGCTTTCAACAACTGGTAACGGAAGAGACATTAGCCGAGAAGATTCTAAACTTTGTCTCGGGACGCCTCGATGACCTGGCCCAAAGTAATGCCACACTTGCTGAAACGTTTACTCCCGAAAGCATCGCGTTCATAAAGGAAAGAGTAGATCAGCAGGTGCCGCCGATCGTTCATCACCTGGCTGACATCGCGACGAGTCAAAACACCCGCAAACAGATCGCCTCGCTAATAAAACTGGAAGTTGACGAGTATTATCAGCAACTTTCGTTAATCAAGAAGATTTTCATCTCGCGGGAACGCATTCATCGGGAAGTCGATGACTTGGTCAACAAGAACCTTCCGCGCCGTATTGAAGAGTACTTGCGCGGCCCCGCATTTGAGCAAGAGGCTGAAGCTTTCCTGAACTCAACAATCGACAACGTGCTTGCCCGTCCACTTAACCAGATCGTCGGCCAGATCGAGCCCGAAAAGCTTCAGCTGATCAAGGGCCAGATCGCGCGCAGCGTACTGGAACTGGCAAGAAGTCCGGAACTGGCTGCATCTGTTTCTGGTTATGTGACTGACACTCTTACGCAACTCCGTGCCAGGACGTTAGGCGCTGCGCTCGAGCACCTAAACCCCGATTCAATGACGAGCCTTAAACGCTTTCTGACGCGGGGTCTGCTTAGTCTATTGTCCCGCGAAGACACCGCCAGAACCATTAATGCAATCATGAGTTCGCAGATAGAACGGTTGCTCATCGCACCGATAGGCAAGCTTGGCGATCACGTTTCCCGGAATTCCGTCGAACGAGCCAGCCGGGCGCTCGTCGATCGCATCACGCTTGCCGCGCGTGAACGCCTGCCTGCGGCTATCGCAGAATTTGATGTGGGCGGCCTGGTGCGAAGGAAGGTCTCGGATTATCCCACTGAAAAACTCGAAGCATTGGTGCTGTCGGTCGCCTCGCACCACCTAAAGACAATCGAGCTATTTGGCGCGATAATCGGATTTGTCATTGGCGTCGGACAGGCGCTCTATTTTTGGTTTAGTCCGGCAATCAATTCGTGGCTGGGACAATGAAGTTGAGTACCAAATTGAAAGCTAGATCACTAAATCACACCAAACACAGTGGCTTTCGCTGCGGCCTAAACATGGAGGATCTCATTGGAAAGGCTTACACCATTGGAACTTTGGCGCGCTCCGCTCCGTTCTTCTCTACGCGGGGATGTTCGCGTAACGCCATGATCTCTTAGCCATTTACCAAGCAGCGAGGATTTCACCATGTACTGTTCAGCTTGCGGTAATCAGCTTTCCCCCGGCCTCAGTTTTTGCAGTCGCTGCGGATACAGCCTCAAAGAGCGCAACGACTCAAAGACGGGGGCGATCACTGCTTTTTTGGCGGCAATCACACTGATTGGCACGATTGGTCTGGGGATAATGCTGGGTGGAGCACTCTCGCTTAAGCGCGAAGCTAGTTTTGGTGAAGAGTTCATTGGCCTCTTCATGCTGTTTACGTTCCTGATTGTGGGAATGATCGAAGTTATGCTGGTGCGACAGCTTTCTCGATTGACTGGAGCGTCAAAACAGATCATTCTTCCAGCGCCGCAAACAACTGTTCAGAATGAGCTCTCCGCGGCTCAGCCACACACTTTAGGCGAACCCGTTGCCAGCGTCACAGAAAATACCACGCGCACACTGGAGTATGCGCGTCGCGAACCAATCAGCCGCTAGAGGAACAAAGACGTCATGAACATACTAACTTCGCTCCGCAATTACCTTCCGGTCTCTCCCAGGCGATTTGGTTTCAACTTAAATCCGCAATCCAAAATCCGAAATCCGAAATACCTTTTCGTTCTTCTCGTGGTCTTCAGCATCGCAGTCGCCTCTGGCTGCCATCATCGAATTCACGAGGTTGCCGGATCCGGTAACAGGCAAACGCAAAAACGCGACATTGGTCCATTTACCTCTATCGCGACGGAGGGAGCGTTCGAGATCGCCGTCGTCAGTCAAAAGCCCTTGAGTCTGGAGATCGAAGGCGATGACAACATTTTGCCGCTGATCACCACCGAGGTTTCCAACAACGTCCTGCACATTAAGAACGTTCGCGGCTATTCGGTGCACGAGCCAATCACTCTTCGCATCAGCGTGCCAAACCTCGAAGGCCTGAGCGTGTCGGGCGCCGGCAAGATCTCCATTTCAGGTTTGAAGAACGACAAGTTTGAAATCGACTCGAATGGCGCGCCCACCATTACGGTCGCGGACGAGACCGGCCTGATAGACATCGATACCAGCGGGGCCGCGAAAATCGACGCACATAAATTGAGAGCCGCGAAAGGAGTGGTCGATTCGAAAGGCGTGTCGAAGGTTGAAGTCTACGCTAATGATCAGCTCGACGTGACCGTCTCAGGTCCGTCGCATGTTATCTATCAAGGCGATCCCAAGCTTACCAAGACTATAAATGGTCCGGGTTCGGTGGAGAAAAGGGAGTCCGGCCAAAGCTTAAGCATTGGTTAGGGCTCGCTTGACCCCAATTAGAACAAGTTGGGAAGGGGGCAAGCGGAGCAACTTACTACTCACCACAGCGGTCCTGAGCGCGCCCCCGCTGAGTTACATCAGATTAACTTTCAAAGCACCAATCAAGTTTGAATAGAAACTTCTTCTAATCTAACTTCATTGATCCTTTTAGCGTTGATACTGATGTAACTCAGCGGGGGCGCGCTCAGGACCGCTGTGGTGAGTAGTGTGTTGTTCCGCTTGCCCCCTTCCCAACTTGTTCTAATGTGACTTCATCGCTGCTAACTGTAACGACAAGTCTTTGGAGAGTTCTTTCAATGAATTTTTCAGTTGACATTCCACTGGGTAGTGAATAACTATTTCCTCGAGCGAAAGGAGCTTACTTCCCCAATGACCTATGTTGTTGTTGAGTTATGTGTTGACTGCAAATATACCGATTGTGCGGCCGTTTGTCCGGTCGAGGCATTTCATGAATTGCCTGATCGTCTCTACATCAATGCTGATACGTGCATTGATTGCGACGCCTGCGTACCTGAGTGTCCGGTAGAAGCAATCTTCGCCGACACAAACGTACCCGAGAACTATGCGCACTGGACGCAAATTAATATTGACGAAGCGCCAAAGTATCCGGTGATTAGTCAGAAGATTCCGGCGCTGCATGGACCAAACTGTTCCGGTCCGGATGAGTAGCTACCTTTGTCATCGAGTCTTCTGAGAGGCGGGCGCTTGCCCGCCTTTCGTCTTAAAGCAATCTTTTTGCCTTCAAGCTTGAATGCCATTCAAACTATCACAGACTCTTGCCAGTGACCCCAAAGCTTTGCTAGCGTCTGATCTCGATTTCTGCTCACCTGGAGTCAGCTTGTGAAATTCTTCTTAGTGCTGCTCGCGTCGCTGTTGTGGAGTTGCTCCGCATTTGCCCAATCCGGGCGCCGAGCTCCAAAAACAATTCCGCAGCCAACTCCCGCAGTCGAAGCGCCCACACCGCAGCCCATCAAACCAGTGGATGAACCGCCACCTGTCACGGCCGAGAAAAATGAGGACTATCGCTGCACGGATGATGGCAGCCTCGCTAGAATCCTTGATAAGGAAGCGGACATGGCAAACGTTTTTTCGCCAAAAGCTGTGGATGTGCGGGCGGAAATCACGGACCGGCCCAAACCCTCTTATACGAGGGAGGCGAACAAGGCTGGAGTCCAAGGCCATGTCATTCTAAAACTGGTGCTGACTGCCGGCGGCGAGATTGGAAAGGTTCGGGTCGTGCGCAGATTGCCTTATGGTCTGACAGAGAACGCGATCCGTGTGGCCTGCAAGATCAAATTCAAACCGGCGCTGAAGGGCGGTCAACCGGTATCCCAATGGCTTGACGTTGAATACACCTTTCGCCTCGCGGATTCATCTGTTTACCGGCGCTAGCCAAGGTCGCGAATCTTTGAATTCCTAACTCTATTAATCGTCAGAAGGAGTTGTCCAATCGTGAAACGTCTTACTTTCGTCGCCTCCATCCTCTTTTGCCTGGTCTTTTGGTGCGCAACCTTTCCGGTCGCCGCCAAGGACACTTGGACCAGTGTCAAATCCCGCAACTTCTTCCTGCTTGGCAACGCCAGTGAAAAAGAGATTAGACAGGTAGGCATCAAGCTCGAACAATTTCGCGAAGTCTTTACCCTCCTCTTCAGGAACATAAACTTTAGCGGCACTGTGCCGACAACTGTGATCGTCTTCAAGAGCGACAGCTCGTACCGCCCATTCAAGCCCAATGCCAACCTCGCGGGCTATTTTCAACCGGGGCAGGATGTAAACTATATAACCCTGACCACCGAGGTGCGCGGCGATCAGAATCCGTTCAACGTCATCTTTCATGAATACACTCACCTGCTTGTCAACAACACAATGAGCAACGCCCCGACCTGGTTCAACGAAGGCCTGGCGGAGTACTACAGCACCTTCAGCATTAGTAATGATCAAAAGATAGTTCTCGGTAACCCGATCGCCAATCACGTGTTCCTGTTGCGCGAGAACAAGATGTTGCCATTGAAAACGCTGTTTCAGGTGGATCACAAATCTCCTTATTACAACGAGCGCGACAAGCAGAGCATTTTCTATGCTGAATCGTGGGCGCTGGTTCACTATTTGATTCTGGGAAACGACGGTCAGAGGGCCAAACAGATCGGGCCGTTCATAAAGCTGGTCGACTCTGGTGTGCCAATGGACCAGGCCTTCCAGCAAGCCTTCAAAATACCGTTCGAAACGATTGAGAAGGAGCTGCGTGAGTATATTAAGCGAGACTCTTATCCGATGATAACCGGAACCTTCGCGAAGAAACTCGAGTTCGACACTGAGAGTCAAGCAGCACCCCTTGGTGAGGCCGAGGCACAAGCGTATCTGGGCGATCTGCTCCTGCACGGCAACCGCCCTGAGAGTGAGAGCTACCTGCAGAAAGCCCTGACCTTGGATCCAAATCTGGCCATGGCCAATGCCTCACTCGGAATGCTGCGGGTACGTCAGGGCAAGATCGATGAAGCACGACAAAGCCTGGAACGAGCCGCGACTGCAAACTCCCAAAACTATCTGATTCATTATTACTATGCCTACGCCTTGAGCCGCGAAGGGATGGGCGAGACTCAGTTGGTAACCGGGTACTCGCTCGGAACGTTGGCCAGGATTCGTGACGAGCTGAAAAAAGCCATTCAGCTTCGTCCGGATTTTGCCGAGTCCTATGGCTTGCTGGGCTTCGTAAACCTGGTAAGCGGCAGCCAGCTCGACGAGTCGATCGATTTGCTGAAACGCATATTGACTACCTCACCGGGTCGGAACGATCTGCTATTAATGCTGGCTCAGATTTATCTGCGGAAGGAAGACTACAAGGCAGCAGGTCAAATCCTGGAACGACTGAGCCAGAATAACAGCGACGCTGAAGTGCGTCAGCGCGCGGCGGGATTGTTGGCCGATGTGGTCTCGCTTGAAGAACAGGTGACTCGCTATCAGGCCAGCAGAGAGACGACTTTGAGAAATGCCACCCCCGCTTCGAATGAAGTTTCCGCGGTTGGGCGGCAACCCGGAGCAGCGGCTGCGGCCTCGGAAAGGGTCGATCCTTCTTCCTACCTGCGTGAAGCACTCAGAACACCAGCCAGCGGTGAGCAACAGGTCCAGGGTGCGCTGGTGCGGGTGGACTGCGATGCAAAGGGGATTGTATTTGTTGTTCAGACCGCAAACGGAGTGTTAAGACTATGGGCCAAAACGTTTGAAGACCTCGAGATTGTCGCTTTTACCACCGAAGCCGGCAGCGAGATCACTTGCGGCGTTCGCAAGCCGCAAAATACAGTGGTAGTGTGCTACGTTCCTGGCAATACCGTGCGAGCAAAAGTTGACGGCTCGGTTAAGTCAATGGAGTTTGTGCCCGTTGATTTTAAACTGAATCCTTAATTGGGATTTTGTTGTCTTGAGCGGTTTTGTGAGAAACAAATGGATCCACGAAATCACACGAAATATAGCTTATTTCCATTTAGTGTGATTTCGTGGTTGGTTTTAGTGGCTGCCCGCAAAAGATCTTGACTTTCCACTTCTGCCCGAACTAGTGTGTCTTGCTGCTTGTCCCTCCTCTCTGTCCCAATCCTCAACAACAAAACCAGAACGTTCAGGGGAGGTTCATGCCCAACGGTCGATCACGGATAAAACTCACCAACTGCAAACGCGGGATGATTGCTGCCGTGTGCGTGTGCGCGTCCTTATTATTTGTCATGTCCAGCAGCGCCAGGTTTGGCAAACCATCCAACCGGCATCGCAGCGAAGCTGTCCTGGCATTACTCACCCAGGCAAACTCGACCCGAGCCATTGCTCTCGATTCTGTTACCGGTTGCTCTGAGCCGTTTTCGTTGACTGAACCAGTTCTTTTCGGCATAGACGGGCGTACACGCGTGATGCTATTTGCGACCAATCTGAGTCTGAACCCCGGAGAGAACGCGGCCGCCGTTACTGCCGATGCTGAGGATGCCTCGCACACTCATTATCCTTTGCCGGTTGAATACGTGGGTGCCGTGCCCGACTATGCCTGGATGACGTCTGTGGTGGTTCGACTGAATGACAATCTGGGTGACGCCGGCGACGTCCTGATTGGTATTACTCTTCATGGCGTGACCAGCAACCGGGTTCGCATTGGCATCGGACACATCGGTGGTGGACCACCCGACGATCCGCCCGCACCTCCTCCCGATCTCGGTCCTGGCGCCAGTCTGCATGGCAAGCAACTTTTCCTGCCCGACAATCCATGGAACCAGAACATATCCGCAACGCCGGTAGATCCAAACTCTGACAATCTGATTGCGAGCATCGGCTTGAGCACCGGCCTGCATCCTGATTTCGGAACGGTCTACAACGGCGCGCCTAATGGCATACCTTACATCGTCGTTCCAGGTAACCAATCACTGGCCCCGCTTAACTTTACTGCCTATGGAGACGAAAGTGATCCCGGACCGTACCCCGTGCCGGCGAATGCCCCCATCGAAGGTGGACCAAATTCCACCGGTGATCGTCACGTCCTGGTAATTGATCGCGACAACTGGAAGCTTTATGAACTCGGCTATGCGTTTCCCATTAACGGCGGTGCGAACTGGAATGCCAACTGCGGTGCTGTGTTTGATCTGAGTTCAAATGCACTCCGACCTGCCGGGTGGACTTCCGCCGACGCGGCCGGCTTGCCGATTTTTCCGGGTCTTATTCGGTACGACGAAGTGTTTGAGCAGGGAGAGATCACGCATGCCGTTCGCTTCACCGCGCAAACAACCCGTCACGCTTACGTTTATCCCGCCCGCCACTTCGCCAGCGACGACACGAGTCCGAACCGACCGCCAATGGGGATGCGCGTGCGCTTGAAAGCGGCCTTCAATATTTCAACCTTTTCGCCACGAATGCAGGTAATCCTGCGTGCCTTGAAGAAGTACGGGATGATTTTGGCGGACAACGGTTCGAACTGGTACATCAGTGGCGCTCCTGATCCGCGCTGGGACGACAACGAACTAAGCACGCTGAAGAATATCAAGGGTTCGAACTTCGAAGTTGTTGAAATGGGCACGATCGTCACTTACTGAACTGTAGCCAAAGTCAAAAAGAATTGGCCGCAGATGAACGCAGATAAACGCCGATCAGAAAAATCAGTAAATAAAACTGAGTAAAGCCGCGGGATCAAATCCAGCTTCTAACAGCTGCGGGATCAATCCTCTCTAACACTTTTTCCGATCCGCGTTTATCTGCGTTCATCTGCGGCTAGTTGTTCCACCTCGCTTCCAAAAGAATGGAAGGTGTAGAGTCGTCTTCATTCTCGTCCTATCCAAACCTCTCAAGAACGGTCTAAAAAAATTCAAATTCGACAAGGCCGCGAGGGATGAACTGGCACGTTGGCGTGACCAAAAGGCCCGCCTCGTCTGATCTGATCTCGGCACATAGCTTGCCCTTTCTCCCGATGCCTGGTCCATGCCGGCTTCAGCAAGCTTCCAAAAGTTCGGAAGCAAGTAACGCAAGCTGTTAGCTTGCGTGCGAGGTTGAGTGGACTCAAGCATCCGCAAGCTAACAGCTTGCGTTACCAAATTTGAATAAGGAGTAAGGTTGTATGTGGAAGTTTAAGTTTCAGCTACCCATGTTTTTCGCTCTAATCCTGGCAGTGGCAGGATCTGTAATGGCCCAAACAAGCAAAGGTTTCGTAGTGGGCATTGTCGAAGATCAAAACGGTGCCAGCATTTCGAGTGCTGCCATCAAGATCATAAACCTGGACACCGGCACAGTCCGCGAGACCGTCGCTGACAATGCGGGCAGTTTTCGGCTCGACGCAGTCGATCCCGGCGCGTATAGCCTTGAAGCCACCGGTCAGGGCTTCAAAACCGCTAAGTTGGATCGGATCGAGGTCAAGGCAGCCCAAACTTTGACCGTTCCCGTTCGACTCGAAATCGGCAGTCCGACCGAACAAGTCATCGTCACTGCTTCCCCGGAAATTGCGATCCAGAGCTCTGATGGGGCTCGCGTTAACACCCTGGGGGAACGTGAAATAACCGACCTGCCGGTATTCGCTCTTAATCCGGTAAACCTGGTATTTACTCTGCCGGGTGTGGCAGATGTGGGCGGGGCCAATGGTGTCGCTGCCGGCTTTGTTCAGGGCCCGGAGTTTTCGATCAATGGACTGAGGCCCAGGGGAAATAATCAGCTCATTGATGGGTTGGACAATAATGACAACTCGATCACCGGACAGGTGTATCAACCCACAGTGCGCGACGCCTATTCGCAAGTCACAGTTTTGGGCGGCGACTATTCCGCGGAGTATGGACGGGCCGGTGGCGCGGTGGTGAATGTCATCACACGCAGCGGCACGAACGAGTTTCACGGATCGGGCTACGACATCATCCAAAACTCGGCTTTCGATGCGCTCACGCCCGCACAGAAAGCACAATCGGGATTAACCAAAGTTCCGCAAGCTACCCAGAACACCCTGGGCTTCTCGTTGGGCGGACCAATTCTCAAAAACAAGCTGTTCTTTTTCGGCACCTACCAGGCGGACCTGGCGCGCGCGGGCGCGGTCACTGGTCGCGCGATTGTGCCGACAGAGACTGGCTTCAATCAGCTGCGGGCCCTCTTTCCAGCCGGCACAAGCGCGAATCTCGATCACTTTCTCGGCATAGTAGGCGACTTGCGCGGTACAACGAGTTTCGTGAACGTACCTCTTGGAGGTGGCCGGCCTGACATTCAATTCGGGACGGCGACTCGTCAGAGTGCCCAGCCGGTCAACACCTACGACTATCTAACTCGAATTGACTGGACTCTGTCTGCGAAAAACAGCGCCTCGTTCCGTTATCTGGCAACGAAACAGCTTTTCAGCAATCAGTTTCCCGATCCCTCGACCGGTGTAACGGGAAGCCAGTTTCCGGGTTTTGAAATTGACGTGCCGTCGTTGACCCAAAACATGTATATCAGCGATACGCACATCTTCTCTCCCCGCACGCTGAACGAGTTCCGGTTTGGCTACGGACGTTTCAACATCCTCTTTGGACCACGCGATACGTCCCTTGTAAGCAGCGGCCCGCAATTCATTTTTTCGGGCACGCCGATCTCTACGATTGGTCTTTCGCAGAGTTTTCCGCAGGGTAGAATCTTCAACAACTATCAGTTTCAGGATACGGTCACGCACACCGTAGGCAACCACACGCTGCGAATCGGCGCTGATCTGCTGGTGCAGCGAGCGAAGCAGTTCGTGCCCATCAACACGCGGGGAACGTTGACATTTGCGCCGGGTGGTGGCTTTCCCACCTTCGGCAATTTCGTCGATGCTTTTTCGGGCGTGGGTGCAGGTGCGGCGGCGAAAGTGTTTGGCGCGGGCCTGGATTACCCCAACGTCACGACGCAGGCCTACTTTATCAATGATAGTTGGAAAGTGAGACCGAACCTGACGCTTAATTTTGGTTTGCGCTTCGAGAACTTCGGGGCCGTTGCCAATAATGCGGGATTCCCGGCGTTCACCGGCTTCGATGCACCCCTCCAAACGCGAGTCGAGCAGAAAACAGACAATAACAACTGGGGGCCACGGTTGAGCTTTGCTTATTCGCCGCACTTTGAATCAGGACTGTTGGGCCGGCTGCTCGGCTCGGAGAAAAGCGTTCTCAGAGGCGGATTCGCAATTAACTACGATGTGTTCTTCAACAACATCCTGAGCAACATTATGGCGACATCCCCGAATGCCCTCGGCACAACCTTGACTGGGGCAACAGTGGGTGGTCGTGGCCTTTCAAACTTCAACGAAGGGTCGCTGCCGTCAACGCTGGTAGCAAATCCTCAAGCGACTCAGAACACCATTCTTCGCGATCTGAAAAATCCACAAACTTACGTGTGGAACCTCGGCCTGCAACGCGAGTTGCCGGGACGGAACGTATTGGATGTGGCTTATGTGGGTACGCGAGGCACGCGTCTGTTCATCAACGAGCAGTTGAATCCGGGAATTCTCGGCAGCACCAATGCCAACCGCCGCGTGTTCGCGAGCCGGGGTTCTGTAATTGCTCGAACAAATGGCGGCGACTCGATCTATCATGGATTTCAAGCGCGACTCGAGCGCAGCTTCAGAAATAGTTTCCTGTATCGAGCCACCTACACTTTCCAGAAGACAATCGACAACACCAACAGCGAAGTCTTTGCCACGACTTCCGGTAACAGTGTCGGATCGGATCCCTTTAATCGACGGGCCGACCGCAGCGTGGCCGACTTTGACGTGCCGCATGTTTTCACTTTTTCAGGAATCTGGAACATTCCCAGTCTGGGCAAATCCGGTTTCTTGAAAGAACTGACGGGCGGCTTCCTGCTTTCGGGCGTCTGGCGCTATCAATCAGGGAATGTGGAGTCGCCTTTCGTCTTTGGCACCGATCTCAACAATGATCTGAGCGGCACGAACGATCGTCCGGCTATCGCTAACCCGTCGGCGCCGGCAACTTCCGTCGCTTTTGCTAACTCACTCGCGGGAGCATTTGGCTGCGACGCTTCGGCAACCGGCTACTTTGATCTCAACTGCAACTCAGTTGGATTGGGCTCGTCTCGATACGTGGTCGACCCGTTGATCCGGACAGGGATTGCCGGACGAAACACACTGCGAGCCCCTGGATACAACACGTTTGACATGAGTCTGCAGCGATCATTCAAGGTACCGTTCACACCGATGGAGCAGGATCGGTTTGAAATACGATTCGATTATTTTAACGTATTCAACACGCCGATCTTTCGCTGGGAAGTTGGTGGCCTGGCGGATGGTGACGTGACGAATTCGTTCTTCAATCAACCGAATCTGAATTCCGGCGTTTCGGTGGGAACCACTGGGGCGCGGTCTGGCAGATTACAGTTACGTTACGTGTTCTAAGTTTGATGAGGAGAGCGGACGTAAGGGAGGGCCCTCTCTTTTTAGAGGGCCCTTTTTACTGTCTTGGCTCCTTTAACAGTTCCGCGACGGCCGCCTCGTGTTGGCGATCGCGTCCAGCGACATTGTCTTCAGGCGAGTTGACCACCATAAGGTCTTGCCGGTTGGTAGTGCTCCCTCAGCGTGTTGCTGAGAAAGAAAGGCCGATCGCTTGGAGAGTTACTTCGAGGCGATGAGGTCAGTACCACCCCGCGGTAGCGGGTGGGTCCGTGCGCCTAAGAGATCGCGCCGCGCTTACTTACCCGCTACCAGCGGGTGGGTAGAAACTTGGCGATTGAGCATGAATTATTCGATTGGTGTCGCCACGCAATACAGTACCGCGAGCGAAGCGACCGGATACCGGCACTCGATAATCGGAAGAAACTCTTAAAACGGTGGTTGAGTGCCGCCATCCGGTCGCTTCGCTCGCGGTACTGTATTGCGTGGCGATCATGTTGCTGCCCTTCCTCAACTCGACTGACTTTTCACACGGTCTTTACCAGGTACTGACCTCATTGCCTTCGAACCGTCCCCTTCTGACAACACGTTAATGGAGCACCACCTCTCGGTTCTAACCGGTGCGTAATCGGTGCGTTCTATGGCATTATGATTAAACCAAGGTTTGAGGAGGGATGCTTTTGTTTATCTGTCGCAAGATGAGCGCCGCCGATGTTTCGCATGCGTTCGAAATGCTGGGTGCATTTCTGACCGAAGATCGACACTATCTTGAAAGCAGCAAGGCCTATGGTGATCAGGGGATTCGCGGGCTGAACGATGCGCTTGACCTGTTCCTTGAGCGTCCTGAGCTCGGATTCGTATGGCTCGCATTCGACGATCAGCGTATCGCCGGCACTTGCGTCGTCAGCTATGCAATCTCAACCTCGATCGGCGCAGTGGTCGCAAAGCTGGACGATGTCTTTGTAAGGCAAGATCAACGCGGCAAGGGAGCAGGAACAGCTTTGATCGGAGGCTTAAAGGAACAGTTGAAGAAAGAATCAGTGATGCGCATAGACGTAGCCGTGCATCTGAACAATCCTGAAGCGCGGCGCTTCTATGAAAAGCTTGGGTTCCTGCCGTTGAATGAAGAGCGTCTGGCCTGCCTGGTTTAAGAAGAATTAGAATTTAGTAGAAATTAGAATTTTGAATTTAGAAGTGCGGTTAGGAGAGTTCTGACATCGAAAAGTCACCTCTCCGGAGAGCTTTACTCGTGACCACGAAATTCGCATTTCTAATTTTCTAAATTCTAATTTCTAAATTCCCATATTTGCGATCTCTTCAAAATACTTCGCAAACGCAACCATCCCTCCCGACGCTTGTTGCCAATCAAAGTTTTCATTTGGCGCGTGATAGCCGTGTTCCGGCAGGGACAATCCCAGAAACAAAACCGGACATTTCAGTACCTTCTCAATGCTGGTCATCGCTCCAATCGTCCCGCCATCGCGCACAAAGACCGGCTCTTTCTTGAAAGCAAATTTGACTGCGCGCTTCAAAGCCTCGGGCAAAGGCCCATCAAGCACGGTGCGAAACGCCGGCGCTGCTGACTCAAACTGAATCTTGACGTCAGGATTCAGTTTCTTCACTGCCGCCGTAATCAACTTCTTAATTTTCGCGGGGTCTTGCAACGGAACTAAACGACACGAAGCTTTCACTTCGGCCCGTGGTGGGACGATGGACTTCAATCCGGGACCCTGATAGCCGCCTACCACGCCATGGATTTCCAATGTCGGCATGCCCCAGATTCGCTTCATTACTTCCAGAGCGTCATTGCTCCGCATCAGCTTTAAGTGATGGGCTTTTTTGAAAGCCTTAACCGTAAATCCCGAGTTGGCCCAGTCACTCAACTCCTTCTTCCCAGGCGGCAGCACATTATCGTAAAAGCCCTTGATCTTCACTCGGCCCGTGTTTACATCATAGAGATCGCAAATTACCCTCATTAACTCGGCGATTGGATTCCGCGAAGCGCCACCCGTTTCACCCGAATGCGTATCCGTCGTTCCCGTTTCCAGCGTCAAGATAAAGCCGAGCAGGCCCCGCAGACCGGCCGAGCTGGCGGGCCGGTCACGCGACACCCAAACCGTATCAGAAACCACAACCGAACCAGTCCGCAGCTTCCCCGTAGCCTCAGAGATAATCTTCTCGAAGTTGGGCGACCCGATCTCTTCTTCAAATTCCCAGAGAAAGCGAATGTTGACTGGAAC
Source organism: Pyrinomonadaceae bacterium (assembly GCA_035644135.1). Lineage (GTDB taxonomy): Bacteria > Acidobacteriota > Blastocatellia > Pyrinomonadales > Pyrinomonadaceae > PSRF01. The sequence goes on from DASQPD010000130.1 coordinate 22,311, forward strand.
GCCAGCCTCGCGGGCTGCCCCCGCCCCAAACAAAGCTGACAGAGCTGGTCCCTTATCATCAGTCGTGCCTCGCCCTAGATACCGGTCTCCCTGGCGGGTGAAGACGAAAGGCTCGGTGTCCCAGGGCTCAGTTTCCTTCGAAGCAGGCTGCACATCGATATGGTTGTAGACGGTTACTGTCGGGAGATTTTTATCCAGGTCGAATACGCCGTGAACCACCGGATTGCCCTGTCTGGCGCGATGAATCTCGGCATTTCCGCCGTATTTCTTGATGGTTTCAACTGTGAGCTCGACCCCTTTTTGAATATCGGGCGCATGAGCCGGATCGCAGGAAACGGTGGGGGTTTCGACAAATTCCCTCAGCAGGGATTCGTATTCGTCACGATGGGAATTGGCAAAGGAAAAGAGCTGGTCTCGGTTCAGTTCAGTGGGCATTCTGCGTCCTCCGAATAGAAAACACCGGGAACTCATTGGTTGTGTTTATTTAAGAGCATGCCAATAGTGCACAAGTTTGGTATCGTTTGTCACGGCGACACCACTTGCTAAGCAGTTCGCTGACGTTAATTGAACCGGATCAGCGGTCGCGGGCAACGTTTTCCCCTCAAAAAAAAACTAACCGGCGGCATTGATTTCGTCGGGAGCCGCCTTAAAGAACTTCGCGCCCGGTCGTTGCGTACATTCAACTGGTTTTAGGTTTCGTGCTATCCTGACATCCCCGCTTTTGCCGGTGCGACACTAGCCGGGTTTCGAACGATGGACAATTCAAGCTGGTCAAGGCCTCAGGAGGGTTGCGTGAGAAAGAGATCGTTTTTGCCGGGCACCTTGTTCCTGGTCATTGCCCTTTTACTACCTGCAATTATTTTTGCTCAAAACCGTTCGGCCCGACGCCAGCCGGGAGCAACTCCCGAACGAGCGGCCGCCAGCACTCTTTCCAACGCAAAGAGTACCGTTACAACTTCTGTGGTGCGCGGCGATATTGCCGAGGCCTTGTCCGTCATTCAGTCGAATTATATCGACGGCAAGAAGCTCGACTACAACAATATTTTCAAGTCCTCAATAAACGGCATGTTGAGCGTGTTGGATCCGCACTCAACATACTTTGATCCGATTGAATACGCCTCGTTCAAGACCGAACAACGTTCGGAGTATTTTGGTATCGGCGCCACCATCGGTAATTTGCGACAAGGTGACGATGTCAACACCTATATTAGGGCCACGTTTGAGGATGCTCCGGCGGCACGCGCAGGTCTGCGCTTTGGCGATCGTATTCTGGAAGTCGATGGCCAATCGATGCGTGGCAAGACTTACAGCGAAGTGCGCAAGTTCCTGTTGGGCCCACGGGGCACGGTGGTTAAGGTGACGGTCGAACACGCGATCAATGGTCAGAGCCAGACTGTGACCATCACCCGCGATGCAGTACCGCTGCCTTCGATTCCGCTGGCTTACATCCTGCGCCCGGGTGTCGGCTATGTTGCAATGACTGGCGGATTCAATCTGACTACGGCGGATGAGTTTGAGGAAGCACTCCAGGATCTGCATTCGAAAGGGATGAACACGCTGATCCTCGATCTGCGCGGCAACCGCGGAGGTTTGCTCATTCAGGCAGTGCGCGTAGCCAACACGTTCCTGCAACGCGGTCAATTGATAGTCAGCCAAAAAGGAAGGATCAGGGGCAGCTCTGAGAATTTCACTGCCGTTAACGACACGCCGGACATGGTGCCTCTGGTCGTGCTCGTTAACAAGGACACCGCCTCGGCTGCCGAAATCGTAGCCGGCGCCTTGCAGGATCACGACCGTGGGCTAATCGTCGGTGAAACAACTTTCGGCAAGGGTCTGGTGCAGTTGCCCATCCAGCTCGAATACGACTCAGCGCTGTTGTTGACAATAGCAAAATATACGACGCCTTCAGGCCGTCTGATTCAACGAGACTATTCAAACGGCGGCTTCTATGATTATTACAAGCACGCGGTAACCGGGAATGTTCCCGATCAGCCTGCGCCGCAAAACGGGCCGGAAAGCCGGACGGATTTGGGTCGAGCAGTTTACGGCGGCGGTGGGATCTCGCCGGATGAGGCAGTGGCTCCAGGCCGCTTGCAGCCCGGGGAAGTGCGCCTGGAGGATCCGCTCTTTGCTTTTGCGCTTGAACTAACAACCGGGCGAGTGCCCGGGTTTGAAGCCTACAAGATTCAGAAGCCCATCGAGTTTAATCACGATCTGCAGGCTGATGACTATCCAGTCACTGATGAGCTGTTCAAAGCCCTGAAGCGCTTCGTTGCCAGCAAACCGGTTTACAAGGTGACCGCTGAACAGCTTGAACGCGCCCGCGCTTACGTGAACAGACAGTTGCGTTTCGAATTGGCTACAGCCGCGTACGGCAGCCAGGCGGCGATTCAGGTCTTCAACGACGTGGATCCGCAGGTCACGCGCGCAGTTGAGGCTATGCCTCGCGCCCGTGAACTCGCTGTTGCCGCCAGGCGGGCAAAAGTCCGCTCCTAGGACCAGTAAAATCCACAGATTACACAGATTACGCAGATTAAAAACGCACTAAGCCGGTAGCAGGTTTCTTCTGCCTACTGCTTTCTGCTCGCTGCTTACTGCCTTCTGCTTTCTAATCTGCGTAATCTGCGTAATCTGCGGATTTACGTCCTGCTCACTGCTTCACTCAAACAACAACACGATCTTACCGAAACTATTATTAGACTTGAGGCGGGCATAGGCTGTCCGCACTTCATCGAGCCCATAAACTCGATCAATCACCGGCTTGACAGTCCCGGCCGCAAACAAAGGCACTACCCGACTTGCAAACAGACGTATCGCCTTAGCCTTTTCTTCGTTTGATCGGCCACGTAACATCGTTCCAATAATCGTCAGCCTCTTGCTCATCGCCGTGCCTAAGTTGAATGCGGCGGCCGCGCCTCCAGTTGTTCCCACCAACATCATTCGTCCCTGCGCGGCCAGCGCGGTCAAGTTCGCTTCGAGATAGGGCGCTCCTACCAAATCAAGGACGACATCCACGCCGCGCCCATTGGTCCATCTTCGCACTGCCTCGACAAACACGGCCGGGTCTTTCTCTACAACCACTGCTTCGTTCAGGCCAAGCTCAACTGCGCGTTGGAGTTTCTCTGCTGTCCGGGACGTACCAAGTGTTTTTGCACCTGCTGCGCGCGCTAACTGTATTGCCGCGGTCCCAACACCGGACCCGGCCGCATGGACCAGCAATGTCTCTCCGATTCCCAGCCCCGCCTGCGTAAACACCGCGTCATGGGCGGTAATGAAAACTTCAGGGATAGAGGCGGCTTGAGGCCAATCAAGATTTTCCGGCATCTCTGCGAGATGGTTTTCAGGCACGACAACATATTCGGCCTGAGCGCCACCGGCGATGATGCCGAAGACTCGCTGTCCAAGCTTCCAGTTTCGCACTTCGGGTCCGATGGCTTCGACGTCGCCGGCAAACTCGAGACCAGGGATATTCTGAGGATACCCTGCGGGCGCCGGATAGTGGCCGAGAAGCTGCAAGAGGTCCGCGCGATTCAGACCAGCGGCGTGTGTCCGCACACGGACGCGATCCGCTTCGGGTGGGCCCGGAGTTTGAACCTCACGCACCTCCAGGCCTTCAACGCCACCGTGGCTGATTATCGTAACTGCCTTCATCATTGCTGAATGTTAGACTGTGATCGACAAATACCCCAAATAGCCGCTTCTTTTGAAGCAAGCTTTTCCGGCAGAAAACTACGGATCCACTAACTCACACGAACGAAATGCGTCCGACTCTGGTAATTGTGAACCACGTGGCAGCGAAAGCCCGGCGGGCCTTGCCGAGGGTACGAGCTCTTCTCGAACGAAGCGGACTTCAAGTCGACTTCCACGAGACGACACATGCGGGTGATGCAACGGCCCGAACACGAGCAGCTCTCCGTGATCACTATCAGACGATTGCCGTTCTTGGTGGTGATGGAACTTTAAGCGAAGCAGCCGAGGGCTTCTTTGAGTTTAGTGCCGAGGCCGCAGCTGCGCCTCGAGCAATAAACCCTGGAGCGGCACTTGCTGTTCTGCCCGCCGGGACCGGAGACGATTTCGCAAGGGGATTAACAGGCAAACGCGCCTCGCTGGATGATTGGGTCAGGAAACTGATTGTTCATTCACAGTCGCACGACGAGACTCACACGCGCCAGGTGGACGTTATCTACGGGCGCTCGAATAACTTCACGCTCCCGTTTATCTGCCTGAATGCTTCAACACTGGGAATCGGAGGCGAAACTGGCGCGCGCGTAGCGGCCCAGGGAGACTTCATGCGGCGCTTTTCTGGTGAGACCCGTTTCCTGTTGGCCGCGGCGGGCGCGGTGGCAAAGTGGCGCGAGCGGCGTGTGCACATCGTCGTGGACAATGAGACTTTGGCTGACGAGCCGATGAACCTGGTGGCGATTGCGAACAACGCTTATGCGGGCGCTGGAATGATGCTCTCACCCAAAGCAATAATTGATGACGGAAAACTGGATGTAGTGATTGCCAGCCACCTGACCCGGGTCAACGTGATCCGCGAGCTGCCTCGCATACACTCAGGTGGCCATGTAGCCAACCCTAAGGTGAAGATCAAACAAGGAAGCTACGCGCGCATCGAGACATTTGCGGAAGGCGATGCCTTGCCAATCGAAGCAGACGGGAACGTGCGCGGTCATACTCCGGCCGACTACCGCGTCATTCCCGCCGCGTTAAAATTTGTGGTGTAGGGTGCGGTAAAGCAGAAGGCAGTGGCAGAAGGCAGAACGTAAAATCCACAGATTACGCAGATTACGCAGATTAAAAAGCAGTAGGCAGTAAGCAGGTTTCTGCTGCATGCTTTTGCTTACTGCTTTTTGCTTACTGCTTTTTGCTTACTGCTTTTTGCTTACTGCTTTTTGCTTACTGCTTACTGCCTTTTAATCTGCGTAATCTGCGTAATCTGTGGATTTTACGTCCTGCCTTCTGCCTTCTGCTTTCTGCCTAATCAATCTGCGTAATCTGCGGATCCTTCGATCTTAGCAATCTTCTCAAGCCGCCTCAGATGACGATCCTCGCCAGTGAATCGTGCCGCGACAAAGGCCCGTACGATCTCCAGCGCCAGTTCGGGGCCGGTTACTCGCGCACCCAGACAGAGAACATTGCAATCGTCGTGTTCGCGCGATTGATGCGCTGAGTAGGTGTCCCCACATAGAGCAGCTCGAATACCCTTCAACTTATTGGCCGCCACTGCCGCGCCAACCCCGCTGCCGCAGACGACGATTCCGATATCAGCGTCACCGCTTTGCAATGACTCTCCGACTGCCTGAGCATAGTCAGGATAGTCGTCCGGGCGCGAACCGTCATGAGTGCCAAAGTCGATAATCTCGTGGCCCGCCGAGCTCAACTCGGAAATGATTCGTTCATTAAGTGGGAAGCCGCCGTGATCGGCGCCAATTGCAATTCGCATGTTACTCACCGTAACGCTTTCGCGCGGCTGACAACGTTGTCTACATTGAAGCCAAGCTCACGCAGGACCACATCTCCGGGAGACGAAGCGCCAAACCTGTCGAGACCCAAAACGTCTCCTTTCAATCCCACATAACGGTCCCACCCCTGACAAACTCCCGCCTCGACAGCCAGGCGTGCACTGACGGATGGTGGCAGAACCTCGTTCCGATAACTTTCAGACTGCTCTTCGAAGATCTCCCAGCACGGCATCGATACAACCCGCGTGGGGATGTTCTGTTTCTGCAACACCTCGCGGGCCTCCAAAACCAACGATACTTCAGATCCCGTCGCGATGAGGATCAATTGAGGAGCTGAACTTCCACTCTCTGCGGTCTCGGCTTCGGCCAGAACATATGCACCTCGGCGCAAGCCTTCGGCGGGTGCGTATCGCCGGCGATCGATGATGGGGACTTTTTGTCGCGTCAAGGCGAATGCTGTCGGTCCGTGACGGCGCAGGATGGCAATTCGCCAGGCCTCACTCACTTCTGCCGGATCCGCGGGACGAATCAGATAGAGATGCGGAATTGCTCTGAGTGCGGCAAGGTGTTCAATGGGTTGATGTGTCGGTCCGTCTTCTCCTAGTCCGATAGAGTCATGGGTGAAAACATAAATCACTTGCACTTCAGAGATGGCCGCAAGGCGGATCGCCGGTCGCATGTAATCAGAGAAGGTGAGGAATGTTCCGCCGAAGGGAATCAGCCCGCCGTTTAAAGACATTCCGGTCAGAGTCGATCCCATCGCGTGTTCGCGCACGCCAAAATGAATGATACGTCCCTGATACGAACCGGCTTCAAAGTCACCGCCCTCCTTGATGTCTGTATTGTTCGAAACGCCGAGGTCGGCTGATCCGCCGATTAACATCGGCAGATGGGGCGCCAGAGCATTGATCACTTCGCCACTAGCCGCGCGGGTCGCCATCGGCTTGGCGTTTTCAAAACGAGGCAGATTGCTTTCCCAACCAGACGGCAACTCGCTACCCATAACTGTCTGCCAGAGACGTTCGAGTTCCGGATACTTCTTTTGATACTCCTGTAACAGGTTGTTCCATTTCTGTTCCCACTCCGCGCCGCGCTCAATGGCTTTGCGGAAAGTCGCCAACGCTTCATCGGGTACATAGAACTGTTTGTCCTCGGGCCAACCCAATCGCCGTTTTGTTTCGCGCACTGCTTCCTCACCAGGAGCGTCGCTGTGCGCCTTTCGCGTTCCGGCAGTGGGCATGCCATAACCGATAATTGTCTTGACTGAAACCAGGGAGGGTTTGTCTGTTACCGACTGAGCTTCGCGGATGGCTTGCTCGATCGCCTGGAGGTCGTTTCCGTCGGCTACTATCTGCGTATGCCAGCCATAAGCTTGAAAGCGTGCGGGCACGTCTTCGCTGAAGGCGAGACTTGTAAAACCTTCGATTGTGACCTTGTTATCATCGTAAAGATAAATCAACTTGCCGAGTTTGAGGTGACCAGCAAGCGAAGCCGCTTCCGAAGAAACCCCTTCCATCAGATCACCGTCCGACACGATGGCGTAAATATAATGATCAATAATCGGGAAGCTTTGCTGGTTGAACTTCGCGCCCAAATGCGCCGCGCCCATCGCCATGCCTACTCCGTTGGCAAAGCCCTGACCCAAAGGACCGGTGGTGACCTCAACACCTGGCGTCAAAACATTCTCAGGATGGCCTGGGGTTTTCGAACCCCACTGGCGAAATCGCTTGAGTTCCTCGAACGGAAGGTCATAACCGGTCAAGTAAAGCAGCGAGTAGAGCAGCATCGAGCCATGCCCGGCGGAAAGTAGAAAGCGATCACGATTCTCCCACTTGGGATTCTTCGGATTGTGTCGAAGAAACTTCGTCCACAAGACATAAGCCATTGGCGCGGCTCCTAATGGTAATCCCGGGTGGCCGGATTCGGCTTTCTGGACGGCGTCGAGGGTGAGTGTTCGAATTGTATTAATGCAAAGCTGATCGAGATCGGTCATAGTGTCTGATTCTTTTTTTACCGGTGCGCTCATCTGTTCGATTGCCCTTTCACTTCTTTCATTCAATGTTTGTAGAGTCTCTTTTCGTCTGGCTTCGTGTGATGCGCGTGGATCAAGTCTTGGCCCACGGAATGGGATCCACGCGCATCACACGAAAAATAACTGTTCCTCACAAGGTGAACACTCGCTCGTAGTACTCTTGTTGCCGCGCAAGCCCCTCCTGGTATCGCTCGTGGCGCGAAGCGTCCGGCTCAAAAGCCGTTTCCACTGGAACCGAAAATTCTTCGATAGTTTGTATTTTGCCCGCGGCTTCCAGTGCAAGCAAGGCGGCTCCCCGCGTAGACGCCTCGCGCAGCGAACCGAGCAAAATTGGCCGATTCAAAACATCAGCCAGTATCTGCACCCAGACCGGAGACGATCGGAGCGCGTTGCCGGCGGCGATGATGGAAGCGCCAGGCGCAATTTCATCAAGCGCGTTCAGGATAAGTGCAAACCGGTATGCCACACTTTCCATGGCCGCGCGGACAATGTCAATGGGCTCGGTTTGCACAGACAATCCCAGGATGGCGCCACGAGCATTCGGATTCCAGCCTGTGCTTCGCTCGCCCGCCCAGAAAGGCAGAATCGTGAGCCCATGAGCATCCGGTTCCATCAGGGCCAGTGAGTCTTGCAGCGCATCGCTGGAAGCTTCACCAAGTGCGAGTGCTTCCGTCAGCCAGTGGTACAGACCGCCACCATCAGATAAAGCGCCTCCAACGACAACGCGCGTCCTATCCGCGCGATAAGACCATAGCGCGTCGGACAGTCGAGCCGGAGGTTCACCTTCATATAAGGTTCGCAGCGCGCCGGATGTGCCCACCATCAGGGCCACGCTCGCGCGACTGAGACAACCGGCGCCGATATTGTTTGCGGCGCCATCGCCGATTGCGGGACAAAGACACGCTTCGCTTAACTGCCGCCAGCGCACTGCAAACCTTTCAACCAGGCGATGCGGAGTTCGATTCGAAAACGCCAGCTCGGGCAGGGTTTCGGGGGAAATTTTCAGGTCGCGAACAAACTCCTGATCCCAGTCGCGAGTATGTTGATTAAAAAGGCCGGTTGCTGACGCCATAGAAACACTCTTCCCGCGGTAACCGAACAGTCGCAGGGCGAGATACTCACCGAACCCCAGCCAGTACCGCGTCTCTTTGAAGGCGTCGGGACGTTCATTTTGCAGCCAGAGAATTTTGGCCGGCCAGTAGCTGGGATGAAACCGACAACCTGTGCGCGCGTGGATCTCCTGCTCGTTAAAACGTGTGCGCAGTTGACTCGTGATTAGTACCGATCGGGTGTCGGCCCAACTAAGAAGGGGTGTGGTGGCCTTTCCTGAGGAGTCAATCCCCATCAGGCTGTGCCAAAAACAGGAGATCGAGACCAGTTCAATGCGACTGTAGTCGGTATGAGGCAGCGCAAGAATGTCATCGATCGTTTGTGCAACAAGCTCGAGCGCCGCCTCCGGATCCATTTCGGCAAAACCGGATCGGGTTGAGATATCCCGGGAGTTTTGCACGTTGGCGCCGGGAATTTCTCGTCCGTGCTCGTCAAACATAGCGGCGCGGACACCTGAGGTTCCCACGTCGAGAGCGAGAACAATGGCCGGTCTTGTCCCCGCCATCACAGAAACAATCTCGGGTGACGGTTCAAATCGCTCGAGGACCTCATCCAGAACACTACTCATCTTGTCGGCTCGGATTGTGGCGTAGGTGCGCCAGGAATTGTGTTGGCTAGCCGCGCTGATTAACTCGGGGCAAAGCATCGCACACGTGCGCGAGCTAGTCCAGTATCCACTAAATCACACGAAACATTGCGAAAGACAAAATGATGCCCTAACCAGCCCTGTGGCTTGCTAGAATAATGTCAATGGACGCCGAGACCCTAAACTGTCCGATGTGCGGCGCAGCCACTGCTACAGACGCACCTCTTTGTCAGTATTGTGGTTCGCGGCTGGCAACGGTGGCATGTGCGTCCTGCTTTGGCATGATGTTCATCGGCAGCAAGCATTGTCCACGCTGCGGAGCACCCGCGGCGAATCGGACGGACGGAAAACTGGCACGGCGTAAATGTCCGCGCTGCAAGGTGGATATGCAGTCCGTAACAATCGGGTCAACTTCTGTGCGCGAGTGCGGTGAATGCCTCGGCTTGTGGCTGGACGTGCCATCGTTTGAAAAAATCTGCGCCGACCGCGAAGAGCAGGCAGCAGTGTTGGGAACGGCCTCTCCTTCGCCGCAGCATCCGGTCATTCCCAGTGCGGCGAGGATCAGCTACGCACCGTGCCCGGAGTGCGCACAATTGATGAATCGCATTAACTTTGCGCGTTGTTCGGGTGTAATCGTAGACATTTGCAAAGGTCACGGCACCTGGTTCGACCGTGACGAGTTGAGCCGTATCGTGGAGTTCATACGCGGTGGTGGGTTGGAAGCAGCGCGCGCAAAAGAGAAGGCCGAATTGGAAGAGGAGCGCCGGCTTTTGCGGCAGGAGCAATTGGCTAACGACATGCGCCGCTCGGGTAATCTCGGCGGTAACGCCTCCGAGGATTCTTTGCTAGGCATAGCGTCGACACGAGGGCTGCTGAAATTTCTGTTAGAGTGAAGTGAAGCTGGACCTTCTTCATTGGCAGAGAGGTTCATTCATCATTCTCAATCATTTTCCATTCGTCATTTTCCATTTCTCATTTTTCATTTGCTTTCTTTTGTGTAATTTCGTGGATCAATTCTTTCCGTGCGCTATACGATCCACTAAATCAGTCCAAAAAAACAAAATGAAAAATGAGAAATGGAAAATCTTGATTCTACCGAATAGTCTTTCGTATCAACTTCACGAAATCACGTATATCTTCTTCAGTAGTGTCAAATGAGGTCATGAAGCGCACCTCCGAAGTCTCTTCATTCCACACGTAGAAGAAATATTTCTTCTGCAGTAGTGGCACATATTTGGCCGGAATCACGCAAAACACACCATTCGCTTCCACCTTCTGAGTGATCGTGACTCGCGGTACTGTGCTCAATTCCGCGGCAAGGATTTGCGCCATTTGATTCGCATGTTCGGCGTTGCGCCGCCACAGATCATCCGTGAAAAGGGCTTCGAATTGTGTTGAGATGAAACGCATCTTAGACGGAAGATGTGTACCCTGCTTACGGATATATTTGAAATCCTTCGACAAGCTGCGATCAAAAAAGACAACCGCTTCGCCGTACATCATTCCATTCTTCGCGCCACCGAACGAAAGTATATCCACACCAGCCGAAACAGTGATATCTCGCAACCGGCGCTTAAGACTGGCGGTGGCGTTGGCAATTCGCGCTCCGTCCATGTGCAATAGCAGGTTGTGCTGATGCGCAAAGCGCGACAGTGTTTTCAATTCATCAACAGAGTAGACCGTTCCCATTTCGGTTGATTGCGAGACAGAGATAACCCGGGGCTGTACATGATGCTCAAAACCGACGCCGTGCAGAAAGTGCCGGATGCGCTCAGGGGTAAGCTTGCCGTCTTCAGTCGACACTGACAGTAGCTTGCAACCCGTAAACTTCTCCGGAGCACCGCACTCATCTACATTTATGTGTGCCGTTTCGGCGCAGATTATTGCCTGATAGGTTTCGGTCGCCGCTTTCAAACCCAGGACGTTGGCCCCGGTGCCGCCAAACACAAAATAGACATCCGTGTCTTTGCCAAACTGCTCGCGAAATCTGGCGGTCGCGCGTTCGGTGTATGGATCATCGCCGTAAGCAATTACGTGTCCGCTGTTCGCCGCTACGATAGCTTCCAGAATTTTCGGGTGAACGCCGGCGTTATTGTCACTGGCGAAACTGCGTTTTGGTTTGAGCTGCATTGTCGTTTTTCCATTGGAATGAGGTCAGTACCGAAACGCGGTAGCGTCGGGTCTGCAACGGGTAAGTGACCTTAATGCTGAAACGCAACGATTTCATTTTCCGCAGAATACGTGCGCAGTAAGTACGACCCGACGCTACCGCGTTTCGGTACTGACCTCATTCCCCTCCGATCCTCATTCACTGCGATCCTGTTAGCCCACAGTCTCGGAAGTGGGTGGATGATTCAGATCGTCTCTACTCTGAATGAACCGCTGTGAACTCGGCTCTTTTGCAATCTCGTTCTAGACAAGGCTGATCTATCTAAGATCCTTGATGATCTCGCGACTTGCGTTTGCGCCTGGACCACCGGTGATACCGCCACCGGGATGGGTGCCGGCGCCACATAAATAAAGCCTTTCGATTGGTGTTCGATATTGAGCCCAGCCGATCAATGGCCGAAACATGAAAGACTGGTCCAGCGACTGTTCACCATGATGAATATGGCCGCCGCTCAGTCCAAAATCTCTTTCCAGATCGAGTGGAGTGATCACCTGGCGGTCAAGTATCAACTCACCAAGATTAGGCATGTATTCTGACAACGCATTCACAACCGTGTCGCCCAAATCCTTGCGGCGGCTATCCCAATCACCTTTTGCGAGTTCATAGGGCGCATATTGAACGTACACACTCATCACATGCGCGCCCGCCGGCGCCAGTGAATCATCCGTTATTGATGGAATCGTGATGTCCAGATACGGATGGGGCGAGAACTCGCCGTACTTCGCGGCATCAAAAGCACGCTCGAGATAGTCGATCTCCGGTCCGATGTGAATGCGTCCGCTGAGCTTTGTGACCGCATCGCCGTTAAGCATGGGAACCTTTGGCAGCCCCGACAAAGCTAGATTCACCTTTGCCGAAACACCCGCAGCTCGATAGTTTCGCATTTTATTCAGAAACCCCGGCGTCAGCTCAACCGGATCGAGGAGCTTCAGAAAAGTGCTCTTCGGATCCGCGTTGGAAACCACCGCTCGCGCTTCAATCTCTTCGCCAGTGGCGAGCGCGACTCCAACTGCGCGCCCTTCTTTCACGCGCACCTGCGTCACTTCCACTCCGGTGCGAAGCTCGGCGCCAGCCGCAGTTGCGGCGGCGGCCAGCGCGTCCGACAAAGCCCCCATTCCGCCTTTCACAAAAGCTGAAGGCGCAATCGGGTGACCGTCAAGTGCTGCCTGCAAAAGCAGACCAGCACTTGTGCCGGCAGACCAGGGTCCGGCGAATTCACCAAATATTCCGCGCACCGCAACGGCGGCTCGCAAGAGTTCATTTTCGAACCACTCCGCCACCAGATCGGCGACCGCCATCGGGCCCCAGCGCAGCAAACGGTATTCATCTTTCTTCCCCAGACCGCGAAACGCGAGGCCTACTTTGCCGAGACTCCACACCTCACCCAGCGCAGGTTTATCAAGGGCAGGCGGGGTCATCGACATCAGGGGCTGCAGCACTCGGCCAATACGAGCGAAACTCTGTTCAAATTCGGGATAACTCTTTGCGTCGGAAGGAGACAATCGCTGCACTTCCGCAACCGTGCGAGACTTGTCCTGGTAAAGACATAGGGACTGGCCGTTCGAGCCAAGCGCCAACAGACGCACATCCGATTTGAGGAGTTGCAGACCGTGACGTTTTAGATCGAGATCCGAGACGACTTGCGGCAGCAGTGGACCGGCGGAATGAGCAAGGATCGGACAGCGAAAACCCGGGTGAATTTCTTCTGTAACGGCTGTCCCGCCAACCACATTCCGCCGTTCGAGCACGAGCGGTTTCAAACCAGCCTTCGCCAGATAGGCAGCCGTGACCAGCCCGTTGTGGCCGGCGCCAATGATTATGATGTCGTGATTTCGTTTAGCCGGCATCGCAGTGGTCAACGAAAAAATGTGGTTCGTGTTATTTCGTGGATCGTCTTTTTGACTGCGGCTATGCCCGCGCTATTGAAACGGAGAACTTAGACCTTTCCGCGTTTCCAATCCTGCAAAAGCTTCAGCGCGGCGTTTCGTCCCGGCGCACCCATGACACCGCCTCCGGGATGCGTCGCCGAGCCACACATATACAGCCGGCGAATCGGCGTCTGATACTGAGCCCACCCCGGCGCAGGCCGCAGGAAAAACAGTTGCTCCAGCGTTAACTCACCCTGAAAGATATTTCCTTCGGATAGACCAAAGTCCCTTTCCAAATCGAGCGGGGTGAGGACTTGTCGATGGCGAATGAGATCTTTGATATTAGGCGCATGCTCCGCAATTGTGTCGATTACGGTATCGCCAAACTCTTCGCGCTTATCATCCCAGTTTCCTTCCTTCAAGTTGTAGGGAGCGTACTGAACAAAACACGACATCACGTGTTTGCCGGGAGGAGCCACGGAAGGGTCAGTTAAACTGGGAATCACGATGTCAATGTAAGGACGGCGCGAAAACCGTCCATACTTTGCCTCATCGTAGGCGCGTTCCATGTAGTCAACGCTCGGCGAAATCGAAACAGCGCCGCGCAAGTGTGGGCCTCGTCCAGGCAGGCAAGTGAAGTTCGGCAAACCATCAAGAGCAAGATTCACTTTCCCGGATGAGCCGCGGTACTTGTAGCGCTTCAGGTCGGCGGTAAAGTCCTCGGGCAAGTGCTCCTCGCCGATCATCTTCATGAAAGTCAGGCGCGGATCAACGCTTGACGAAACCACGCCTGCCTGAATTTCGTCTCCGTTTGCCAGCACAACACCTTTTGCCGTTCCGTTTTTGAGAAGGATTCTGGCGATCGGCGCTTCAGTGCGAATCTCAGCTCCCGCCTCGCGGGCCGCGTCGGCAATCGCATTCGAAATTGCGCCTGTGCCGCCGCGCGATAGACCCCAGGAACGAAAAGCGCCGTCAATCTCGCCCATATAATGATGCAACAGGACGTACGCAGTACCCGGTGAACGGACACCAAGAAATGTCCCGATGATTCCCGAGGCCGACATCGTGGCCTTGAGCACGTCAGTCTCGAACCACTGGTCCAGAAAATCGACTGCGCTCATCGTCAATAACTGTACCTGATTGTATTTGTCTTCATCGGTGAGCCGTTGAAAACGCCGGCCCAGAAACAGCAAGTCCTTCCAGCCTTTGGGACTGAGCGAGGTGGGATCAGGAGGGGTCATGCTCATGATCGGCTTCACGAAATGGGCCATATCGATCATGGCCTTGCCGTATTCGTCATAAGCCTCGGCATCGAGTCTTGAGTGACGAGCGATCTCGCGCCGAGTCTTTGCGTGATCATTTACTCGCCACAGATAATCGCCGCTGGGCATTGGCGTAAAAGTGCCGTCGAGGGGGAGTATTTCCAGACCGTGGCGTGGTAGATCAAGCTCGCGAATGATCTCCGGGCGCAGCAGCGACACTACATAGGAGCAAACAGAGAACTTGAAGCCTGGGAAGACTTCTTCCGTAACCGCGGCGCCACCGAGCACATGACGCCGTTCGAGCACGAGGACTTTCTTGCCCGCTCGCGCAAGATAAGCGGCATTCACCAGACCGTTATGGCCACCGCCGATAACGATGACGTCGTAACCGTTCTTCATGTGTGGTAGAACTCTATTATTGGCGCAAACCTTTCAGCTTGCGTTTGCAAACCATCAGTTTGCGTTACATGCAGCTTGCTGAAGACTCGTTAGCATACTTATAATCGCTCGCCCTGACAATTCGACGTAACCGTAAATCTTGTGCTTCTCAATACAGACCCATAGTTTGTTGTTCTTAATCAACATCTTGCAGAAACTACGATCCACGAAGTCACACGAACTGAGACGAAATTCTTTCGGTACGATTTCGTGTGATTTCGTGGATCGTTCTACGCTTGGTGGCGGCCCGGCCGCGCTATGAGACTAAGTCCACGATAGAACTCAGATGCCAGTTGGAACTGCGTTTCACGAAAGAACTGCTGCCCTCTGCGAAAGCCTGAATTATCGTGAGTGGTCGGGCTATTATGCCGTCAGCGCCTACGAGGCCCATCACGAACACGAATACAACGCTATTCGCAACGCGGCGGCGCTCATCGATATTTCGCCACTCTACAAATATCGACTGACAGGCAAAGACGCCACTCGCCTGGTTGATCGGATCATTACTCGCGACATGCGAAAGGTCTCGGTGGGCCAGGTGATCTATACGCCCTGGTGCGATGAGATGGGAAAAGTGATCGATGACGGCACGGTGTCGCGCCTGGCTGAAAACACCTATCGCTGGACTGCTGCCGATCCCAGCCTGCGCTGGTTTACACAGAACGCTACCGGCATGGATGTGCACATCGAAGACATCTCAGAAACGACAGCCGCGGTTGCTCTGCAGGGTCCGACTTCGGGCCGGTTGCTCAAATCTCTCGTCCGCGACGCGAATCTCGATACACTCAAATATTTTCGTGTTACGACCGGCACGATTGCGGGTGTCCCTGTGGAGATCTCGCGCACTGGTTACACTGGTGACCTCGGTTACGAAATCTGGGTTGCCGGCGACGATGCTTTGCAGGTTTGGGATTCCCTGATTGATGCCGGGCAAGCTTTCGACATTCATCCGGCGGGGATGCTGGCGCTTGATGTGGCCCGCATCGAAGCAGGATTGCTTCTGATTGACGTTGACTTTAACAGCAGTAAGAAGGCCCTCATCGAAGAGCAAAAATACTCCCCTTTGGAAATGGGGCTGGGACGTCTGGTCAATCTGGATAAGAACCGCTTTGTGGGACAAGCGGCCTTGACTGCCGAACAGAAGCGCGGCGCCGCGCGCGAGATAGTCGGACTGGAAATCGATTGGCCGGAAGTCGAAGGCTTTTACGAAGCAGTGGGTCTGCCTCCGTCTGTTTCTCCGATTGCTTCGAGAGTGGCAGTTCCGGTTTACAAAGATAACGCGCAAGTTGGCAAAGCTACGTCGAGCACATGGTCACCGACACTGAAAAAGATGATCGCCCTCGCGACCGTAAAAAAGGAGTTCACCAGACCCGGAACCAAATTGAAGTTTGAGATTACGGTCGAGGCGGTACGTCATCGCGCCGGCGCGAAGGTCGTGAAGACACCTTTTTTCAACCCAAAGCGAAAGACCGCAACGCCAGTGATATGAGTGGTATGAGCTTTGGCTCTAATTCACACCGCGGCTTTAGCCCGGTGATTCGAACCACCGAGTGGAATAAAGAACCGTTTTCAATGGTTTTGATTGGCGTCGCTCCAGTAGTCAGAGATCGAAAGAGGACGATCAGCTAAGTATTCTTCGCAAAAGGATGCACACCCATCAAAGAAAACCGTTAAAACGGTTGGCGCATTCATATAGCCTCCATGATCACCGGGCTAAAGCCACGGTGTGAATGAGAGGAATTCGTGGAACCAACAACTGACAATCAAATCACAGCGCAGCTTAACCTAACACTTGAAATTACAAAGCATCATCGACAGCTATGACCCGACGGCTCCGCTGGACGGGGCCTGGACCATCCCTGCTCCCTGGTATACCAACAAAGAACTCTATGAGCTGGAGCTGACCACGGTCTTTTCGCGATCCTGGCAATTGGCAGCCCGGCTCGATCAACTCACCGAATCCGGCAATTTCGTCACCACTGATATCGCCGGCGAACCGATTGTCATAGTCCGCGGGGCTGATAATCTCCTGCGCGGCTTTTTCAATGTCTGCCGTCATCATGCCGCCGCAGTTATGACTGAAGCAGAAGGAAAAGCAGCGCAGCTTCGCTGTCCCTATCACGGTTGGACTTATTCGCTTGAGGGCCAACTTAAAGGCACACCGGATTTCTCCGGCGTTTGTAGTTTTGATCGAGCAGCGAACGGTCTGGCGCCGGTTCAAACTGAAGCATGGGAGAATTGGGTTTTTGTCAGACTGGAGCGCGGCAACGATTCACTCAAGGATTTTCTCGGTGACGATCTAATCGGTCAATTCAATCCTCTGGATTTGGACGGCATGCACTGGATCGAGCGCCGCCACTACGCTTTTGACTGCAACTGGAAAGTGTTTGTGGATAACTACCTGGACGGTGGTTATCACGTACCGCATCTGCACAAAGGTCTGGATAGCGTTCTGGATTACAGCAAATACATGATAGAGAACGGCGAGCGCTATTGTTTGCAATGGAGCCCAATCGTCAGCGAGGGAGCCGAAGCCCAAACTGGCGCCGTTAGAAAAGGCGACCGCGCGCTGTACTATTGGGTTTATCCGAACTTCATGATCAACTTGTACGACGGCGCGATGGATACGAACCTTGTGATTCCTCGGGGTGTCGATCAAACTGAGGTCATTTTCGATTTCTATTTTCCAGACGTTTCGGACGCGGCGCGAGCGCGCAATCTTGCCAGTATCGAAGTTGGCCAGCGCATTCAGGACGAAGACGTCGCCATCTGCAAGTCAGTGCAAAGAGGACTGACATCTCGAGCTTACAGGGCGGGAAGATTGTCAGTGCGACGTGAAGCAGGTGAGCATCTGTTTCACCGTCTGCTCCACGCTGATCTGAAAGCAGCTTTGTGAAACAAGGACCGACTCAACTGTTACTGCATCACGCGCTCCCAGAAATTTGTCGCAGCACTTAGCCCTAATCGAAGGAAGATTACCTCTTCCCGTCTGTTTATGGAGAATACTGCACAGAGAGCCTCTTCTTCAGGCCGTAGTGGCCGCTTGTTGAGCGTGCTGGGGGTGGGATTTGGTCTCGCCGTCATCGTTGGGAACACGATTGGCGCGGGAATATTTCGCTCGCCTGGAATCATCGCCGCCCACCTTCCGAATACCTGGTTGTATCTTAGCGTCTGGATTGCCGGCGGGATCTATGCCTTGCTGGGAACAATCTCACTGTCGGAACTTGGGGCCATGATCCCGAAATCGGGAGGTCAATATGTTTTTGCGCGCTACGCCCTCGGTGAATATGCGGGGTTCATAGTCGGATGGAGCGATTGGATTTCAACCTGCGGCGCAACCGCCGCGGTGTCGCTCGTAGTTGGTGAATTCACGGGGGCATTAATACCGTCCCTAAGTGGAGAACTCCGGGTGGCAATCACCGCAGCCGCTATCGCCATTCTCTTTGTCGTGTTGCAATGGCGCGGAATCATGTGGGGAAGCACAGTGCAGAACTTCACCAGTTTGTTAAAAGCGCTTGGATTCCTCGCCCTGATTGCCGCGGCCTTTGCCCTGGGCGCTCAGGGATCGTTGGCAACACCACAACTCACAAGCAGTCCCGCGGGAATTGCGATATTTGCAGCGGTGGTACTATCGCTGCAGCAGGTTATTTACACGTACGACGGCTGGAGCGGCGTGATCTATTTTTCAGAGGAAGTCAAGAATCCCGGTCGAGACATTCCGAGATCGATGTTCGGTGGCGCGCTCTCAGTCATCGCAATCTATCTGTTAGTGAATCTTGCATTGCTTTACACATTGCCAATCTCCAAAATCGCCGGTCAAGACTTTGCGGCTGGTGCTGCGGCTGAGGTGTTGTTTGGCCGGTACGGCGACACAGTCTTTCGGATTTTGACGATTGTCTCGATGCTCAGTGCTATCAATGCCTGTCACTTGATGGCCACCAGGGTACTTTTTGCAATGAGCCGCGATGGACTGTTTGCCAGGCGGGCCGCAACAGTAAACAAAGGCGGTACCCCAACCTTTGCCTTGTTTCTAAGCGGCGCGATTACCGTGCTCTTCATCTTGTTCGGCAAAACCTTCGAGACGGTAATCACAGTCTGCGCGTTCTTTTTTGTTGCGAACTATGTTTTGTCATTCATCTCGGTCTTCGTGTTGCGCCGCCGTGAGCCGGACAAGCCGCGACCCTACCGCGCCTGGGGGCATCCATGGACCACTGGAATTGCTTTGGTGGGATCGACAGCGTTCTTGATTGGAGCAATTGTGAGCGACCGGATAAACAGTGTCTATGCGCTCTTATTGCTGGCAGTGAGTTATCCCGTCTTTCGTTTGACCAGGCGACTGGGATCCACAGATTACGCAGATTAGGAGAAGACAGTGGGCAGTAAGCAGTAGGCAGTAGGCAGAAAGCACCAAGCAGAAAGCACCAGGCAACCAGCGATGCTACTGCCCACTGCTACTGCCTTCCGCCTTCTGTTTACTGCCTTCTGCTTACTGCCCACTGCCTTCTGCCCACTGCCTTCTGCCTACTGCCGGCTGCTTACTGCCTTCTGCTTACTGCCTTCTGCCTACTGCTTACTGCCTTCTGCTTACTGCCTACTGCCTTCTGCCTACTGCCTACTGCCTACTGCCTACTGCCTTCTGCCTTCTCCTAATCTGCGTAATCTGCGTAATCTGCGTAATCTGCGGATAACATCTGGCAGCCCACGGTGTCTACTTCAAGACGTTGAGAAGTTGTCCTCACTTTGTAACGCTGAAAACACCCCGCAATAGCGCTAGCAATGTCGTCAAAGTGATCTACCGCCAGGGCCAGCACGCTTGGTCCTGCACCACTCAAAGCCAACCCCAGCAAACCTTCCATCTGCGGTAATTCCAAAACTTCAGCCAGGCCGGGAACGAGCGTTTGCCTTCGCTCCTGGTGCAGGCGATCCCTCATTGCCTCCCAAAGCAAGTCATAACGACCAGCCGCCACAGCCCCAACAAACAAGGCGCTCCTTTGCAGATTGTGAACCGCATCAGCGCGGGTCACTCCCCATGGCAGCGTCTCGCGCGCAAGTTTGGTAGCAAGGCGAAAACTCGGAGAGACGATTACAACCTTCAATTCCGGTGGCCAGGGTCGTTTCAACGCGAGTACAGAGCCATCATGCTTCGGAGATGTGATTACAAAACCGCCGAAGAGTGTTGCCGCAACATTGTCCGGATGGCCCTCGAAACGAGTCGCATATTCAAGCACCTTTTCGTCTGGCAGCTTAATTCCGCCGATCAGTCCGCACAACTTCACTCCTCCGACTATGGCAGCCGCGCTGCTTCCTAATCCCCGTCCAAGTGGTATTTCATTTCGCACGGACAGCCTTAGCGAAGGCAAGGTGACACCTTCCGAGCGCGCTGCGAAGGCCATGGCCCGGTAGATTAGGTTTTCCTCGTTGCGTGGCAGTTCGGCGCTTTCACTCGTTCCACTGGTTCGAACATTACATTTGCGCGCCGTATCGCGTACCACTGTCGCTCGAACACTCAAATAGCGTTGCAGGGCAAGTCCAAAGCAATCAAACCCTGCGCCGAGATTAGAAGTCGACGCGGGCAAACGCACCGCGAATGTGAAATCATTCCGGCGGCTTTCAACCTTGCTCTGCATCAACTCACTTCCTCTCTCGAGGCAACAAGACCGGCAAAGAGATCCCGGATGCGATCAATTTCTGCCTTTACCTGAACGGGACGATTAGTGAATTTGCCTGTGATATTTCGTGGTCCTGTCTTGCTTTCGCTGGTCAGGTTTCCACTGTGATAGTCAATTACGTAGTCAGTATCTTTCAGCAAATGGCCTGTCAGAACGGCTACGACGTTCTCGTCTTTTCCAACCGCGCCCTCTATCAGGAGCTTTCGAATCCCGGCAACAGTAGTGGCAGATGCGGGCTCGCAGCCTATTCCGTCCCTGCCAACAATCGCTTTTGCATCCGCGATCTCCTCTTCAGTAACGGTTAGCACTCTCCCGCTCGTCCACCTCAGCGAGCGCCAGGCCTTTTTCCACGAGACAGGCGCCCCAATCTTGATCGCCGAGGCCAATGTTTTTGGGTCATTGACATTCTCAAGTTCAGAAGGTGTATGACCTTTCTCGAGATCGCCCTGATGCCGGGCAAACAGATGCGCAAAGGGTGCAGCCCCCTCAGCCTGGACAATCGTAATCTGTGGCATCCGATCGATGAGTCCGAGGTCCAACAACTCCCGAAAGCCTTTTCCAAACGCTGAACTGTTGCCGAGGTTTCCTCCAGGGACTACCAGATGATCCGGCGATTCCCAACCGAGTTGCTCGCAGAGTTCCGCGGCCACCGTCTTCTGGCCTTCTATCCTGAATGGGTTGATCGAATTCACCAAATAGATCGACTCATCTAAGGCGAGTTCACGGACCAATCGCATCGATATGTCGAAGTTGCCTTCTAACTCGAGCACCAGGGCACCATAGTCCAGAGCCTGCGCCAGCTTTGCGTGACTGACTTGCCCTTCGGGCACCATGATCGCGCAGGGTATGCTTGCGCGCGCGGCATACGCCGCAAGACTTGCAGCAGTGTTGCCGGTGCTGGCGCAAACAACCAGTTTCGCTTCAAGCAAGCGAGCCTGGGTCACGGCGGTGGTCATTCCAGTGTCTTTGAAAGAGCCGGTAGGATTTGCGCCCTGATGCTTTAGCCGTAGATGGTTGAGTCCGCAGTAACTGGCGGATTTCGGTGCTTCATAGAGCGGAGTGTTGCCTTCGTCTAGCGAGACGATAGGAGCGTGGTCAAGAAACGGCAGCAACTCGCGAAAGCGCCAAACACCGCTGCGATCGCGAACATCAAACGAGCTCAGTCTCTCACGCCAACGACGCTTCAATAGGCCGGCATCTTTCACGCCAACCAGTTCAATGTCGAGCAGGCCGCCGCAACGTGAACAAACATAAACCCGATCGTCGAGGTCAAAGGTGGCGGCACAGCCTGGTTCGATACAACGCTGCTTAGCCGGCTC
>DASQPD010000131.1:0-12750 GCA_035644135.1 Pyrinomonadaceae bacterium
AAAGGCGACCCGACTTATTACGCGTTGTCTGAAGCCTTGCAACACCTCGGCAACGTCGCGTTTCGTTCACCCGTGCCGGCCTATAAACACTCGGCAGCTATTTTCTTGAACATCACAGGAAAAGTTCCGTCAGATAGAACCACCGACAAAATCCGACGCGACCACCCTGGGAAGCTGATCTCATGCGCGACTGCGCACACCACTTAGGCTTATCGTACGACTTACAGTAGCGGCCCCTTAGAACCGATCTGGATACTACTCAAGATACGGAAATGCGCAGGTCTGGAAGGTGGGCTTGCCCCCGCTCAAGATCCGCACCCATTCAACCTGAGATCGGCCTGAAAGTTGCGAAGAGTTCCTCAGCTGGGCTGTCAATTCCGTGTTGAATCGGTGCGGATCTTGAGCGGGGGCAAGCCCACCTTCCCAACCTGCGCATTTCCGTATCTTGAGTGGTATCCTGGACCTATTCTATTTTTTCACAGCTTCCCGTTGGTGGAATTAAGACCATCGTACACATGACTCATTGTAGAGAGGATCTGAAGCATCCACCCACTTCGGGGTCGGTAGGAGTTTTCAGTCCGAGTTGGAAGGTCTTCGGCTGAGCGGGACCGACGATCTTGATTTCATTGACAGTTGGGATAAACAGGGTCAAAATGCGCGCGAATCGCCCAGACAACTAAATAAGGAAGGAAGAATCCCCATGACTCCCATAACAGGATCTTTCTCGGGAAAAATCGCGAAGCAGTCTGCAATGCCGCTTGCCGACCAACCGAACCACCAGCTGAGTATCGCCGAGATCAGCGGCACACAAAAATCACCCGATCCGCTGTGGAACAACTCGCAGATTACCTACTGGGGTATTACCGACCTGCTCGACGGCAAGGGCTCGCAAACCGGTTACTTCAACAACGTCCATCCTGATCAGGGCCGTGACTGGGGCACGTTCGAGGGCCAGGTCAGCACTGCGGGCGGAGGGATGACGGTTGAAGGCACTTATAAATTCGAAGGCGGTGATGGCGACTATCGTGGAATCTCTGGTGGCGGCAAATTCAAGACGGTGATGAAATCCGAGACCGAACTCGAGGCCGCTTGGGAGGGTAACTACGAACTGGCCAAGACCCGGACCGCCTGAGCACAATACAGCGAGGACCAACCGTTTCAATCATCGTGCGCCGAGCGCGCGCAGGTCACGGTTCTCCAACACTCGCTTTGGTGCGCCGTCTCGCGCAGCGCGGATCATCGCTCGGCCCAACTCCTCGGTTGTGATCATTGCACCCGGCGCGATCATGCTCACCAGTGGCCAGAGAGGCCGAAAGTAGGTGTAGGCGATCCGCGTCCAGCGTGTCTTTGAGACTTCTCCATGCGCTGCGCGCAACGCGCCCAGACGGAACATGTACGCAGAGGGAAACAGGTCGAGGAGCGCATCCTCCGTGCGCTTCTTGACCTGCGCCCACATCGCCTTGCCTCCAGTGCCAGTCCCTGAGACGTACACAAAAGACATTGCTGGATTGACCTCGGCGAGCAACCGCGCCCATTCCAGGGTCAGATCGAAAGTCATTCGCGTGTACTCCGGCTCGCTCATGCCTGCTGCGGAAACACCGAGGCAAAAGAAGCAGGCATCGTATCCTTGTAAGTCTGAGCGCACCTCTCTGATGTCGAACAAATCTTTGCGCAGCAATTCACGCAACTTCGGATGCGTCTGGCCGGTGGGGCTGCGCCCGATCGCCAGCACCGCTTCAACGCCGTCGTCGAGCAGGCATTCACGCAGGACTCCCTGCCCCACCATTCCCGTCGCTCCGAATAGGATAATTTTCATGACAGCGCTGTGCTGCTAGTATACGCAATGTCTTGCATTATGATTCTGTATGCTTGCGAAAAAGCAGTTCCGAGAATCGCTAGTCAATCGACCGGAGGTGACATGACTAATCAGCGAATCATCCCCGTGGTTTTCGTTGGGGTGACACTCGTATCTTCATTCGCAAGTGGCTACGCCGTGAATGCCTTAACCGATGCCCACGGCGAAAGTCACGCGAAATCAACCTGCAGCGGCGGGCTCCGTCGGGCAATCGATGACATGCACACGCAAATGCACATGGTAAAGGCAACTGGTAACGTTGATGAAGACTTCGTTCGGTTGATGTTGCCACCTGGTGCACGGGCTCGGGTACTCTCCTGATTCCGGGACTTTAGCCGTTGTTTCGGTCGGCTCGAATTCAGTAACGCTGATCGACGCCGCGACGAATAGGGTCAAAGCCAAGGTTTACCTCGGTCGGTCGCCGCATGAAGCCTTCTTCACACCTGACGCAAAAGAACTCTGGGTAACCGTGCGAGGCGAAGACTATGTTTCGGTGATCGATCCGATAGAGATGAAAGAAACCGGTCGCATTAAAGTGGCTAACGGTCCCGGTATGACTATGTTCGGGCCTGACGGCCATTATGCGTTTGTCTGTTCCAGCTTTACTCCGGAGCTCGCAGTCATAGACCCCAAGTCGCATCAAATTATTAAGCGGCTATCTCAAGCGAGTGCATTTTGTCCCAACATTGCCGTGTCTCCGGAAAATGATGAAGTTTGGATCACACTCAAAGATCTGGGTAAGGTACAAGTATTCAGCGCCAGCCCACCGTTCGCTCAAAAGTGGACACTCGACACCGGGCCAATCACGAACCACGTCAATTTCGCCAACAACCGCAACGGCAAGTTCGCATACTGTTGCGGTGAATTCGCTCGGTCTCTTGGATCTAGTTCAGATTGCCGCCGCGGGACTTGCAGCAAGCACACAGTATCAGGTTTATCTGGCGGAGTCCGACCATTCGCCTTTTGGAAAACTCGTATCCCTTGCAGTCTTGAAGACGAATCCTGACGGCGCCGGAATCGTTCAGGCGATAGGTCCTTTGAAAACACTGGCGCCGGGAGATTCATCGGCTCCTGCATCATCTCGCAGATATTTAATCGTTACCGAGTTGAAGGATCAATCAAGAGTGGTTCTACGTCAGGCCGGCGCTTCGAAGCGGTAAGATACAAGGAGGGGATAATGAAGGATGAAATCTTGTTCAGCTAGATTGCCGATTTCCAATTGCTTGTTTGGTTGC
The DNA here is from genome assembly GCA_035644135.1 of Pyrinomonadaceae bacterium. Lineage (GTDB taxonomy): Bacteria > Acidobacteriota > Blastocatellia > Pyrinomonadales > Pyrinomonadaceae > PSRF01. The sequence continues at coordinate 3,091 of DASQPD010000131.1, forward strand.
TTATCAATCGGCAATCAGCAATCGACAATCGGCAATGACCGACCCGACGCTACCGCGTTTCGGTACTGACCTCATTCCACGTGATTGCCTCTGGCTTGATTAGCTATCTTAACCGCGGCACGTTTACAATCCTTCGACCAAAACAGTATCAACCGCCGTAACCAGGGAGCTTAGATGAAAATACTCATGCGCGCCGTAGCCAGTTGCTCCGCGATATTCTTTCTTGCGCTAACAACTAACTTCTCGGTTCATGGACAGATGAGGATCGAGGATCGTGTCGCGAGCGTCAATGGCGTTAGGCTCCACTATCTGATCGCCGGGAAGGGTGACCCGGTGATTCTCATGCACGGCTATGCCGAAACCAGCCATATGTGGCGACCCTTGATCGTTGAACTGGCGAAAACCCGAGCGGTGATCGCGCCAGACCTGCGCGGATTCGGCGCGTCTTCCAAACCAATGAGTGGCTATGACAAGAAAACGATGGCGCAGGACATTCATGCTCTTGCGATGTCGTTGGGATACCGGCGTGCGACTATTGCCGGTCACGACATTGGATTGATGGTTGCCTACGCTTACGCGGCGCAGTATCCAACTGAAGTTGATCGGATTGTTTTGATGGATGCCTTCCTTCCGGGAATTGGTGACTGGCAGAGTGTATGGTTATTGAGAGACCTGTGGCACTTTCACTTCTATGGTGAGACACCCCTTAAGTTGGTGGCGGGACGCGAACGGATTTATCTGGAGCACTTTTGGAATGACTTTGCCGCCGACAGGAAACATTCAGTACCTGAAGCGGACCGGCAATTCTACGCCAGAGCGTACGCACAACCTGGCGCGATGCGAGCCGGCTTCGAAGTGTTCCGCGCCTTTGAACAGGATGCGAAAGACTTCGCCGGGTTTGCGCAGACCAAACTCACGATGCCCATGCTGGTGCTCGCAGGCGAAAAGGCGTCGGGAAATACTCTCATTGTCCAGGCACGACTGGTCGATACGGACGTGCAGGGAGTCGTCATCAAGGGCTCAGGTCATTGGCTGATGGAAGAAGCGCCGCAGCAGGTCATTCCGCAGCTCGTAGCATTCGTCAACAACAAGTCACAGTAGGGGAAGTGCCGTCCAGGTCAGTTGAGCCGAAGTGGTGAAAATACCGAAAGCGTTCGAGGCCGGCGGCGTCAGTGCATCGCCGGCGCCGGTCTGCCCCTCTTAACTCGCTTGAAGAGAAGCGCCGCCGGGACGCATATCAGACACAAGAAGGCGAGCAGGCGAAAATTATCAATGTAAGCCAGCAAGGTTGCCTGCCCGGCGAGCGCTTGATAAATGGCACCGTACGCTTGTTGCGGCGCCGTCATGGGATTTCCTCGCGCCGCCAGCGCACTTGTGATCGCATGCAGACGTTGCTGAAAAGCTGGATCGTAAGGCGTCAGATGGTGAACCATCGCGGCCTGGTGCACTTGCGCCCCGCGCGCGAGCATAGTAGTCACAGCAGCGATGCCAAAGCTGCCGCCAATATTTCGCATCAAGTTGAAGATGCCCGTAGCATTGCCGATCTGCTCGTTTGTCAATGTACCGGTAGCCATAACAGTCAACGGCACAAAAACAAAACCGATTGCCAGACCACTGAGAATCTGAGGCCAGACGACGCTGGCCATCGAGATCTGCAAATCAATGTCCGCCAGTAGATAGGTGGAAAAGCCAACTAACGCAAATCCAAACATGATGAGATAACGGCCATCGATCTTTCCAATTAAACGGCCCACAATGATCATTGAGATGACCGCGCCGATTCCGCGCGGACTAACTGCCAGCCCGCTTTCCAAAGCCGGATAGCCAAGTAACGTCTGCAAGAAGAGTGGTAACAAAGCGACAGTGCCGTATAGCACCACTCCCATCGCGGCAATAAGCGCTGTGCCGACCGCGAAATTACGATTCGCCAGGACGCGCAGATTGACGATGGGCTCTTTCGAGCGAAGCTCCCAGATGATGAAGGCCGTAAGTGCTATCGCAGCTAAGAGCGTGGCTCTGACGATGAAAGATGAGGAGAACCAGTCATCCTCCTGACCCTTATCAAAAACGATCTGAAGGGCAGCGAGGCCCAGGGCCATGAGGCCAAAGCCAATGTAGTCAATCCGACCCGGTCTTTGATTTTTGATATATGGCGGATCTTCAACAAAGGCGCTTGCCATCAACGCAGCCAGGATTCCGATGGGGACGTTGATGTAGAAGATCCACCGCCAGGAATAGTTATCCGTAATCCACCCACCGAGCGTTGGTCCGATGATCGGCGCAACTACGATCCCCATCCCGTAAACGGCCATTGCCGAGCCACGCTTCTCAGCCGGAAAACTCTCCAGCAAAACTGCTTGCGCAATCGGCTGCAACGCGCCGCCGCCCGCGCCTTGCAACACGCGCGCAAAAAGGAGCATACCGAGGCTCGTCGCCGCGCCGCAAAGCGCCGATGACAGCGTGAAAATCGCGATGCAAATAGTCAGGAACCTTCTGCGTCCGACGTAACGTCCGAGCCAGTTGGTGGCGGGAAGGATAATTGCGTTAGAAACGAGATAGCTGGTCAGTACCCAGGTTGACTCATTCGTCGAAGCTGATAGATTTCCGGCAATGTGTGGAAGCGCCACGTTTGCGACCGAGGTATCGAGAACTTCCATGAACGTAGCGAGCATCACCGATGCCGCTATGAGCCACGGGTTGAAGCTGGGCTTCCACACATCAGGCTTCCACACCTCATGCGCCGTAAGGGTCGCAGGCTTTGCCTTCCGCTCTCTGGGCCTGACCTGAGAATTCGAACCCGCAACCGCGTCGCTCATCTGACAGACACCTCGGGTACAACTGACATTCCAGGCGCGAGCATATGCTTTGGATCTGGTGGCTCATCAAAGACGATCTTGACGGGCACGCGTTGGACCACCTTGACATAGTTCCCCGTTGCATTCTCGGGTGGGATCAAACTGAACTGTGCTCCAGTGCCTGCCTGGATGCTGTCAACATGTCCTTTGAACACCTTATCCGAGTAAGCGTCAACGCTGATGTCCACCGGCTGGCCAGGCGCCATTCTTCCGATTTGGTTCTCTTTGAAATTGGCCGTTACCCAAACGTTTCCAGGTACGATGGCCAGCAATGGTTGGCCAATCTGAACGAGGGCGCCCTCTTCAACAGACTTCCGCGTCACGCGGCCATCTTCAGTCGCATAGATCTTCGTATAGGAAAGTTGGAGTTCTGCTTGTTCGACTTCCGCCCGCAACTCTTCGACAGTTGCGCCAGCCGTCTCAGCCTGGGCCTGACTAACTGCCACCTGATGGGGCGCAGTTTCGGCCTGGGCCAAACGGCCGAGGGCCTCACCAACACCAGCCTGCGAGCCCACTATCTGCGTCTTTGCCTGTCGCGCAGTCTCCACGGCCGCAGTCTCAGCTGACCGCGCCTCGTTCAACTGCGCGGCGGTAGCGGCAACCTTCTGCCGGGCAGCATCGAGTTGAGCGCTGGCCGTACGTGCGGCTGCAACGGCCTGGTCCAATTGTTGTTTCGAAACCTCATCCTTACTAAATAGTGCTTGATAACGCTCGACATCAGCATTCGACCGTGTCGCTTCGGCCTCTGCAGCCAATACTTGCGCGCGAGCCTGCTCGAGATTTGCTTGTGCTGTCGAAACTGCCGAAGTTGCTTGAGCTGCTTTACCCTGCGAGCTTGCGGCGGCGGCCTGCGACGACTGAACACCCGAGCGCGCCTGCCGAACTGTCGCCGATGCCTGCTGAACGCTTGCGGCGTCGGTCGCTCGCGTCAGCGATACGTTTGTTCGCGCTTCATTCTGCCTTGCGAGTCCAGCCTGCAGCGCTGCTTTGGCCTGTTGCAGTCGAGCCTGATAGTCGCGAGCATCGAGTTCGACGATCAGGTCACAGGCTTTCACTTGCTGATTATCCGTGACATAGACTCTCGACACGTAACCGGAGGCTTTCGGGCTGATCTGAATGATGTGACCGTCAATAAATGCATCGTCAGTGGATTCATGCGAGCGCGCGTAGAGCCAGTAGCGCAAGCCAACAATCACCCCGACAAGTAAAACAATCGATGCGACAACAAGAACCGCCCGCCGTTTGAAGAAAGGTCTCTTTAGCGTTTCTTCATCGTCAATAGTTTCCGGTGTATCGTCTACGTCTTCAGTCAATCGGGCCGATACGCCTTCCTGAGCCGTTTGTTCTTCATTTGCGGCACCACCTATTTCCGCGTTCTGAGCTGGAGCATTCATACGGGATTGTCCGGAGGCGTTCCCATTCTTTTGCTCTTGCTCTTCGCCGACTTTGTCTTCTATTTCTACCGTCATCGTCTTTTGGTCCATAGATCACTGTAGGGGCGTCCCTCCGTGGGCGCCCCGCTCTACCGAAACCGGGGGCGGCCACGGAGGGCCAGCCCTACAATCACCAGCGAAATCCTTCAGCGCGTCCAAGAGCCGCGGCCAGGTTCAAACGCGCAGCGTTGTGCTGGGCCAAAGCCGTCACTTGAGCATCACGCGCGTTGGCGAGCGATGTCTGCGCTGAGACTACTTCCAGATTGTCCCCCACGCCAGATTTGAACCTGTCCCGAGCCATCTCAAGCTCACGTTGAGCAAGCATCACGCTTTCATCGGCCGCGCGCACTTGCACCGCCGCCGTTTTCAAAGTCGTTAGCGCTAACCGCACATCTTCTTCAACTTGACCGCGAATATTCGAAAGTTCGAGCTCAGTTTGCCGTTGGCGGCTTGCAGCTGCGGTCAATCTTCCGCGCGTCAACCCGCCATTGAAGATGGGTACGTTGACCTGGACCGCCGCACGCCGTGTTGGGAGATCTAAGTTGGATGGCGTGATGCCGCTTACTCCATAGTCAGCCACAAACTCAACCGACGGCAGGTATTCCGCGCGCACGGCTTCACGCTCTACCCGGCTTACTCTGTTCTGCTCTTCGGCAACCTGGACCTCACGTCGACTCTGGTTAGCTTGCGCGACAGCAGTTTCGACCGCCGGCAGCTGCTCTTCCATGAATCGCAATTGATCGGTCAACGTTAGCGGGCTTCCGAGCGGTAGACCGACCACTCGTTGTAAATTCAACCGTGCCTGTTCCGACGTCGTTTGAGCCTGGGCCAACCCGACCTGTTGTTCTGCCAGACGTGTTTGGGCGCGAGTGACGTCAACACCCGTCGCTACACCTGCATCGCGCTGGTCTTGAGCGAGTTTGAGCAGAGCTTGCGCCAACTCAACATTGGCTAGCGCAGCAGCGACCGATGCGTCGGCCCGTAGCGCTTCCAGATAGATGAGTCCCGTTGCGCTGGCAACTTGTTCCCGAGCCAATCCTTCTTGCAACTCCGCAACCCGAACTCCCGCGCGTCCGGCCTGGTAGTTCCGGAGTGCGCTTAGGTCGAAGATTGTTTGCGTCAACAAAACTCGAGCGTCGAAATTTTTGAATGGACCAACGAAGCTGGAATTGAAGCCAGGGATCAGTCCAGGCCGGAAACCGAGCGCCGCAAGGTTCTCGGTCAGGCTGGCCTGATAGGCCTCGCCGGAGACATCGGGCAAGAGCGCAGCAAGAGATTGCTGTTTGGCCCCACGTGCCTCATTGCGGCGTTCCTGCGCCAGGAGGGTTGACAAGTTATTACCAATTGCCAGCTGGATTGCCTGCTCGAAACTCAAGTTGGCCGCCCGTCCCATCGTTATTCTTGCCGCTCCAGGAATCTGTTGAGTGTCTCCAACTTGTACGCTTCTAACGCTCTGCTGCGCCGTCACGGGAGCAGGTCGCGACATCGCGATGATCGCAATCAATACGAACCAATCCAGTTTCACACCAGACCTCACACAACTCCCCCACAAGCCACTCTAATAGTTTCACAGCACAACTCGCTCCGTATTGTTTGAAGTTGTCAGGAATTGCAGAGACTTGCTCGAATTGCGTAAGAATTTTCCGTTCTTTGATTCGCGCAAGAGACTGATAAAGCCGGCAAAACGAGGAAAGAAAGTCAGGCGTCTTGAGCGCTTAATGTGCGGTTTAGGTTCAAGGAGAGGCTGAAACCAGGTAGAGAGAGAGAAATATGTGGATCGTTCGATTAGCGCTGAGGCGGCCATACACATTCATCGTAATGTCGATGCTGATTCTAATCCTCGGCGTGCTCTCGATCTTCCGTACACCCGTTGACATCTTTCCCGTAGTCGACATTCCCGTCATCGCTGTCATCTGGAGCTTTAACGGGATGGAACCGACGGAGATGGAGGGGCGGATTGTCTCAAACAGCGAACGTGCGTATACGACCACTGTCGGCGGCATAGAGCATATGGAGTCGGAGTCGTACTTCGGTGTCGCCGTGATCAAGATCTACTTTCAGCCAGGGGCCGATATACCTTCCGCAATATCCCTGGCGGCGGCTGAGTCGCAGGCCATCTTGAGGACCTTACCGCCCGGTACAACCCCACCTCTGATCATTCAGTACAACGCTGCGGATGTACCGGTGCTGCAGTCCGTGGTCTACAGCGACACGCTTTCCGAAGACCAGCTCAATGACTTCGCCAATCAATTCATCCGGACCCAACTGGCAACGGTGGAGGGCGCAGAGTTGCCGCTAGCTTATGGAGGCAAACAGCGCAACATCATGGTTGATCTCGACCCGGAGCAGATGCTTGCAAAGAACATCTCTGCATCGGACGTGTCGAGCGCCTTTAACCAGCAGAACGTCATATTGCCTGCCGGCACAGCAAAGATGGGCGAGCGGGAATACAACGTGCGGCTCAACAGCAGCCCGGCAGTTGTGGATGAACTAAACGATTTGCCGATAAAGGAAGTCAATGGCGCGATGGTTTACATCCGCGATATCGGGCACGTCAGAGATGGTGCCGCGGTGCAGACCAACATCGTGCGGCGTAACGGACGGCGTTCGGCATTACTCACTGTTTTAAAAAGTGGAGCCGCCTCGACGCTTGATGTCGTCAATCGGGTGAGAGCCCGGATGCCAAGCGTCCTGGCCACTCTACCGAGTGCGCTCAAGCTTGACTTCCTTTTCGATCAATCGCTGTTTGTGCGCGCCTCGATTAATGGTGTCGTGCGGGAGGCGGTTATCGCAGCATGCCTGACCGGTTTGATGATCCTGCTTTTCCTCGGGAGTTGGCGCGCCACGTTAATCGTGGTGATCTCAATCCCACTCTCGATCCTATCGTCGATCATTTTTCTCAGCTTCCTCGGCGAGACACTCAACATCATGACGCTCGGCGGGCTGGCGCTCGCCGTCGGAATGCTGGTTGATGATGCAACAGTCGAGATCGAGAACACGCATCGCAATATCGAGATGGGCAAACCCATATTGAGGGCGATCCTGGACGGTGCGCAGGAAGTGGCTACCCCGGCTTTTGTCTCTACGCTCTCGATCTGCATTGTTTTTGTCTCGGTGACATTCTTACAGGGGGCGGCTAAGTCGCTGTTTACACCGTTGGCGTTGGCGGTAGTTCTGGCGATGCTGCCTTCTTACATTTTGTCGCGCACGTTAGTGCCTACGATGGTCAGGTTTCTATTACCGAAGGAGGTGGAGCTTTACCGAAGCAGAGCTGAGACTGATGCGGCATCAGCCGGTGGAGAAAAGGGTTCGCATGACGGCAAAGCCGGTTCAAAGCCACGTGGCGATATTATTTGGCGCATTGGCGAACGCTTTAACAATCTCTTTGAAAAGTTGCATGTCAGATATCGCGGCGCTCTGGCCTGGGCGTTGGACCACCGGCTGATCGTTTGTATTTTGTTCGTTGTTTTCTGCGCTGTTTCGTTCAGCCTGTTCCCATTCCTTGGCCGCGACTTCTTTCCATCAGTTGATGCTGGTCAGTTTCGACTGCACGTGCGTGCTCCAGCGGGCACGCGCATCGAGGAGACCGAACAGCGCTTCGCCAAGGTGGAGCAAGTAATTCGCGACACAATTCCACCAGAGGACTTAGACATTATCCTCGATAATATTGGGCTTCCTTATTCAGGCCTCAGTCTCGCCCTCAGCGACACAGCTACCATTGGGTCGCTCGATGGCGAGATTCTTGTTTCGCTCAAGCCAAACCATCGGCCGACTCAGAATTATGTTGAGGAACTGCGCAACACGTTGAAAACCAAGTTCCCCGACATGACTTTCTTCTACCAGCCCGCCGACATCGTTACCCAGGTCTTGAACTTTGGGCTGCCAGCGCCGATCGACATTCAATTGGTCGGACATGATCCGAAGAATATAGATATTGCGCGGGAGATCCAGACGAAAGTCGCCGCCATTCCAGGAGCAATCGACGCTCACCTGCAACAGGTCACAGCCGTGCCAGATTTGTTCGTCACCGTCGATCGAACTCAGGCCCGGCAACTTGGTCTCGCGCAAAGCGATGTCGCTAGCGACTTGTTGGTATCGCTGAGTTCGAGCTTTCAGACTGCTCCGAACTTCTGGCTCAACCCGCAAAACGGGGTTAGCTATCAGGTTCAGGTAATGACGCCGCAATACAACATTCATTCGATGGATACTCTCCAAAGTACACCGATCAGGTCCAACACGGGGCAGATGCCTCAGCTTCTTAGCAATCTGGCAACTGTCCAACGTACCCAGTCTGCAGGCGTCGTCAGCCACTACGACATTCAGCCGACTCTCGATATTTTGACCAGCGTACAGGATCGCGACCTTGCAGGCGTGGGGAATGACGTGAACAAAATTCTGGCGGATATAAAACCCAAATTGCCGCGGGGCAGTTCGATCGACGTGCGCGGTCAAGTCACAACGATGCAGGCTTCGTTTTCCGGTCTGACTCTGGGGCTGGTTTTCGCCGCCATCCTGGTTTACCTGCTGATCGTTGTTAATTTCCAGTCGTGGCTGGATCCCTTCATCATCACGTTGGCCCTTCCCGGTGCGCTGTCGGGCATCATCTGGATGTTGTTTGTGACACAAACGACCGTCAGCGTCCCCGCGATGATGGGTGCGATCATGACGGTTGGGGTCGCGACGGCTAACAGCATCCTCCTAATCAACTTTGCCCGCGACGCACGCTTGTTAGGGAAGAATGCGACAGAAGCAGCGCTCGAGGCCGGCTATATGAGACTTCGTCCGGTGATCATGACTGCTACCGCGATGATCATCGGGATGGTGCCGATGGCCCTCGGTCTTGGCGATGGCGGAGAGCAAAACGCGCCGCTCGGCCGGGCAGTGATAGGCGGTTTGATCGTTGCCACCTTCTGCACGCTGTTTTTCGTGCCCGTGGTGTACAGCATTTTACAGCGCAAGGAACCAACAGTTCTGTCGCCCGAGGATGCCGAACTGCTGGCAGAGTAGGAATGCGGTTTGCTCGCTTAAACAGAAATCAATTCCGAGATATGAGATCTGAGACCAATGAAAATCCAGCGCCCAGCGAAAAGGGTTTCTCCCTGGAGTGCGCTGCCTTGTCAGCGCGTTTGTCTTTACCGGTGCATGACTTGCAAAGCCAAAGCGGCGACAAGGCGCCGCACTCCAAAGAGTTGCCCCTCTCTCGAGGTTTGCTAAAACGTGAAAAAGCAAAGCAATGAGTAACGCAGATAAGAGAAATGAACCACGTCCAGACGAGCACGAACCGCAACCGGCGCCGGCAACTGCGGTCGATAAACCGCGTCCGAAGAGGTTCACGCCAGCGCTGATCGCACTGATCGCGTTAATACTGTTCG
>DASQPD010000132.1:0-8770 GCA_035644135.1 Pyrinomonadaceae bacterium
CAATGAGTAACGCAGATAAGAGAAATGAACCACGTCCAGACGAGCACGAACCGCAACCGGCGCCGGCAACTGCGGTCGATAAACCGCGTCCGAAGAGGTTCACGCCAGCGCTGATCGCACTGATCGCGTTAATACTGTTCGGGGCCCTGATACTCGCGGGCGTGCTTCCTCGCCTGGCGCGACAGAAAAAGGTCACGGCGGCGTCTCAGGCGGTTCGAGACGACATTCCGAATGTGAGTGTGGTCCAAGTCCAGGAAGCACCTGCGTCTTCTGATTTGCAACTGCCGGGAGACGTTGAAGCGATTCAGGTAGCAACCATTTCAGCACAAACAACCGGCTATTTACGCAAGTTTCATGCGGACATTGGCGACCGCGTGCGCGCCGGACAGTTGTTGGCCGAAATCGATACCCCGGAGGTTGACCAACAGTTGCAGCAGGCACGCGCCAATGTAGCTCAGGCCGTTGCGAGTCTTGGTCAGGCGCAAGCGAATCTCAATCAGGCGGTCACGAATATGGAGTACGCGCGCGTGACATATGAGCGCAATCAATATCTCGCGCTGCAGCACGTCGTCCCCGATCAAACCCGCGATCAAATGAAGGCCGCCTACGACGTCGCCAAAGCAACTGTTGATGCCATGCAAGCAAACATCAACGCCGCCAAGGCTACAATCGCCTCCAACGAGGCGAACGTTCGAAGTTTGAAGGCTCTGCAAGGATTCCAGAAAGTGTTCTCGCCTTTTGCGGGGGTAATAACGGCACGAAATATTGAAGTCGGTTCGCTAATTAGCCCAAGCAGCAGCAGCGCTAGTACTTCAACGGGAACGACTCCTTCAAGCTCGACGATACCTGGCAGCGGTACAACGCCATCGGGCACAAATGCAGCAGCCAACAGCGGCGGCCTTTTCCAAATAGCGCGGATTGATACGCTTCGCATCTTCATCAGCGTTCCGCAGGCATTTGCCAGCACCATCAAGGCGGGACAGACAGCAAATATTTCCGTCAGAGAGTTACCCCAGAAAGTTTTTACCGGACGAGTAGTCCGCACTACGAGCGCACTCGATCCAGGGTCACGCACGTTGCTCACGGAAGTGCAGACTCCGAACTCCGATTTTCAGCTTTTGCCGGGCATGTATGCGACAGTTAATTTTGGTGTCCAATCGCCCGATCCGCCCGTGCGGATCCCTGCTACAGCTTTGATAATTCACGCGGATGGACCACAGGTAGCGGTAGTTACCAGCGATCAAAAGGTGCATTACCAGAAGGTCGTCATAGGGCGGGATTACGGCAATCAGCTCGACATCATCTCAGGTCTCGAACCGGGCGCCACGGTCATCGTCAATGTCGCAGACGGCCTGCGGGAGGGTGCGCAAGTACACACCCAAGCTGCCCCCAGCGGTGTTCAAACGAACACCCCGGCGAATAGCCAATCACCTCAACCGAACCCGAAGCAGACTGGGGGTTAGCACGATGAAGATATTGATAAGGATTATTTCAGTTGCACTCCTGCCATGTTCGTTCCTGCTGAGCACCGCGGCGATGGCCCAGGACCCGATAACAAAAACGCCGATTCCGGACCAGGATCTGCGTGACGACCCCTTGCTCAAGGCAAAGCGGCTTCCGGTGCCGCCACCACCCGACCTTACGCGGGTCGGAGTGGAAGGAGGCGAGCTTACGCTAACCCTTAACGAGGCGATTCGACGAGCGCTGGAAAGTAACAACGACATCGAGGTGTCGCGCGACAATGTTCGTTTGGCTGAGAGCACGTTGCGATCATTCGAAGGTGTGTACGACCCAATAATCACCCTCGCACCGCAGTTCAGCCTCGTGCGTACGCCGCGGGTCAACTCCGCCGGTGAGACAACAACCATCCCGGCGTCGGTCCCGATTCAACAGACGAGCTGGTCGATCACTCCCGCCCTAACCAAACAATTCAGCACTGGAGGCGGGCAATATCAGTTCTTTTTCAATTCTCAGCGAGGCACCTCGAACCAGGGCTTCGCCCGACTGAGCCCATTTTACTCAACGGAAATTGGTGCTACGTTCACCCAGCCTCTTTTACGGAATCGCTCGATCGATCAGTTCCGGCACGACATACGGGTTCAGCGCAAACGGCTTACTCAATCGGATGCCGATTTTCGTCTCCAGGTGATTAACGTAATTTCACAGGTGCAGCAGGCCTATTGGGAGTTGGTCTTCGCTCGGCGGAACGAACAGAACCAGCTCTCGAATGTGAATCTCGCGCGCGAGCAACTCCGAGTGATCGAAGAGCAAGTCTCAGTTGGTACTTCGGCTACACTCGAGCGAGCCCAGGCATTGACTCAGATTGCTTCGGCCGAAACGGCTTTGCTATCGGCAACGCAGGCTGTCACCACTGCGGAGAACGTGCTCAAGCCATTAGTTTTGCGGAACAAGTCCGCTACCGAGTGGTCAAATCGTCTCAAGCCGACTGATGAGCCATCGTTAGCCGCAACTCCGATCAACCTAAAGGACGCTCTCACAGAAGCTTTCACCAACAGGCCGGAGTTAAGCGTTCTCCGTACGCAACGGGACATTAACAAGATTGATACGCAGTTCTTCAAGAATCAGACCCTGTCCCGCGTTGATTTGCAGGCAACAGTTTTTAAATACGGACTTGCCGGCTCTTTGATATCAAACCCAACAACAACAAACCCACTGCCGGATAACGTTATTGGCGGATACGGACAGGCGCTTCGAAACCTTACGGGCCTTAACACAGGTACAGTTTTGGTCGGTGCGGCAATCCAGATTCCACTACATAACAAGACGGCCAAGGCCAATTTAGCGACCGCCCGCATTCAGGGTGAACAACTGATAGCAACAACACAATCAACGGAACAAGCCGTCGAAAGCGATGTGCGAAACGCAGTACAGGCGGTGGATACTGCCCAACGCCAGCTCAGTACGGCGCGCGCAGCGACCAAGAGCGCAGAGATTCAGCTAGCCGGTGAAATGAAGCGATATCAGGCCGGCATGTCTACAACGTTTCTTATCTTTCAATTCGAGGATCAACTCGTCACCGCCCGCACTGCAGAGTTACGCGCCGAAGCGAATTACAACCAGGCCCTCGCAAATCTTCAACGTGCAACGTCCGCGACACTTCGTGCGAATCAAGTAACAATCAAGTAACAGTCGATGTCGCCCGACCGTGAACTAACCCTACCCTCGTTTCAGTAAGTCCTTGATGTGCGATGAGCTAAGGGGTCTTGCCGGCTCTTTTGACAAGAGATTCGTGTAGCAAGATTTCGCAAACGGCAGCAACCAGATGAAAGAAGTAAGGCGCTCCGACAACTAAGATCACTCCAGATCTGGGGCAAAAAAGAACAAATAATCACATAGTTTCGCTATATAGAACACGTAGAAATCAACCAGCAAGGAGAACCATCCGGGCGCTTCCCAATAAGGAAAGTCCAGTCCGATAGCGTCCAATTTCTCTTATTCTCAACCAGAGGGTACGAGACACTTTCATCGCTTGTATGAAGGAGGAAAGAGTCATGCGTCCAGTAGTCCTGATCGTTGTAACAACAATTTGCGCAACTGGCTTAGGGGTCGTTATGGGCTTTCAACGCCAGTTTCCACAGCAGGAAACAGAGAAGAGCAAGCTTCGACCGACACCATCGCCCTCACCGATTTACAATCCCTACCCACCTGGGATTCTCCCAGCTGATTTGGATTCAGAGATAGCCAGGGTCCTGCGGGAAATAGATGTCATCGAAGCGAGAGCGATTGCCCGGTGGCAGGCGTTGCCACCTCCAAACCTGACAAATCAGCCGCCAATCTTTAAAGGCAGCGGAACGGAAATGGTAGAAACGCTCGGCGAGCTCATGAATTACGACAAGAACATCTCGCCAAACAAAAATCAAGCATGCGCGTCATGCCACATGCCGTACGTCGCCTTCAGCGGCCCGATCCCGTCGGTTAATCTGACCATGATCGCGTATCCAGGAACGGTTCACTTTCGCGCCGGCAAGCGGACAGCGCAGCGATACACGTATTCACCGTTTTTCCCTGTACTACAGTACAACGAAGTACAAGGTCTTTTCTTCGGAGGAAATTTCTGGGATTCACGCGCTACCGGATACTTCCTGAGGAATCCCGACGCCGAACAGGCACAAGGTCCTCCCGTCGATACTCAGGAAATGGGTAACCCTGACACTGCATGCATCGTCTATAAGCTTTCGCTTGCTGTGTACAGACCTCTCTTTGAGCAGCTATACGGTCAAGGCTCCTTAGATATCAAGTGGCCACATAACACCGCGGAGATCTGCGCAACACCAGGAGGAGCTGCGGTGTTCGGCACCGACACCACTCCACTTAAGCTAAAACCGGAAGAGCGCCTCAAGGCAAACGAGGCTTATAACCACTGGGGACAGGCGATTGACGCATATGAGCAGTCGGTGCAGGTCAGCGCTTTCTCTTCGAAGTTCGATGCCTTCCTGGCAGACCCAGACACCAATCCATTGACCGCAGACGAGAGTGCCGGTTACGACCTGTTCCGTGGCAAGGCCGCCTGCAATACATGCCACGTCGACGGCAGAGGGAGCACTCAGACGCCCGGGACCGGGTTTGATGGAATCCCCGCTACAACGACGGGGACCGATACCAGCCACGCCGCGACGGTGAACCCCCTGTTCACCTGCTTTGGCTCGGCTAATGAGGGCCTGCCTCTGAATCCCAGGGATGCTTTCTTTTACCAGACCACGCCGGATTTCTTCGGCTTCACCGCGAATCCCTTAGGCTTCGGCTACAGAGATTTGGGATTAGGAACTTTCCTCAGAAGCGGCTTCGGCACCTGGGCCAGTCCGAACTCTAACTGGACACAATTTGCTCCTGGTGTTGACGGCCAAATGCAGGTGTCTTCGGCGCGCAATGTAGCGATGACACCGCCACTGTGTCCAACCACCGAGGCGCCCGGGCCTTACTTCCAGAAGGAGTTCTTTCACAACGGCTACATCAAGAGCCTGAAGCAACTCGTCCACTTCTACAATACGCGCGATCTGTTTAAGTTCAATGTCACTTCCGGACACTGCCCGGCAGGAACAACCGAAAAAGTAGACTGCTGGCCAATGCCCGAGGTCACGAACAACCTCGACATGACGACCGGTAATCTCGGCTTGACCGATCAGGAGGAGAACCAGATCGTCGCGTTCCTTATGACACTCACGGATGGGTTCACGAGACCTTACCCAAACAGAGATACTTTTACGGGTCAGTGCATGCAGGGCGGTACGGCTGCGACTCAGGGCAATGAGTTCCTTATCACGACTCCGCCGCTCCCACCCTGCGCCCCGGCTGTCTGCGGCGTCTCGCCCACTCCGAGTCCAGCAATTCCATAGTGAAAGGGGTTCTGGCGGATGCACGGACGAGTAGGAGAAAAATAGAAACAACGCATCGGGGCCGTCTTGGCGGTCCCGATGCCCTTTAACTCGCAGGAGGTCTGTCCATGAATAGACTGCTTCTGAAACTGGCGATGACGGTTATGGTCGGTAACCTGGTCTACTCAACTCCAGTGGCCACCCAGGAGAGTCCTACTACTAAAAAAGCCGCGAGAGTCCGGATCACCCGCGGGCCGGAGATCGAACGAGCGGATCACGACTTTGCGATTATCAGGTGGACAAGCAACAACCCTGGAGGTTCGCCCGTGCATTATGGCGTCGTGCGCTACGGCACGGATCCCGCGAAGCTACATCAGACGGCGAAATCTCCAATCAGGCTGAACCCGGGCCATTCGCATACCATTTTCCGCGTGCGGGTGTATGACCTGGCGCCTCGCACAACCTACTACTACACGGTGGACTCGATGGAGGCCAATGGCACGAGCGATCGGGTAAAGAGCACTGTCAAGCGTTTCACCACACCGCAACAGCCATAGCGCAAAAGCAAGGGTAATCGCAAAGTGTCGCGAACGCGGCGACAGCATTAACCGAGGAGCAGTAAAGTCTCTGAGTAACAAAGTGACAATTTCTTGTTTTCTTGAACAGGTTTTGTTGCGAGTAAACAACTGGATCCACGAAAATCACACGAACCGAAAACAAAAGTCACACGAAATGTTCCTCTTTATTTCGTGTGATTTCGTGGATCATGTCTTGGGTTTTTGGTTGCTCTTCAAACACTCCCGCCAGGAACATCACAAGCTTCAACCGATATAAGCAAAGTCTTGAAAGAACTCGGCAGCGATCAATGATTAAGCTCCAAGAAATTGAGGCATACGCAAATAACTATTCTGAACCGATATGAATACCTTTAAAGTTACTATTCGCGAGGTTGTCTTTCTGGTCATAGTTGGGCTCATCTGCGCCGGGAGTTCCTGTAGGTCACGCTCAAGCAACGAAGCACCAGCCAATCCTACTGAAACAGCAGCAGAATATGTTTCACAAGCGGACCAGCTCTATGCGCAACGGGAAGATTTGATGCGAGTGCGCCAGGCCATAGTTTTTCTCCGACAAGCTGTTACTACGGATCCGGGTAACTACGACGCGTCATGGCGACTTGCGAAGTTCAACTATTATCTGGCGACCCACTCGGAGAACAGAGATGAACGCGAGAAGGCATTTCGCGATGGTATTGAAGCGGGTAAGACTGCGGTCGAATTGCAAGGTGGGAAACCGGATGGTCACTTTTGGTTGGGTGCTAATTATGGCGCGGCCGCGCAAACATCGCTGCTCGGGGGGCTCGCGACTGTTGATGACATAAACAATGAAATGGAGGCTGTGCTGCGACTAGATGAGGGGTATCAAAATGGAAGCGCATATATGGTGCTCGGTCTAGTCTACCTGGATGAACCGAGGTTCATCGGCGGGAATCCGCAAAAGGCAGTTGAACTTATGGAGAAGGGTTTGCGCTTCGGAGAAGGTAACGCATTTTTGCATTTGCATTTGGCTGAAGCTTACGAAAAGGTCGGACGCACAGCTGACGCGCGTCGTCAACTCAATACAATCATTTCCATGACGCCCGATCAAAATTATTTGCCTGAATACAAAGAGGCTGTGGCTGAGGCTCGCAAGCTGCTAGAGAAAACCGCAACAACAGCGGACGGAAATTCGCAGGTTGGGAAGGTGGGCTTGCCCCGCTCAAGATCCGCACCCGCTCAACACCGAATTGACAGCCCAAGCTGAGGAACTTTTCGCACCTTCAGGTCCGATCTCATGTTGATTGGGTGCGGATCTTGAGCGGGGGCAAGCCCACCTTCCCAACCTGCGATTTTCGGTTCCGTGAGTAGTATCCCCGGATCTATTCTAATTCTTTACAGCTTCACACATCCCACTCAAACGGAGTGAAGAATGTGGTAATCCTCAAACCAGCTCCCGAATCTCATGCGGCTTTCGACCCAATGTGCCCGGTCGCCTCGTCCGCGCCGACCACGCGAGTCGACAAACCCTTTTTTGGCGGCGATACCAGGATTGGCAGGAGTGCTGAAACCGCCATTACTCCCGCGATCACATGAAGGGCGCCGCGATAAGAGCCAGTCGTCTGTCGCATGTATGCGATCAGCAGTGGCCCGACCGCGCTGGCAACGCCCCAGGCCGTCAGCATCAGGCCATAGATTGGACCGACGTTCTTTGAGCCGAAATAATCGGCAGCAAATGCCGGCATGGTGCCAAATCCTCCACCGTAACACATCAACACAACGAAAGTGATAATGGTCATCAATGAAATGATCGCGGCGCTGGGAAGAAACCAGAAGAGCAAAACCTGAATGAGGAACATCACAAAGAATGTTGCTCGCCTCGTTAAGAAATCAGAAACCCATGCCCAAAAAACTCGCCCGAATGCGTTCCCGATGCTTGCCACCCCCACCATGCTCGCAGCCACGACTGCGCTCACACCGACAAGTTCCTGAAAGATCGGCGCTTCCTGCGAGATGATTGAAATGCCGGCGAATGTATTCAGAAATAAAAGCAACCACAACGCATACCACTGCCAGGTCTTGAGCGCCTCGCCAAGCGAGTGGTCGCCTCCGGCACGCTGCGAGATCTGCGAAGCAGTTGGCGTCCAACCCTCAGGTCTCCAACCATCCGGTGGATTCTGCATGAACAACGCGGCAAGAACCGTCACGATGAGATACGCAATGCCCAAATATGCAAATGTAGTAAGCACACCAACGCTTTGAATAAGTGTCGTAGCGACCGGTGCGGTGATCAGAGCACCAGCACCAAACCCTCCAACTGCCACTCCGGTAATGAGTCCTCTGCGATCCGGAAACCATTTCACCAGGACAGCCACGGGAACAATGTAACTAAAGCCGAGGCCTACTCCGCCGATCAATCCATAACTAAGGTATAGCCACCACAGTTTGTTAGCGGAGAAGCTTGCAAGAAACACCCCTAGCCCGTACAGCACCCCTCCCACGAGCGCGACGACACGCGGTCCCTTGCGATTTAGCCAGAGGCCGCCAAAGAAAGCTGCGATTCCCAGAACGAAGATGCTAATCGTAAACGTCAACGTCACTTCCGAGATGCTCCAACCGAATTGTTTTGTGAGCGGCGTGCGGAACACGCTCCAGGCGTACACGGCGCCCAAAGCAATTTGCATGAATACTCCAGCTAAGGCGATGGTCCATCGATTAGCTACTTTCATAAATTCCCCCTGATGAAAAATAGGTTGAGCAGCGAGTTATGATTAGCGCCGTGACTTTCGATTGAGGAGCTATTTATCCCAATCACTGCTGACCTTTTTCTGCTCGGATTATTCGAATACTTTCTTAACGCCCTTAGCCGTAGCTTTGCCTGTCTTCTTAACGCCTTTAGCGGTG
>DASQPD010000133.1:0-11852 GCA_035644135.1 Pyrinomonadaceae bacterium
TAGGCGCCTTTAAATTTTCGAACCTTCGGCTGAGCCGCGTAATGCCCGTTGGCCGGGAAAGCCATCGCTAAGAGCAACAACCCGCACAAGAGTTTGCTTATAGTGACTATAAACATCTCACTCCTCCGGTTGTGAAACCTGTAGTCAGGTTTGCCCTTTCAACGAACTTCAGAGACAGGAGACTAGCGGAGATACATATAATGGCAATAATTTCTCAGCGGGATAACAATACCTTACGCCAGAAGTCCAGGACTGCCAACATATGGAATTGATGCAGTTTGAAAATACCACCAACGCAGTGACTGTGTAAAAACTCAGAGGAATCTGCAGTCGCGACTGGACAACTCAAGCCAAGTAAATTCGCAGGTCGGGAAGGGGGCAGTCGTTAGGTTGAAGGTTCGGTAAGTTCAAGGCGCCCCCGCTCAAGCTTGAATGCCACTGCTTATCCCTGCCACTAAGCCTCTGGGTTTACTGCATTGAGGGATTGATTCGATGTTGAAGCCTCGGAAACTTGAGCGGGGGCGCCTTGAACTTACCGAACCTTCAACCTAACGACTGCCCCCTTCCCGACCTGCGAATTTATTTGGCTTGAGTTGTGACTGCAGATTCCTCTGAGTTTTTACACAGTCTCGGAGAACTCTCACGGTTTGGGGATTATGACTGGCGTTTCATCGTCGACGGGTTCTTCTCCATCGTCTACCGGAAGTTTTAATCCGCCCGGCGAGGGTCGAATAGTCGTCTTCAGTTCGGCATAGACGCGTCGTATCTGGGCGATGTCGCAATCGCTTGGGCCAAACACGCCATTCGGCTCATTGACAACTTTGAACTTGTTCATGACCGTCGTATGTTCCCGGCAGGAATAACAATCAAGTAAGCCGAAGTTGTGCCCCAACTCGTGGGCCACGGCATTACTCAAAGCATCTGGATTGGTAAGGATTGGATCTATGACGATACTGGCGAAGGTCATCAGCTGATCTGAGTGCGCACTATAGGCGTGGAGCTCAGTGGCGTGCCGCTTTGTTTTGTCGAAGACCTCGCCGCGCATGATGGTGAGGCAGTTCAAGCATTGCCGAGGCGAAGCTACGGCCCCACCATAAGTAAACTTCACGCCGGAAGTCGTGACTGCTGCAACTGCATTCCAGGTTTGCAAGGGCGCCAACAGATATGGGATTTCCGCCGGCTTGAAATCAGCGGTCAGGATATAAACCTTCACTTCGCTGTTAGCGGCCCAAGTCCAAAAACCGTAAGCCGGTACCTGCACCCCGACCTTGCACCCGCGCTGAGACCTGCTCTCCTGCGCCGTTGCCAACTGGCAATGAAACGCGCCGATTCCTAAGAAACAAAGAATCGGCAGGACCAGATGACGACTGAGTAATGATAATCTGTTTAGCAAAGCTGTTGTCACGTCTTTTGAGTTTTGTCCTGCGTTCCATGACACCACGGTGACGGGGCGATGTATCGTCAACCGCGGGTCATGGAGTCCGCCGGCTCGCGCATAAGACCGCGAAGGTCTTACGCAGAGGTCAAGCTTTCGCTAATCAGGTCCCCCCTGGGTATTGGCTGCCAGTCGCCGTTGGTAAACCTGGCGAACAACTTCCAGATCGCAAAACGATGGTTCAATCAAACCGTTATCTTTGTTGATACCGGGAAACCCGTTCATGATCGTCTGTTTCTTTTTGCAATTCCGGCAGTCCCAGAGTCCCATGCCGTGTCCCAGTTCATGAGCCATGAATCCCTGAAGCGCCTGGGGACTAGTCGTTGCGAAATCAAAATCAATCCATGCTGATATGAGGACGCCTTGTGAGTCTTGCCGCAGCGGATTGAAGAAGGCATAGTGCTTGCGATCGTTCTTGAAAACTTCTCGCCTTGTTATCGTCAGGCAATTGCTGCAGTTAACCAGCCCTGCGGTTTCACCCGCGTAATCGAATCTGACTCCCGCGCCAACCTTTCTGGACGCGACCGTCCAGTTCTGCATTGCCAGGACGAGAGTCTCCCGTTGCTCGATGGTAAACATGCCGCTTACGAAGTAGACGCTGATTTCGGCGTGAGGCGCCCAGGAGTACATGCCGGCTGGAGGGGCACTGCGATTTACGGTGCAGCCGTCGATGCTCTGGGCCTGACTGGTCATCGCTGCGGCAAGAATGAGGCTAAGAATTAAAACTGAGGCTTTCATGGTTATTGCCGGGGAGATAATTCTTTGGTCGAAGGTCCATCGATTTCGGTGATCGTTAGCCGGCTGGCAAAGCGTTTGTAGCCGTAGTACTTCACCATGATGCGGTAATGAACGTCACGTCCGGGAAATGCCAGGACGTCGTCGGCTTCGGTGTGAACAGGAAAGAAAAATCCGTCACCGACAGGAGCTCGCCAGGTTTCAAAATGGGGGAAGCGCTGCTTTCCATGAGGCTCAACGATTCCCTTCACTCTTACGAGATGGTAGGTGGTGGGATCGATCCAGACTCGGCCGATGAAGAAGCGCTCTTTCATGCGCTGCGGGTCGGGCTTTTGAATCGGGAGGATATCGAGTGCGTAAAGATCGCGATCGTCAATTTTCTCACTGCCCGCGTAGGAGATGCTGTACTTCCCTGCCTCAGTGATGTCCATTCCCAGCAGTTGGGCCCCAGCCAGGTCTTGAATGTCTTCCCTGGTGATTCTCATCTCCCGGATGGTTGAAGGCGGATGGTAGGTTACGCGCTCAATGCGATTGCCGCGGTCGTCGAAGAGGAATTGAGAGTCGCGAATGTATTCTCCCGTGACTTGTCCGCTCTCATTGACAGTCTGAAGGACGACCTCGCGCTTAAAGGTGTGTTGATTTAGAGCTTCGCGCACTCTAGCTTCACTACGAATAAAGTTGGCGATGATTTCTCCCGGACTGCCTGGATGTGGTGGGGGTTCGCTGTCGATTGCGATACGCGTCACGATTGCGTCCGCGTCGGAGGAGCGCAATGAAGCGATCGTACTTTGCTGGGCCAGCAGCAGCCCCGCAAACATGAGGACTACGAACAGAGTGCAAAGCTGCTGGGTTAGGAGGTTAGTAAGTTTCGACATCGTGTAGTCCAGGGAATAGTGATATGCTGAAGCAAGATTCCGATCATAAAAAGAGGGTGTGCGCATCATCCGATTACCGTTAAACGAGGTCCGCACACCCTCTTTCCTTGACACTCCCTCAAAGCGTTTGGACCTTGAAGCAACGCTTGGATACAGAACAATCTGAATGCCACGCGCAAACCCTAGTAATCTGTCTCGCACACAGTTTCATTTGGGGTTAAATGCCTCTGGACCTGCGCGAAACGACCGGGAAGGGTGGTTCATCTATCGGAAAGCTGAGCTTGAATTTTTGGTAGGTGGCATATGAACAATCCCCGACTGCCGGTAACTCTGAGACTTTCGCGAAAAAGCTTCTCAGTGTTCACCGTGTCTCCGTGGTGTAATGTTTTTCTCAGCAAATTCACCACATCGCGTTACCGGAAAAATGGATTTCCCCGGATGTAATCGTAATAACTCGTTCCATGTGTATTTGATTTCGTAGTTCAACTAAACCCCTGATAAAATATGTGGCCTGACTCGCCTCTAGGCACAACGGCAATCAAACTGGTAACGAGGAGAGAACCATGATTTCCTTCAAGAACATCTACACGTACTGCTTCTTTTCGGTTGTGCTGCTGCTTTGCGGCTTTGAATATTCCCTGGCGCAGACGCAACCCGTCGTGCTTCCGCGCCCCAGCCAAAAGGCCACCGTGACGCAGCGGATTGGCGTTACCGACGTAACCATCACCTACAGTCGTCCAGGAGTGAAAGGACGAAAGATTTGGGGAGACGCTCCAGCAGCCGCAGAGGCAACTGTGAAAGGTGAGGCGACCCTGGACGATCAAAACGCCCGTCTTAAGGGTGCCCCAATCGTCCCCTGGGGCCACGTGTGGCGAGCGGGCGCCAATGAAGCAACGACTTTCGTTGTCACTGACGACGTCATGATCAATGGCCAGAAACTCCCCGCCGGAAGTTATAGCTTGCATACCATTCCGACCAAAGATGAATGGACCATCGTTTTCAACGGGGTTTCCAATCAATGGGGCAGCTTCAACTACGACGCAGCGAAAGATACATTGCGCGTAAAAGCAAAGCCGCAATGGATGAGCGAAAACCAGGAGTGGTTGGAGTATAGCTTTCCCGTGGTTACCCCGAATTCCGCCCAGGTAGTTATTCGTTGGGAGAAAGTAGCTGTCCCGTTCACAATAGAGATTCCAAACGTCGAAGCAATCTGGCGCGCCAAGGTCGATGCCGCTATCGCAGCCAATCCGACCGACTGGCGCATTCCGCTCAGTGTTGCGAATGCCTATGCCGGCGATGACAAGTGGGACGAAGCGCTGAAGTGGGCGGACCAGTCGATCAAGGTCAAGCAAACCTTCCAGAACCTGGCTGCCAAGGCGAATTTCTTATTCAACTCAGGAAAGAAAGAGGAAGCCCTGGCTGTTGCGGAACAAGCAATTCAACAGGGCAAGACCGACAAGGTCGATACCACCCGTTTTGAAAAGCGCTTGGCCGATATGAAAGCCGGCAAGATGTAAATGACCATGAGAACACCAACATACCGACTTCTGGCTATCGTCCTCCTCGCTCTTTTTTCTTTCCAATCTGTCTGGGCCACTTGTGGGGGTGGTGGGGGTGGCGGCACTGGCGGGATGTCCGGTGGTGGCGGCGCATCAGCGCCGCAGGTTTACCCCGTGCCGTGGAGAATGCGCGAACCTAAAGACCCTCCCGCCGCAGGGCTCATCCTCTACTGGCTGCCCTCCTCACTAGATGAGTTCAAGAAATCCAGCATGCGAATGTCACGCATCCTGTCGATGTATGCCACCCAGTGCGTATCGATGGAAGTAGCCGACTACGGTACTCCCCTGGGCCAGAAGTTGATCGGCGACTCCAAACCGCCTGTCGCCGTGTTGGCAACCGCAGATGGCACGCCCCTGGGCAAGGCTGAGAATAAGAACGGTATGTTGAAAGTCGAGCAAGCTGAGAAGCTTGTCGATACCGAAATGAAGCAGCGCGAGAGCGCCCTCGATACTCAACTAAAGGAGGCGAAAGAGAAAGAAAAAGCCGGCGACAATCCCGCTGCGATCAAGCTCTTCAGTTCGGTGGTCCAACAGAAGTGCCTGTTCCCCAAAAAAGCGAAGGAAGCCGCGAAAGAGTTGAAGAAACTGGGGGTCGAGGTTGCGGCGATCTCCGACTCACCGGTATTCGACGCCCGCCAGAGCGCTTTGATTGAACAAACTATGCGAAGTGGTCTCAGGGCGGAAATGGGTGCGCGTTATGTGCTAGCTGAAAAGTTGTACAGCAGAGCGAGGCAAATGGACCCGGCCGATCCGGTGCCGCTCCGATACCTTGGCGAGCTTTATCGTCATCACATCGGCGACTGGGACAAAGCGCGGTCCACGTTCGAGACAATTCTCAACATGCCCTCCGATCCGCTTTCGCGTGCGGTAGCGCTCCACGGCCTTGGGAAAATGACGATACACGATGGAGAGTTCAAGAAGGGTTTATCCCTGATGGAACAGTCGATCGCCGAGTACCCACTGGCGCTGACATATCGCAATTTGGCTGTCTATTGGAATTCCGAAGGAGACCCGGCAAAGGGCAATGAGTACACGCAGAAAGCCCTGGCGCTTGATCCAAAGGATCCTTACAACCTGGTGTTCGCTGCGGTCTTTATGGCCGCGTCCGGTCATGGCGATGAAGCTTTGAAGATCGCCCGCGCAAACGTAAACCTTCTTCCGGCCTCGTACAACCTGGCGGCTATTTACGCCCAGACGGGCCAACGCGAAAAAGCGCTCGCGCTGCTGAAACGACATTTCTTTGCTTACGAGCGTTACCGGGCCGTCCGCACCAAAGAGATGATGGAAGCGCGAGTTGACGCAGTCTTTGATTCGCTGCGGCAGGATGCTGCTTTTCTAGCGTTAACCAGTGGAGCTGATGGCAAGCTTGCAATGCCGATGAAGAACACTGGAACGCGCTCAGGATCGAATTAGGAGGCTGAAAGATCATTTGACATTCGTCGTTGGACATTGAAAACCCATTTGTCGTTGGACATTGGACATTTTTCATTTGTCATCGAAAAACTAATTCGTCTGATTTCGAGGATCCGTGTTTCCCCGCACGACGAGAACGATCCACGAAATCACACGAATTGGCTTCTAAATGACAAATGAAAAATGTCCAACGTCAAACGACAAATGGAATCGTTCTTCCTTTTTTCTCACCAACCCACTTAACTGAGTGCGCGTCGCTTCAGCACTCCGCCCTCAGCGTCCGCCAACGGATGCACCAGGATAAAAGCATCCTCATCAAACTCACGAACGAGTGTCTTAACCCTGCCTATCTCCAGCCGCGTGACCACACAGTACAGAATTTTCTGCTCGCTATCCGATAAGCCGCCCTGTCCCTTGAAAATCGTCACGCCGCGCCGCAGCACTCCGAGTATCGCTTGTCTAATCTCATCGTTCTTCTCGGAGATGATGATAATGGATGTGTACTCTTCAATTCCGTGTAACAGAAAGTCAACCGTTTTAGAAGCGGCAAAGTAAGTCAATACTGAATAAAGCGCGGACTCGATGCCCAGAAAAAATGCGGCGGCAGAAAAAATCAGAACGTTGAGGATCAGAATGACGTCCCCAACCTTCAGCATGTGACTGCTCTTGCTAATCAACAGTGCAGCGATTTCAGTGCCGTCCAAAACCGCTCCGCCGCGAATTGCCAGTCCGATTCCCGCGCCAATGAAGATGCCGCCAAAAACCGCGGTCAAAAGCTTATCGGGAGTGACGTCCGGATACTTAATGAACGCCAGACAAAATGAAAGACCGACGATAGCCAATGCGCTTTTGAGCGCGAACTTCCAGCCAATCTGCCGATACCCGATGAGAACAAAGGGAAGATTGATCACCACAATCAGCACAGAGAGAGGAAAGCCAAGCACGTTCGCCAACAGCATCGAGACTCCAGTCACACCTCCATCGATGAAGTGACTCGATAGCAGGAAGCCCTTTAAACCCATACCGGCTGAGAGGATCCCACCAGTTATCAAAAGCAGGTTGAGACCTTCACGTCTCACTTTTTTCCATAGAACACTCATGTTCTCTCGCTCCTGACAGCACAGTCGTTGGGAGGGGGGTAGCGGGTCAGTTTCGCTTCAAATGTCCAATAAACTTTGGTTTGTCGCGCGTTACGACAAGCTATAAAGCTTATCGGACATCAAACTGACCCACTACCGGAGGTGGCGTCCAGTTGTGCTGGACGCCACCTGGTATCAGTTCAGTCTTTGTCTTCCGACTGACGAGGCTCTTCTTTATTCCGGCGCGAGTTTCTCTCAAGAACGACTAGACCCACAACAGCCAGCGCACACAAGACTACAACAACAATAATTTCCGAGCTCATACGATCTCCATTTCTATTTCGTTAAGTGGAAGTTTGCAGAATGCCGCCTCGGAGCTTGCTGGGAAGCGAGCTCTTTGGATGCGAGTTCTACACTGGGTCGTTATGATCTAAGAAATGGCGGCGCTCGAGTTTGCGAAGTTGAGCGCCTCGTTGTGCAAAAGGAAGCTGGTCTGCCCGCTGCGTTGTTTAAGGAAAAAAGAGCGGCAGGAATTCCGCTAAAGCTTGATTGTAAAGTGGCCTTAAGAGGTGAGGGCCATTGTTTTTCGACTGTGCGCGCAAGCGAAGCCATCAACAGACGCGAGGCTCCAGAACTCAGCGCGTCGGGTCTAATCCTGATGAAAGTCTGGAAATAGAGTCCACCGGGTCGGTCGGTTGAGGGGATTTGAGCGAGTGGGCCCAGACCGGCGGCGGAAATCCACAGGCTAGTAAGCAGAACAACCGGGATTAAAGCTGTCCTGCGACCCTTTGTAAGTGATACGGATCTTCGAATCAAAGCGAAGATACATTACCAAGCCCAACACCCTGCGGCAAACATTGGTGTCCCAACTAGCTCGGGATGGCAAAGGAGATCTCTTCTGATTTGTCTTCGCCCTTTGCGCGTTTTAACAGGAAATCCAGTTTTTCCTTCTGCCCATCCGTGAGCCCGACAAACCGTACCCCAAAACCCAGCCGAGGAGTACGATGGGCAACCTCTCCCTTCAACACGAGCCACTTTCCGTCAGGCATCATCAGTCCGAGCGTGAGCGGCTCGCTCTCGGCAACTTCAACGATACTGTCTATGTAACATCCGCCTTCAGACAGATCGACCACCCGAGCTCCGTTCTTACCGGCACGCCCATGCCAGGTCGCATCCAGACAAACAGTGAATCGATCCTGTCTTCGTCGCTCGTCTGTCATCTTTACCGTGCGCGTTTCAGCGGTGGGGAGAGGGGCAGAAAAGAGGCCTGCGGCATAGCGCCCAGGCAAAATGCCCGAAAGAATGTAAACCGAGCGGGTCACTAGCACCGCTGAGGCACCTGTTTGCACGAGACGTGCCAAGCGAGCCAAGCGAACTTAGAGAGGCTTTGTGATATTTTGATCCGTGTAATCGGCGTTAATCTGTGGCTAGACTTTCTTTTTTACGGTTATTAGCGAAACAGCGAAACACTCAGTTGGGTATCACAAGAATGGTCGAAACAACGCACGCACTAGAGGTCGCTCCGGTCTCCCAGATTCGCTCACACTTTCCAGCGCTCGAGCGAATACATAACGGCCGGAACGTCGCCTACTTTGACGGTCCAGGAGGCACCCAGGTACCCCGGCAAGTGGTCGAAGAGATGAGCGACTATCTCTATCACCACAATGCGAACACCCACTGGGCTTACCCTACCAGCGAAGAAACTGACGCAGCGCTCGAACATGCGCGGAAAGTCTGCGCAGAATTCCTCAACGCCGCCAGCGACGAGATTGCCTTCGGCGCCAACATGACAACTCTCACATATCATCTCGGCCGAGCGCTGGGTCCGCAGTTTGGTCCAGGTGACGAATTGATTGTGACGGAACTCGATCATCACGCGAACATCGACCCCTGGAGGTGGTTGGCAAAAGAGCGTGGCATGACCGTGCAAACCATCAGAATGATTCCCGCCACAGGGGAACTTGACTGGGCCCAGTTCGAACAAGCGGTCAGTAAGAAGACTAAACTGATCGCGATTGGCGCGGCCTCGAATGCATTGGGGACCATCAACGATGTGCGCCGGGCCATCGACAAAGCCCGGAGTGTTGGGGCTCTGGCGCTCGTCGATGCGGTACATTACGCGCCGCACGAATTGGCGGACGTGCAGGCCTGGGACTGTGATTTTCTGGCCATGTCAGCCTACAAATTCTATGGGCCGCACATCGGTGTTCTTTACGGCAAGCGTTCGCTGTTTGAAGCAATCAAGTTTCCTAAATTACTACCGGCGCCCGATTACGCTCCGGAGAACGCCGAGACTGGAACACAAAATCAGGAAGGCATGGTAGGTACGGCCGCAGCGATTGATTTTCTCGCCGGGCTTGGTGCAAAGGGGTCAAGAGTCGGGCGACTAAGCGCGGTTTACGAGGAACTTCATAGAAGAAACGCGGTTTTGATCAAGCGGTTGTGGGAAGGACTAGCTGCGATACCTGGGCTTCATCTTTACGGTCCCGTTCCGGGCTCGACTCCCCGCACACCAACTATCTCGTTCACGATTGATGGCTGGGCCTCGAGCGAAGTGGCGCGACGGCTCGCATCCAGGGCGCTGTTTCTTTCCCACGGCGATTTTTACGCTGCCACTGTGATCGAACGTTTGAACCTTGGCGAAGAAGGTCTGGTGCGTGCCGGGTGTGCTTGCTATACAACTGACGAAGAGGTTGAACGATTGATCCAGGGCGTGCGTGAAATTGCTGGAAGCTAACCGCAGATTACGCAGATTACACATATTACAAAGAACATTTCGTGACTTTGTTTTTTCGTTTCGTGTGATTTCGTGGATGGGCTATCTTCTTGCAGCACTGATAAAGTCGGCGAGCAAACCATAAGCGGTACTCTGCAGGTTTGGACGATGTGAAATGATGGTTAGCCCCGGCATCATGTCGAGCTCAAAATGGATCGCCAGCGATGTTCCGCGAACACCGGCAAACGGATCCGCAGCACCTACCTGCTCAGGTTTTACCGACGCTTCCACTGACCCATCTTCGCTGGTTCTCACTCGCGAAATCAGCTTGTAGGGCTTCCCTTCGGCCCGAGCTTTCTGGAGCACTGATGTGGTCAAACCGCGAATGCTTTCGCGTCGCACGTCCGCCGGTCGCAGATCTTTTTTCATCAGTACCTGCGCGACGGCACAAACCTTCATGGTGGAATCCCAGCCGTCAACATCATGACTGGGATCCGTTTCAGCTACGCCGAGATCCTGGGCGATCTTCACGCCTTCTTCGAAACTGCGACCGGCTTCCATCGTCTCAATGATTACATTGGTCGTAGAGTTGAACGCCCCGCTGAATCCGCGCAGCTTGACCGCGGGCAGCGTTTCGCGAAACAGAGAAAACACCGGAGCGCTGTCCAGGACAGTGGACTCGAAAAGAAACTGCCGGCCCACTGACGCCGCGAGCGCACTTAACTCGGCATGGCCGTAAACGATTGGTCCTTTATTGGCCGTGATGGCGTGCGCACCCGCTTGCAACGAAGCTCGCAAGTGATCGATGGCCGGTTGGCCGGTCTCGGGGTTGAGCGAAGTGGTTTCGAAAACCGCGTTGGGGCGAGCGCTCTTCAGCCAGTCGGCGATACCGGTCGTGGCTAACGCGTCCACGTTTTCGTTTGCAAGCAAGCGGGGAACTTCGAGGCCGTTTTCGTTGACGAGCCAACCCATCCGACGGGTAGCTACACCGGTTATGCGCCATTCAATTCCGTACAGCTGGCGCAGTTCTTCGGTTTTCGCTACCAGCAAACGAGCCAGCGCGCGGCCCACATTCCCGAATCCCAGAAAGCAAAGGTTGATTTCATTCATTTTCGTAGTCGACGTGACCGACGTATTATAATCACCCTTCTCGCTCTGGCTGAATCGAGTTTCACAATTAGGTAGTGTCATGTTTTGGGGTTTTTGCCGGTACTCTGTGTCCTCCGTGTCTCCGTGGTGGGATATGATGAGGAAACCGCTCACCACGGAGACAGGAGAGGACACAGAGATGGCAGCGACAACCGAAACCATTACACTACCCGCAATTAACTGATCCACAACAGGGCACGGAAAACCAGATTAGGCCATGAAACGATACCACGAGCTGCTCAGGTCAATTCTCGAAAATGGTCGCGAGCACAGCGATCGCACCGGGGTGGGAACCATCTCGCATTTTGGTTACCAAACCCGCTTTGATCTTCGGGCCGGCTTTCCCATTGTCACGACCAAGAAAATCCCGTTCCGTTGGGTCGCTGAAGAACTTTTCTGGTTTCTTTCAGGCGACACAAACGAGCTGAACCTGCGCGACAAAGGTGTGGATATCTGGGCCGAGTGGGCTGATGAAGCACACACGGATCGTTTCGGCCGCGCCGCCGGCGATCTGGGACCAGTTTACGGTTACCTCTGGCGCTCTTTTGGTGGGCACTATCCACAACGCGACGGTGTGGATCAGATAGCAAACTTAATAAGTGAGATTGAGCATAACCCAAACTCGCGCCGGCTGATCGTCACCGGTTGGGATCCCAGCCAGGCTGACAAGGTGGACCTGCCACCGTGTCATACTCTGTTTCAGTTCAAAGTCGAAGAGTCTCGAGTACTGCACTTGCAGCTTTACCAACGATCCGCCGACGCTTTTCTCGGCGTACCTTTTAATATCAGTTCTTATGCGTTACTGCTGCATATGGTGGCCCATGTCACCGGTCTCGAGGCGGGGGAATTCGTCTACACGCTCGGCGATTATCACATCTATCAAAACCATCT
>DASQPD010000134.1:0-4688 GCA_035644135.1 Pyrinomonadaceae bacterium
CAGCGAGCGCACGATCCGCCCCGAAATCAAATCGATCTTGAAACGTGCGTGAGGTAAAGCGAAATGACAATCAGGACCATCGACGAATCACAACGCAACGCAGCGAAAGTCGTTGGATTCTCTTATCTGTTTGCGCTGCCGCCGGCGATCTTCGCCGAGTTCTATGTACTCGGCCGACTAATTGTCTACAACAACGCTGTGGACACCGCTCGTAATATCATCGCGCACGAGAGACTCTTTCGTCTGGGCACCGCCAGCAACCTCACCGTCTTCGCGCTCGATATAGTACTAATCACGGCTCTTTACGTGGTACTCAAGCCAGTCAATCGGAACCTGGCCTTGCTCGCGGCGTTCTGGGGGCTGATCGAGACCGCGATTCTGGTTGTCACCCTGCTCAATGACTTCGAGGCTCTGCGACTATTGAGCGGCGGCGCCGATTACTTGCGAGTATTTGAGCCAGATCGATTGCAAGCATTGGCGAGGCTATCGATCAGCGCACATGGCGCCGGATATGGCCTGGGCTTGGTGTTTGCTGGACTTCGAAGCACGCTGTTTTGTTATTTGTGGTTCAAGTCGAGTTATATCCCAAGAGCCTTGGCGGCATGGGGAATGTTTGCGTCCTTTCTGATGGGAGCGTGCGCATTCTCGTTCATCATTTTTCCCGAGCTTACGAAGGTCGTCGGCGTTGGCATTTATGGAGCTCCGATCTTCTTCTTCGAACTGACAATGGGCTTTTGGCTCCTGCTAAGGGGATTACCACCTTCCGAAGGTGCGCCCGATCGAGTCAGCGGGCCCGCACAGGCGGGCGCCGTCTAACCTGTCGTCCAGTCGTTGGCGT
Source organism: Pyrinomonadaceae bacterium (assembly GCA_035644135.1). Taxonomy (GTDB): domain Bacteria; phylum Acidobacteriota; class Blastocatellia; order Pyrinomonadales; family Pyrinomonadaceae; genus PSRF01. The sequence goes on from DASQPD010000134.1 coordinate 839, forward strand.
CGGCAGCCACGAGAGCGCGGAGGAGTTGACATGACACGCACCACAAACGCAAGAATCGCCGGATTCACGTACCTCTTCTACGCAGCGATCGGTATCTGCCTCGAGCTTCTGATGCACCGCGCGAGAAGCGTCGACGGTGATTCCGCTGCCAAACTCGCGCGCATCGGTGAGCACGCCACGGACGTGCGCATAGCGATCCTGATTACGCTGCTCGAATGCTTCTCGGCCCTTGTGCTGGCCGTGACGCTGTACGGGATCACGCGCGACCAGGACCGCGAGCTGGCAATGCTGGCCCTGGTCTGTCGCGTTGCTGAAGGCGTGCTCGGTACGCTCATCATCCCGAACTACCTGGGACTGCTGTGGCTGGCGAAGGCGGGGGGCGGGACGGGTGCCCCGGACATCCCTACAACGAACGCGCTGGGTACGTTTCTGCTGATGCCGGTCCCGAGCGTCCCCATCGGTACGATCTTCTTTGCCGTGGGGAGTACGATCTTTTCCTGGCTCCTCCTGCGCGGACGGATGGTGCCCGTCTCAATCGCCTGGCTGGGCGTGTTCGCGTCGGGCCTGCTCGCGGTAGTACTGCCCCTGCAGCTCGCCGGTTACCCTACAGGGCCGCTGACCGGATACTACCAGTGGCTGCCGGCGCTCGTATTCCAAATCGTGCTCGCGCTGTGGCTGCTCATCAAAGGTGTCGCCACACCGGCGACGCGATGAGCGCTACATCGCAAGATGTGTGAATCAAGGCAAATCGGCGTCACAAGCGACAACCTAAAAAAGAGCAATATCTGACAGGCAATGATGGGAGGAGCTAAAGGTGAAACGAAGAACTGAAAACACCACGATCATCGTCGCGAGATTGATCTCGATGTCATTAGTGCTCGCGGCAAGCGTCGCTGCTTTGCCATATCGCGCTGACGCGCAGGAGAGTCAGCGCTCTCAGCATGCGACCTCAGCGGAGGAAGTCGTGCAGCAGTTTTATGATTGGTACTTGCACGCGCGTTTTCCGGAGCCCAAACGGCAGAACATGGCCAAATTCAGGAAGTACGTTACGCAAAGGTTTCTCAAGCGGGCAATGGCCCCTGACGTGGATAGCGTTCTGTTCATCGATGCTCAAGATGACGACCAGACCTGGGCCGACAACTTCAGCGTGTCGAAGGCGACGATTCGCGGCCAGCAAGCGACCGTGCAAGTCAATCTCAATGGTAAGGAGATGAAGTACAAACTTCTTGTCACGCTGCGACGAGAGAACAGCGTGTGGAAAATTGATAACGTAAAGGGCAGCGAATAATCTGAGTTAGGCAAATCCGCGCCACACGCGACAACGTAAAAAAGAGCAACTCTGATGCGCCCCCGTTTCGGTCCATTTCTGGTGTGCCGCGAATTGTGCCAAAGGCTTTTGAAACCTACTGGTGTAGGCACTGACAACGCCGATTGGATTGGTCACTTTCTCAGCGTTTTCGCAAAGGTAATTAAGAAGTCTTGCTTCAGAACTCGTGAGTTGTGCCAGTAGATTGACAAAGATTAGATTGCTCTCATCTTTGCCATCTTCGGTACACAACGAAGCCAATAGCCCAGCCCACATCCCGCGGACTTCTTCAGTGTCGATCCACGAACCCTCTTCAAGTGTCAACCTCACAAGTCGTGGGAGGGCAGTCCTCCTTTCATAACCCGGTGACGTTTTCAGGAGTCTTTCCGTCATTTCAATCTGGCAAATCATTTTTGGTAACTGGTCGCCATTTACTGATTTGATCTCTAAGAAGGAATCCAAATTCTTGAGCCACCGGATTACATATCCTACTCAATACGGCCGCTGCCCCGTCCATAGCAGCTTGAACAGCCATCTTTGCCTAGAACGTCTTGAACTTTCGGTTGATCGTCACTCATAACACCCCCCATCGATCCTCTTCCTGGGCCAGAGAGTCTTTACTATTGGTTAACTAGCTGTCTACAGGGATGGCTCTGCTCGCCTACTGCCATCCTTTGATCTTCTTTTCGCTATGTCTTGTAGCCAGTCCGCTAAGCAATAGAGAATTGACCATCAGAACAACTATCGTATTAAACTTGTCGCGAATAGAACCCTTTAATGGTAATGGTGATGGCCCGCTATGCGTCACGTCATCTCCGTCAACGGTTATTGTCTGATGTATGGTCGGAGCAACAAGCATATTAACGAGCCCAATTTCGCTATCATTAAGGCGTAGAGACAGGTAGCTATGGGCAAACGCATTTCGTATCTTTCCGACCGTTTCTAAGTTCTGGTAGAAACTCTTCGGAATCAAACCAAGGCAGTAAGCCAGATCACATCGGCTAGCAAAAGTTGAAACGGCGCCTCTCGGAGGATCGAGCAATTTCTTGACTGCTTTGCTCTGAACGAAGTGTCGCTTGAGCAAAGATGCGAGAGCATGATCTATGTAGCTGGCCGCTATCAAAACGCACGCTAGGTCTGACTCATGATTGAGGACATCGTATAGACGCCCAGACTCTTCTGAAAGAGTCTCAACGTCATGGATTGGCAGGTTCATACGGGCTCAGATAGAGTTTGCTTTCATAGTCAACGATGCCAAGCCTCACTTGATCCAGCCAGCCACGTCTGCCAAGCACGTTTCGGGTGAAGGATTCGTGTGCCGCAAATAAACTGTGACATCGAATGAGTAGCCAAGCGTTTCGAGCGTGAGCGCGTGGCCGTAGGCATCAAAGCCACCTGTTACGGTTTTGAAACGGGTTGGATTTCCGGATTCCACGTTGAGGCCGAGCGTTTCAGCGTGCCCTCTGTTGAAGATGCAGAATGTCGAGCCGGTATCAACATCTGCATCGAAGCTTACCATGTCTTGGCCGTGGCGGAGGGTAACAAGAATGCTAACGCCTTCAGCTTTGGAGTAGTCGTGCTCGACGTGAAAGTTCAAGCTGTGCGTCACAGCCAACCTCCGGTGTAAGGCTCTTCTCGCTTCTCGACTCGGACAAGGTAAGGCACTTCAATTCCGGCCTCGCGCGCGGCGAGATAAACTTGACGCGGATTTGTCCCCTGCGCGACGAGATTGTCATCCTCTACGGCAACCCATTGACCCAGATATTCGTCGCGATGGGCAACGATCCAAGCCCGTTCGCGTTCACGGGTTCTGTAAGCGGGCTGCTCGTCGCCGTTCGACTCAAGCGTTTCGAGGGCAGTGCGTAAACGTCGTCGTTCTTCGACCGGAAGTTTCTTTGCTTCTTCGATAATTTGCTCCAATGTTGCCATCTTCCTAGCTCTCTCTCTAATTCGTTCGCTGGTTCAGTTTAGTTCATTGAAAGTCAGCTTTCAGCTGGGCGAGGGTTTCGGGACCGTGCAATAGACAAACCGCTCGACTTTCGATCTCAGCCTGACGCCGCTCTACTTCGGCGGCCCAAGCTTCCTCGACTTCGGGGTCAGCATCCAGGGTGGCTATCAGTCTCTCGACCAATCTCGCTTGCTCCGCCGGAGTTAATTGCAAGGAAGCGGCTTCCAGCGTTTCTACTGTTCCCGTTTCCAATGGCATTGCCTCCTCCTAACCTGCCCTCAGTTTACCATCTGGACCGGCTCTGGTTGCAGTCTCCCTTCGCTGTTGAAGGCGCTGCCCCGACCGATTTCTGAAAAAGGCCACTCAATTCGAGCGGCCTTTTAGCTTGTGTGCCGAGCATGTTCGAGAGCTAGGAGGTGAAAGTCCTCTACTCAACCTGATGGAGGTGAAGAGTTCGAATGCTGAGACTGATTCTGGCGTATCTCAAAGCGGGAGTAATGGAAGGCGGGTTGGTGAGTCCGGTGGACGAAGGGACGCCGCAAGGTGGGCCCTTGTCACCGTTGTTGTCGAACATTGTGCTCGACGAGTTGGACCGA
>DASQPD010000135.1:0-36161 GCA_035644135.1 Pyrinomonadaceae bacterium
TGTTCGAAAATGGCTTACCTGTCTATCTTATGGATCTTGGGCAGGTAGGCCTTCGAACATTATTAGCAAAGGGGATCACGATCTAGATTGCCGCTTCGCCACGCTCTCCCGTGCGGATGCGAATTACGTCGTCGAGCGGGACTACGAAAATTTTCCCATCGCCAAATTTACCAGTCCGGGCAGTTTTGATAATTGCATCCACAGTCCCCTCCTCCAGTTCATCCGGTACGACTACTTCAATCCTGGTTTTAGGGATAAATTCGATCTGATACTCCGTTCCCCGGTAGGTCTCGGTATGACCGCGCTGGCGACCATAACCCTGCACCTCGCTTATGGTCATCCCCACCACGTCCATTTCCTGGAGTGCAGTTCTAACTGCGTCCAGGAGGTGCGGGCGGATAATCGCTTCAACTTTCTTCATTAAGTTCTCCTTAAGTTTGTATGTTGGATTCCCGTCGCGTTGCAGCGGTGACCGCAATCTCGCCGGAAAGCATTCTGGCGAGAGAGACCTGGACGGATTGCATCCTGGAGTGCGAGAGTTTCATTCCCTCGCCGTCGGTGACGTAAAAAACGTCCAGCGCGTTACTTTTTTCCGTCGCTATCCTGGCACAGACAATATCCAGCTCCAGCGTCGCAAGGGCGGTCGCGATCTTGTATACCAACCCGGTTTCATCGGGGGCGTGCACCTCGATCAAGGTGGCTGATTGGGAAGCCTCGTTGTCGCATGCAACCTGGGGAAGATTGCGAATACTGGCATGGCTAATAGCCTTTTGCTTTCGCGGCGCATTCCGGGTCCGCCAACGTTCGACCAGGGCGGCGATATCGGATTCACCAGCGATGGCTTTACGCAGCGAGCGCTCGAGAGCTGGGTAACGCTGGATGTCGATTGCATGGTGTGTGGACGCTTCTCGCAACATGAACACATCCAGGGCAATGCCGTCCTCGCGAGTGTTCAGCTCCGCGCTCAGAATCTCGACTCCGTGTGCGGCGAGCGCTCCGGCTATGTCGGCGCACAGTCCGTGTCGATCCCTTGTGCAGACAGTTAACTCGGTAGACTCTCGGCCATAGCGCGTCCAGCGCCGCGCAAAGATATCCGACTGGCCACCCGACTTGAGTTCCCTGATCAGATGAAGATGATTCGCCGCGGCAGCGGGTCGTGTGACCCGGATGTAGCGATCCGGTAACAAGGCCATGTGACGCTCAACCTCACTCAAGACGAGCGATCCTTCCAGAGCTTTAACCACTTGTTCCTTGAATCGGACGGTTTCTTCAGTTTGATCGAGAGGTGCAACGGTGCCCGTCCATACACTCCTCGCGCGCCGGTAGAGTTCCCACAACAGTGTGCTCTTCCAGTCGCTCCAAACGCCGGGAGCAACAGCGTTCAGGTCCGCGTAGGTTAGGAGCAATAGCATGTTGAGCGCGTCCAGCGTTCCCATTCGGTCTGCGAAATCCGTTACTACTCGTGGCTCATTGAGATCGCGCCTCTGGGCGAGTTGGGCCATCGCGACGTGTTGATTCACCATCAGTATGACTTTTGCGGAATCGAGCTCGCCTAGATCCAAACGTTTGCAGACCCGCTCCGCTATTTTCGCTCCGCGAGCGATGTGGCCGCGTCCCCGCCCTTTACCGATATCGTGCAAGAGGATGGACAAGTAAAGCAGGCTCGGATCCTCAATTTCGTCAAAGATGCTGCGCAAATTCGCGCGCTGTTTGTCCTGGCTGGCATACAGCAAGTCGAGCGCTTCGACCGCTTTCAGGGTGTGCTCATCTACGGTGTAATGATGATAGAGATCGTGTTGGATCAGCAGACTGATATGGCCAAACTCGGGTACAAATCGGGAGAGGAACCCGATTTCATGCATCAGTCGCAGCACGTAGCCGGCGCGCCCGCGCCTAGCCAGGAGTTTCAGGAAGGCCCGAGAAGCCTCAGCAGACAGACGAAAGCCATGATCCACTGCCGGCAGACTCTTACGCATTGCATCCCGCAAGGTCTGGCTTAAGGGCACATCCGCGGCCTGGGCCAGAGCAAACGCATCAAAGAGCAACATTGGATTGCTGGATAATAGTCCGCCTTCTCCATCCAGTTGCACACGCCCGTTGTTGATTGAGAAGGGTTCATGAGGAGTGTGGGAAAGCCTCCGGCTCCACCTGCGGCTTGCTTTCCTCTCAGACTCGGAAGCGCGCGCGAGCACTGTTTCGCTGAACAGGTTTAACTCACGGGCATGATGATAGTAGTCCCGCATGAATTTTTCGGAAGCAAGTAGGAAAGCTCCCGACTTATAACCAAACTCTCGAGCTAACGTTGTTTGCAGGTCGAGCGCAAGCCGTTCAGTCTTTCGCCGTGTCGACAGATGAGCGGCGTAACGCACTCGCCAGAGGAAGTTGGCTGCCCGCGCCGCCGTTGTTCGTTCGGCTTCCGAAATGACGCCGTGTTCGCGCAGTTCATCCAACGTACGGGACCCGTACCGCGCGTAGCCGGCCCACAGCGCGGTGTGAAGATCACGGATACCGCCAGGACTCTCCTTAACGTTCGGTTCCTGGAGGCACACCGCGGCCCCAAATTTTGCGTATCGCGCCGCCCGCTCGCGCAGAATGGCGGCCATGTAAGCCTCGGTACGCTTGCGACGATCCTTCTCCAACGCCTGTAAAAGGGAATCGTAGAGTGATCCATCACCAGCCAATAGGCGAGTGCTAACCAACGCGGTCTGCAAATGAGGATCGGCATGAGCCGCCGTCACACAATCAGTTACGGTGCGGAGACTTGGGCCGACCTTTAGACCGGCGTCCCAAAGCAACCTGAGGATCTGTTCGACCAGGCGTCGCGTTTGCAGGGCTCGATGGTTTGGATAGAGGAACAGAATATCAAGGTCGGAATAAGGGGCCAGCTCTCCACGGCCGTAGCCGCCCAGCGCGACCAGGGTGCACACTTGGGGTGCTTTACTGGAAGGGCCATCAAGTCGGCCCAGCAAGGTGGCAGCTTGATAGGCCCGTTCCACCACCAGGTCGAGAACAGAACTGCGTGCAGCAGCCGTCTGACTTCCCGGAGCGCCGCAGCGATGCGCGATCTGCAAGCGTTGATCCTCAATCTTTAGAAAGGTTTTTAACTCGCGTGAGATCGCTTGTGCATCGCCGAGGGGGCGATTTACTGAGAAGCGCTCTTCCGCGTGCAGCAGGATCTTCTCGCCATGGGTCCGCAAGCGAGGCAAAGATCGTGGCTGGATTGGGTTTGTCACCATGTCTTTTAGTCCAAGGTCCAAGCGCAACGACCAATCCACTAACCTAAACAAGGTATTCCGAGGTTCCTATCGATGTAAGGGACGCGTTAGGAGCAAGCTCTATACCGGAGGGTCGATTTCTGCTGAGATGAGCGTTTCTCCAATCATTTCAATCGCAACTCAATGTGAGAACTAAGGGAGCGTAACGTTTTTGTTATTACGATCCCTTGCGGCTACAAACATGTCACCGAACAGACAGCCTTGATTAGGGCAGCGCCTGCTTGTCGCTTTGAGGAATCTCAAGGTGCGACTGGACCAAGCTGAGTAAATTCGCAGGTCGGGAAAGGGGGCAGTCGTTAGCTTGAAGGTTCGGTAAACACGAGTCGCCCCAACTCAAGTTTCGAAGGCTTCATCATCGAATCAATCACTCAATGCAGTAAACCCAGAGGCGTGACTGCCAGGGATAAGCACTGGCATTCAAGATTGAGCGGGGGCGACTTGAACTTACCGAACCTTCAAGCTAACGACTGCCCCCTTCCCGACCTGCGAATTTACTCGGCATGAATTGTCAGAGTCGCAACTGCACATGTGAGCGAACTGCCAGATCATCGACCGTAATTTCAGCGACAATTTTGTCCCCGCCATCTTGAACGGCAACAAAAATGTCATCCCAGGATTTAGCTGCCCGCCTAAGCGGTTCTTCTGAAACGCGCAGATTCTCAACAAATCCAATGCTTGGCTGACGCACCAGCGACTCACGCCGCGTTGGCATAATGCTTGTCACAGTTTCCTGTGAAATCCAGTGGTCCATTCAGTCCTGGTCCTGGGGCCTCGTGAATTCCTGAGGCGAAGCACGGGCAGGAAGGTCAAGCAGGAATCAATCGTAGTGACAGGTAAGTCTGAGTAATTACTTGCCGTGAACCCAAAGCGGCGAGAGGTTGCACCCGGCTTCCTGAGAAACAAATATGGCCCACCCGTCTTGGCTTTAGGAGGCGCAAGGACGGATAGGCCACTGACATCGTCCGTTGAGAGACGATATGGAGACAAATTACAACAATGTACAAGTCTAAATCAATTATTTGGGCCGGCGCTGCTTTGGGCGCGACGGTATTGTTGATGCTGCTGCCAGAGTCTGCTGCAGTCGCTCAGTCAACTCTCTTTAATGTCCCTTCAACAGATGTGGTAGCAAAGAAAAAAGTATACCTGGAATTTGACTTCCTCTCGCATTTCACCAGTCATGCCGATGGGGGCTTCCAGATTTACGCACCCCGCGCGGTGATTGGTGTCGGCAAGGGCGTTGAGGTTGGCGTCAATATTACAGCCGTCGATGCCTTTGCGCCCGACCAGCCGGTTTACATTTCACCAAATGCTAAATGGCAGTTCTACAGCAACGAAAAGAACGGGGTCGCGGTGTCGGCAGGCGGCCTGCTCTACACGCCGATCGTGCATCGCGCCGGCGCGGACACTTACGGCTTTATCTACTCGGTGGTGAGCAAGAAAGTGAAATCCGATTATGGCCCACGGCTTACGGGTGGTGGCTATGCTTTGCCTGGGCTGACGACCGGGGCGGGAACAAGAGGCGGAGCGATCGTCGGCTACGAACAACCGCTTGCGAAGAAAGTAACTTTCGTCGCCGACTGGTTCAGCGGGAAAAATGGTTTTGGCTATGCCACGCCAGGATTCTCCTTCGCCTTACCGAAAAGTAGTCTGCTCAATGTCGGTTACAGCATGGGAAATCGTGGACGCGGAAATAACGCGCTCTTCGTTTATTACGGGATCACTCTCTGATTCAGAAACCAGGAGGACAAACAACCAAAAGGACAATGACCTTTATCTACTTTCAAGTCATGGCCGGTTGCTGAGCGGGCTTTTTGGGTCCGCTCGCAACCCACCCATGATTGTAAGAGGCGATTGCGCGAGTCGCACTCTCGCCTTCATAAAAATCCGGCTTTGCACAAAAAGTAAAATTCCACCCACGCGCAGTGGGTGGATACTTCAGATCCTTTCTACAAGCAAATTGAGTGTCAAGTCTTGCGCGCGTAGCGCGCTGCCTGTTCAAGCGTCGCGTTTTTTAGACAGGATCTGAACAAACCACACACTTCCGTGTGTGGGATTTCAAACCTAGTGCGGCGAGTGTGATTCCGGAGTTTTTGTGCAAGCCTAAAATCCTGTCAGTATAAGGAGATACTTTAATGAGTGTCAAAGATGTATTGAAATTTGCCAAGGATGAGCAGGCCGCGTACGTAAACGTGCGCTTCACAGATCTGGTGGGCGCCTGGCATCACCTGACTTTTCCGATTGATGAACTTAACGAAGCTTCATTCGAAGATGGCTTCGGCTTCGACGGTTCGTCCTTACGCGGCTGGGCTTCGATCCATGAGTCAGACATGCTCCTGGTTCCCGATCCATCTCGCTACTGGCTTGATGCATTCATGGGTGAGAAAACCTTGTGTCTCATCGCCGATGTAGTTGATCCCATTACCAAAGAGGGCTACTGGCTTGATCCTCGCGGCGTTGGGCGACGGGCGGAGAGCTATCTCAAACGCACCGGCATCGCCGACACGGTTTACTTCGGTCCCGAGGCTGAGTTTTTCGTCTTTAACGAGGTCCACTTTCACAGCGATGGACACACAGCCGGTTACGCTCTGGACAGTCCCGAGGCAATCTGGAATACCAACGGGCAAAACGGAAATGGCAACAAGGGATATCACATTCGAAACAAAGAAGGCTACGTACCACTGCCACCCCTCGATACGCTACACGATTTTCGCGGCGAAGTTGCGACCGAACTCAAGAAAGTGGGGATTCAGGTCGAGTGCCATCACCACGAAGTCGCTACCGCTGGCCAGTGTGAAATTGATTTTCGTTATTCGACGCTGATTGGCACGGCTGATAACCTGCAACTCTTCAAATACACGGTGCGGAACGTCGCGCAAAAGCACAGCAAGGGGGCTACCTTCATGCCTAAGCCGCTGTACGGCGACAATGGCAGCGGCATGCATTGCCATCAATCGCTTTGGAAAGGTGACAAGCCGCTCTTTGCGGGCGACCGTTACGCAGGGCTATCAGAGAGTGCACTCTTCTACATCGGCGGGCTGCTCAAACATGCTGCCGCTATCGTCGCTTTTGCCGCTCCTACCACTAATAGCTACAAGCGCCTTGTGCCCGGATTTGAAGCCCCAGTCAATCTCGCCTACTCGGCGCGCAATCGGTCAGCGGCAATACGCATTCCAATGTTCTCGACAAGTCCAAAGCTCAAACGCCTGGAGTTTCGACCACCGGATCCCTCATGCAACGCCTACCTCGCGTTCTCAGCAATGCTGCTGGCGGGTCTCGACGGCATTCAGAACCGCATCGATCCGGGAGAACCGATGGATAAGGACATCTACGATCTGTCGCCGGAACAGTTGAAGGACGTCCCCAGCTTACCAGGTTCGCTCGATCAGGCCCTTGATGCTCTTGAGGCCGACCACCAGTTTCTGCTCAAAGGCGATGTCTTCACGTCCGGGTTGATTGACCGCTGGATTGCTTACAAACGCGAAAAAGAGATTCAACCCTTGAGAATGAGGCCACACCCGCTCGAGTTCAGTATGTACTTCGATATTTAGAAGGAAGAAATATAGGGCCAATATAGGGCCTATATGTCCTATATCTTTCCTTCTGCTGCCAGCGCGAAATTTATGAGCAGCTAAAAATTATAAATTATGCAAACTGGTACGAAAGAAGTAGATTGCTTGCGTAGTTCATCACTCGTGCCAGTCTGGTTAACGTGATCGAGCTACAGCCGGCCAGTGCAGAGTCTCATAGTCTACAACGGGGTAGCCCGGTGTGCGCTGGTGGGCCATCGACACCAGGACCAAGTATGACCAATTCCTCGAAACAAACTATATCGGCGGCAATGTCGCTCGGGTCAGTTCGCGCCCTGGTAAATTCACCGCGCGCCGAGCGAGATCTTGCGACCGTCACTGTACTTATTGCCATTTCGCTAGTCGTAACAAAGGACAGCACGTAATGGCCTGTTGCTGACAGTTGGAACTCTCGCACAGGCCATCAACGAACAGGTTGATGGCCTTCTTGCATTCAGAGGGTGCGTTACATGAAACTTTGAAATGACCCAGTTCTCCTTTCCAAAGAAGCAGGGGTTATATGATCCGCGCTACGAGCACGACGCTTGCGGTACGGGCTTCGTCGTCGATATTCAGGGCCGCAAGTCACACGATATCGTTCAAAAGGCTATCCAGGTGCTGCTCAACCTGGAACATCGCGGCGCCTGTGGTAGTGAGAAGAACAGCGGCGATGGAGCGGGCATCCTCCTGCAGCTGCCGCACTCATTTTTAGCAGCCGAATGTGCCAAGCTAAAGATCGAATTGCTTGCGCCTGGTCAATACGCGGTCGGGATGGTGTTCCTGCCAACAGAAGCTGGAAGCCGCGCGGAATGCGAAAAGTTATTTGAGGAGATTGCCGAGGAAGAAGGGCAATCTGTGCTGGGTTGGCGCACCGTTCCGACGGACAACTCCTCCCTTGGCCCTACCGCGAAGACCTCAGAGCCGGTTATTCGGCAGCTCTTTATAGGCCGTGGGCAGGCGCTTTCTGACGACCTCGCGTTTGAGCGAAAGCTCTGCATTATTCGCAAGCGAATCAGCAAAGCAGCGAAGCGCGGCATTCATGAGCGCGGTATGTTTTACGTTTCCAGTCTCTCGTGCAGGACGATTGTCTACAAGGGGATGTTGACCGCTAATCAGCTCTCCCTCTTTTATCCTGACCTGCGGGAGCCTTTCGTCGAGTCAGCATTGGCCCTGGTCCACTCGCGTTTCAGCACTAATACGTTTCCCAGTTGGGCGCGTGCCCATCCCTATCGCTATATTGCTCACAACGGCGAGATCAATACCTTGCGCGGCAACATCAACTGGATGCGCGCGCGCGAAAGCAAATTCCAATCGAAGTTTTTCGGTCCTGAGATCCATAAGATACTTCCGGTGATCGATACGGACGGCAGCGACTCGGCCATGTTTGATAACGCTCTGGAGATGTTGACGCTGACGGGCCGCTCTCTGCCACACGCAATCATGATGATGATCCCGGAGCCTTGGGGCGATCATGAGTCGTTGCACGGATCGATGAGCGAAGAGAAGCGGGCGTTCTACGAGTATCACTCTTTCCTCATGGAGCCGTGGGACGGACCAGCGTCAATCGCATTCACCGATGGAATCCGCATCGGCGCCGTGCTGGATCGTAATGGGTTACGACCGTCACGTTACTACGTGACCAAGGATGGTTTGGTCGCGATGGCCTCCGAAGTGGGTGTGCTGGATATTCCCCCTGACAACGTCCTGTCGAAAGGCCGTCTGCAACCTGGCCGCATGTTTCTGATCGACACTGAAGCGGGCCGAATCGTGGATGACGATGAACTTAAGCAGCAGATAGCAACTGAACATCCCTACGGCCAATGGCTCCGAGACAACGTCATCAAACTAAATGAACTTCCGGGTCCCCCTCTGCCGCCTGAACCGGATCACTTGACCGTGCTGCAACGCCAGCAGGCTTTCGGCTATACAAATGAAGAGCTCAAGCTTCTCATCGCGCCTATGGCCGCCGAAGGCAATGAAGCAATCGGCTCGATGGGTTCTGACACGCCTATTGCCGTGCTCTCAGAGCGGCCCCAGTTGCTCTACAACTATTTCAAGCAGCTGTTCGCGCAGATTACTAACCCGCCGGTAGATGCGATCCGTGAAGAGCTAATCATGTCAACCGACACAAGCATCGGGCCCGAAGCGAATATGCTCGAGCCGACGCCGGAATGTGCGCGGCAAATCAAGCTCCCGTCCCCAATCCTCACCAACGAGGAACTGGAAAAGCTGCGACACCTGGCCGACCCCCACAATCGGGTGGGTGATTCGAGGTTCAAATCTGTAACTCTGCCGATGCTTTTTGAAGTGAATAGCGGTGGACGTGGTTTGGAAAGTGCGCTTGATGAACTGTGTCGGAAATCCACTGCGTCGATCGGAGCCGGCTTCGGCATTATCATCCTTTCCGACCGCGGCGCTACAAGTAAGCAAGCTCCAATTCCGGCATTGCTCGCAGTCGCCTGCGTTCACCACCACTTGATTCGGCAGGGCACGCGCACTCAAGTAGGTTTTGTGATCGAAAGCGGCGAGCCTCGTGAGGTTCATCAATTCGCTTTATTGCTGGGTTACGGTGCGGCAGCGATCAATCCGTACCTGGCATTCGAAACTGTGCGAGACATGATTGCGCGCGGGATGTTGCCTGGTGTCGATGTCGTCGATGCTGATAAGGCGATTTCGAACTACATCAAGGCGATTAACAAAGGCGTCGTCAAGGTCATTTCAAAGATGGGGATTTCGACGATACAGAGCTACTGCGGCGCGCAAATTTTCGAAGCCATCGGGCTTAACGAAGATTTCGTCGATCGTTACTTTACCTGGACACCTTCGCGCATCGGCGGGATTGGTCTCGATGTGATTGCAGAGGAAGCTAAGCTGCGGCACAAACAGGGTTTTCCGGACCGCCAAGCGCATAATCAAACACTCCGTGAGGGCGGGGAATACCAGTGGAGAAGGGAAGGAGAGCTTCACCTTTTCAGCCCGGAAACGATTCACAAACTCCAGTATGCCTGCCGCTCAAACAGCTACAAGGCATTCAAAGAGTACAGCGAGTTGGTGAATAACCAGTCGAGCCGCCTGTGCACGTTGCGTGGATTGATGGAGCTAAAGTCGGCGCGTGCCCCAATCCCAATCGAAGAGGTGGAACCGGTTGCCGACATCGTCAAGCGCTTCAAAACGGGGGCGATGTCTTACGGTTCGATCAGCAAAGAAGCGCATGAAGCTCTGGCCATTGCCATGAACCGCATCGGAGGCAAGAGCAATACGGGCGAAGGTGGCGAGGATCCGGCGCGGTACATGCGGGAAGGCAACGGCGACTCGCGCAACAGTGCTATTAAGCAAGTCGCTTCCGGACGTTTTGGCGTCACCAGCAACTACCTGGTCAATGCCGAAGAGTTGCAGATCAAGGTCGCGCAGGGCGCAAAGCCGGGTGAAGGTGGGCAGCTACCTGGTCACAAGGTCTATCCTGAAATTGCGCGAGTGAGACATTCTACGCCTGGCGTCGGTCTCATTTCGCCGCCGCCGCATCACGACATTTACTCCATCGAAGACCTGGCCGAGTTGATCTATGACCTCAAGAGTGCCAACCATACGGCACGGATCAGCGTCAAGCTTGTCTCTGAGGTGGGTGTTGGCACGGTAGCTGCGGGCGTCGCGAAAGCACACGCCGATGTTGTGCTGATTAGCGGCTACGATGGCGGCACTGGGGCATCACCGCTTTCAAGCATCAAGCATGCAGGTGTGCCGTGGGAGCTCGGTCTCGCTGAAACTCACCAGACTCTCCTGCTCAATAACCTGCGCAGCCGCATTGCAATTGAGACAGACGGGCAACTCAAAACCGGCCGCGATGTACTTGTGGCTGCATTGCTGGGAGCGGAAGAGTTTGGTTTTGCAACGGCACCGCTGGTGGGCCTGGGTTGCATCATGATGCGCGTCTGCCACTTGAACACGTGTCCCGTCGGCGTTGCGACGCAGGATCCGAAACTGCGCGCCAGGTTCACCGGCGATCCCGCACACATCGTCAACTTCATGCACTTCATCGCTGAGGAGGTGCGCGAATTGATGGCCCAACTAGGCTACCGCACCATCAATGAAATGATTGGACGCACGGAATGCATTGAGATGCGGACGGCTATTGAGCAATGGAAAACCCGCGGCCTCGACTTTTCAAACATTCTCTATCAGCCGAATGTGCCAGAGGCGGTGGGCCGTTATTGCCAGATCTCGCAGGAGCACGGACTGGAAAAATCACTTGACAGCACGACACTGCTGGAACTCTGCCAGCCGGCACTCGAAGACCGCACGCCAGTCTCAGCAATGCTGCCGATCCATAACGTCAATCGCGCTGTCGGCACGATGCTTGGTAGTTCGGTGACGCGCCGCTATGGTGCGGAAGGGCTGCCCGCGGACACGATTCAGCTCTCGTTCAATGGCTCCGCTGGCCAGAGTTTCGGCGCGTTTGTGCCACGTGGAGTGACGCTCAAACTCGAAGGCGATGCAAACGACTATGTCGGCAAGGGATTGTCGGGCGGCAAGATAATTGTTTTTCCACCGCGCGAAGCCAACTTCAAACCACAGGAAAACGTGATCATTGGGAACGTGGCGTTCTATGGGGCAACCAGTGGTGAAGCCTACATCGGTGGCATCGCCGGTGAGAGGTTTTGTGTGCGCAACAGCGGGGTCTACGCCGTAATCGAAGCCCTGGGCGATCACGGTTGTGAATACATGACCGGCGGTCGCGTGGTAGTGCTGGGTCAAACTGGCCGCAACTTTGCCGCTGGAATGTCAGGCGGCATTGCGTACGTGCTCGATGAAAGAGGCGATTTTGCGCGGCGCTGTAACAGAGGGATGGTTCAACTCACTAGCATGGAAGATACGGAAGAGATGGAGTCGATCAAGAACATGATCTTCCGTCATGCCGAGTACACGGGCAGCAGTCGCGCCACTGAGGTGCTGCTGCAATGGGATGACTGGGTACCGAAGTTTGTGCGTGTCATCCCGCACGACTACAAGAGTGTGCTCGAAGCACAGAAGCAAATGATGGAAAGCGGCATGACCCACGAAGGAGCTGCGATGGCCGCGTTTGAGTTGAATGCCCATTCTTTGGCCCGAGCCGCAGGGCAATGAAAACATTGCCGATTGCCGATTGCCAATTGCCGATTGGCAAGTGAAAGCGATGGATGAGCTCTGGCATCAATAAATGAATTGGGTCCGACGACCAATGCTGGTTCTTGAAAATCGGCAATTGGCAAACGGAAATCGGCAATAACTTATGGGCAAACCAACAGGATTCATGGAATACACGCGGACCCTTCCGGTCATCCGACCGCCGGCGGAGCGAATCTCCGACTGGCAGGAATTCCACTTGCACTCTCCTGAGGAGTCGCTCCGCGAACAAGGCGCTCGTTGTATGGATTGCGGCGTGCCGTTTTGCCATACCGGCCGAATGATAGGTGGGATGGCTTCGGGTTGTCCTATTAACAATCTGATTCCTGAGTGGAACGATCTCGTCTACCGCGGCCATTGGCGCGAAGCGCTGAGTCGACTTCAGCACACCAATAACTTCCCGGAGTTTACGGGTCGCGTGTGTCCCGCGCCATGCGAAGGTTCGTGCGTGCTTGGTATCAGTGATAACCCGGTCACGATCAAGACGATTGAGCAAGCGATTATCGACAAAGGTTTTGAGGCGGGCTGGGTCCTTCCCGAACGTCCGTCTGTGCGCACCGGCAAGGAGATCGCAGTGATCGGCTCTGGTCCAGCCGGCCTCGCTTGCGCCGCGCAGCTTAATCGCGCGGGTCATTGGGTGACTGTCTTCGAAAGAGCCGATCGAGTTGGTGGGCTGCTGATGTACGGTATCCCCAATATGAAGCTTGAGAAAACATTAGTTGAGCGTCGTACCGATCTGATGACCGCCGAAGGCATACAGTTCCTTACGAACACGCATGTCGGCCACGACTATCCTGCCGACAGGCTTATCGACGAGTTTGATGCGGTCGTGCTTTGCGGCGGCGCGACCCGCCCACGCGATCTGACCATCGAGGGCCGGCACTTGGGAGGAATTCATTTCGCGATGGAGTTTCTGCATGCCAACACTAAGAGTCTGTTGGACAGCAACCACGAAGATGAAAACTATCTCTCCGCAAAGGATAAGGACGTCATTGTCATTGGCGGAGGTGACACCGGCACAGACTGTGTGGGCACTGCATTGAGACACGGTTGTAAGAGCCTGGTGCAATTTGAAATTTTGTCGAAACCGCCCGACGAGCGCGCACCCGACAACCCCTGGCCGCAATGGCCTAAGGTTTATCGACTGGATTACGGCCAGGAAGAAGTTGCGGCCGTATTCGGGCAGGATCCACGAACCTACTGCGTCATGAGCAAGCAGTTTGTTGGGGACACCAATGGCCACGTGCGCGGGGTACAGACAGTGCGAACTGAGTGGGCAGGCAATAACAACGGAGGATCAGGGCCGCGAGAGATTTTCGGTACAGGACAAGTGTGGCCCGCGCAAATGATCCTGCTGGCCATGGGTTTTCTGGGACCAGAGACCGATGGGCTGCTGTCCAGGCTCGGTGTAGTAATTAACGAGCGCGGCAATGTCCGGGTTAACGAAGACAAGATGACGAGTGTACCAGGAGTTTTTGCAGCCGGAGACATGGCGCGCGGCCAGTCGCTGGTTGTTTGGGCGATTGCGGACGGACGCCGGGCCGCTAAAGGAGTCGATAAATACTTGATGGGAGAAACGACGCTGCCGTAGCGAAAAGCATATTTCAGATCTCAGATCTCAGATCTCAGATTGAAATTATTTGAAATATGGAATTTGCAGATTTGAAATTTTGAGATCTCAGATTTGAAATTTGAGCTCTGAGATTTTAAAGGAACCACATGAGCGCACAGACACAAACGTTGACAGCAGCATCCCACCTCCCGCTGGACGACACGACAGTTGCGATACCTGAGCCGCGCGGGGCAGAGATTCTGATCGAAGCACTCCTGCATGAGGGCGTGGATTCGATCTTCGGTTATCCCGGCGGAGCTGTACTGCACATCTACGATGAACTGTGGCGCGCGCGTGACCGCGTCATGCATTACCTTGTGCGCCACGAACAAGGCGCTGTGCACATGGCTGAAGGTTATGCGCGCGCCTCAGGCCGCGTCGGGGTGGCGCTTGTTACCTCAGGTCCGGGTGCAACCAATGCGATGACCGGAATCGCTAATGCCTACATGGATTCGACGCCGATAGTGGTCATCACCGGTCAGGTGCCGACACCGCTCATCGGCACGGATGCTTTTCAGGAAGTTGATACGGTGGGTATCACGCGCTCCTGCGTTAAGCACAACTACCTTGTGCGCGACGTCCGGGATCTGGCGCCGGTAGTTCACGAAGCTTTTCACCTCGCGCGAACAGGCCGGCCCGGGCCGATCGTGATCGACATCCCGAAGGATGTGTCGGCGGCACGCACTTCGTATTCAAGCTTGAAGAACATCAGCTTTCCGCTAGTGGAGCGCAGATGGCCGCCCGAGCACGGGGCCGTCGCTGAAGCCGCCGCGGCGATCATGAAAGCAGAGCGCCCTGTAATGTACGTCGGTGGTGGCGTGGTTAACTCGGGTGCGGCCGAGGCGCTTCTTGCTTTAGCCGAAGAGTTGCAGTTACCGGTCACGCCGACGCTGATGGGACTCGGAGGGTTTCCTTCAGTGCATCCGCTTTGCCTGAACATGCTTGGCATGCACGGAACCTATGCCGCGAATATGGCTGTCGCTGAGAGCGACCTTCTGATCGCCGTCGGCGTACGCTTTGACGACCGCGTCACCGGAAAACTCGCGACCTTCGCACCCCAGGCGCGAGTTATTCACATCGATATCGATCCGGCCAACGTCGGCAAGAATCGAGCGCCGGAAATGTCGTTGGTGGCCGACGCGCGCGAAGCACTTTGCGCCTTGCAAACTGAAATCAGGAATCTGGGCGAGCTGCAAATCGAGCGGAGCGTAAAGAATCGCGCGGTTTGGTGGGAGCGAATACGCGGATGGCAACTTGAGCAACCGCTACGTTTCACAGGTTCCCCCGATCACATCAAGCCGCAGACTGTGATTCGCGAGTTGCACCGTTTGACCAACGGAGATGCCCTTATCGCCACCGATGTTGGGCAACACCAGATGTGGGCCGCGCAATTTTATCCTTTCAAGAGGCCGCGGCAGTGGATCACCAGCGGCGGCCTTGGTGCTATGGGTTATGGAGTTCCGGCGGCCATCGGTGCGCAGCTGGTGCTCGGCGATCAGATGGTAGTCGCCGTGGTCGGGGATGGCGGTTTCCAGATGACCAATCAGGAGTTGGCGATGGCGGTGCAATATGACCTGCCCATCAAGGTCCTGATTATGAACAATGGCTACCTCGGGATGGTGCGCCAGTGGCAGGAAATGTTCTACGAGCGCGCCTACTCGGAGGTTGACCTGTCAGTGTCGCCCGATTTTGTCAAACTGGCAGAGGCTTATGGAGCGTTTGGCGTGAGAGCAACACGGCCGGACGAATTGTCTGATGTACTTTCGGCCGGTTTGTCGCATAAGGGAGTCGCGGTGATGGATATCGTGGTTTCTAAGGAAGAGAACGTATTTCCGATTGTCCCTGCGGGAGGAAACTCGCGCGACATGATTGTGGAGTGAAGTCATTGCCGATTGCCGATTGCCAATTGCCGATTTGCACCTTGCGATTCGTGAACAGTGGCAGCGTCAAACAAACCTTACCCAGGAACATTGGAGGGAAGCAGAGAATGTCAACCATGCAAAAGACCAATCGGCAATCGGCAATGACATGAGACACACACTTTCAATTGTAGTTGCCGACCAGCCGGGCGAGCTTTCGCGCATCGTCGGTTTGTTTAGTGCCCGCGGTTTCAATATCGAAACGCTATCAGTGGGACAGACGACCGATCCGCAATGGTCGCGCGTGACCGTGGTAACGCGTGGCGATGATCGGACCATCGAGCAGATCGTCAAGCAGTGTTCGCGGCTGGCGCGCGTGCGTGAGGTGTTGGATGTCACCATGCAACCTCACATTGAACGCGAGATGGCGCTGATCGATGTTGAAGCGACGCCGGGTACCAGGCGGCAGGAGGTGGTGAGCCTGGTCGCGGTCTTTCGCGCCAAGGTAGTGGATATTTCGCATACGGGAATGATTATTGAAGCGACGGGAAACAAGGAGAAGGTCGAGGCGTTTATCGAACTGTTGCGGCCCATGGGCATACGCGACATCACGCGCACCGGCTGCATTGCCATCGGGCGCTTGTCGAATATCGATAGCTCGAGGCCAGCGACAGAGGAGCCAGAGTTGAGCCAGGCTGTTTCAACTTCATAGGTCCTATAAGTCCTATAGGTTCTATTTTCTATAGGTCCCATAAGTTCTATAGGTCCTATTAATTCTCAATTAGAGGAATCAAACCATGCAAGTTTCTTACGATAGAGATACTGATGCCAGCCGCTTGCGCGACAAGCAGATCGCCGTTATCGGTTACGGGAGCCAGGGCTTCGCCCAGTCAAACAACCTGCGCGAGTCAGGTTGCAATGTGACCGTCGGACTCCGGGAAGACAGTCCGTCACGTGCAAAGGCCGAACAGTCTGGCCTGCGCGTGCGCGCCGTGGCGGAAGCTGCAGCCGAAGCCGATGTTGTGATGATGCTGGTGCCGGACGAGCTCGCAGCCGACGTGTATGCGCGCGACATTGCGGAATCAATGACGCCGGGAAAGTATCTGGCTTTCTCCCATGGCTTCTCCATTCATTACGGATTTATCAAGCCCCCTGAGGACGTCAGTGTCTTTATGGTTGCGCCGAAAGGGCCAGGCCATTTAGTGCGGCGTGAATACGAGAAAGGCGCGGGTGTGCCCTGTCTACTAGCGGTTCACCAGGATCCAACCGGGGACACTAAACAAGTCGGGCTGGCCTACGCATCGGCCATCGGCGGCGGTCGCGCCGGCATTATCGAAACCAGTTTTCGCGAAGAGACGGAAACGGATCTCTTTGGCGAACAAGCCGTGCTCTGCGGGGGGCTCACGTCGCTCATCAAAGCAGGTTTCGAAACGCTTGTCGAAGCGGGCTATGCGCCGGAGATGGCTTACTTCGAATGCCTGCACGAAATGAAGCTAATTGTCGATCTGATTTACGAAGGCGGCATATCCGAGATGCGATACTCGATTTCCAACACTGCGCAGTATGGCGATATGACGCGTGGGCCATCGATCATTAACGACGAGACAAAGCGACGCATGAAAGGCCTGCTGGCAGAGGTTCAGTCCGGCGCGTTCGCGCATGAGTGGATGAAAGAGGCCCGCAATGGACGCAAGCACTTCGAACAACTCGCAGCTCAGACGAAAGAGCACCAAATCGAGCTCGTCGGCGCCGAACTACGCGGAATGATGCCCTGGCTGGCAGCGGGACGGCTCGTTGACAAAGCCAGGAACTAAAAACCAGGAACTACACAGATGCAAGGAAGGTGAAAGATGGGTTTATACGATTGGGATCGAATGAAAGCAGAAGAGATCACGGACCTTTACCAGAGAAAAGTTGCTATTGGTGAGAGCATAACGCTGGCTCGTGTCGAGGTGAAGGAAGGCGCTGTCACGCTCTCTCACAGCCACGAAAATGAAGAAATGATCCTGGTGCTGAAAGGTAGTTGGCGCTTCCATCTGCCGAGCGGTGACGTGACGCTGGTGCCGAACCAGTTGCTGCGAATTGCGCCGGGAATCGAACACTCCTCCGAAGCGCTCGAGGACACCGTAGCACTCGATATTTGCGCTCCCGCGCGGGCCGATTGGCTCAACGGCGCCGATCACCCTCTCCACTACGATCCTGACCAGTCGCTCTGGGCTGTTTAAGGGTTAGGAGTCAGTGGTCGGTTGTCAGTTGTCAGTAGTTTGGTCTTGGGTCTTGGGTTTTTGGTCTTTGTTTGCTGGCAAAAAATGAGTTGTTAAATCCAGAAAGGACATTGCCAAAGGCAAAGACCAAAGACCAAAGACCAAAGACCTACTACTGACAACTGACCACCGGCCAATATCAAGGAGGTAACAACTTTGACCTTTGATGAATCTAAATGGGTGTGGATGGATGGCCGTGTGGTTCCCTGGGACAACGCCACTACGCATGTGTCGGCGCACGGGCTGCATTACGGCAGCGGTGTCTTTGAAGGCATCCGTTGTTACGAGACAGACGACGGGCCGGCTGTCTTTCGTCTTGAAGCACATCTTGACCGGCTTTACACATCTGCTGAGATCTACGGGATAACTATCCCTTACACGCGTGAAGAACTTGCAAGCGGCATAGACGAGATTGTTCGGCTAAACAGTTTCCGCAGTTGCTACATCCGCCCAATCTGTTATCTCGGGAGTGGCAGCCTCGGTGTGCATCCAAGTAATAATCCGGTCGAGGTCGTGATTCTCGCCTGGCCCTGGGCGCCTTACCTCGGCGCGGAAGGACTAAAACAGGGTGTGCGCGTGACTGTTTCGCCCTGGCGGAAATTTCAGTCGCGGATGATGCCGACAACAGCAAAAGCATGCGGCCAATATCTGAATTCAATGCTGGCGGTGCGCGATGCCGTTAGCCGTGGCTACGCTGAAGCGTTGCTGCTCGATGCAGACGGGCACCTGGCTGAAGGTTCAGGTGAAAACCTTTTCATCGTGCGCGAAGGGCAGTTGCTGACCAACGACGAGCGCCATTCAATCCTCCTCGGTATCACCCGCGAGGCTGTTCTGAGAATAGCCAGTGATCTGGGTTACAGGGTAGACGTCAGGGCGCTTGACCTGGAAGATTTACTTGCGGCGGACGAGGCGTTTTTTACCGGGACAGCAGCTGAAGTTACTCCAATTCGTGAAGTTGACGGAACTGTGATCGGTAGAAGCACACCCGGAGTCGTGACGGACCAGATTCAGCAGGTATTCTTCGCCGCTACCTCGGGACGCGACCAACGATACAAGGATTGGCTTCATCCGATTGATTGCGAAACTACCGACGTTGGCGATCAGTTACTTCAGGCGGTATCTTAGAAGCTGCATCCTTTCTGCGAACCTTTGCGAGCCCCTTTGCGTTCTTTGCGGTGAATGTTCCTGGTATTTTTCTACAATGTGAGCGCCTGAGAGTTCATTCGCCGCAAAGAACACAAAGGGCTCGCAAAGAAGCGCAAAGAAACTACAGATGTTCGTGAGTTGTTGATGCAGCTATGAACAATGACGAAACAGGATTTAGAGACCGAAAGGCAGAAGCGTTTGCGCGCAGCCCAGCGCGTAGTTATCAAACTCGGCACGAGTGTCGTCACAGGCGAGGGCGGCGCGGTATGCCCCGAGCGGATTGAGCCTTTGGTACGCTCCCTTGCTGGGTTGAAAAACGCGGGCCGGCAGATTGTGCTGGTTTCTTCTGGAGCGGTGGGATTGGGTGCCGGGCGGCTGGGTCTGCACCAGTCCAGACTGAAGGATGTCGTGGTGCGACAGGCTTGCGCCGCAGTGGGCCAAAGCCTGTTGATGCACACCTACGAACAGTTGTTTCGTGTGCATGAGGTGAAGATCGCGCAAGTGTTGTTAACTGAGGACGACTTTACAGACTTCAAGCGATACACCAACCTACGACGTGTGATGGAGAGAATTCTCAAACTCGGAGTGTTGCCCATCATCAATGAGAACGATACGGTTTCCACTGCGGAACTCGAATACGATAAAAGGCCGGCGGGCTCCGATCAGGAACGCGTCTTTGGTGATAACGATCGCCTTGCCGCATTGGTAATGAGTAAATTGGAAGCAGACGCGCTTGTCCTTCTAACCAATGTGGACGGGCTTTTCCAGCGCAAGCCGAAGGATCGTAGGACAGGTTCCAACGACGACGAAGCAGCGCTTATCCCGCTTGTCGAAGAAATCACGGACGAATTGAAGGCAATTGCCGAGGGACCGTCTGCCGGCGGTCGTGGCGGGATGTTGACGAAGTTGGAGGCGGCGCGGATCGCAATGCAAGCTGGAGGACTCGCTGTCATTTCCAACGGAAAGATGCCTGAAATTTTGGATCGCATTGTTGCGGGCGAGCAAATCGGTACTACGTTCATGTCGACTTCACGGATGGCGGGCAAACGGCGTTGGATTACCTTTGTAGCGGGCGTGCGTGGCCGGCTGATCGTTAATGAGGGAGCGCGGGCGGCGATCATGGGAGGTAAGGCGAGCCTGCTCTCGTCGGGTGTTGTGCGCGTGGAGCAACAGTTTGGACCGCAGGATGTGGTGGGTATCGCCGATTGCGATGGACGCGAGTTTGCGCGCGGGATCATTAACTGTGCCAGTGAAGAGGCGGCGCGTTTGATCGAGGGAACTTCCTCGCACCCGAACCGTGAGCGCGGCCGGGTCCTCGTGACCCGAGACAACCTGGTGCTTTCGGAGCCGAGATGAACCAGGGAGCCATACAGAATTCGCCAGTTGAAAGCCCGGTTGAAAAATCGCCGGTCGCTGCTGTCGCGCGTGCGGCCAAGGCGGCATCGAGACTGCTGGCAGGCGTTCCCGGCGAGCGTCGCGACGCTGCTATAAAGGCCGCTGCTTACGTCATCGAGGAACGTAGATTAGAGATCCTCGTCGCTAATCAGCGCGACTGCGAAAATGCCCTTCAGGCCCTGCAAGCGGGGCGAATGTCGCGGCCGATTTTTGAACGCCTGCGAATGAGCGAGCGGAGCATAACGCAAATGGCTGCCAGCGTGCGCGAGGTGGCGGCCCTGGCCGACCCGCTGCATCGCCAGCTTGCGATCACTGAGTTGGATGACGGGTTGACGCTGTATAAAGAGTCGTGTCCGATTGGTGTCATCGGTATTGTGTTTGAGGCCCGACCCGAAATCGTTCCGCAGCTTGCTGCGCTGGCACTTAAGTCCGGTAACGCCGTAATTCTTAAAGGTGGAGCGGAAGCTGTGCACAGCAATCAGACGCTGGTTTCGATCTGGTGCGACGCGCTTAGCCATTTCCTTGAGATCCCGGCCGACGCGATCAACCTGCTATACACCCGCGCCGACGTCGAGGAAATGCTCTCACTTGAGGATGATATTGATCTGATCATGCCACGTGGTTCACGCGAATTTGTGCGGCACGTTGTTGAACGCAGCCGCATCCCTGTGCTTGGGCACGGTGAGGGAATCTGTCACGTCTATGTCGATAGCCTGGCCGACATAGAGAAGGCGTTCAATATCGCATTCGACTCGAAGGTGCAATACCCAGCCGCGTGCAATGCGATGGAAACCCTTCTGGTCCATGAAGAAGTAGCCGGTGTGTTCTTGCCTGAAATGATCAGGCGTTTCCAAGCCGCTGGAGTCGAAGTGCGCGGTTGCCCGAGGACCGTCGAGTTCGTACAGGGGCAAGGCGTGGTTCCCGCAATAGAGGCTGACTGGGGTGCGGAATACTCCGACCTAACAGTCGCGATAAAGGTTGTGCACGGTATCGACGACGCTATCGAGCACATCAATCACTACGGCTCCGGTCACACGGAAGCGATCGTTAGCGAGGATGTCGGCGCGGCGGCCCATTTTATGGAGCGAGTTGATGCAGCGGGTGTCTATCACAACGCTTCGACACGCTTCGCTGACGGTTTTCGTTATGGCTTCGGCGCGGAGCTGGGGATTAGCACGAGCAAACTCCATGCGCGTGGGCCGGTGGGTCTCGAAGGGCTTACCACTTACAAGTACAAGTTGATTGGCAACGGTCAGACGGTTGCCAGCTATGTTGCGGGAGAGCGCGCTTTCAAGCATCGCCGAATCGTCTGATTGAATCGTGGCTCAACCGAAATCCATTTTCCATATGTCATTTGACATTCGCGAATTCAACTTAGAAGTGCAACAAACGATGAGATCAATTTCTCTTGAATGTTTTCTTATTCACACCGTGGCTTTAGCCCGGTGTCAAAGCAATCTTCAAAGACTTGAACCGTTTCAACGGTTTTCGTGCCAGTCTCCCCTAAACCGTTAAAACGGTTTGGGATTAACCGGGCGCCTTAACACCGGGCTAAAGCCACGGTGTGAATGAGAGACGTTTTGCACTTCACACTTGAATCCACCATTTGCCATCTGTTGGTGATGCCGAGCAAGTTGGGATCAGAAGTCAGAAGTCAAAGACCAATCGGAGCGAACTACTTGAGCAACAACCATCGAAGCAGTTCTATCACCTCCGGAGCCGAGCGTTCCCCCAATCGCGCCATGCTGCGAGCGGTGGGTTTCGGTGATCGAGACTTTGAAAAACCAATCGTTGGCGTGGCGAATGGCTACAGTACTATTACGCCCTGCAACATAGGTTTGAACGATCTGGCGAACCGTGCCATTCGATCTCTTCGCGATGCAGGGACGATGCCCCAGGTTTTTGGCACGATCACTGTCAGCGATGGCATCTCGATGGGCACGGAGGGAATGAAATACAGCCTTGTCTCTCGTGAGGTTATTGCCGACTCGATTGAGACAGTATGCCAGGCGCAGAGCGTTGACGGTTTGCTGGCCGTAGGCGGCTGCGACAAGAACATGCCGGGAGCAATGATCGCGATTGCGCGGATGAATATTCCAGCGATCTTCGTTTATGGAGGGACAATTAAGGCCGGACACTACAACGGACAAGATCTGACTGTTGTAAGCGCGTTTGAAGCGGTCGGGCAATACTCAGCGCAGCGCATCGGCGTGACCGAGTTGCTTGAGGTTGAGCGACGCGCCTGCCCGGGCGCGGGTTCCTGCGGCGGAATGTTTACGGCAAACACAATGTCAGCGGCGATTGAAGCGATGGGCTTGAGCCTGCCTTTCTCTTCGACGATGGCCGCCGAGGATCGGGAAAAGGCTGACAGCGCCGCCGATTCGGGTCGAGTTTTAGCCGCGGCTATTGAGAAGCAAATCCTGCCGCGCGACCTTCTCACCAGAAAGGCTTTTGAAAACGCGATTGCGGTAGTGATGGCGGTAGGTGGCTCGACAAACGCAGTGTTGCACCTGCTCGCAATTGCGCATGCGGCAGAGGTGACCTTGACGATCGACGACTTCGAGGAGATTCGGCAGCGCGTTCCCGTGCTCTGTGATCTGAAACCTTCTGGCCGCTACGTGGCCACCGACCTGCACAAGGCAGGAGGCATCCCGCAAGTGATGAAGATGTTGTTGGCCCACGAGAGACTGCATGGCGACGAACTTACTATCACCGGCCGGACGTTGGCGGAGGTGCTCAAGGACGTTCCTGTCGAACCGAGCACTGATCAGGATGTGATTCATCCGTGGTCCCAACCACTTTATCCGCAAGGTCACCTGGCAATACTCAAAGGTAATCTCGCAACTGAAGGAGCGGTGGCGAAAATCACCGGCGTCAAAGATCCGAGATTCACCGGCCCGGCGCGAGTATTCGATTCTGAGGAAAGCTGCCTAAAAGCGATCTTGTCAGGAGAAATCAAGGCGGGCGTTGTGTTGGTAATTCGTTATGAAGGGCCGCGTGGTGGTCCGGGAATGCGCGAGATGCTAGCGCCGACTTCTGCCATCATCGGCGCGGGACTGGGTGACGCGGTCGCCCTGATAACTGATGGAAGGTTCTCCGGTGGCACCTATGGCCTTGTGGTGGGACATGTCGCACCGGAAGCTGCGGTGGGTGGTACGATTGCTCTTGTGGAAGAGAGAGACTCGATAACCATCGATGCCAACACACGACTGCTGCAACTCAATATCGCCGAGGCAGAGTTGCAACGCCGTCGTGCGGCCTGGCGCCCGCGCGCGCCACAGTACACACGTGGAGTCCTGGCAAAATACGCCACCCTTGTTTCCAGTAGTAGTTTGGGTGCGGTGACTGATTCTAGGGAGAGAATATAGGACCTATGGGACCTATAGGACCTATGCATTGATTCTATGACCGATCGAATAGAAATCTACGACACAACTCTCCGCGACGGGTCGCAAGGCGAAGGCGTCAACTTTTCCGTCGAAGATAAGTGTCGCGTAGCCGAACAACTCGACTCGTTTGGAGTGGATTTCATCGAAGGCGGGTGGCCCGGGTCGAATCCGCGCGACCTTGCTTTTTTCGAGCGCGCTCGGGGGTTGAAGTTGGGGCACGCGCGGGTTGCCGCTTTCGGCTCAACGCGCCGTCATACGCTTAGCTGTGACGCCGATCCAAGCATTCAATCGCTGCTCAAAGCGGAAACGCCTGTCGTTACGATCTTCGGCAAATCCTGGCTTCTGCATGTCACGGACGCGCTGCGTCTCAGTCCCGAAGAGAACCTTGAGATCATAGAAGACACGGTGCGATATTTGTCGGCCCGCGTGGCGAGTTTAATTTATGACGCGGAGCACTTCTTTGACGGCTACAAAACGAATCCTGAATATGCGCTCGCCACGCTGCGCGCTGCTGCCGCCGCCGGCCCCCATCGAATCGTGCTGTGCGACACCAACGGCGGCAGTCTGCCCGAGACAGTTGCGCAAGTGATGCGCGAAGTGATTGAGCAGATAGATGTGCCACTTGGGATTCATTGCCACAATGATGGTGAACTCGCAGTGGCGAACACTCTTGCCGCCGTTACGGCGGGCGCGGTGCACGTGCAGGGTACTATTAACGGTTACGGAGAGCGTTGCGGCAATGCGAACCTCTGCGCCGTAATTCCCAATCTGGAGTTGAAACTTGGTCGCATCGTCCTCGGTCCCGAGCGGTTGAAGAGACTGCGTGAGACGTCCCGTTTCGTTAGCGAGATCGCGAACCTGGCGCTCGATTCGCGCGCTGCTTTCGTCGGCGACAGTGCGTTTGCGCATAAAGGCGGCGTTCACGTTTCGGCTGTCGAACGCAATCCCATGACTTACGAGCACATCGCTCCTGAGACAGTCGGCAACCGTCGTCGCACACTGGTGTCTGATCTTGCGGGGCGAGCGAATCTGCTTGCCAAGGCGCGAGAACTGGGAGTTGAACTAAGTGATGAACAACGTGTGCTCGACGAGTTGAAGCGGCTGGAACACAACGGGTACGAGTTTGAGGCAGCAGAGGCAAGCTTCGAACTCCTGGTCTCGAAGCTACGGGACGCGCATCAAGCATACTTCGAGCTACTCGGCTTCCGCGTGATTGACGAACATCGCGGAGTCCTGATGCCGATGAGTGAGGCGTCCGTGAAGGTTAAGGTGGGCAACCGCGTCGAACACACGGCAGCCAGCGGGAATGGGCCAGTTAATGCGCTGGATAAAGCTTTGCGCCGCGCCCTGCAAACGTTTTATCCGTCGCTCGCCGAGATGCATCTGGTTGACTACAAGGTGCGTGTGATCACAAGCAATCTCTCAGGCTCGGCCAGTTTGGTGCGAGTCCTGATTTGTTCAGGCGACAACCACGCACAGTGGGGGACTGTCGGCGTGTCTGCGAACATTGTCGAAGCTAGCTGGCGCGCGTTGGTCGATTCCGTGGAGTACAAATTGGCCCGCGATGGAGTTCCGCCGATTCTCGGGGAGCAAGACAGTGACTCCATTTCGAGCGCGAATGAATCCGCAGGTGAATCCCCCAATGAATCCCTGAGTGAATCGCTGCAAGAAGCAATTAGATGATGCGTGACAAGCTACAGGTGATGAAATTCGGCGGCACGTCCGTCGGTAATGCTGAGTGTATTCGGCGCGCGGCAGACATCGTCTCGCGGGCCGCGGGCGCCGGCTCGGTAGTCGTGGTCGTCTCGGCGATGAGCGGCGTGACCAATCGACTCATGGAAGCAGCTCAAGCCTCGGCAGCCGGCGACATGGGCGCGGCCGGCAATCTCGCTGAGACACTTCGTCAACAGCATCAGGAGCCGATTGACACTCTGATTGGCGACGAAGACCAACGCACGGAATTGGCGGCTCAATTGAACGAGATCGTCGAAGAGGTGACGAGCCTTTGCCGGGGTACAGCGCTCTTGCGTGAACTCACTCCGCGCACGCTCGATGCTATTTCAAGTATGGGTGAACGACTCTCAGCGCGGTTACTGGCCGGTGTGCTACGGGAAATGGGAGTCAGTGCAACGGCAATTGAAGCGACTGAGTTAATCGTTACAGACAACCATTCTTGCCGGGCTGAACCGTTGATGACGGAAACCCGTGAACGCGCTACTGCGAGGTTGGCGCCTTTGTTGGCTGAAGGGTCGGTGCCGGTCGTGACTGGTTTCATCGGCGCGACTGTGGAGGGAAAGTTGACTACGCTGGGGCGTGGCGGATCGGACTACTCCGCAACAATCCTCGGTGCGGCGCTCGACGCGAAAGAGATCATTATTTGGACGGACGTTGACGGCGTGTTGACCGCTGACCCGCGGCTGGTGCCTCAAGCGCGAACGCTCCAGGAAATCTCTTATAGCGAAGCGGCGGAGTTAGCTTACTTCGGTGCGAAAGTCCTGCACCCGAAAACTCTGCGCCCGGTTTCGGAGGCAGGCATTCCGGTTTGGATTCGTAACAGCTTCTTGCCAGAGGAAAATGGCACAAAGATTACAGCGACGGGCCATCCGACCAGACGAGGTGTAAAAGCGATCACAGCGATGAGCAACGTGACTATGATTACGGTCGGGGGACGAGGCATTGTCGGTTTGCCCGGCGTCGCTGCTAAAACCTTCACCGCTGCCGCCAGCGCTCAAGCCAACGTCCTGCTTATTTCACAATCGTCGTCGGGTAACGACATATGCTTCATCATCGACTCGGGAGACGCAGACCAAACAGTGGCAGAGCTTCGGGCGGCGTTCGCATCCGACCTGGCTCATAAAGAAGTGGAACACATAACTGTTAACGCGGACATTGCGATCGTCGCTGTGGTGGGCGAGAGAATGCGAGGCATGCCCGGGATTGCCGGGCGCGCCTTCGGCGCCCTGGGCCGCCGCGGTATTAACATCATCGCCATTGCACAAGGATCTTCGGAATACAACGTTTCGTTGGTTGTTGAAGCGGGGTTAATGCGCGAAGTCGTCCAGGCTCTGCACAGCGAATTTGACCTGCAAAGGCGCGCTTCTCGTTTCGAGTCAATAACAGTCGGGAGTCCCAAAAATAGTCGGGAGTCGGGAGTCGGGAGTCTCGAGTCCTGAGTCAGAAAAGGGATTTGTCTTGACTCGCGACTCCAGACTCCAGACTCCAGACTCTAGACTCCAGACTCCAGACTCCAGACTCCAGACTCAGCACCCATATTGCATTGACACCAGCGGTGAAGGCAGGTATAAGAACAATGAGATTCGACGGATAACGTTATGATTTTCAACAGCACACACAAGCACCACGGCGCGCCCCATCATGCCAACCATTACTGGCATCAAGGCAGCGCGTTGGTTGTGGGGAGAAAGCTCGAGCTAGAGTAAACAAGAAGCTCACAACCGGGAATTTTTAAGACCCGCTGCCACGACCGAAGGTCAGGCAGCGGGTTTTGCTTGTTGTCATTCTGATTTGTCATTGTTTGACTTTTTGTTCGTGTGATTTAGTGGATCGTATTGGCTCACAAGAAGAAATCGATCCACGAAATCACACGAAATAACTAAAGCAAAAATGGAAAAATGAAAAATGGAAAATCTGATTCGGAAGGTACTAGTCAGTTTCGATTAATTGAACTCGGGCAGACAAGAATGTCTGACCCACAGAAGCAAAGAGCTAACATGGACCAAAAGACTGAGTCACTCTCCAAAATTCCCGCCGGGATGCGGTACTACTTTGGCCTTGAGGCACGTCTGCGTCGCACTGTTGAGGAGATCGGGATGAGTATATTTGACGGCTGGTCTTATGAAGAGATCACGACGCCCACCGTCGATTACTACTCGCTTTTTGAGCATGGAATGGGCAGGTCAGAGGCCCATCGCGCTTTTCGCTTTACCGATACTGATGGACGCCTCCTCGCCCTGAGACCGGATGTGACGTCAGCAACCGCCAGGGCGGCGGCCACTCTATTTGCCGAGCGGGAGCGCCCACTGCGTCTTTGTTATGCCGCGCCGGTTTTTCGTCAACAACCACAATCGCATGCCGAGTGGCGCAGAGAGTCAACGCAGATCGGGTGTGAACTTATCGGCGCGAATACTCGAACTGCTGATCTCGAAGTCCTCATGATCGCGTCTGAATTCCTGCGCCGCCTGGACCTTGACGGTGATTTCGTTATAACGCTGAACGATGTCGGTATCTTCACTGGGGTCGCTGAAAGTTTGCGGCTGGATCCAACGTCGCGAGAGCAGATGCGGCAGTTAATTGACGTCCGCAACGGGGCTGACCTGGAGCGCTTTCTCACACCTTATACAGCGACAGGGGAAGCTCGGGCATTCGCTCAACTGATGCAACTTTCAGGCAAGCGCGAAAACCTGGATTTGGCCCGCAATGTGATTTCAAACGAGCAATCGCATGCGGCGTTGGATCGGCTGGAAAGTATTTGGAGCGTCATTGAATCGTTGGATCTAATGGGTTGTTTCGAGATCGATCTCGGCGATGTGGCTCGACTTGATTACTACACGGGTCTAACGTTCAAGATTTACATAAACGGCGCTGGATACCGGGTAGGCAGTGGCGGTCGTTATGACGATCTCACGGCCAGTTTTGGGAAGGCGGAGCCCGCAGTGGGCTTTGTGCTGGACCTCGACACGCTAAGTGACCTGGTACATCTGCACGCGGCCGTTGGATCCTCGACGCTTCCGTCGCAAGCCAAACTACCAGAGCTGACGACGAAAGATCACGAGCAAGAACCACTGGGAGATTCGCGAGATCCATCGAACAATCGATCCGAGCTTTTTATCGAAGCCTTGAAAAGGCGCGCCAAAGGAGAACGTGTCTCATTAAAGTTGGGGAGGTGAAACGGTGCCGGACTTAACCATTGCGGTGGCTAAAGGAAGATTGCAAGACGAGGCATTAGCTCTGTTGGCGGCCGCGGGCGCGGGTGTATCGAGCCAGGATCTCTCGTCGCGGCGGCTGGCTGTGGAAGATGAATCAGGGCGCTACCGCCTGATCTTTGTCAAGCCGGCCGATGTGCCTGTTTATGTAGAGCATGGCATAGCAGACTGCGGCGTGGTCGGCCGTGACGTTCTGCTTGAATCCGGAACCGACCTGCTTCAGCCGTTGACGCTCGAAATCGGCCGTTGCCGCATCGTGGTTGCGGCGCGAACGGGAGTGTCTCTAAACGAACTCGGTATGTTTAGAGTGGCGACGAAATACCCGTGCATTGCCGCAAAGCATTTCGGCACGCGCGGGCAACCGGTGGAGATCATCGAGCTTTCAGGATCGGTGGAACTGGCCCCGGGGCTGGGTCTGGCCGATTGCATCGTGGACCTGGTGGAATCAGGCAGAACGCTTCGCGAAAACGGACTTAAAGAAATTGAAGTCATCGATGAGTCAACCGGCCGGCTGGTGGTTAACCGCGCCAGCTATCAGCTGAAAGCGAAAGCAATCGCGAGTCTCATCGGGGCACTAAAGCATGAAACCGACTGAGGACCGTCGACGGCTAACTATAGATACTGGTCAGTCCTGTCTTTGCGACTCTTTGCGTCTGCTTTGCGCTCTTTGCGGTTCCGCTGTTTGTTTGTCTTTACCGCAAAGAACGCGAAGAACACGCAAAGAAGTGCAAAGGAATACAGGTTGATTCCGCGGTCAGTGGTCGTTTTGAATTGCATGACTATGGTCGAAGGGGCGTGAGGGGTGATCGAAATTATTCAGAGTCAGGAAAAAGAGCGACTTGCAACCAGGCTGCAAGCACTCCGCGACCGCAAGGTAGCCTTCGACGACGCTCTTGTAACTGAGGTGACGGCGATCATTCGCGAAGTACGCACTCGCGGTGACCTGGCGCTGATGGATTACAGCGCGCGTTTTGATGGCGTGCAACCGGGATCGTATGAACTGCGCGTTCCGGAAGAGACCCTGCATCGCTCTGCGCAAAGAGTCGATGCCTCTGTGCTCGAATCTCTACGGGAAGCCATACAAAACGTGCGGGCCTTTCACGAGCAGCAAAAGGAAGTGTCCTGGGAAATTACTCCGACTGAAGGAGTGCGGCTGGGTCAGCGAATTAACCCAATCGCTCGGGCCGGTCTTTATGTGCCGGGTGGAACCGCCGCCTACCCATCATCGGTAGTCATGAATGTAGTGCCTGCCCAGGTCGCCGGTGTTCCCTGCATCGTGGTGACAACTCCGCCGCGAACGCTGGCTGAGAATCCTGCTGTCGCCGCTGCCCTCGTTGAACTGAATGTTACTGAGGTCTACGCCGTGGGTGGAGCCCAGGCTATTGCTGCGCTGGCATATGGGACCGAAACGGTGCCGCAGGTGGACAAAATCACAGGTCCGGGAAACAAATACGTCGCCGCGGCGAAGAAACTGGTTTTTGGAGTGGTCGGCATCGATTCGATTGCGGGACCTAGCGAGGTTGTGATTATCGCGGACAGTTCGGCGCGAGCGGATTTTGTTGCGGCAGATCTATTGGCGCAGGCAGAACATGCTGAAGACGCTTCAGCGATTCTCCTGACCACCAGCGAGGACCTCGCGCGTGGCACGGCTGCAGAGGTTACGCGCCAGGTAGCGTTGCTTTCACGCCGAACCATTATTGAACGATCACTGGCACAGTATGGCGTGATTGTTTTGGTCGCCGGCATTGACGAAGCCTGTGCGATTGTTAATAAGCTGGCCCCCGAACATCTGGAGCTTATGACGAACGACAATGAGAACCTGGCGACGCAGATTCGCGATGCGGGGGCGATCTTTTTCGGCGCGCACGCGCCCGAAGCGGTGGGTGACTATATTGCCGGACCGAATCACGTGTTACCTACCGGAGGGGCAGCGCGCTTTTCATCAGCATTAGGGGTTTATGATTTCGTAAAACGCACGAGCCTCCTGCGTTACTCGAAACAAGCTCTCAAGCGTTCGGCCGGGAGGATTGCGGCCCTCGCGGCCGTGGAAGGTCTGGACGCACACGCGCGCTCGGCGCTGATCAGACTGGAGTCCAATCAATCGTGAGCATCAACAACTCAATCAAAGACTCAGTACTCGCTCTGCGCCCATACACGCTTGCCCGGCAGCGCGCGTCGGTAAAGCTTAACCAGAATGAGAATCCGTGGGATGTACCCGTCGAGATCAAGCATGAAACTCTGAGCCGCATGAAGAATCGCGCCTGGTCCCGCTATCCGGATTTTGCGCCCCGGCGATTGCATGAGCGACTAGCCGAGTTTAGTGGCTGGAAGGCTGATGGAGTTATCGCGGGCAACGGTTCAAACGAATTGATTCAGGCACTTTTGATGGTGACCATTGGAGAAGGGAAGCGCGTTCTTATTACGGAACCTACCTTTGCACTCTACCGGCAGATCACGACCGTGCTCGGTGGCGAAGTCGTGAGTGTTCCGCTCCGCAGTGATCTCCAGTTTGACGTGGCAGCGCTTGTTAAAGAGATTGAGGAAAAGCAACCGGACGTTACGATCATTTGTTCGCCGAACAATCCTACCGGCTGCGTAATTAGCGATCAAGATTTGGCTGTACTGTTGAAAGCAGGTCGTGGCCTGGTCGTTGTCGATGAGGCGTACCACGAGTTTGCGCATCATTCCACAGTTCCGCTTCTCAGTGATCACGAAACCCTCGTTGTTCTTCGCACGTTCTCCAAGGCAATGGCGATGGCCGCATTGCGTGTTGGTTATCTCTTGGCGGCACCCGAGTTGGTGCGGGAAATCGCCAAGGCGGTGTTGCCTTATAACCTCAACGCCCTTTCCCATATTGCTGCCGAGGTTGGAATCGAGATGTTTGAGGCAAAGCTACGGCTACTAGTCGAGTCCATTTGTGCCGAACGCGATCGTTTGTATGTTGAGTTAGCAGCGATTCCGGGAATTGTTCCAGTCCAGTCACAGGCAAATTTTATGGTAGTGCGCTCGAACCAGGATCCAGGGCGAGTTTTTGCTGAACTCTTGAAGAGGGACATTTTGATTCGAGACGTCAGCGGCTATCCGATGCTGAGTGACTACTTCCGTGTGAGTGTTGGAACGCCCGAAGAGAACGATTTATTGCTGGAGGGACTTCGAGAAATTCAGGGCTAAAAAAATGAGTCGAACTCAGAAGATGATGGGCTCAATCGCTTCCAAAGCCGATCCACGAAATTACACGAAGTACGCTAAGAAATATTCGTGTTACTTCGGGTGGCCAGGTTCGTGTCTTTTCGTGGATCAATTGTCTTGCATACAAAACCTGGTCAAGAAGAAAAGAAGTTGCACGTTTGTACTAAAGAGATTGCCGAGGCTGAAGCGTATTCCGAGTAATTGAGTTACCGATTGGATGGCTATGAACACGAAAATGAAAACTCGACCGCGCACCGCGGAGGTCCACCGCAAGACAAAGGAGACAGACGTTCGTGTCGTCCTTAACCTCGACGGCAATGGACATGCGCAGCTCAACACCGGCTTGCCCTTTCTCGATCACATGCTCGAACTGTTTGCGCGGCATGGCTTGTTTGATCTTGAAGTTGCGTGCCAGGGCGATCTTGAGATTGACGATCACCATTCAGTGGAGGACATCGCAATCACTCTCGGCCAGGCCTTGACGCAGGCGCTGGGTGATAAAGCCGGCATTGCTCGTTATGGCGAAGCAGTGGTGCCAATGGATGAAGCTCTGTGTCGCTCGGTGATTGACCTGTCGGGGCGTTTCTATCTGGTCTACGAAGTCCAGACGCGCAGGCAGAAAATCGGAAATTTCTCGGTTGAGCTGGCGGAACATTTCTGGCGCTCCCTGGCTGAGACGGCGCACTTCAACCTCCATATAGATTGCCTTCGTGGTCGTAATACCCACCACATTCTCGAAGGCACGTTTAAAGCGACCACTCGCGCTTTGCGGCAAGCTGTAAACCGCGACTCGCGCATAACGGGTGTATTAAGCACGAAGGGAGCCCTGTAGTCATCGTGGCTAAACCAGCGGATGTGGCGATCATTGATTATGGCGTGGGAAATCTGCGTTCGGTGGAAAAAGCCTTTGCCGCGATGGGCTGCCACGCAGTTGTAAGTTCTGACGAGAACATCCTGCGCTCGGCAGAGCGTCTCGTGCTTCCGGGAGTCGGAGCCTTTGGCGCCTGCATGAAGGCGTTGACCGAACGCGGCTTTGATCAACTTGTATGCGAGCGTATTGCCCAGGGAACTCCCCTGCTCGGTGTTTGCGTTGGCATGCAGATGCTCTTTGAAGAGTCGGAAGAGTTTGGAAGGACGCGAGGCCTGGGTCTGTTGCGTGGCCGTGTGCGGCGCTTCTCCGATGATCTGGTTGTGCCGCAGGTCGGATGGAACCAGATTCGACAGCGGTTCGCGCATCCCTTGTTCGACGGAGTAGTGGATGGAGGGTTCTTCTATTTCGTCCACTCGTTCTATTGTGAACCATCCAATGACAGCGTCGTTGTGGGCGAGACTGACTACGGCGTGGCGTATGCATCCGTCGTGGCCGACGAAAATGTTTTGGGAGTGCAATTTCATCCTGAAAAGAGTCAGGCGACAGGCCTTCGATTGTTGGCGAATTTTGCGAAAGAATCGCACTAGACAGCTTCTTCGTGTGATTTCGTGGATCGTATGAGCGTATAAGAAAAAATCGATCCACGAAATTACACGAAATGGATTCACGAAATCACACGAAAGAAAAACAAAATGGAAAATGGAAAATGGAAAATGAAAAACGGAAAATGAATTCGAATGCGCTTTTAGGAGTGGCCGTTCCATGTTAGCGAAAAGAATTATTCCTTGTCTCGACGTTAAGGATGGCAGGGTGGTCAAGGGCATCCGGTTTGTCTCGCTGGTTGATGCGGGCGATCCGGTCGAGCAGGCAAAACGTTACGATGATGAGGGCGCGGACGAGCTGACCTTCCTCGATATCACCGCGTCATCCGACAACCGTGAAATCGTGGCTGCAATTGTCAGGCGGGTGGCTGACGAAGTCTTCATTCCTTTCACGGTCGGCGGGGGATTGCGATCACTGGAAGACATTCGCACAGTGCTTCGTTCAGGGGCCGACAAAGTTTCGCTTAACACTGCCGCGATTGAGCAGCCCAGGTTAATCAGCGACGGCGCGGAGGTTTTCGGATCACAGTGCATGGTTCTGTCAATCGATGCACGGCGGCGAAACGTGCGCGACGCGAGCGAAGGTTGGGAAGTTTTCACCTATGGTGGGCGCACGCGGACGGATTTGGACGCTCTGGAGTGGGCCATTGAGGCAGAACGTCTGGGAGCAGGAGAGATACTCCTGACCAGCATGGATTGCGATGGCACACGGAATGGATACGACCTGGAACTTACGCGGGCCATCAGCTCCGCTGTGCGCATTCCCGTGATCGCTTCCGGTGGTGCCGGAACTCTCGAGCACTTTTACGAAGCACTAACGGAAGGCGGAGCAAGTGCGGTGCTGGCGGCATCGCTTTTTCACTCAGGCGAATACAAGGTGGCGGACGTGAAGAATTATTTGCGTGAGCGAGGAGTCACTGTGAGATGAAGATAGCTATAGGGGACATAAAGTTTGACGAGCATGGTCTCGTGCCCGCAATAGTTCAGGACGCAAATACGCTGCAGGTGTTAACACTCGCGTACATGAATGCTGAGAGTCTCAACCGCACGATCGCGACCAGCGAGACCTGGTTCTGGTCTCGTTCGCGATCTAGTCTCTGGCACAAGGGCGAGACTTCAGGCAACAAACAGCGCGTCATTGACGTATCCATCGATTGTGACCACGATGCGATTCGGATTCTGGTTGTACCCGAAGGCCCAGCCTGTCACACAGGCGCACAATCCTGCTTTCACAACGAACTCCAGGATGCCCCGGTGAATAATAACCGGAAAGATCAAGCAGCTTTGGGCGACGTGCTCAGCGATCTATATAGGCTGGTCCAATCCCGGGAACGCGAAAGACCCTCGGGCTCTTACACCACTTATTTGTTTGATCAGGGTCTGGACAAAATTCTAAAAAAAGTTGGCGAAGAATCCGCGGAGACCATCATCGCGGCGAAAAATGAAG
This sequence comes from Pyrinomonadaceae bacterium, assembly GCA_035644135.1. GTDB lineage: Bacteria > Acidobacteriota > Blastocatellia > Pyrinomonadales > Pyrinomonadaceae > PSRF01. The sequence goes on from DASQPD010000135.1 coordinate 34,719, forward strand.
ATCTTGGCGCACTGGCCCGCGAAACTGCTGATTTGCTTTATCACTTGATTGTGCTGCTGGTGGAGCGTGGGCTGCCGTTGGGAGAAGTGCGCGATGAACTTGTGAGCCGGAGTTTGAAGTGAGAGGCATTCAACCAGCTTGCGGAGCAAGCTCGTTGAATGCATCCGAGAAGGTGACTGAATGGCCCAAGACACGAACGAACTCAAGCAACTCCTGGACTTCGCCGTCCACATCGCGCGCGAGGCAGGCAAAATCATCTGGCGTCATTACCAGGGATCGTTTGTAGCGGAGCGGAAGGCTGACAACTCGTTTGTTACGGTGGCGGATCGCGAAGCTGAAAGGCACCTGCGCAAGTCGATCGATCAAGTCTTTCCAGATGATGCCATCCTGGGTGAAGAAGGAGGCGAGAAGCCAGGCACTTCTCGGCGCCGGTGGATTTTGGATCCGATCGACGGCACATATGCTTTCGTTCATCACGTGCCGTTTTACGGCGTGATGATCGGACTTGAAGTCGAGGCAGAGCCTCTTCTTGGCGTGGTGCATCTGCCGGCGCTGAACGAGAGTATTTATGCGGCCAGAGGTTTGGGCTGCTTCTGGAACGACAAGCCTGCCCGAGTGTCTTCAACATCTGATTTGGACTCCGCATTGCTGTTGGCGACGGAGTTCGACGCGCGCGGTCAAGACAGATTTCGCTCGGCCCTGGAAGATTTGCGGCATAAAGCAAATGCGTCGCGCACTTGGGGCGATTGCTACGGACACATGCTCGTCGCTACCGGCCGCGCGGAAGTCATGCTCGATCCGGTTATGAATATTTGGGATTGCGCGGCGCTTCTTCCGATAATTGAAGAAGCGGGCGGCACGTTTACTGACTGGGATGGCCGGCGAACGATCGCGGGGGGCAATGCAATTTCCACAAATGGCCTGCTGTTTGACGAAGTAATGGAAACGATCCGAAACGCTGAAAGTGCCTGATGCTAATTATCCCCGCGATAGATCTTCGTGACGGTTGTTGCGTTCGCCTTACTCAAGGACGCAGAGACTCGACCAAAGTCTATGACGGCAATCCCGTAAATATCGCCAGGGGTTACGAAGCCGCCGGCGCTGAGATGCTTCACGTCGTGGACCTTGACGGCGCTTTCTCTGAGCCCAACTCGCGCAACCGGCAGACGCTGCGAGAGATCGTTCGGTCGATCGAGATCCCGGTACAGTTTGGGGGAGGGTTGCGGAAACTTGAAGACGTCGGGAAGGCCATCGACGTGGGAGTCGCAAGGGTAGTGCTAGGAACGCTGGCAGTCGAGTCACCTGAAGTATTGAAAACACTCTTGCGTTTGTTCGGCAGCGAAAGGGTTGCAGTCGGTATCGATTCCAGAAACGGACAGGTCGTAACGCACGGCTGGGAAAGCAACACAGCACTGTCTGCGGTCAACTTCGCTCTTCACCTCG
>DASQPD010000136.1:0-15218 GCA_035644135.1 Pyrinomonadaceae bacterium
CTTTGGCCCAGAGTTGCTCGAAGCCATCGACGAGCTTTTGTGCCAGATCTTTGTCTCGCACCAGAAGAGAAGCAAAACGCTTCTCCGGGATGAAGGGATGGTCCAAACACAGTATAACTGTGTCGTCATCCACGACATGGAATGGATGGCCCAGCTCTCCGGAATAACGGATCCCGGTCACTTGTTCCAGATGAGCCCGGTGCTTGCGGAGAAAAGTCACCAACTGTGGAGCTGTCTTATAAGTGAAACCAAATACGACGCGATGGTCCAGCTTTCGTTCGGTGGCGTTTCGCGCGATGCGACGGAGAATGGGAAAGCCGCCGTCTGTCACCTGTTCAATTGCGCGCAAATCGCCGTCCTCAAGGTACGACAAGATTCGTCGCTGGGCGGTCGCCAGATAGATGACGTGTCGTTTCACGTGGCTTTCCACGCCGAGAGCCAGATCGACAAATGTTTTTCGTCCTCGCACCTGTTCCGGCAGGGAAGCTAAAGTAGCCTTCAAATCCCGGGCCCGCTCTGCGAATCGTTCAGCGTTGTCGCGTGAGATCTCGACGAGTCGGTCGATGACATCGTCACCCGGAAGAGCCGAATAGAGTTTCGGTCGCGTTGGTTGGATTTCGACAAGGCCTAAACCACCGAGTTTCTCCATTGCCTGGTAGATCTTTGAGGAGGGCACGTCGCCCTTGCGACAAATGGTTTCGGCGTCTGCCACACCTTGAACCATGAGCGTCACAAGTGCTTTTCGCTCATATCCGGTGAGCCCCACCTCAGCCATAAGCTCGAATTCCTGCCAGTGCATGGCCCAACTCTCTACTACAGAAAGTAGTTGAAAGCAAATAGACAGTACCCTAAGCTCCTCTTCCAAGAATCAGAAAGGTTGGGAGGACCAGATATGATCCGTTCGGATATCAGATCTGGTTCTACCAAACAGTCGCTGAACCCAAGCCGCCTCAAGGAGCGAAGATTGTCTAGTTTTCGAAGAGTATGTTTGAGCGAACGCACCTGACGATAAGACAGCGTCAGAAACGTGGCGCCTTATCTCCAAAGGAAGGAGGTCTTTGCCGTGTCTCGGGCCGAACTGCTCCGGACAGTCATGCTAAACCACTGGTATCATCATCGTGGTCAGTTGTCGGTCTACCTCCGATTACTCGACGTCCCGGTGCCTGTAATCTATGGTCGCAGCGCTGACGAAAATCCGTTTGCTTGAATCACCCGCCGGCGCCGGGGCTCGCGCGAACTGAGCCGGCTCGGAATACGCAGACAATGTCCTTCGACGAAGGTTTAGCTCGACGACTTCGCGAGGTTCTCGCTGAAGAACGCCCGGTGATGGAAAGACGAATGTTTGGCGGGCTCGCGTTCATGGTCAATGGCCACATGTGCTGCGGCATCGTGGGCGAGAATCTCGTTGTCCGTGTGGGCGCTGAGGCGTACGAGCGAGCGCTCTCTCAGCCTCACGCACGGGCTATGGATTTCACGGGGCGACCTATGAAGGGTTTTGTGTACGTTGGCCCTTCCGGATATCGTACGGCAGCGGACCTCAGGAAGTGGGTTCGAAAGGGCCTGCGTTTCGTCTCATCACTTCCAGCGAAGTGAAACTAATATCCCCGTTTGGAGACGACCTCCGAAGTCCGCCTCAACTGCCGGCGACTACCCTTCGGTCACTTGGTTTTTTCAAACTTGAGCGACACAGAATTCATGCAATAGCGCGGTCCCGTCGGCTGCGGACCGTCGTCAAATACGTGTCCGAGATGCGAGCCACACCTGCGACACTTCACTTCTGTGCGCATTGTACCGAGGCTGCGATCCGTTTCCTTAATTATGTTCGCTTCCGAAATTGGAGCGTAGTAGCTAGGCCAGCCGGTGCGGGAGTCAAACTTCGTATCTGAAGTGAAAAGCGCGAGCCCGCAAGCCGCGCAGTAGTAGACGCCCTTCTCATGGTTATCCCAATAAGCGCCAGGGCACTACCCGGTGAACACAACGACATCCGTGAACACAAACTCTTGACTTCCAGTTCCCACCGGTGTATATACCGCCCACTATCTACATGCTCGCCTGACGAGGATCTTTCCGCCAGACTTCATGTTCCTAGGGGGGCATCTGAGCATAGGCTCAGCGAAGTTAGTCAATAGGCTTCAGGTTAGGCCAATCTGCCTGGTGCATGCGCGCCACACTCGCAGGAGATTTGACCCAAAGCGACTTCGTTGGTCTTTCTTCTGAACAGCACGGACAAGGCACTACTGGATCGGCAACTTTCAAGTGCCGCCCCGTAATCTGGGGCCAATTGTCACGGCTGTTTGGGCCAAAGTGATGATGACTCTCTTCCCCGATCAGTATTCACCCGGAACTGGAAGACGAAACACTGGATCTCTCGTCCCGATTAGTCGGAAACTTCTCCTCGATTGGCGGCGCCCAGATGTTACACGTAACGGCTCATCTGAGCTTATCAGGTGGTTCTCCCGACGGAGTTGTTCCATAGCGCTCAGACACAAGCTATCTCTTAGTCGATTGTTCCTTAGTGCTTCCATCTCAGACCACGCTGAGTTCCTGGTCCGGTATCCGGGATATCAACTCAGATCTTTTCGGGGAAGCTTGGGCCATCAGCTTTTGTTTTGATGACAGTGACTGTACGCGCACAGCTGTCAATTTAACTCACATTCTTTACCCGATACGAAGAAGGAGGAAATATGTCAAAGCACGATTTTACCCGTTTGATTATGACGTCGGCATGTATTGCTACTCTGGCGGCGCTGATAACGCTCACGCCTGCAAGCGGCAAGTCACCGGCGAAAGGCGTCCCTGGCGATAACTCGAGTGAAAAGATCAGCATCAGAGCCGTTATGGTCATGGCCACCGGTGCAGTCCAGCAGGGCGCCGGGTCGCAGCTGACCCGGGATAAGGACAGTATATTCGGGATCATAAACACTAAGGGACTCAACCCCGGATCGGTCTATACGGCATGGTTTGGCATTTTCAACAATCCCGACCAGTGTGCCACTCGGCCTTGTTCGGGTGCTGACTTCGCTAATCCTGCTGTGATGGGCTCGCGCGTTAATTTTGGAGGCCGGCTCATCGGGCCCGATGGCGCCGCCACTTACGGCGGTTTCCTCAGGCTCGGAGATACCACGGCCGCATTCGATGGTCCAGGGCTGCTGGATCCAAAGCACGCGGAGATTCACATGGTGGTGCGCTCACACGGGCCTGCCCTTATGGGCACCGCGTTCATGGATCAGCTCAGTGTGTTCAATGGTGGTTGTCCGCCGAATACGTGCATGAACGTCCAGTCCTCTGTTCACCAACCGTAAGGCGCAGGCTGCAAGTTCCATCGCGTGACTGAACTGCTCCTCGCTTATCCCTATTCGTATGCCTTGTTCAGGCGCAACATTAAAAGGAGATTAGTTCATGTCTACTAACCCTGACCTGACCCCTTCTGAGGTCAAGAGACGGAAGGTAAGCAGAAGAAACTTCGTAAAAGGCGCCGCAACGATAGCGACCTTAGCTGCGGCAGTTCCCCTTGAACCCCTGCTCGGCGGAAAAGAGTCGGTCGCTGAGGCTTCGGTCGTAGATTACAATTCGCCGAATAGGGCGAATGCCAGCTTCAATTACCGCAAGAGCATGGCCCAGGCGCAGAAGATCAACGTTGGCGGCCAATCCGACAACGGCGATACAGCGAGGTTCACCGACTTTAGTTGCAGCTATAGCAAAGCGCTCTTACACGATGGCCTGGGCGTGCCGAATGCTGCTGCTTATCGAAGCCTAAAAAATGCTCTCACCACAGGTGATCATTCTGATTTCGATAACATCGGAGTAGGCACGCCTGGCGGGGGGCCGAACTCGAAGTTGAATGGCCCACAGGGTGCACTTGCATTCGACTTGCAAGGCCTCGACTCACATGCCACTGTAATTCCTGCCGCCCCAAGCATCGCCAGCGCCCAGACAGCGGCCGAACAGGTCGAGCACTACTGGGCGGCTCTCCTCGGCGATGTGCCGTTCACCGAATACTCGACAAGTCCGCTGGTTGGTCAAGCTGTGGCTGACATGAACAATCTGTCATTCCTCAGTAGCTCAGCGAACAATCAGTTCCCCTTCCCGGTCAGACGGCAGAACCTGTTTCGGGGTCAATTCGTCCCAGGTGATGGCAACGTCCGGGGACCGTACGTCTCGCAGTTCATGGTCCAGCCGACGTTCTATGGCAGTCAGCAGCTCAGCCAACAGCACCAGGTGTTCCTGCCCGTTGGGGGCGGCGGGAGCGAATACATGACCTCGGTAAGTGAGTATCAACTGGTCCAAAACGGCGGGGACTCGGGACGCCATCTGGCGTTTGACCCTACGTTCCGGTACCTCCGGAATGGTCGAGACCTGGCCGCATACACTCATGTCGATGTGCTCTATCAAGGATACTTCGTGGCCTTCCTCGTCTTAGCGGGCCTGGGCGCAGCGCCGAACCCTGGAAACCCCTACATCGGTTCGCAGTCAGAAAAGGCCTTCGGTACCCTTGGCGGTCCAGACGCGGCGGGAACGGTCGCTGAAATGGCCACGCGAGCACTCAAAGCCGCGTGGTACCATAAATGGATCAAGGACCTGCGGATGCGGCCGGAAGAATATGGCGCCCTGGTGCACGCGCGACTGGCCCACACAACTCCAGTTCCGCAAGCGGCAGCGGCACTGCACGACGACGTGCTGAACTCAGCCGCACTCGCTACAACCTTCGCGTCGTATGGCAGCTACTTGCTGCCGCAGGCCTTCCCAGAGGGATCGCCGACGCACCCGTGCTATCCGACGGGACACGGAACAGTCGGTGGCGCGTGCTGCACTCTGCTGAAATTCTTCTTTGACGGCAGCCAGAAAATCCGGCCACTGTTCACGGCTGCCGGACGGGACGTATACGAGCCGAGTACGGATGGCCTCTCGCTTAACACCTACACAGGCGCGGACAGGGACAATCTGGACATCAACGGAGAACTGAACAAGCTGGCGTACAACATCTCGCTTGGTCACGGGATTCACGCCGGCATACACTTCCGCAGCTCAACCTACTGGTCGATCCTGCTGGGCGAGCAGGTTGCGCTCAGCATCCTGCAGGACCGCGCCAAGTCCTATAACGAGCCGTTCTCTATCAACATCACGAAATTCGACGGAACAACGGCAACCATTACAAACCACTAACGCCAGCCAAGAGGGCGACCAGAATAAATGACCAATTAGGAGAGCTCGTGAGGGGGGCTTTGGTCCGTTCGGGTCCTCTCATCTCCAACCGTCGTTATTATTCGCCGAGGCGTGTATGATCACTGAGACTCAGGTCATGGTAACGATTCCCGTGTTAACGTCGCAGGCTGAGAAGGCAAATGACGGCGCAGGGCGATTCGCGCTTGGGCTGGCGTTGACCAACGAGTGCAATCTGGCTTGCTCATTCTGTTATCGCGATCCGGATCGTGTCGATCGCCTGACGCTTGATCAAGTGCGCACCGTCATGGAGCGCTTGCCGGTGCGCTCTGTCAACCTGGGCACTGGTGAGAATGGAATGCACCCGGACTTTCAGCGCATTCTCACGTTTCTAAAGTCACAGCCAGTCAAACTCACGATAACTTCAAACGGCCATAGCATCGCAATCCTCGACGATGAAGATGTGCATGCGTTTCACGACGTTGAGTTTTCACTCGACTACCCAACGGAAGCGGAGCAGGACGCACAACGTGGCAGAGGAAACTGGAACCTGATTCATGAACAAGCTGAGCGCTGCAATCGTTTGGGTATTCCGGTGACGATCGTCGGTGTCATGATGAAGTCGAATTATCTCAAGCTGTCGGATGTTGCAGGTGTGGCGAAGAAATTTGGCGCACCGTTGCGCATAAATGTCTATCAATCTGTACGAAGTGACCTTTACGCATTGACATACGATGAATACTGGAAGGGATTCCAGAACCTTTTTGCGCATACATACGTGATTGCTATTGGCGAGCCGCTTGTACGCGCAATGGCCGGTCTTCATCCATTCGAAGGCGATTGTGGCTGCGGCATCGCGACTGTTCGAGTAACGCCGCGCGCTACTACTCAGCCTTGCGTTTATTGGCCTGGTGACGGCGAGCCCCTGTCAGATTTACTGAACGCTGGAGTCGCGATAAAGGATAGTCCTGCCTTTACTGCTGCGCGTACATTGCCGGTTGCGTGCGAATCATGCGAATTCCGCCCGACTTGTCGTGGCGGATGCGCAGGACGAAGAGCACTTCAATACGCGCTTGACCAACCAGATTGTTATTGTCCAATCGTGCGTGGGGATCGGCCTCGACTTGAAATTGAAATGGCTCCGACAAGGGATCTGCCGAAAATAGGAAGCGCGTGCACGACGATTGTGATGGCTCGTGATCGAGTTTAGTTACTCTTCAAGGCAGTAGTCATCTCGAATTAGCGCTGCTGTGTTGCGATACGGGCAAGGCTCATCAGAATCCGAGTCACTGCGCTGACTGAACCAAATACGGTGCCCGCGATCGTCGATTCGCCACCAGACCTGCGGCGATAATCAACTCGTACTTCGAGTATGCGAAGACATGCTCTCGCCGCCTTCATCTGCCTCTATGCCCAGGGCACAGCGTGCCTTCATCGCGGATGACGTTGCACAGGGAATCTGTAAACCGATTCCATATTCAGAGAATGTTCACTAGCAGACCGCCAGCAAACGCCAAAAGAAACACTGAAAGAGCAACGGTGCCTGCTACCTTCCAATTTGTCGCATGCCCAATAGTCAACAGCGAAGGAAGGTTTATCGCCGGACCCGCGATTAACATTGCGACGGCAGCGGCTGTCGGCGCCCCGGCCGACAGCAGAATGAGGGCGAGCGGAATCTCAAAGAACGTTGGCATCGCGAGCGGCACGGCGATCAGAGCAATAGCTATAACGGCAACAACTCTCGCTGTGGTTGAATCGAAGGCCCCGATCGGCAACCAACGCGCGAGGAACATCGAGATCAAAACACCCGCGACTATTAGTGGAACGGTGCGCACAGCCACGCGCAACCATGATTGTAACAACGCAGTGGCCGTCGGCTGGTCAGCCTCTTCTCGCTGAACTGGACACGCTTTCAACTTTGTGCTGAACAGTCGCTCAACCAGTGTTGCTGTAAGGAACACAATAAGTATTGCTATCGTCACCCGAACGATACCAACGCGGGGGCCAAAGAGCATGAACGTGAGCAGTAAGGCAAAAGGATTAAGAGATGGAGCAGCGAGCACGGTGGCCAGCGACGGTCCCACTCGCGATGATCTTTCATACATGCTCGAAAAGATCGGAGCAGCACAACAGGAACAGAGCATTAACGGTACACCTGCGGCTCCCGCGATGAGTTGCGGCCGGAAGGAACCGACTCCTATCAGCCGTGACCATAGCTGCGGAGAGATCAACACCCGTACGGTTCCACTTATGAGGATGCCAAAGATTAAAGCTGGACCAACTATTAGAAAGTAATTGATCGACCTCTCGAACGCGTTTAGTTGCGACGAGTTTCCCGGCAATGGAAATACACCGGAACGCGGCTGCAGCGTCCCGGTATTTTGAATCTTTTGAACCACGGCTAGTGCGGCCGTGGTCTTATATGTGATGAGTGCTCCCGCTATGGTTAGAAGTAATAGAAAGGCGATTACAGTGCTGCGATTCTTGATCTCAGCTGTTAGATTTGAGGACGATTCGGCTGACGCGACTTCGTTAGATTGCATAGGAATCCGACCCCCTGATTTTTGAAATGCGCTTTTGAGCATGGAGTTTAAGTCGCCGCGAGTATTTTGTTCAACCGCCAAAGGCAATCCCCAATGCTGGTGCGGCGAACTCCTTCGGAGTTCCGAAAACGAATGATGGTCTAGCTACCCAGGGTTGAAACAACCCTTCGCTGGAACTAGCCAACGCCTTCGGCGTTAAACTCAAACTGTACCGCTACCTGTTAGCGCCGTTTTTGCCCGTTTTTATTGACGGCACAATAACCGAGTGATATAAGAGGCCCACCAATTCACAATCGTTTCTTTTAGGTTTCTTCAGCACCAGAGTTAAAGTGGTTCGAACGCTCGCTGAAGACCGATGCCAAAGAACTTTTTACCTCACCCAGCCTCGCCCGGCTTACCATCTAAGGAGGTTGAAATGAATTTCAAACAACTGGAGCAGTACTCAAACCTCACACGCTCATTACAATTCGCAAACCATCACGCTCGTCATGCTCATACCTGGGCCCACGCTTTTTCGAGACGGGATTTCATCCGGACTGCTGCCGGAGCTGGCGCTGCGGGCTTCCTAATTAGTTCAGGTCTGTTTTCGACAACCGTTGCGGCGAGTTCCACAGATCCGAAACCTATTCCTGGCGGGGAACAGCTACTCTTTCCCGATCCAACTGTTTTCCATCTGCACCTGCCTGGGTTCCCGCCTTTTCCGGATAATAATCCTGCCACGAAAGATCCTTCCGTCATCACCGACTTTAACGGACACATTGGACTTGCCTACGTCAACGGCACTGGGACCCATACAGATTTAGTCTCGGGCGTTCAAAGTCACTTGACCTTCGGAGTCGACCTTCGATTCATGAAGGGAGAATATGTCGGAGAAGACGGAAAGCCTCAGCATGGCGCGTTCGCGCTGATATGACTCGACGTTTTTGACCAGTCTGGTCAACAGATCCACGATTTCAATCCCGGAATCAGCGAAAGCGGCCTCTTCTGGCTATCCAGGATCGATCCGCATGACGTAAGCGTTAATCCGGGAAATGGACGTGCTTCAATGGATGTCAGTGACCTTGAGGTGGAAGACTATCACGACTTAGTCAACGCGCTGCTGGACGGCCCGTCGGTTGACGGCGTGGTTTCGTTCCGCATCGATTGGACAGCTTCCAAAGATAAGCATCAGTTCCATTTTGCTCCTGAAACATGGGACGCGAATGTCGTATTTAATACGGCAACGGTTCAGTGGGAAGGGACCACGGACACCGCTCATTTCGTATCAGATCCGCAAGAAACATCTTTCAGCCTTTTTGCCGAGGTCGGACACGAACGAAACGGCGTGTTCTTCTAAGAAGCTATCGACTATTTAGAGAATAGAGTCCCTCTCACTATGAGGGGCCCTTTTGTGGGATTTCGCAGGCTGGAAGGGCTCCGGCTCGAAGATTTTCCGCGGGCTGATCTCTCCGATGAAACGGTTTGGTGATATCTCAGGCTTACCGAGACGAGCAAGTCTGCCAATCGAAATTCTTGCGTCGCGTCATCAGTGGTGGCGCTCGTGCCTACCCTTCGGTCACTTGGTTTTTTCGAACTTGAGTGCGACAGAATTCATGCAATAGCGCAGGCCCGTCGGCTGCGGACCGTCGTCAAATACGTGTCCGAGATGCGAGCCACACCTGCGACACCTCACTTCCGTGCGCACAGTACCGAGGCTGCGATCCGTTTCCTTGATTATGTTTGCTTCCGAAATGGGAGCGTAGTAGCTGGGCCAGCCTGTGTCGGAGTCAAACTTCGTTTCTGAAGTGAAAAGTGGGAGCCCGCAAGCCGCGCAGTAGTAGACGCCCTTCTCGTGGTTATCCCAATAAGCACCAGTGAACGCCCTCTCCGTCCCGGCCTCGCGCAGCACGTGATACTGTTCAGCCGACAACTCCTTCCGCCACTGGTCGTTAGTCTTCTCAACTTTATCCGCCATTCCTATCTTCTCAACTTTCCTTGTATCAGCAGACCTGTCATTTTCCGCCAGCAGTTTTTGAATCGTTTGCTCTGTTTCATCGTATGCGCCTTCACCGATATGGGTCCAACGCACGCGACCAGATTTGTCGAGCACAAAGATGGTTGGCCAGGCTTCGACCTTATAAGCTCGCCACGTTTCGTAATCGTTATCCGTGACTACAGGAAATCGAATGCCCAAAGAAGCGACTTGCCGGCGCACGTTTTCGATCTTCTTTTCACTGTCAAACTCGGGCGAGTGTACGCCCACGATCGTCAGCCCTTTATCACTGTAGCGTTCGTGCCAGCGCTTGACGAAAGGAAGAGTGTTGCGGCAGTTGTAGCAACCAAAGGTCCAGAACTCCACCAGCACGACGCGACCGGCCAAACTTTTTATCGTAAGCGGTCCCGAATTGATCCATGTGCCTGCCGCGAATTCGGGAGCAGTGGGAGACGTCGTTTCTGGCACCACACTGTCCGACGAGACGAGCCGACTGCTGCCTTCCGTAAGTCGCGTGATGCCGGAATTGATCACACCAAGTGGGCCCCAGCCTTTTGCATAACCTGCGGTCACTACCAGCACGGATACGAGGACCAGCAGTCCTGCTGCAATAACATTCTGTCTGTGCATTGCTTACTTCCTTTACTGTTTCAAATGCAATTAACTTGATTAGACATCAAGCTGTGCGCTCGGCGTCCCTGATGTGCCTCGATACCGAAGGGGCAATGGCTCGCGCGATCGCCAGGTTCTCACTGTCACTAAGGCTTGATACAACATACACTGCGTGTCGCTCGGTCTCGAAATGTGCCAAATGATAACCATCGGATTGCGCGCTGCCGAACAGTTCTCCTGCACGTGTTGAGGCGCCTTGATCTTGTGCTTCAATATTGGTTACCAGGACCGAAACCAGTTGACCATGATACTTCAGGATTACGTGGCCGAAGCGCTGTCCCTTAAATATGCAGGAATGCCCTTCGACTAGTTCGACACCGGCAGGAAGCGTCCCTTCTGACACCACCGCACTCACGAGGTTGATATAAGCGCGATCATACTTGCGACCGGCCTCGTCGAGGTCGATGGGTTTTTCTTCTAAGCGATGACTCAGAGCGCAGTCGCGATGATCGCCGATAACGCTTTCGGTTAGCGCAGCCCTCCCAAGATCGCCGTCGCCGGCGTTTCTCTCGCGATCGATCTTCTCGTCACGATTTCCATCGCTAGTGAAGTAAGGCGGGTTCTGCGAATGCCAGCGTTGGTACACGACTCTAAATCCCAACGCGGCCGCAATCACTAGTGACGCGGCAATGGCAATGAACGCTGCCCGACTGCCGGCCGAAAAATGAGATCGGTGTAGTGCTGCGTCTCGCAGTTGAGCTTTCAGGCTGCCTGCAAACTCGTTACTCATTTGCAACTCTGGCGCGCGTTGAAACCCGTCACGCAACTTGCTGCGCAATTCGCGCCGCGCCGCCAACTCCCTGCGGCAGTCAGCACACGATTCAAGGTGCTTGATCACGTCATGGTTAGTTTCAACCAGGAGCTCATCGCTGAGATACGAGTCAGCAATCTCGCGGAAATCACGACACAGCACTTGATTTCCCTCCTTCCTGTCTCTCTGCAAGCCGCAGAGAAGATTTCGTCTCCTCCGTTTTGCCGATGCCGAGGCTATTCGCATAGGCTGCCAGCTCCGCGCGAAGCGATCTTCGCCCGCGATGCAGACGCGACATCACTGTACCAGTGGGAATCGATAGTGCTTCGGCTATCTCCTTGTAAGTCATATCTTCAACGTCGGAGAGAATAACAACCTCTTGAAACTGTTGGGGCAAGCGCTTGAGTGCCTCCAAAACCTCTTTCTCACTAATTGTCTGTGGCGTTGGCGGCTCGAAGGCGACTGTTTCGGCAATCTGCTCTTCAGTATCACTGACAATACGAAGGCGGCCCTCACCGCGTCTTCGTTTGCTTAGCGTGTGATACATAATCTTGATCAACCACGCGCGGCAGTTGGTGCCCTTTTCGAAACGATGGAACGACTGCAGCGCCGCCACAAAAGTCTCCTGGACAAGATCTTCGGCCTGATCGCGATCTCTTAAAAGCCACTTCGCCATCCGGTAGAGATCGGCATGGTGCGGCAGCGCCTCGTTCTCAAACGAAGCCCAGTCCGCCAAGCGTGTATTCTTTCTTGTAAGCCTGAACATCAAGCGGAACGGCGCTCTTTGTCGCCTCCCATCCTCGATTTCCGATGAATCAATACCATTACCAGCCTTTTTTATTCCTTTGCGGAATACCGTCCTCAGACGCCGCAACCACCTTCTGAAACTCACAGTGCCGGGAATAAACAGGCTCCCGCCAGGTATTAGTCGTGTGGACTGCGCATTAATTACAGATTCGGAAGGTAAGCAGGGCCAGGCAGCCCGAAGATGTTGCCTGCGTGGTCCGGAATGTTCGACTCGCACTGAAGTGCGGAAGAGGCGGCTTCTGAAAAACAAACGCAACGAAGATGGAGGACCCAATGAACCTAATGAAACGGAATGCGCTGCTTGTCGGAGCTGTGATGGCGCTCGTTGCCTTGATGGCGATGAACGTCGCAGCCCAGGACGACAAAATGATGAGCGATAAGATGGGCGGTCAAATGATGATGGATAAGTCCAAACCCACGGTGGCCATCATTCGGGCTGACTGGTGCGCGGCCTGTCAAAAGCTCGAACCTACATTTAAGGAGTTGATGGAGCAATACAAGGATCGACTCAACTTTGTCGTACTTGACGTGACGACCGATGAGAAGGTGGCAGAGTCAGCCAAAACAGCGCGCGAGCTGGGAATCAGCAAGTTTTTTGCGGCGAACAAGAAGAATACCTCGACGGTAGTCGTGCTGGGCGAAAAGAACAAGATCTCGTTTAAGACGACGCACAACTACGATCGGGAAGCTTACGTGCGAGCGTTCGACGACGCCATCAAAATGAATTCGATGATGATGATGATGAAGCATGGATAACCAGGGTCTTCTCGATATCGCCGGCATGGTGGGTACCCGGCGTCGCGGAAGAGCGCCGCGAGGGGCAGTCGCAGGCTCCCGGTGAGACTGCGATACGCAGCGCTCTTCCATCTTTCATGTCAGATTCGGAAAACAAATGATTCTATGCCGGTCTAAAGCAGCACTAGTGCTGCTAGGGCAAGGCGGGCACAAGTTACCTATGAAGTGACACGGCTGCTCAGCGTATAATGAGCGCCCATGATCGAGTGGAGGAGGAGCCAGTGTCACTGCAGTACCTGAAGGAAGCAGTAGCTAACAATGAAAACGAGAAGCTGATTCGCTACGTTCGCTTGCACCTGGGGGACGGAAATGAGGCAGCCGGGCGCAAGGAGATCGACAAAGCGTGGGTCGAAGCATTGAAGCTATTACTCGATGTGCCGCCGACCGACAGAGAGTTCATCCTCGGCACCCTCAATAATCAAACGCCTGCCACTTTGGCCCATCTCTATTTTCATTTGCATTTCTACTTCGTGCAGCGTTCAGGAGTTTGGATTCATGACGGCACCCTCTGACGAGATAAAGCAATTACGCCCGGAGCTTTGGGAAACGATCAATGAGCGATATCCAGGGTCGATGATCACAAAGACAGACTTTGTCCCACTCGCGCGACTCAGCAAGCTTCTATCTCAAACGCGGCTGACCTTTGTCAGTTCGGCAGGTATTCAACCAAGGGGATCGATGCCGTTCGATGTGGTCCATCCAGTCGGCGATTTCAGCTTCCGGCGAGTGCCTTCCGCGTTGAGCGTATCTGATCTGGAAATTCATCAGATCAAGTATCCAACAACTGGCGCCCTCAGAGATCTGAACGTGATTTTTCCTATCGAACGTTTGCAGGAGTTGGCTGCGGAGGGCCTGATTGGTGAACTCACGCCAAACTTCTTTTCGTTTATCGGCTACCAAATGGACCCGGAGCACTTTGAACAGACATTGGCCGAAGACATTGCCGATGCGGTCGTATCGGACGGAGCAGAGGCCGCTCTTCTGTGTCCCGCTTGACCGATATGACACCAGTCGGTCGCGCTCGTGCAGCGCGCTATTGAACGCAGAGGTGTCCCTACAGTTTCGATGACGGTTGCTCTCGATGTGACCGAGCATTGCAAACCACCGCGTTCGGTTTTCCTTCCCTTTATGATGGGCCATCACTTCGGGGTACCGTTTCACCGCGAACTGCAACTGCGAATCATCCTCGCCGCTTTGGATCACCTGATTAAAACGGAGCGGAGCGGGGAGATCCATTTATTCCCAATGACATGGGCACAGGTTCGTCAAGAGGGAAAGGTCCTCGAGGCCGAGCTTTAGCGTAAGTAATGTTTGGTTAAGGGAGGGGTGAGCAGCATGCTTAAAGTTGCAATCGTACAAGCCGCGCCTGTTTTCATGGACCTGGAAGCAAGCCTCACCCGAGCCGTTAACTTCATTGGCAAGGCAGCGAAACAGGGAGCGAGATTGGTCGTGTTCGGCGAAACCTGGCTGCCCGGCTATCCGGCTTGGCTAGACTATTGCCCTGGCGCCGCCCTCTGGAATCACGAGCCGACGAAAGAAGTCTTCGCAAACCTTCGTCGGAACGGTTTGGTTATTGAAAGCCCTGAAACAGACGCGCTTGCGAAAGCTGCCAAGGATCATGGAGTGGTGTTGGTGATTGGTGTCAACGAGCGAGTCGACCAAGGGCCGGGCAATGGAACGCTCTATAACAGTCTGCTCACTTTTGGTTCAGATGGTTCATTGGTAAATCACCATCGCAAGCTCGTTCCCACTTACACCGAACGTCTGGTCTGGGGACAAGGTGATGGAAACGGTCTCAAAGCAGTTGATACATCAGCGGGCAGAATGGGAGGACTGATTTGCTGGGAGCACTGGATGCCTCTTGCACGACAGGTGCTTCACGATTCGGGCGAGCACATTCACATCGCCGTGTGGCCGACTGTCCACGAGATGCATCAGATCGCCAGTCGTAGCTACGCATTTGAGGGAAGGTGCTTTGTTATTGCTGCCGGCCTTCTTATGAAGGTCAGCGACTTACCAGCTCAATTGCAGGTTGTACCTGAGTTGTCTGATAAGCACGACCACTTACTGCTAAGAGGTGGGAGCTCCATCATCGGTCCTGATGGGCGCTACATTGTCGAGCCAGTGTTTGATGAGGAGAGGATCCTTATCGCGGAGCTTAACTTGGAGGCCATCGACAAAGAGCGAATGACACTCGATGTCTCTGGCCACTATCATCGTCCTGATCTTTTTGATCTCAGAGTCGAATAGAGGTGTTATTGATCTCCAATCGACACAACTTTTCGACATTCCTTAAGTTCTCGGATCGCCCCGTTCCCAACAAGATTATGTCTTCGACTCCTTAATTTCAAACCTGACTGCATTTTATGCAGGAGGTGAGCCCGAACTTGTTGCTAGGGGGAGAGGAGGGCTTTCTTCCTCTCGGTTATAGACCGAGTGACCGGTCGCTACGCAAATATTTCTAATTCCAAGGGTTGCTGTGACAAGGAAATACTCGAGATTTCACATTTAATCCCAT
>DASQPD010000137.1:0-6465 GCA_035644135.1 Pyrinomonadaceae bacterium
ACCAACTCTATGGGTCAACAGCCCGTTGTGGTCAGAGAAAGCACGCCGCCATCGACGCTTATGCCAGGCGAATCACAGGCTGGTGCAAACCCCAGCCGTCAAGTCCAGCAGCCGCAGCCGGGCCTGCTGCCACCTTATTACGCCTACCCGTATGGCAGCGAAACGACTACGAGTCGCATGCTATCCGCTGAGCAGGCGGTTGCGCTGGCTCTGGACCACGCCGTTAGCTTGCGAGAGGCACAGTTTGAAGAACAAAGCGCTGTTGAAGACGTCAAGCAATCTCGGATCGCACTGCTTCCTGAATTCAATATGCCTCTCAGCTATTTCGGCACAACGCCCTCGACCGTTCGCGAACCGGGAGAACCGCCAACATTCAGCTATGTCTCGTCGAGCGCGATCAACGAGAGTATCGGCCTGATGGGCATGACCGGCACGATCGATATTGCCGGCAGGCTCCGCGCTACGCTCCACCGCTCGCGCGCATTGCTCGCGGCTGCCCACGCAGGCACTTTGGCCGCGCGCCGAAATCTTGTGATCGCTACGATCGACGCATACTACGGCCTCGTGCTTATGCGTCAGCGGCGCCGCCTTGCTGATGAAGCACTGGCGCTGGCAGAGAGCTTTGTCGCCGTCACGGAAGAACAGCAGAAACGCGGCGCAGGCGAAGAGACTGATGTTTTGCGGGCTCGCTCAGCCGCGCGTTCGCGACGAGACGAGCTGGCCCAGGCACAGCTTAACGAATCAATCGCAATGAGCCAGTTAAGAATATTGACCGGATTGGACTACACGATCTACATCACGGTGGCCAGGATCACTGAAGACGTACCGCAGATAACTGACCTTCTCGGTTACCAGGAAGATGCGATTATGTCGCGACCGGAGTTAGCGCAGCTTGACTTTCAGAAGCGCGCGGCGATCGAAGATGCGCGCGCGGCGCGGCGAGAGCTCCGCCCGCAGTTGACTTATTCCCTCAACGGAGGATTTGACGCGGCGGATTTCAAACCGTTGAGGCGTTACTCAGGCGGCAGCGCCCTGGTCACGCTCAACATTCCCATCTTCAATTTCGGAGCGAGCAAGAGCCGGGCAGCGCAGGCCCAGATACACGCGCGTTCGCTCGACGCCCAACGCGCAAACGAAGTGCTGCAACTCAAGCAAGAGTTTTACGCAGCACGCGCGGGCGCGCTCTCGGCCTGGGATCGAATCAGATACTCGATGCAGGCCGCGACTGCTTCGCAGCAGAACTTGTTTTTGATTTTTGGGCGTTACCGTTCAAAGAATGCCAGCTTGCTGGAAGTGATCGATGCCGAGTCGAACTATTCAGAGACGCGGCTGGAGTATTACCAGGCGATTGCCGACTACCATTCCGCAAGGGCACGGCTTGAGGTTGATCCCATGCAGATGTTTGGCAAACCGGTTGCTCCCGTCGTCCAACCTGAGAGTAAAGTTCCACCGCCTTGCGGCTCTGGGCGCGAGCAAGCACCAAAGTTTGACGGACTCTATCTGGGGATGACCGAAAGCCAGATGAAGCAGCTCGTGCCTGGAATCCAGATAAGTGCAGCTAGCGAACTGGGCGTATCTAATGCGCAACTCAGAGGTGCCGGCATAAGCAAGTTGGCCGGCTCCAGCTCATTTTTCGAAGGCGTCGATAGCATCGACCTCGAATTCATCGATGGCCGCCTGTCTTTTATTCGAGTGGCCTATCCGGAGAGAGGCAATTGGACAGGCAACTATGCCTTTCTTTCCGTGATGGCGCCAAAGTTTCCGATTCAGGGCGACTGGAAGCCATTTTATGATTGGCGGAACAAAGACGTCCGCTACGCTGACGATCTGAGGGACCTGGCCATTGAATGCGAAGGTTTTCGCCTGAGTGTCGGGATCGGCATCGAAGGAGTCGGAGGGAGTCAGACCCCGCACTATGAACTCGAGGACCTGGTGGCTGCGCAGCTCGTGAAGACGCGCGAGGAGGAGCGCAGAAAACGCGAAGAGCAGCAGAAAATCAAACCGTGATCTCCAAGGGGGTTCGATGTGCCAACGGCTTGCGATTGTGGCTTAGCCGTTGGATTTTTTGGCCATTGCCTCTACGTCGACGATTCCGGTCCCAGTGTTAACGCCGCGCTTGCCGACGAAGGGCACGAGCATAGGCACGGATCGGCGATACTCTTTGTAGGTGTCCCCGTACTCGCGGATTAGGTCTCGTTCTTCGAACTGGATTGCCAACAGGATGTAAGCCGTCGTAGCGATCGAGAAGAGCAGGTGCGCGAGCGTCATAACGGGCGTCATCCAGAATGCGAACAACCAGCCAACGTAGAGCGGGTGTCGCACCAGCCGATATGGTCCAGGAGTTACGAACCGCGCGGTCTTATCGGAGCGGCCTAGTAAGAAGAGCCACACCTGACGCAAGCCGAACAGGTCGAAGTGATTGATCAGGAATGTAGAAAGCAGAACCAGTCCCCAGCCGAACGCGAACAACCCACGCAGCACGACACGGCCAACTGGATCTTCGACAGACCAGATCACACCGCCCAGTGGTCGCCACTGCCAGAACAACAGAATCAGCGCAACGCTCGAAAACAGAACGTAGGTTGAACGTTCAACCGGCTTAGGCACGATACGGGTCCACCAATCCTTGAACCATTTGCGCGCCATAACACTGTGCTGCACAGCGAAGAGCAACAGCAGCCCTGCGTCAATAGCGAAACTGACGGCCAGTCCCCCGCTGGCGGCACCATCCAGTGTCCGCAGAACGCCGAAGTTGCCTATGAAACAAATCGCGTACAGAAAGGTTCCCAGGAAAATCAGGTAGCTGAGACTTCCGTAGGCGAAGAATATGATTCGCTTGAGCATTGCATTGCCTCCCTCTCTGCTGATGTTCGTCGCAATAGCATGGGGCTTTTGACGCTGCCAGGCCATGGGAGTTTCGTCCCGGTTTGCATATACTGCGGGGCCTTGGCCTGGGACTTTCGTCTCGGTCGGGCGAGCGGAGGGACGTTCGATGAACAAAAGGGTCACACAACGAATTCGATATGTTCGCACCGGAGACGGAGTCCAACTCGCCTGGGCCGAAGCGGGTACAGGGCCCGTGCTGATCAAGGCCGCGAACTGGATGACCCACCTCGAGTACGAATGGGAAAGCCCGGTCTGGCGGCACTGGATCCGCTTCTTCAGCGATCACTTCCGCTTCGTGCGTCACGATGAACGGGGCTGTGGGATGACCGACTGGAA
Organism: Pyrinomonadaceae bacterium; assembly: GCA_035644135.1. GTDB lineage: Bacteria > Acidobacteriota > Blastocatellia > Pyrinomonadales > Pyrinomonadaceae > PSRF01. The sequence continues at coordinate 3,223 of DASQPD010000137.1, forward strand.
TGTCGGCGACCTGTCCTTCGAGCGATGGGTCGAGGATTTGGAGGCTGTAGTCGCGGTTGCGGATCCTCAGGAACCGTTCACCCTCTTAGGAATTTCTCAGGGGGCCGCGACGTGCTTGGCCTATGCCGTGAAGCACCCGGAGCGCGTTTCTCAACTCGTGCTCTACGGCGCCTACGCTCGGGGGACTTTTCGCCGTGGTGACCCGGACAAAGAGCGTCTTTACCGCGCGCTCATCGATATGACTCGTCTTGGATGGGGGAAGGATAATCCGGCCTTTCGCCAGGTATTCACCTCGAGATTCATCCCTGGAGCTACCGATGAACAGGTGGGCTGGTTCAATGATCTCTGTCGGAAGACGACGTCGCCGGAGATCGCTGCTCGACTGCTTGAGACGCGGGCTACAATCGACGTCGTCGAACTCCTCAGGCAGGTGCAGGCGCGGACGTTGGTGTTGCACTCGCGCGACGACGACGTAATCCCAATCTCGGAAGGGCATATTCTTGCTGCAGGAATTCCGGGCGCTCAGTTCATCGAGCTCGATTCCAGGAACCACATCCTCCTTGAGAGCGAACCAGCGTGGGAACGCTTCTGTGCTGAAGTGCTGGATTTCATGGGAATCAAGGGCTCGAGTCGCGGGGAGGACCCCGCGTTCGGCTCACTAACCGCGCGTGAGCGAGAAGTGCTGACGCTGATAACAGAAGGTCTCGGCAACGCGGAGATTGCGGAGCGCCTTTCAATCAGCGAAAAGACGGTACGCAATCACGTCTCCAATCTATTCGATAAGCTCGGCGTGTGGACGCGTGCGCAGGCTATGGTATTTGCCCACGATCGCGGCTTCCGGGCTACATGAACTTATCGAGGAAAGCGCACCTGTAACTGGAGATGGTACTAGCCTCATCACCTTGTAGGAGGAACCGAAAATGCATTTACGCCATCCGGTCACTGCAATTGCTACTTTCATAATTGCTTTGGTTCTGATCAGTGAACCTGTAGCTGTTCCTCAGATCCACGCGCCGGCTGCTAATCCGACTACCAGGCTCGAAGGCCGATATAGTGTTTCCGGAACCAATCCTAATGGAGGTGAGTACACCGGCAGCCTCGACGTAATAGCGCGTGGCGGTGTCTATCAATTTCGCTGGAATGCGGGCACCCAATACGATGGCGTCGGCGTGAGAAATGGAAGAATCGTCGCCGTAGCTTTTGCGAATGGAAGCGATGGCAGCGGCTGTGGCGTGGTTGATTACACCGTTCTGAAAGACGGCACGCTTGAAGGAATATGGGGCTACTGGGGTAACAGCGGCAGCGGTACCGAAAGAGCGAGGCACGTCAGCGGTCGTGGCCTCGAAGGAGAATACGCCGCCACCGGAACCAACCCCGATGGCAAACTTTATCAAGTGAACATTTCAGTCCAGGCGGCGGGTCGCGGATATAAATTCGCGTGGAGCAATAAAAGCGAAGGCTTTGGCATTCAGCGTGGAGATAACGTGGCTGTAGGGATCGGCGGTGAGCGCTGCGGTTTTGTAGCTTACGAAGTAAAACAGGACGGCTCATTAGATGGAGTTTGGGGCGGATACGGCAGCCAGTTAACCGGAACCGAGAAAGCTACGAAGCAGTAGCTCATTGAGATCGGTTCTTGTCAGATCACATCATAAAAGCGGGCGCGACGAGCAGGATTGATTGTAGCCAAAGAGAAGCAGCATCATCAGAACCGCTTCCTATCCGATGTTCTAGTTGCCTCTACAACTTGACGAACGGAATCGATCACAAGTTCAGGTTGATCCCTTTGAATGTAGTGGCCGCTCTTTTCAGCGATGATGTGTTTACTTCTCGAAGAAAGGCGAGCCAAAGCTTCCTGCATCTCGAGCCGGAGTTCTTCACCTTTAGCTGCCATTGACGGAATACCGTAATCACCTGGAGAGAAGACACCATGAGTCAACACGACGAGTGGCATATCGCTGTGCCAATGTGCTGCTCTTACTTGTCCTTCGCTGATTGCCAGTCTCGCCAACTGAGCTTTATCGGCGTCAGTCATCCGTTGCTTGATCTCCAGCGGCAGCATTGCGACCCACCGATCCATCTCATCTTCGTGCACAGAATCAACCAGTACCATGCCGACGATCTCTTGCGGATGCTGGCTGGCATAAAGCCGCACGTTCATACCGCCAAACGAGTGACCAACCAGAACTAAGGGTGGGGCAATGTGAGCGTTGGCTAGCAGGGTGTGCAGGTCTTTGACTATTTCCTGGCTCGGATAAGAAGGACCAGGGCGACGCTCACTTTTGCCTAAACCGGCGCGATCGTAAACACAAACGCGGGCGAACTTGGCGATTTCAGGTTGAACCTTGTTCCAACTCTCAGATGAGTCATACCCTCCGGCGTCCATCACGACCGTCGGGCTACCATTGATAGGATTGCCAGCGCAGTTGATGTGAAGCCGATATCCGCCTACATCTATCATCTGATCAAGAGAGGAAGATTTGTCCTCACTGGTTTTGGTCTGGCTCAACAGAAAGCCACAAGCAGAGACTGAGAGGAGTAAACCAAAAAGGAGTGCGATCGGTATTTTGTTTCTATTCACCACTCACCTGTTGCCTAACTTTCCAATTGCTGGCCAAAACTCGTATCGCAACACAAGAGGTTCTTCAAATAATACGCGCCCTCTGCAAGTTTCTGAAAGATTTCCAACTTTTGTCGACCCTCTAGACAGTCTTGGTAGTCCATGTTATGCTGGCCTTAGAACATCTAGGGGGTACCGCGCGGTGAGTAAATCAAAAGCGGGCTTACTTCAGGGGACGCTGGACATGCTGATTCTGAAAGCCCTTTCGCTTGGCGCTCTGCACGGCTACGGCGTCGGTCAACGGATTGCACAAATCTCCGACGACGCGCTCAAGATCGAGGAGGGGTCGCTATATCCGGGACTTTACAGGCTTGAGCGGCGCGGGTGGGTCGAATCAGAGTGGGACGTCTCCGAAAACAATCAGCGCGCAAAGTTCTACAAGCTGACCCGTGCTGGTCGCAAACAGCTGATCATTGAGGAGCAGAATTGGGAGCGGCTGGCTGGCGCGACCATGAAGGCTCTACGCGCGAGCTGAGGAGGTTGGAAAAACTATGTCCTGGGTCAAAGCCACAGTCCGATTTTTTCACGCCTGGCGACATCCTGATGAGATCGCGCGCGAAGTTGAGGCGGAATTACGCTTCCATATTGAAATGCGGGCGCGCGCCAACATCGAGGGTGGAATGAGG
>DASQPD010000138.1:0-3790 GCA_035644135.1 Pyrinomonadaceae bacterium
ATCGCCGAGTTAAATCTCAACGACATCAAAGGCATCGACGCGCCTTCACTGGACGCGTGGTCAACTGCCGCCGCCCTTGCCGCGGTGACCAGAAGGCTTGAGTTGATGGTGGCAGTGCGCCCCACTTTCCACAATCCGGCGCTGCTCGCCAAGCAAGCTGCCAACATAGATCATATCGGCAACGGCAATCGCCTTTCGCTAAACGTCGTTTCCTCCTGGTGGGCCGACGAAGCCAGGAAATACGGTGTGCAGTTCGAGCAGCACGACGATCGCTATGCGCGCACTAGTGAGTGGCTCAAGGTCGTCGACCTAATGTGGCGGGAAGATCATTTTTCATTCGAGGGAGAGCACTACCAGCTGGAAGATGCGGTGATGCAACCGAAGCCCGTCACTAGACCTCGCCCGATGATCTACGCTGGCGGCGAATCGGAAGCGGCGAAACAGCTGATCGCGTCGCAGTGCGACGCTTACGTGATGCATGGCGACGAGCCGGCGCGGGTAAGACAAAAAATCGCAGACATGACCACTCGTCGTGAGAAGCTTGATCTCCCGCCGATGAAGTTTGGAGTCGCGGGTTATACAATAATCCGCGACACCGAAGCCGAGGCGCGAAAAGAACTGCAGCGAGTTACTAATGTTAACCATTCCGCTGCCGGTTACGAGAATTTTCAACAATGGTTGGCCGGGACCCAGTTGGACCAAGCCCTGGCACTCGAAGACTATTCAGTCTCGAATCGGGGTTTGCGCTCCGGACTGGTCGGCACCCCCGAAAGCGTGGCTGAGCGGGTGGCCGCTTTTGAGGCGGCTGGAGTTGATCTGCTCCTGCTCCAGTGCAGTCCCCAATACGAGGAGATGGAACGATTTTCTGAGGCCGTCATTCAGTCCGGCACCGCAGCCACAAAGGCGCTGGAAACAGAAGCCATTGCCGAGTGAGGTCGAAAGGCAAAGCAAAGCTCATCGGCATGATCAAGACTAGTCTCGGCTAGGAGTATTAACGTGAAAATTTATTTTTCGGGTTCAGTCAGTGGCGGCCGTGAAGACGTTGGGCTATATCTTCAGATCGTCATGCAACTAAAAGAGCATGGGCTAGTACTTACCGAACATATCGGTGACGCGAGACTGGATGCGCGCGGCGAGCCTGGCCTCGGTGTCGCAGAGATCCATGATCGAGACCTGGCATGGCTGAGGCAGGCCGACTGTCTGGTTGCTGAAGTGACAACCCCCAGCTTAGGCGTCGGCTACGAGATTGGGAAGGCCACTGAGTGGGGCAAATCAGTTCTTTGTCTCTTTCGAACCGAGAACCGAAGCGTGCTATCGCCGATGATTGCCGGCAGCAATGGAGCCGTGGTGCGGGAGTATCGAAACGTCGGAGAATTGAAAGAGATATTTGATGAGTTTTTCAAGGCGCGATAACCAATACCTAGTATTCGTCTCTCCACAATGCCGGCAAGAACTCTCTAATGTCAATCAGGAATATATCGAGTGACTTCGGGTATTAATCAAATGTAAGTTCCAAGTTTCCACCGAAAGTCAACGGTCATTTTTTTGAAAAGGAGAAGTTCATGAAGAGAATCAAATTGTTATCACTCGGCCTAATTCTTGGGCTGGCTGGGTTCGCATATTCCGCAAGGGCGCAGGAGAGCCAGCAAGCGCAGGGTGCAGCCAGTTGTTGCGCGGTTGTTGCCGCCTGTTGCGCCACACATGAATCGTGTTGCACGGCTCGTCACGCACGGAAATAGCTGTTTGGAATGCTGCCGTCTGGATTTGAGAACTTCCAATCCGGACGGCAGAATAGTAATTAATGCGAATTGCGATATTCGGCAGCGGCGGTGTAGGAGGATATTTTGGTGGGCGGCTGGCGCTCGCGGGCAACGACGTTACGTTCATCGCTCGCGGCGGACACTTGCGCGCTCTGCGCTCGACTGGCCTTCGCGTTGACAGCATCAAGGGCGACTTCACCGTTTCGCCCGTCCTCGCAACCAATGATCCCGTTCAAGTAAGAAATGTCGACGTCGTTATCCTGGGCGTGAAGGCGTGGCAGATTAGCGAGGCGGCCCATGCCATGGTGCCGATGCTCGGACCTGCTACTTTCGTGCTGCCGCTGCAAAACGGCGTCGAAGCATTCGAGCAATTGGCTGCCGTACTGGGAAGAGATCGCGTCCTCGGTGGTTTGTGCAAGATCGTAAGTTATGTTGTCGAGCCGGGGCATATTCAACATGCCGGCTTCGAGCCCTTTGTCGCTTTCGGTGAGTGGGACAATCATCCAAGTGATCGGGTCGCAGCTTTGCGCGAGACGTTTACTCAAGCGGGTGTGGAGGCGAAGGTCCCGGCTGACATCGAGGCTGCCGTCTGGAACAAGTTCCTCTTCATCGCCGGCTTCAGCGGCGTGGGTGCGGTAACCCAGTCGCCCGCAGGAGTGCTGCGTAGTCTGCCGCAAACCCGTTCACTGATGGAACAGGCGATGCGGGAGATCTATGAAGTCGCTAAAGCGCGAGGAATTAGGCTGCCTGACGACTCGGTGAATCAGGCACTGGCGAGCTTGGACAGTCTGCCAGAAAACGCCCTGTCATCGATGCAGCGCGACATCATGGCGCATCGCCCTTCGGAGCTTGAATCTCAAAATGGAGCGGTCGCGCGACTTGGGCGAGAAGCTGGAATCGAAACACCTGCTAACAGCTTTCTCTACGCCAGCCTCCTGCCGCTGGAAATGCGCGCCCGTGGCGAATTGCAGTTTCCTGAATGAGTTCCAACCTAATATTCCTCATCTCAGCACATTCATCGTTAGTCGAGAGTTTTTCCGGGAATAAATCAGCCGGAGCCAGGTATTACGTTGATGGGTCAGAGATTAGTTTGTTGATGCGGAGGGAAGCATTTCCGTCTGGAAGCTGAGCCTCAGGCAAGTCAAATCATAAAAACCGATAGGGAGAGACAAAATGTCATTTAGAAGTTTTGCAGCGTCAGTGCTGCTTATCACGAGCATTGCCCAGGCGGGCGCGGCGCTGGGTGTGCGAAGCAATAAAATCGACGAGCCAAAACGCGTGGAGCCGGTGAGCGTCGGCGAGGAAGCTCCTGACTTCACGCTGGAGGACATGCAGGGCAACCATGTCGCTTTATCGGCGGCAAAGGGAAAGGCGCCAACGGTGCTGGTCTTCTACCGCGGATATTGGTGCCCGTTCTGCGCTCATCAACTGTCTGAGTTGCGCTCGCTCTTGAAAGCCAATGAGTCGGTGCGCTTGCTCGCTATCAGTGTTGACGATCACGAAAAAACAAAGCAGTTAGTGGAAAAGATTGCCGCCGATGGTATTGGGCCCGTGAACTACACGATGTTGAGCGACCCGGGTCATAAGATCATCGACGCTTACGGCCTGCACGATCCGGCCTACGACGGAAAGAGATTTGACGGCATTCCGCATCCGGCAGTTTATGTGATCGACAGAAACGGCCGCGTCGCCTGGGCCAAGGTTGAGTCAGATTATAAAGTGCGACCGTCGAACGCTGACATTCGAGCTGCTCTCGAATCATTGAACTAAGGACACATAATGTATCGAACGTTCTTGCTTGTAATTAGCGTGACACTGCTATTGGCTTTTTCAATCGCACCGGGCGGCGCCGCGCGGGCCCAACCAACGCCGCCCAAGATCAATGTGAAATTGGTGTTGGCCGGCCAAAGGGTCCAACGGGGCCGCGCGGTAAGCGCGTCCCTGATACTCGAGATCCCATCGGGCTATCACGTTAACGCGCATGACCCGGTCAGCAGATTCGCGCTGCCGACAAAGGTAGAGGTCGAAGT
>DASQPD010000139.1:0-12419 GCA_035644135.1 Pyrinomonadaceae bacterium
CTGTGTAATCTGTGGATAGCTTTCCTGGTTTGACTTATAACCGCTTCAAGGCGTAAAGGATCACTCCATCAAACAGCTCTACTAAACCGAATGCAATCAAAAACGGAGGTATTTATGTCTGCGAGCCAGCCCCAACCCATAAGCGAAGAAAAGATGAATGCTTTTCTCGGAAAAGTGGTCGGCGATTTTGGCGCCGCCTTGAGTTCCGCTCTTGTCTACATTGGGCAGAAGCTCGGCCTGTACCGGGCCATGGCCTCAGGAGGTCCCATCACGCCCGCGGAACTAGCCCAGCGAACCAATACAAATGAACGTTACATCCGCGAGTGGTTGATAAACCAGGCCGCCGGGGGATACGCCGAGTATGACGCGGCAACAGGACGTTACAGCCTTTCCCCTGAACAAGCCACAGCGCTGACCGAAGAACAGAGCCCGTTCTACGTAGGTGGGGGATTCTTTGTAGTCAAAGCCATGACGCAAGCTGTAGAACGCATCGAGGATCACTTTCGGCGGGGCGGCGGCATGCTCTGGGGTGAACACCATCCCGATCTGTTCGTCGGCACTGAGCGTTTCTTCAGACCAGGCTACTCGGCACATCTGGTCTCAACCTGGATTCCTTCACTTACCGGGATAGAAGAAAAACTGAAAGCCGGCGCCGTGGTGGCCGATATCGGCTGTGGTCATGGTGCTTCGACGATTATCATGGCCCAGGCTTATCCGAATTCGCGTTTCTGGGGCTTTGACAATCACGATGCTTCAATTCGACATGCGCGCGACGCCGCAGCGGCCGCCGGAGTCGGCGATCGGATCACGTTCGAAAGTGCGAACGCTCAAAGTATTCCCGCGCAGGATTACGATCTTTTGTGCTTCTTCGACTGTCTGCACGACATGGGGGATCCGGTGGGCGCCTGCAAACGTGCCGCTGAAGTGCTCAAAGCGGATGGCAGCGCGATGATTGTCGAGCCTATGGCGGGAAACACAGTTGAGGAGAACTTCAATCCCATTGGCCGAACCTTTGCGGGCGCTTCCACACTTTGTTGCACATCAAACTCGCTGGCTTTAAATGGGCCGGCCCTTGGCGCTGTCGCATGTGAAGATGCCATTCGCGATACTGTTTTGGCTGGCGGTTTCACGCAATTCAGACGCACGAGCGAGACGCCGTTTAATCGCATCTTCGAAGCGCGGAAATGAATCCTTTCGTGATCAACGTCACGGAAAAATTTGTAGACAAACGAACAAGCAGCGGGTAATCTCACGCCCGCTGTTAACGTAAATAGTCCAGACGCGTGCGGCCTTGTCTGGACCAGCAACCTCTTCGTTTCCGGGGTCCTCATCGCTTATGGATCGAAGAATTCAGGTCATTGTTGCTCGGCTGGAGCGGCGGGTCTCCGAGCGAATGGATATCAGTGAGCTTGCCCGCGAGGTTAACCTCTCAGCCTCGCGTTTGCGACACCTATTCAAGACCGAAACCGGAAAGACTCCGACCCAATACCTCAAACAACTCAGAATGCGACGGGCTGAGGTGCTCCTCAGAACAAGCTTTCTGAGTGTCAAAGAGATTATCAACCGGGTAGGCATGACAAACAGCAGCAATTTTGTAAGGGAGTTTAGAAAGATATATGCGGTCGCGCCAACGGTGTACAGACGCTCAGTAGTCCAGGGCTCGCCATCTAAATCCAGAAGACAATGATCCTTAGCCATTTTCGCCATCCGTTAGCCATTTCAGACAACACTTCTCTGTTGACTTGTTTCCTGCTCTGAAATAGTCTGCGCGCGCGCTTGATAATAGTGAAAGACAGAAGCTCAGTCGGAGCAATTCTGATGCTTTCCAACGTTGCGCCTCACTTTTTGATTGGGAGTATGGCATGGAGTCATTTACCTCACCATCTGGTTCTTTGTACTCGCCTCATTTCACAGCGTGCGTTTCATCGGGGTTGCAGGTAAACCGGCTGATGCAGCTCCCGGCGCGACGCGGGTGTTGGAATGTTTCTCGTTTCATCAAACAACGGCGAAGCCATACCACACGGGCGCTGCGGTGTCTTACCGTATTCTTTCTGATCGCAAATTGCTGGATGCTGGCATTTGGTCAGGCTAAGGACCAGGCATTAGCGATTGTGAACGGGCGCTCGATCACCCAACGAGAAGTTGAAAATCTCGTATTGGCCCAGACTCTTCCCCTGGAAGAGAAACTTTACGCGATTCGAAAAGCCGCCTTGGAGAACCTCATCACCAGCAGGGTGCTTGAGGGCGAGGCAGAGAAGCGAGGCATTCCCGTTGCCGAACTCCGAAAGGAGTTGGCTTCCGGCGACGTCCGCGTTACGCCTGGTGAGGTGGAGGCGGCGTACGCGGAGAATGCCTCCTTCTTTGCATCAATGAGTCCAGACGAGGCAAAGGAAAGACTTCGTCTCGATCTCGAAAACCAGGGGCGGATGCAAAACTACCGCGCCGCGCTTGAAAGGCTACGGCGGGCGGCCAGGATCGATCTGCTTCTCACGGAACCTCGAATACCATTTGCCAGCATCAGCCCGTCAGCACCGTCTCTGGGACCAGTTGACGCTGCCATCACGGTGGTGGAGTACTCGGATTTTGAGTGTCCCTACTGCCGCCAGGTCCAGCCTGCCATCAAGAAGCTTCTAAATGCTTATGACCGGCAACTGAGGGTGGTTTTCAAACACCTTCCTTTGCAGATTCATCAGCAGGCATTTCCTGCTGCGCAGGCGGCTTTTTGCGCGGGTCGGCAGGGACGGTTTTGGCAGTATCACGACGCTCTCTTTAGTACCACCTCCTTAACTCCCGAATTCCTGAACCAGACTGCTGCAAATCTCAACCTGGATCTGTCAGCCTTCAAGACGTGTCTGAGTTCCGCAGCGGCGCAAACTGCCGTTCGCTCCGACATGCGTGAGGCGACCCAGTTAGGAATTAACAGCGCACCGGTGTTCATCATTAATGGCAAGCTCGTGCGTGGAGCTATCAGTTTTGAAGAGTTTAAAGCTATCGTCGAACGGGAATTGAAAACCGCACAAAACAGTTCTCAGGCCCGGCAACCTCAACCTGCTCGAAAGGACTAGAGAAATGAAACGCGAATTATATTACCTGGTTATCGCTTGCCTCACGATCATCGCTTCTGTTGGCTCAGCGGAAGGACAAAAGATTAGCCCTGCTGAATCTAACGTTCCGTCAGCAGCAAAGGTCCAGCCACCCCTGGTAACCAACGAGGAGAGGTGCATTAGATCAACCTACGAAAAGTTGACAAACCTCAGCAAGGCAGCGCGATTGCTGCGCCGAGAGAGAGCTATCCAGCCCGCGACCGGCGATGATGCGTTGAGATTTGAATTGCGCAACTTCAAGGTGGGGCCCATTCAGGAAATCATGAGTGTCCTGCGTGGGGAAATTGCCACGCTGCCTTCCGGCGAGATCATCATGCTCACACGCTCAACAACAAAGGTTAATGACGATGAAGAGCGGGTGGCATACGCTGCGGCCTGGACCAACGGAAGCTATGCCTCAGTTTACGATCCGAAGTGGACCGTTTCGGATGTGCTCGCGTTTGAGCCGGAAAACAATTACGACGTTGGCCAATATGCTTCCTACGAGGTCGCGGTTTTTTTCCAGGGCCGGAATCGCGTCTACCGGGCACTGGCCCTCTTTCACAATGCCTACCAGTCGGGCGAACCATTGCGGCCAACGTTCTGGGATAGCGTCATAGGCATGGGTGGCGTTCTGACTGACGTCTGGACCGAGAGGCGACGTATGGTTGGCGAGACCGAACGCAATGAGCGCCAGATACCGGGTGTTCTGGAAAGGGATCTTGTCCAGGCTCGCACTTCTGTGGCTGCGAGTGATTATTCAACCTCCGCGAGCTTGACTTCGACAAACGATGCCACACCCGGACCAATCGTCCGCCCGACAACCCAGGATTCGTCGGAGCATCAGAGTGGGGCTCACGGCGAGACTGTCGGGTTTCAGGGATTTTGTTCTGAACAACCAAACAACCAACAAGTGTGCACGGTGGATATCATCGACTGGTATACATACGAGAATGGGACCACACGTAATCTCGTCTATACGCACGTAAACAAGACCGATCAGAGATTTGCAAGCTCATCGGGGTCGCGTGGCACCACGATCATCTGCTGGGCGGCACGGGGCATCGCCACCAGCAACTGCCTGGATCCAAGTTGCAGCTATGCCGCTTCCTTGCAAGTGACACCGCTGGGTGTGCGGATGGAAGGCGGGAATGTCTGGAACGGGCAGTTGATTCACAATCATAACTGCAATCTTCCATCCTCGTGCAGCCCTGGCAGAAGGGCCAAGTGCTATTTGCTCGGAGAGGGGTTCGATGAGGAAACCTGTAACTGCTCGGCGGAAAGTCCCATCGTCATCGATCTCGAAGGCGACGGTTTTTCCCTCACCGGCCAGGCTGACGGCGTGGATTTCGACCTCAATGCCGATGGAACTGCTGAGCACATATCCTGGACCGCAAATGGCAGCGATGATGCATGGCTCGTTCTTGATCGTAATGGCAATGGCCTCATAGATAACGGCACGGAGATGTTTGGCAACTTTACCCCCCAACCCGCGTCGAGTAACCGAAATGGTTTTCTGGCTCTCGCGGAATTCGACAAGTCAGCTAACGGCGGAAACGATGATGGCGTGATCGACGGGCGAGATGCCATTTATGCCTCGTTGCGCCTCTGGCAGGATGCGAATCACAACGGTGTTTCCGAGGCTACGGAGTTGGGCACACTGTCGCAGTTCGGCTTAGACTCGATTTCGCTCGACTATCACGAATCGAGGCGAACTGATGAGTACGGCAATCGCTTCGCTTATCGGGCTAAAGTGGAAGATGCCTTCGGCTCTCGCGTCGGCCGTTGGGCCTGGGATGTTTTCTTACTGCACTGAACTTACAGGATCAGCTTCCCGGGAACCGACGGCGAGTAGGACCCGCGGAGACGCAAAAGGCACAAGGAGCCACGGTTTTCTCCTTGTGCCCTTGCGTTCTAAATAGGCTTTTTGTTCGTGTGATTTAGTGGATTGGTTCGACTCGCCATGGTTGGCACTTGCTCTTGAGAACGCCTTGAGATATCAGATTTCACGCCTTCCAGGCTGGCAGTGTCTTGCGAGCCGGCTTCTCCTGCTTTAATCCCAGGGCCCAATCCGCTTGCATTAAGGTGTGAATGTCGCGAGTTCCTTCGTAGATGATCCCAGCTTTGCAATTCCGCAGGTAGCGCTCGACCGGATAATCATTCGAATAGCCGTTCGCGCCATGCACTTCAATCGCCATTGACGCAGCCTTCTCGCTGCGGACCGTCGCCTGCCACTTCGCCAGACTCGTCGCGCGGCCGTTCGGTTTACCGAGGTTCTTCAGATACCCCGCGCGTAACCAGAGCAAGTGGCTCATCTGGTAATCAGCTTCCATCTCCGCAATCTTCTGCTTTACCAGTTGATGATTGGCAATCTTCGTCCCGAACGTTTCGCGTTCGAGAGCATAGGCTACTGAGGCGTCGCGGGAAGCACGAATTACTCCCGTCGCGCCCGCTGCTACCGTGTAGCGACCCTGCTCGAGGGCAAACATTGCGATCTTGAATCCCTCACCTTCAGCCCCCACCAGGTTTTCCTTGGGAACATGGACGTCCTGAAGTGAAAAGTAGCCGGTGTTGCCGGCGCGAATCCCCAACTTCCCGTGAATGGTCCCGGAGCTGAATCCTTTCATCGTGCGCTCGACAATGAAGCAGGACATCCCGGAATGATCCCGGCGACGGCGCTTTTCTTCGTCCGTCCAGCAAAAGAAGAGAAAGTTGTCGGCAAGATCTGCCAGACTGATCCACATCTTCTCGCCATTGAGAACATATTCGTCACCTTCTCGCCTGGCAGTCGAACGCGCCCCAACTACATCTGAACCTGCCCCGGGCTCGGTCAAACCGTACGTCGCAATCCGTTCCCCTTTAGCTTGCGGCACCAGGTATTTTTGCTTTTGCTCTTCTGTTCCCCAGGCATAAAGCGTCAGGGAATTGAGGCCCGTGTGCACCGACATCACGACCCGTAAGGACGTATCAATGGCCTCGAGCTCTTCACAAACAAGCCCGAGCGAGATGTAATCGAATCCAGCTCCTCCGTATTGCTCGGGAATACAAACCCCCAGCAGATTGAGCTCGGCCATTTTGCCGAGAATCGAGCGGTCAAAAATCTGTTTCTCGTCAAGCTCTTTAATGCGCGGTGCTACCTCTTTGGTCGCAAAATCGCGGACGGTTTGTTGAATAGCTTTGTGATCTTCGGTCAGTTCAAAGTCAATCATAGGGTTGTCTCTTTCGGAATTTCGGGATGATAGCGACCGCACATCTTACTGAGTCCAAAGTCTGTTTGTCCAAAGCCAAAACGATCCACTGATTCACACTGAATAGACCAGCGAACATTTCATGGATCGGTTTGTTTCACAAAAATGCTCGAGAATCCGGATACCGAGTGGGAGTTTTGAGTCGCTTTGCTATACTTCGCCTATGCCCAGGAAGAAGAAAAAGAAAGCCAATTCGGCCAAACTCGGCCTCGTGCAGATGAGCTGTGATATCGACCCAAAGCTCAACCTGAAGAAGGCCGTGTCGATGATCCAGTCCGCGGCCGCGAAAGGCGCGCAGATCGTCTGCCTGCAGGAGCTTTTTCGCTCCCAGTACTTCTGCCAAACCGAAGACATTGCGCTGTTTAAGCTTGCCGAGACCATTCCCGGCCCTTCTACCGACGAACTCGCCAAGGTCGCTCGCAAAAACAAGATCGTAATCATCGCATCGCTATTTGAAAAACGCGCGGCCGGCGTCTACCACAATACCGCGGTAATTCTAAACGCCGATGGAAAGATCGCAGGCAAGTATCGGAAAATGCATATCCCCGACGACCCGCTCTATTACGAAAAGTTTTACTTCACTCCGGGCGATCTCGGATTCAAAACTCACGAGACAGCTTACGGCAAGGTCGGAGCACTGGTTTGCTGGGACCAATGGTTCCCCGAAGCCGCCCGGCTGACAGCCCTTTCTGGAGCTCAGTTTCTCTTCTATCCGACGGCGATTGGCTGGCTACCAGACGAGCAACAGGAAGTAAACAACGCCCAGCACTCCGCCTGGGAGACGATTCAACGAGCCCATGCGATTGCCAACGGCGTGTACGTTGCAGTTGTCAATCGCGTCGGACGTGAAGGCGAGCTGAATTTTTGGGGCCAGTCTTTTGTTGCAGATCCTTTCGGACGCATCATCGCGCGCGCCACCCCAGATGCGGAGGAAATACTCCTGGTAGATTGTGACCTCGATAAGATTGACGAGACCCGGCAAAACTGGCCCTTCCTCAGAGACCGCCGAATCGACTTTTATACTCCCCTTACGGCCCGCTTTTTGGAAACCACTTCGGAATAGCCGATGAAGTCTTCCCTTCCGTCTGAACTCGGTTATCGAATGCCCGCCGAGTGGCAGCCCCATGCAGCGACCTGGCTTAGCTGGCCCAAAGATCCGGAAACCTGGCCCGATCGGGTACCTCAAGTCCAGGAAATCTTTCTGCGGATGATTGAAACTCTTTCACCGAATGAAACGGTGAACGTCCTGGTCGATTCCGACCAGATCGCCCAGGAGGTGTTGCAACGTTGCCGGCCATCTGCCCGCAATGGTGTGCGCTTTCACAGCATTCCCACGGTCGACTCCTGGATTCGCGATTATGGACCAAACTTCCTGCTCAGCAGTGATGCCGGGCTCGCATACAACGACTGGATCTTCAACGCCTGGGGAAACAAATATGAAGAGCTGAAACGAGACAGCGACATTCCGAAGAGGCTTGAACCTGTTCTGCAAATTCCCCGTTTTGAGCCCGGAATCGTCATGGAGGGCGGGTCGATTGAGGTAGATGGGCGCGGTTGCGTACTGACCACTGAGCAATGCCTGCTAAATCCAAATCGCAACCCGCAGCTGACTCGATCCGAGATCGAACAATACCTGAAGGTCTATTTGGGCGCAGCGAAAGTCTTGTGGCTCGGCGAGGGCATTGTCGGCGACGATACCGACGGCCACATCGACGATATCGCCCGGTTCGTCCAGCCGGGTGTGATTCTGTGTGCCGTCGAGGAAGATCCGCTGGATGCGAATTTCAAACCGTTGCAGGAGAACCTCGAGAGATTGCGGCGCTTGACAGACGCAAACGATCGGCCCTTTGAAATAGTCACGCTGCCAATGCCAGGCGTCGTTGGCGGGTCAAGCACCGGCAATCGGAATCTCGAGCGTTTACCGGCCAGTTATGCCAATTTCTACATCGCCAACAAGGTCGTGTTGCTTCCGGTATTCGGTCACGCAAATGATGAAAAAGCCCTCAACATTATCAGACGATTGTTTCCCGGACGCTCCGTTGCGGGTATCAACTGCGAACCGCTCGTCTGGGGCATGGGCACGATCCACTGCGTCACTCAGCAACAACCGGCTATTTGATGTCCCAAAACGGTTAAGGAGAATTTTTGGTGGTGCTCTATTAACTTGTTGCCAGAAGGGGACGGTTCGAAAGCAATGAGGGCATTACCAGCGCGCGGTAGAGACTTGTGGCAAGTCAGTCGAATGAGAAAGGATACCAACATGATCGCATCACTACGGTACCGCGAGCGAAGGGTACTGATGCAGTTTGAAAAATACCACCAACCGCACAGACTGTGTCAAAACTCTGAAGAAATCTGCAGTCGCGACTGGACAACTCAAGCTGCGTAAATTCGCAGGTCGGGAAGGGGGCAGTCGTTAGCTTGAAGGTTCGGTAAGTTCAAGGCGCCCCCGCTCAAGTTTCCGAGGCTTCATCATCGAATCATCACTCAATGCAGTAAACCCAGAGGCTTAGTGATAGGGATAAGCACTGGCATTCAAGCTTGAGCGGGGGCGCCTTGAACTTACCGAACCTTCAAGCTAACGACTGCCCCCTTCCCGACCTGCGAATTTACGCAGCTTGAGTTGTTCAAATCCTGACCTTCAAAGCTCCAAGGCATCCTCAGAGTTTTCACACAGTAAGTCATGAATCTTGATTCGCCACCGCGAATGAAAATAGAACGACTGAGGTCAGTATGAACCAATTGAGTGTCTATTTTCATAAGAGTCTCTGCGGTTGGTGGTATTTTAAACTGCATCAGTACCGAGCGAAGCGACCGGATGCCGGCATTCGATAATCGCAGGGATTCTTAAAACGGTGGTTGAGTGCCGGCATCCGGTCGCTTCGCTCGCGGTACCGTATTGAGTTGCCACACCAATCGAGTAATTCGTGCTCAATTGCCAAGTTTCTACCCAGCCGCTGGTAGCGGGTAAATAAAGTGCAGCGCAATCTGAAGGACATGGACTCGCTACCGCGAAGTGGTCCTGATGACTCGAAGTAACTTTCCAGCGATCGGCCTTTTTTCCTCAGCAACACGCTAACGGAGCACTACCCGGGAGTTCGTTACACCGGAAACTTCAGACCTTCGGCACACTTTGAGACAGCATCGGGAGTAGCGGCGCTTTGGAAGTTTGACGCTCAGACAGCCAGCGATTCATCAGGCAACGGTAATAATGGGACGTTGCAGGGAGCTGCCAGTTACTCTTCGGATATTTCCGACCGCATTCAGTGGCTGATGACGGGACCAGTTGGGCACGCCGCGCGTGGTCTTTGACAAGACGGGCAGCCTGGCAGCAATGAAGCGACACGATTATCTGCCGTTTGGAGAGGAGATTTCCGCCTTCGGCGGCCCAACGACCGCTCAGGGTTACAATGTGCCTGATGGCGTTAGACAGCAGTTCACCCAAAAGGAACGGGATATTGAAACGGGGCTGGATTATTTCGGCGCGCGGTATTACGGAAGCACTCAAGGGCGATTCACCAGCGCTGATCCACTAATAGCAAGCGCGAAACGAGGATCGCCGCAAAGCTGGAATCGCTACACGTATTGTATTAATAATCCGATCGCTCTGGTTGATCCGAACGGCTTGGATTGGGGAGTGGCCGAGTGGGACGATAACGGTGTTCATCATATTGACTACCATTACTTCGATGGCGATATTGGTGAATTCGAGAGTCACAAATATACAGCTGTTAACTTCGGAGGTAACCCATATCTCTCCATTGACACTACAAGCCAAGGAACCGTCATAATCTCCAATGATCCTTCTCATCTGCGTCAAGTTGTTCCTCCATTGACCCTCGCAGACGTTGCTTCAGGATTAGGGGACTTCATTTTCGGTGTCGGAAATCCTGGTTACGACTCTGAATTTGCTAACGATTACCAATCAAGGATGGCTGGCCTCGATCCCCAAACAGGGGAACCAACATCTAGTGCTCCTATGGGTGGTACCCTGTTTGTACTTCCTGAGCTTCCTGAAGGCTCCTTCTCAATTCTTGACTGGAGCGAATATCCTGAGGGCGTTCCGCAACCGGCCGGTCCTTTCAGACTAATAAATGGTGAAGAGTATGCCAACCTGGTTGCAGCCAAAAATAGCGCGAACCAAGCAATGCATCGGGCTGACCCCGAACTTGCCGGGCAACATATTCATGAAATCCATCCCGTGAAATTTGGAGGCAGTCCCACCGATCCAGCAAACAAGATTCCTTTGGCGCCTGAAGTTCATTCCCGATTCACCACTTGGTTGAATAGACTTCAAAGAGTTTTGCAGGGGGAGGCAAAAACTAGAATGGATCCCAATAGCTACGTTACGGGAGGATTAGTTCTTCGTCCCGGGGCCAAACAGGAATCTATAGACCATCTTATGCGCCAAACGGGCGTTCTTCTGCCCGCCGAGTATGTCAAATTCATGCTCTTGTCCGATGGAGCAGAGGGGCCGGTGGGAGAGCGTGGCTATCTGAGATTGTGGTTACTCCAAGAGATTGTGCAGTTAAACGAAGGATACCATGTTAACGAATTTGCACCGGGGTTGTTGTTATTCGGTGGTGATGGAGGAGATATCGGATACGCGTTCGACACTCGCTACGACACATTGCCGATAGTCCAAGTTCAACTCAGCGATATGAGTTTGGAATCTGCCCAACCCTTTGCAGCGTCCTTCGAAGACTTCCTTAAAATTCTCTCCACTAACTGATCCCCACAGGCCAGAGTCGAAGAGCGATATAATGCACATTTAAGAAGCAGGTCTAATGGGTACAAAAATCAAAGAGCTAGTGAATTGATAGACCAAGAAGCGCGCGCAACGATTGGCATCGACACGTGGGGCCATCCCGATGGTCCCTCTGCTCAAGGATAGTGGTACGACGTCTGGGGTCAGTCGATGCATGCTTCTAGTCGGAAACTTCTCAGATTAAGGACTTGAATCTCACGCGAAAGAGAGCGTTTCCGAACTAAAACCTTACAACTTTATCCAGAATTGAGAGATGGTGATAAGCCAAGATGAAAAAACGTCTTTGGGCCGGTTTCAAGAAAAATGGGTGTAACTAGCCTCGTGTTAGTCGGCTTTTTCGCAACCAGTGTCAGGCTTCGGCCTTTGGTCTCTAGAGTTAGGCATCCGCGGCCGATTATTTTAGTTTCAAGACGAAGAGTCATTCGCGAGAAGATCTCTTGCGACGTCCTGGGCCTCTTCCAATGTTCGCACTCGGCCGTCCAGCTGCAACTCGTAAACCGCTTGTGTAATCTGGCCGACCCGTGGTCCAGGCAATAGACCCATCTCGAGCAGGTGCCGGCCCATTAACAGCGGAGCTGGGGCGCGTTGCTCAACTGCCAACTGCCTTGCGCGATCGATAAACCATTCCTGACCCTCAGCGTCATACCACTTCGCGCGAGGAACCCACTCGGCATTTCGTCCCAGAGAGTCTGCTTTGGCAACCCGGTACAGCAAGTCCAATTCGCATTTGCGGGCCAGCCGGCGAAAAGCGCCATCGCCAACTTCATCGCGCTTCTTGAAGAACTCACCCGGCTTCAGGTGCTCGCGAACCAGCGCCAGCACCTGCGCGCGCACGTCGTACCCGTTCAGGGTATGGATGTTCACGCGATCGAGAAAACTCAGCGTGGGCGCAACTCCAGCCTCTTCATGCCCTCTTGAACGCCAGTGCCCTTCAAGAAACTCAGTGGTCGACGGCTTGCCAAAATCATGAGCAAGCGCAGCCAGCATCACTGTCACCTTGCGCGGATAATCAAGATCTTCGATCAACTCACGCGCACGGTCCAACACCAACATAGTATGAATAAACACGTCGCCTTCCGGATGCCATTCTGCGTCCTGCCGCAGGTCTATTGTCGCCTCAATTTCCGGAAAGAGCTGTTCGGTGACGCGCAGATCTTTGAGCCAGCGCAAACCGATTGAGGGACGGTTGGCGCGCAGCAGAAGCTTCTCCAATTCGCCCCAGATTCGTTCCGCTGGCAGATCGGACAGGTCGATCCGGCGACAGATCGCCACCGTATCCGGATCGATCTCAAATTCAAACCGGGCTGCAAACTGCGCGGC
>DASQPD010000140.1:0-61353 GCA_035644135.1 Pyrinomonadaceae bacterium
TTTCCGGCAGTGGGTCAGTTTAAATGTCCGACAAGCTTTATCAGCTTGCCAACATTCGCAAGCTTGAAAAAACGCGAACCAAATGTCCGACATGCTTCAGCTTGTCGTCGAGATTGGCAACACTCAAGCAATGATATTACCACGTCGCACATTGAGAGTTCCTAATCTTGACGACAAGCTGAAGCATGTCGGACATTTGGTGGTGCAGTTTCTTTTCCCTACCCAACCTCTTCCAGAGTTTCGATAATCGAGTGCTGGTGATTCGACGGTTGTTGGTGGTTTCCCGGACGCAGACACAAGAGAGTGTTCATGCCGCTCTCCCGAGCCGCATCCAACTCAGCCACAACATCCGAAATGAAAAGCACTTCCGTCTCCTTCAATTCCAGGGTGGCTGCGATTTTCCGATAACTCTGAACCTCCGCTTTGGGCCCAGTTGTCGTATCGAAATAGTTGTCAATAAACTCTGTGAGATCGCCTTGCTCTGTGTGTGCGAACAGGAGCTTTTGGGCCAGTACGCTCCCGGAGGAAAAAATCGCAATCCTGAGCCCTGCCGCTTGCCAGCGTTGAAACGCGGGCAGAACGTCCGGGAAAACCTGCGACTTCAATCTTCCCTCGCGATATCCCTGTTCCCAGATTTTTCCCTGCAGTGACTTCAAAGCAGTCGATTTGCGATCCTTGTCCATCAGCCAGTGCAGGTAAGCAGTAACGGAAGCAATCTCCTCAGCACGCGAGTGTGAGCTGAGCTGCGGCCGCTCGGGCCCGGCCTCAGCATCGTGTTCGCGCCTCAAGAGCTCGAGATCTCGGCGCACGTCGGCGCGGTCGAATTGCTTTTCCAGATAGTCTGTCACTCGACCGCGCGCAAAAGGAAAAAGCACGTCGTAAACGAAAGAAATTGGCGTGGTCGTGCCTTCAATGTCCAGCAATATGCCCTTTGTTTTGGAAGCGGAAAGACTAAAACGGAAGTCGGTGCGCAGCATGCGTATCTCTCAATTGTTTTGCCTTCTCCTTTTCGTGCGTTTTTGATGTGATTTAGTGGATATCTTGTTCGCGGACTCCACTAACTTACACGAAATAGTGGCTCTGAAACCGTACCTTGCGAGGCTGACCCGAAGCATATTGGCTGAAACTTTGTTTCCACTGTGCTCTCGGTGTAGTGCGGAGTCCAGCCCGCCATATCCTGGAACAATCGGATGGCCCTGATCCGGCGATCGGAACAAAGATCGAACCAGTGCAGCGTTCCGCGCGGCACGCAGATCAAATCACCGGCTTCGACCTCGATAGCCACTACCGGCTTGTCTTTTGGATGAATGTGAAAAAGACCGTGTCCGGCGACAATGAAACGCACTTCGTCTTCGTCATGCCAGTGCTCGCGACTGAACTTCGCGAGCATCACGTCGAGCCCGGGCGTAGCTCTATTCACGTCAATAACGTCGGCAGTCAAATAACCTCCGCGCGCTTTGAGCTTTTCGATCTCTGTCGCATAAGCGGCCAGGATTGCTTCGCCACCTGCGTCGGCCGGAACAGATTCGCTTAACGGCCAGTGCTCGTATTGAATCCCGCAGGTAGAGAGATACTCTGAGATCTGCTGCTTTTCGATCAGCGTTCGATTTTCATCTGGAATCCGTACCACAGCCATCGTCAACATTCCCCTTGTTTCATCATTCTTAACCGTCCCGTAGCTTCCAATAGAAACTCAAGTATTTCAACGTGCCGCTTAGCCTCGTCGAGATCGCTGCCCCAGGTGTAAAGCCCGTGGCGTCTCAGAAGAAATCCATGCGCGGCGGGTGAGTTGCGCAGCGTCCTGCTTACCATTTCAGCGAGGGCAATCATGTCCTGAGAGTTCTCGACAATCGGGAGCCATTCGCGGTGCTCGTGCGTCTGAACGTTTGTCAGACCTTTGAGCATCTCATAGCCTTCAATTGCGACTCCTCCTTTCGCGGCCTCCAGCTCGGAGAGAGTTGTGCTCCAAACAGAGTGAGTATGCAGCACGGCGCCCGTTCCGAATTCTCTGGCAAGGCGCGTGTGCAATGGACTTTCTGCGGATGGCTTCGCGGCACGTTCGCTGATAACGTTACACTGATCGTCAATCAACAGAATCTGCTCCGGCGAAAGTATTTCTTTGTCGGCGCCGCTGGCACTCATGGCCAGCACGAGCGGGTCTCGTTTTACCACAGCACTGAAGTTTCCGCTGGTGCCCGATACCCATCCGCGCAGATAGAAGCCTTTACTTATTTCTACCAGGTGCGCAGCGATCTCTTCGGGGCACTTCATCTTCGCCATTTTACGCCCAATTTCTCATTTGTCATTTTCTGAGTCTTTATTCGTGTGATTTAGTGGATCGTATTGGCTCGCAAGAAGAGGTGATCCACGCGCATCACACGAAAGAACAAAAGCAAAGTGGTCAAAGTGTGGCGAGAAAATCTTCGAGCAGGTTCAGAGATACGTGCAGCCGATAGTCTTTGGTCGAGCGAATGTCGTCAATCGGTGTTATCTCGCGCTTGAGCGCTGAGGTCCCCAAAGAAATATTATCGGTTCGGCGACCGCGAAGCGCATCTTCGGTTTTTAGACAACGCAAAGGGATCGGCGCGACGCTGCCCAGGGCTATGCGAATCTCCTGGATAACCTCGTTGTCCATTCGAGCGACAGCAGCAAAGCAGACCTTCGAGATCGCCTGTGCTTTTCGTGTGCCGACTTTTCGATAGTAATGAATTAGCTTTTGTTTTTCGCGTGAAAGATGAACTCGTGCCAGTAGTTCGGCCGGTTGCACGTCCATCTGTTTATAGCCCTGGTGAAAGCTGCTATACGCCACGCGGCGCAAGCCTGCGGTTGAGATCAGCTCGAGTTCGGCATCATAGGCGAGCAGCGCCGGCGGCGAGTCGGCTGCCGGTGAGGCATTAACGATATTCCCGCCAAGCGTGCCGCGGTTTTGAATGGCGAGGCCACCGGTTTCACTGGCCGCCTGGCAGAGCATCGGAAACTCTGCTCGCAACACAGGATGCTGTTGCACTTCCGTGTAGGTCGTCAGTGCACCCAGGGAAATCCGATCGTCAGTAACCTCGATGCCGCGGAGTTCCTTCAGGTTCCAGAGGTTGAGGTAATTGCGATGTGCGAGCTTGCCGGCTTCGAGCAAAACCATCAAATCCGTGCCGCCGGCAAACGGCTTCCACACGCCGGATTCACTGGCGAGCAACTCCAAGGCCTCACCAAGTCCCCTTGGAGTCTTCATTTGATAGGAAGGAACGAAGGATCTCATCGCTTAACAATTAGCCACGGAGCCACAGAACCACAGAGATGAACTGAGAGCCGAGCGGGAGGGCATAAATCAAATTAAAGAGCTTGGACAAGGAGAGTCAACAACTTTTCCCACCAGCCAATAACTTACAAAATGAAGCGCTTGATTCCATCCCTGAGCAAACGTGAATTAAAGTTCATCAATAATCCGATTTTCTTCCTAGTCCATCTCTGTGTCTTCGTGTCTCTGTGGCTGAGTTGGTGAAAAGGCGCGGACAACCGATTCGAAGATCTTCATGTAGCCCGTACAGCGACAGAGATTGCCCGCGAGTCCCACGCGAATATCAGCTTCAGTGGGATTTGGATTCCGCTTTAATAAATCGTTTGCTGCCATCACCATTCCCGGCGTACAAATGCCGCATTGCGCGCCGCCGCAATCGATGAAGGCTTGCTGTACTGCGTCTAGACGATCTTTTTCCAGGGCGAGACCTTCGATCGTCGTGATCTCCGAGTTTTCAACCTGGGCGACCGGGACAAGACAGCTGTTGACTATTTGTCCGTCCAGCATCACGGTGCAAGCGCCGCACTCACCTTCTCCGCAGCCTTCTTTGGTTCCGGTCAAGTGCAACTGATCGCGCAGAACATCGAGCAAACGCTCGATGGGATAAGCCTCCAGCGACTGTGGTTCGCGGTTTACGATACAGTTAATAGTGATCTTGTTCGACATCGTTTGAGCTGGTCGTTATATTGGCGTCCTTTGCGACAACCTTCGCGTCCTTTGCGTTGAAATTGATCTTCACAAATCAAAACGCAAAGAACGCAAAGTAGAAGACGCAAAGTCACGCTAAGCCGGTCATCAAAGCCTCGGGCATCAGCGGCACCTCGGTAAAGCTTACACCCGTGGCATTCTCAATTGCGTTCAAGATGGCGGGTGCAGCTCCGTCCATTGGCAACTCGCCGATCCCTTTGGCGCCCCCCGGACCATACGCGTACGGGTTCTCTTCAAAGTAAACGCGAATTGGCGGAATGTCAGCCGGAGTTGGAATGATGTAATTCGTCATCTGGTTATTGGCCATGCGTCCATTCTGCCAGACGACATTCTCGAACAAAGTAAAGCCGATAGCCTGAGCCACGCCGCCTTCAATTTGTCCCGCAGCCAAAACTGGATTGAGCACTCGACCCACTTCCTGCACCGCGACAAAGTTTTCGACGTGGGCTTCGTAAGTCAGGGTGTCAATCGAAACCTCCGCCACATACACTGCCCAGGCGTAGGCCCCGTAAGCGTCGCCCTCGTATTTTTCGTCGTCCCAATGAACACCCGGCGGCGGTGTGTATTTGCTGAAGCCCTTTAATGGACCAACCGTCTTGAGGTATTGCCCGCAGGCGTCCTGGAACTGCTTCTGTGTGTACCTTTCGGCCAGCAAGCGACTCCCAATCAGAGTCTGTTTTAGACCGAGCACGGCGGACTCAACTAGCTTGCCTACGACCATGGCTGTGCGCGAAGCGACTGTTGGACCACTGTTCGGCACGTTCCCGGTATCGGGTTGTACGACTTCAATCAGGTCGTAATCCACACCCAGTGCTTCGGCGGCAATCTGCGAAAAGATAGTGTTGGTCCCCTGACCAATCTCGGTGCTGGCCGCCAGAATTCGCACATGGCCGTCAGCCGTTGCTTCCGCGCCGACCACCGACTCAAGGTAGACCTCGCCCGATCCGGTAAAGCCGGCGCCATGCATGAAGGAAGCAAAGCCGATCCCCCGCTTCACTTTCGCTGTTTCATTTTCAAGCGCAAAGCGCATGCGCTTAGCGTGATACTCGCTCAATTCAAAGGCCCGGTCCAAAAGCTGGTCCATTTCCACTCGCTCATGGATTACCTGACCCGTAGCAGTAGTCTCACCCTCGTGGAGAAAATTACGCCGGCGAAACTCATCAGGCGCGATTCCGACTGTTCTGGCGACCTTATCCAATTGTCGTTCGAGCGCAAAGATACTCTGCGGCGCGCCGAATCCGCGAAAGGCTCCATGCGGCGGTATGTTTGTGGCAACCGCGCGACTTTTGATCCGGACATTGGGACACGAGTACGGCCCCGCAGCGTGGATGGTCCCCCGCGAAAGCACAACCGGAGAGAGCGTGCAATATGCTCCGCCGTCAACAACAAAGTCGATCTCCATGGCGAGCAGCTTGCCATCTTTGTCGACGGCGGTTCGATGTCGAGTGCGCGACGGATGACGTTTTGTGGTAGCCACCATGTCTTCAGCGCGGTCGTAAACGATCTTGACCGGCCTTCCTGATTTCCAGGCAAGTAAACCCGCATGACCGGCGATCAAAGACGGATACTCCTCTTTGCCGCCAAAGCCTCCTCCAGTCTCGGTTTGAATGATCCGGATCTTGTCTTCAGGTAACCCAAAGAGCTTTATGAGTGCCTTGTGAACGTAATAAGGGCACTGCATCGAGCCCCAGACCGTGACGCCTTCGGTGGCATTCGCAGTGGCAATGACACCGTTGTTTTCGATGTAGAGCTGCTCCTGCGCGCCCGTGCGATACTCACCCTCGACGATAAAGTCAGCGCGGTCCCAAACTTCATCGACGTTCCCTTTATTTACCAGAAAGTTTTTGAAGACGTTGTCTTCGCCCCAGATGATCTCCTTCTTGTCCAGCGATTCTTCCAAAGAAAGGACTGCCGGCAGCTCTTCCATTTCGATACTTACTGATCGGCGAGCTTCTTGCAGCAGATACTTGTCCGGGTGCGCGAGCAGGACAACGGGCTCTTCCGCATGGTTGACCCGGCTGTCCGCCAGGAAGGGTTGATCGTTGAGAATCAAGGCGACGTAGTTCTCGCCCGGGATATCTTTGGCAGTGACGATGACAAACTCGTTCCAGGGAATATCAGGTGAAAACGAAATGTTTTTGATAAGTCCACGTGGGGCCGGACTGCGCACGGTGGCGCCATGAAGCATACCGGGAAAAGTGAAGTCGTCGATATAACGAGCTTCACCGGTCACTTTCTTCCGGCCTTCCTTGCGGGGAAGCGATTTGCCGACAAAATGTTTATCTTGGCTGGAGCTCATCAGGATGAGCTACTTTACAACGTGAGTGCATGTGCAATGCAAGCGATCCACGAAAGGATTCAATGAACTTTCACATGCTCAAGCATGATTAAGCCGATCGAAATCAGCGCCAACGCGTACATCACCGGATGGATTTCTTTGCGACGGCCTACCATCAGATAAAGCGCAACGTGCGAAAGGAAGCCCCAGAGGATCCCCTGCGTGATCGAAAAGGTAAGCGGAATGAGAATAATTGTCAGAAATGCCGGCAAGCCCTCCTCGATCTTCTCGAACCTTATCTGACCCACGCTCCGAAACATTGCCGCTCCCACCAGAATCAACACTGACGCGGTGGCATAGGCAGGCACCATTCCCGCGAGCGGCGCCAGAAAAAAGCACGGCAGGAAACACAAGGCGGTGAAGACGGATGTCATTCCGGTGCGCCCGCCCATGTTGATGCCTGCTATGCTTTCGATGTAGGCAGTCCCTGAAGATGTGCCGGCCGCTCCCGCGCCCAGTGTGGCCAGTGAATCGACGATCAGTCCTTGTTTAAGATTCCGGGGATTGCCGTTTTCATCCAACAGGTTTGCCGTGTGCGCCACGCCGATGAAGGTGGAAATCGAATCGAATAAATCGGTAAAAAGAATCCCGATGATCGCCGGCAAAAGCGACAGCTTCAATGCCCCGCGGATATCCAGCTTCAAAAAGACGGTTTGAAAGTCGGGCGCACTAAAGAAGTGATCGGGAGCTTTTACCAATCCCAGAGCCCAGCCGAGTAACGTGCAGAAGAAGATGCCGGCCAGAAAGGCGAGGGGATTTTTCCTGGTTAACAACCAGATGGAGATTCCGGTCGCCAGAATAGTCAACAGTGTTCGCACATCCAGCACGCCGAGTTTCACGAACGTTACCGGATCAGGAGCGATGAAGCCGGCATTCTTAAGACCGATGAACGTAAGAAAAACTCCGATGCCTGCCGCGGTGCCGATTCTGAGTTCCGACGGAATTGCTTTCGCGATCGTCTCGCGCACCGGAGTAACAGAAATAAGCAGAAAGAGCACGCCGGCCCAGAAGATGATCCCGAGAGCCACCTGCCACCAGACCTTCTGGCCCAGTATGATCGTGAAAGTGAAGTACGCATTGATGCCCATGCCAGGCGCGACCGCAAATGGCAACTTTGCATACAGTCCCATCAAGAGGGTCATCAAAAAACAGACGAGCACCGTCGCCGTTAGGACGCCACTGAACGCCATTCCGGTTCCCGGTGTGGAAAGGATTGAAGGGTTCACCACAACAATGTAGGACATTGTGAAAAAGGTGGTGATGCCGGCGATTGCTTCAGTGCGCAGTCGTGGCCGTGAAGTTTCGGAAGCAGACATGAATCACCAATGCCGGAAGATGGCAAAACGGCGGTGAGTCTAGCAGGAAACTTGGCCGGTGGAATAGACTCAGTTCAGCACCGCAAATTGCTAGATGCGGATCTTGGAAAGCGCTGACAAGGCAGCGCACTACAAGGAGTTGCGCTATTCCTTGGAGTGCGGCGCTTTATCGCCGCTTTCCAATGCGCCAAAGACTCAAGCTACCATAAATGCGACAGCCGAATGTCCGACATGCTTCAGCTTGTCGTCAAGATTAGCCACACTCAAGCATGCTACCACCCGTTAGGTCGTACATTTCGTTTTGCCCATCCTGACGACAAGCTGAAGCATGTCGGACATTCGGCTGTCGCACTTCCGTTAGCTTGAATGTTGCTAATCTCGGCGTCGCATGCGAAATCCCTCACGAAGGATAAAATGGCTGGAGTACAATCGGGTGAAGGCCCAAATGCAACCACCGGAAAATATTACGCAGCTACTGGCGAAATGGAGCGGTGGCGATCAAACGGCTTTGGACGAGCTCATGCCCCTGGTTTATGACGAACTGCGACGGCTCGCCAGCAACTACTTGCGACGTGAGAAAGTTGGTCACACACTTCAGCCCACGGCCCTCGTAAACGAGGCTTATCTCCGCCTGGTGGATCAAAACAATTCGCGCTGGCAAAACCGGGCCCAGTTTTACGGAATTGCCGCGCAACTGATGCGGCGGATTCTGGTTGACCATGCGCGCGCGAAACACGCCGCGAAGCGTGGCGGCGGCGGGCAACAGCGCTTGTCCATAACCAGCGCCAATGCGGTATCAGAAAAGCCCGACCTCGACGTGCTCGCCCTTCACGAGGCGCTCGAAGAGCTGGCCACGATTGACGCGCAACAAAGTCGCATCGTGGAACTAAAATTCTTCGGCGGTCTGTCAATCGAAGAGACCGCCGAGGTAATGGGTCTTGGCCACGCCACCGTTGAGCGTGACTGGAAAATGGCCCGGGCCTGGCTCAGGCGAAAGCTCGAATGATTTGAGGGACTTGTCGAGCCAGCCTCGCGTTTTATGGAGAGGATGTTTCACTTTCATTTACACCGTTTAGTGTGATTTCGCGGTTTCATGGATTCGTGTGATTTCGTGGATAGTGCATTTTGTAACCAGCACCGGCCTACGAAATCACATGAACATCCCAATCAACAATGAAAAATGGAAAATGTCTTAAGATTTAAAGAAGGTTGGGTGGCGCTCATCTTGAACGCCGCGAGGGTGCATCCGCTCGACGTAGGTTCGATAACGCTCGATCTCGTTACGAGCCTGCTGGTCCGACCAGCCGAGAAATCTTTGCGCTATGTTAGCAGCCGGTTTGACTGCTGCCAGGCCGCAGGTGGAATTCAAACCCACCATAGTTCGACGCAACAAGCAATCGGAAAGCGTCGTCGCCATCTCTTCTTTGAATGAGAAAACAACTTCCGCGCTAACTGCCCCGGTCTCCGGATCGAAAACTTCACAAAGCTGTTCGTCCTCCTTAACCAATTTCAGAACTTCAACCGCACGGACGCCGTAGAGTCTCAACAGTCTTGCGACGGTAGGCTCGGACAATCTGTATTCCTTTTTTAGCTCTTCGCAGGAGTTTGTGAAATCAGAGGTGGCACCCGGCAAGACCGCCACTGCAGTCGTGCACTTCGGCGCTTGTCGCCCCAATCGTCGAAAGCAGAGATCCACAGTCTCCTCGGCAAGACTCCGATAGGTCGTCAGTTTTCCGCCCACGAGAGACATTAGACCGGTCAACTGCGAATGTTCACGTATGAAATGGCGACGAGTGATCCCCTCTTCATCCCGGTTCGTGGCATAGGCAAGCGGACGAACTCCCGCATAAGTAAAAAGGATGGACTCTCGCGAGAGTTGCGCCGCCGGGATAAACCGGTTTGTCTCTGTGAGAAGATACTCGATCTCCCGGTCGTCGATCTCGACGCGATCGAGCGAGTCGTTGTAGCGGATGTCAGTCGTGCCTATTAAATAATTTTCGTTCCAGGGAATGATGAAGATAGGCCGTTGGTCCTGCGCGGCCTCAACATAGACCGCTGTCGCGGGTGCTCCGGGAAAAGAAGATACAATGAGGTGGCTTCCTTTAGTGCCCCCGATCAGCGGCAGCACGCTCGGTAAGCCGGCCGCACCGAGTAACTGGTCGATCCAGGGCCCGGCCGCATTGATAAGCAGCCGGCCCATTGCCTGGTGCTTTTCACCGGTTAGTTGATCGGTAAAGCTTACGCCGCGCACCTGACCATCTGCTGCAAGAAACCCTCTTACTGTCGAGTATGTTCGTACAGTCGCGCCGTTTTGGACTGCGGACAAAACGTTTTCGAGCACCAACCGCTCTGCGAACTCCACTTGTGCGTCATAATAGAGCACCGCCGCGCGCAAGCCGTCTGCCTTCAATCCCTGCGCCAATCGAAGGACCCTCGCTCGCGAAAGCAGTCGATGCGCAGGCAGCGTCTTGTCGAACGAGAGCAGGTTGTAGGCGATCATTCCTGCGCGAATGGTCAAAGGGCCGCGTTTTTGGCCGGCGTAAATAGGTACGAGAATCGGCAAGGGTCTGACCAGGTGAGGTGCGATGCGCAGCAGGATTTCCCTCTCTCGCAGTGATTCGCGCACGAGGCCGAATTCTCCGTGCTCAAGATAGCGAAGGCCGCCATGAATCAGCCGCGTTGAACAGGCACTTGACCCGCCACCGATGTCCTTCTGCTCTAGCATCAGGACTTTGAGTCCGCGCATTGCCGCATCGCGCGCGACGCCGGCGCCGTTGATTCCGGCGCCGATGACGATCACGTCGAACTGATCTCCCCCAGGTTGGGATGGATTGTAAGTGGTCATCAGGGAAAAGCTTTTCTCCGTTGCCTCGCACGAAATAGTGCTTACTTTGCACCATCTCGGATAAAACCGAGACTCTAAGAAACGCGATCACGAGAAAACAATCTGAAAGTTATCCAAGTCGCCTCTAACATTCAATGGTCCACCCATCGTAATCCACTTAACTTGCGCTGTCGGCATAATCTTTGCTCTGGGCCACGTCAGCAGATTAAGCCCGGTGAAAAATCGAAGGTTAAGAGATTCGACAGGCAAGAATGTCTGTCCTACGGGTGTAACTCTACTCGCCAAGCGCTAACGCTGAACTCTCCTCGCGCCTGACGCGCCCCCGGCAATGATGTGATGGACAAGAATGTCTGCGATGAGGACAGACCCGAAGATCTGTCTCCACAGACAAGCATGTTTCTACGTTGAGTGACCGGCAGCAATGTCTATCGTACGACCAGAAGGAGCGTAGCTATGCGTACAGCCCGACCTTTGTATGTCTCTATTCTCTCGCTTCTAATAGTCTTTTTCTCAACCGGCACTGCCGTCCGCGCCGGCGATGAGTACTCCGATGATTACGATGTGAAAGCTCGGGTTGTGCGTATCAGTCTGATCAGTGGTGAAGTAAAACTCAAAAGAAACGGCAACGCCGACTGGGAACAGGCCCAGTTGAATTTTCCGCTGGTCGAAGGCGATACGCTGGTGACCACGGACCGTTCTCGCGTGGAAATTCAGATTGACGCACGCAACTTCGTCCGTGTCGGGCCTGGTTCGATTCTGCGAATTGTAACCCTGCGCGATGAGGGTTTGGCGTTGAGCCTCGTCGAGGGTACCGCGACCATTCGGCTGGCGCGCTTTGACCGCGATCGCGAGTACTTCGAAATGGACGCACCCAAAACCACTCTGGCGGCCGAAAAGAAGGGTTTGTATCGGGTTGATGTGGGCCACGAAGGACGTGTGCGACTTACCGTGCGAAACGGTGGCCAGGCCCGCATCTACTCTGACACATCAGGCTTCACCCTGCGTGACGGCCGCGCTGCGGAATTTGTCTTTGAAGGGCCGGCGAGCGGCGATTGGGAATTAATCGCCGCCAGCCCAGCGGATGACTGGGATCGCTGGGTTGACGATCGCGAGCGAACTCTGGCGCAAAGGCTTCGTTACGATACGCAATACTACGACAGCTACGTTTGGGGCGCCGAAGACCTGGACGCCTATGGCAGCTGGGCCTACACGGACGAATACGGTTGGATCTGGCAACCCAGCGTTACGATTATCAACAACTACAACAACTGGGCGCCTTATCGGTATGGCAGTTGGACCTGGTGTCCGCCCTATGGCTGGACCTGGGTGGGATACGAGCCCTGGGGCTGGGCGCCTTATCACTACGGCCGTTGGGTCTACTACAACAACTATTGGGCCTGGTGCCCCCGCAGCCATTATTACCGGCATCGCAGCTGGTGGCGGCCGGCGCTGGTCGCCTTTGTGTCATTTCATTTTTCTTTTGGCGACAACATTTGCTGGTATCCACTGTCTTACTATCATCGCGATCCACACTCGCGCTCCTACCGTGGACCGGATCGGTTAACGCCATTAAGGCGCGACGAACTCGCTAATCTTCGCCGGGTGAACCCGGCTTATGCTCGCGCCGTGACTACTGTGGCGGCGAGGGATTTTGGCGGCGGAGCAGGAAGGTTGCGGGCGGCCACAGACGTGGTTGCGCGACGTGCGGTGAGCCAGGAGCCCTTGCGTGATTTGCCTGTCAGACCGGCCTACGCTGGAGCAACAGCCGGAGGAGCCGACCGCACAGCCAGCACAGTCGCTCGACCAGCTCGCATCAGTCCTGGTGTGAATTTGCCTGCACGTGACACCGGCGCAGCTTCAAGGATACCTGGAGTTCCGCTGGACGATGAGTTACGACGCACACGCGTATTGAACGGTCGCGAACCCCGACCGACTGCTCCCATTATTAACGCGATGCCGGGACCTGCTGAGACTCGGCCGACTGGGGCGGTCGCGAGACCAGCCCGGCCTGTCTCTGCATCAAGCGATCAGGGAGGTGGCGGCGATAGCAATCAATCCGATCGACCTTCGCGCCTACGAGTGACGCAACCCCCGACCAGAATTAATCCCGCCGCAGATGAAGCGAGAGAGCAAAGACCTGTTACGACACCTGCGCGGCCACAGTCAAATGACGAGGCATCACCCGCTAATCGTCCCTCTCGACCACGACAGGAAGACCGCCCGTCGGCGCCTGTTCGTCCGGCAGATTCGAAGCGGCAGGATCGAGTAGAACCTACCGAGCAACGGCAGGAGGTTGAGACGCCTGCTGCGCATCCTGCTCCGGAGCGAAGAGAGTCACCCCCGCCACGTCCAGAACCGGTTCGGCGCGAGGAGCGCGACGATTCGCGACAGCGTGCTGCACCGGCTCCGCGGAACGAGCCTGCACCAAGGTACGAGCCGCCGCCACGGAATGATCCACCGCCACGGAACGATCCACCACCACGGAATGATCCACCACCACGGAACGATCCGCCGCCGCGGAGTGAGCCGGCGCCTCGTTCCGAGCCCTCGAAACCAGATCGACCTGATCGGCCGGATCGACCTTAGGAAATGTTGTCGCTGGGAACGCGGACATCTTGTCCGCCGTGAGCGCTGAGGCGCGAAATTGTCTTCCGTTGAATTCAACGCAACATGTGCGGACAGGATGTCCGCGGTCCCAGGAGTTCGGAGAAAGTGAGTTAGCCATGGAGCAGGTAGTGCGTTTCTTAGTTTACCTTCTAACTCTCCTCGCGGTTATTGTCTTCACCGCTTATCTGTTTGCAGTAGGCGCCAACGCGCAGACCATGGATCAATCCTTAAAACCGGACTTCAACCGAGCTCGGTCTGCCGCCGCCGAGTCCTTGAATCGAAATGGCAGGAAGGGTGGCTACCGGCCGTTGCAAACCGATCGCCAGGCTCGGCCTTTCGCCCGAAACGATTACCGCGCGGCAGGGTCTTCGAGGCCAGCCGCGCGAGTGAATGCGAATGAACTGAACATAGCCGCAACCTCTTTAATCGCGCCCGGCACCGCCTTGAGCCGCATTCTACATACGTCCCAATTCAACCTGAGCTCTTCGGCGGGCACGAATGAGCAATTCGTAGATCGGAACAGCGATCTGATCGCTGACGAACGAACCACGTTTGACTTTGATGGAGGTTCTTTCGATATTGCGGTCGGCCGATCGGGCGCCCGCTATGAAGTCTATTCGGCCACTCGCAACCAAACCCTCGTTGGCGTTCTCGTGGTGGGTCTGGACACGAACGGAGACTATCTGCTTGATTCGTCCACAACCTACGACCTGCAACGGGATTTCTCTTTGCCGTCGGCAGCGGCAGTCGTAAGCGGTAATTCCAGATCAGGACGCGAGTTTGTCATCGTTTCCTCCAGCGGGTTCTATAACTCTTCCGACCCGAACGATCCCAACAATGAAGCCTCGCCGGGCATCATTCTGCTCGTAAGAGACACAAACGGCGGCGGTTTTGATAACTCACTCTCGAGGTCGTTGGTACAGGTGGGCGACAACCGTATCTACAATGCAAACGCATTGGCATTGCTTCCCAACAACGATCTGCTGATCGCCGACTTTCACTCGGACGAACTGAGAATAATTCGCGATACGAACGGGGACGGTATGCCTGACACGCTGGATGCCACGCCTTATTACTCGTATCGCTTTTCGGACGATGCTCCGTTGGACGTCGCTGTTAACTCGCGGGGGGTTGTCTTCTCCCATTCAGCGGGCAATGACACGCTGATGCTCGCAATTTATGACGACAACGGCGATGGCCGCGGCGACCGGGATGAAGTGGTTGTAGTCGGACTGTCGATTGATGACAATCTGTTCCTGCACGGCTTAACTGTCGACCGGCTGGGAAATGTTTACGTTATCGAAGACTCATTGGGCGCAGCCGATGGCTCGGGAGGAAATGGCGGCACGCCGCAACTGGATGCCTTTCCAGACGGTGGAATGAACGGCTTTTTACAAGACGGCCAAATCTTTTCGCGTGCTGACTCTTCAAATCTCGCGCTTTCAGGTTTGTCATTCGCTCCCGTGACAAATCAGATTAACGATGGGCAGTATTTTGTGCGCCAGCAGTATCTGGACTTTCTTGGTCGCGAACCTGACAGTGGTGGACTGGACTACTGGACCAGTCAGATTACGGGCTGTAACAACGATCGCTGCATCAACTCTCGGCGCATAGGTGTCTCTGCTGCGTTCTTTATCGAGCTGGAATTCCAGGACACCGGTTCGTTCGTGTACCGGTTGTACAAGGGTTCGCTGGGCCGCCAGCCTGCGTTTGCGGAATTTGTAGCCGACCGTGGCCGCGTTGTGGCTGGACCAAATCTGGAGGCTAACAAACAAGCTTTGGCCAACGATTGGGTCTTGCGCGCAGGCTTCCAACAGTTGTATCCGGCTTCACAAACACCGGAGCAGTTTGTGAACAAACTGTTCGACACGGCCGGGTTGGTTCCCTTCGCCGTGGAACGGCAGCGACTTGCAAACGACATGCGCAATGGCAAGACTCGCGCCCAGGTTCTGCGGGAAGTGATCGAGTTTGCAGATTTCAAGTCGCGTGAATTCAATCCGGCGTTTGTGCTGATGCAATACTTTGGTTATTTGCAGCGCGATGCGGATCCGGGTGGGTACGATTTTTGGCTGAACATTTTGAACAATCGCCAGCCAAACAACTATCGCGGGATGGTCTGTTCGTTTATTACTTCGCGGGAGTATCAGGAACGTTTTGGTTTGTTATTGCGGCGCACCAACACGGATTGTGCTGAGTAGAGAAGACGGTCCACGAAATCACACGAAAAAACTTACTTGTCGACCAAGAGTCTTTGTTCCATCGCGTGAAGAAAAAGTTCTTTGCCACACCCAGTCCCAAGCGAATCAGGTAGGACATATAATTGGTTCAGCCGATGCTCGTGACTTAAAGCATAAAACCCCTTAATCTCACAGTCTTCCTCGGCAACAAAGACCGCATGACTGTACAAAAAGGATTCGGAGATTGGAGGATCGGATTCCAGGTAGTGCACCCAATCGTCTGGACAGCCGCGCTGACGATTCGCGAGATCGGCAATCTCTTTTAGTCTCGACAATTCTTCCAGTTTTGCTTTTCTAATGATCACGATGGTGGTTTACGAGCTTCAGTGATGGCCTTGCTAA
Source organism: Pyrinomonadaceae bacterium (assembly GCA_035644135.1). Lineage (GTDB taxonomy): Bacteria > Acidobacteriota > Blastocatellia > Pyrinomonadales > Pyrinomonadaceae > PSRF01. Next base: position 15,686 of record DASQPD010000140.1, read on the forward strand.
GCTTTTGTACTAGTTCCCGCGCTTGATTGGCAAACTCACCCTTGGGGGCAAGCTTCAGATACTCCTGATACTCAATCAGTGCGCGCTCCTGCTGGTTGAAGTGAAGCAGGATATTACCCGCGAGTAAATGGGCCTCAGCAAAACCAGGTCTTAATTGTAGTGTCTTGCCGATGGGAGGCCCGGCTTTCGCTATTTGACCCTGATCCCAGTAAAGCCTGCCGAGAGTAAAGTTACCATGCCAGGATTTTTCGTCTGCTTTAATCCCTTCTAACAAGAACTTTTCCGCATCATCATAGAGCTTCTGCCGCCAACAGACTTCGCCTAACGCAATTAGCACGGTGGAATCTCCGGGCTTTATCTTGAGAGCATTTCGCAATGCGTCCTCGGCGCTTTTCCATTCTCGCTTGTCCATATAAGCAGTGCCGAGCAGAAGTTGCGCTTCAAAGAATCCTGAATAGATGGAAACCGCTCTCTGCAAATGGAGAATTGCTTCATCGAGATTCCTGGCAGCCAGCGCCATACGTCCGCGGCTAAAGGCAGCCCGCGCATCGGGCGGGGCTCTCGCGTCGATTACATCGTTGAGGATAATTACGTCGCCTGACAAGGTCGCCGGATTGTCTCGAATAAGTTCAAACACAAGAAAGGCCCGCAGCAGAACCTGTAAATCCGCATCTTGCTGAGCAGGCCTGAATCCGTAGGCGTTTATGATGACCTTGTAATAGCCTCTTTGAAGATTACTGAACCGAAACTTGCCGTGGTTGTCAGTCGACATCTGGTCGACCAAACCACCGCTGAATCGTTCCAGGCGAACGGGGACATCTTGTGCCGATTCTCCCGAAACCGCGATACGTACCTGGCCGGAAACTTCCAGTGACTGTGGACCGACTCCGTAGGTGTCACGATCGCGCTGGGCCAGGACGGACCCGGCAAGTATTAATTGAGCCGAAAAGATTGTGAGACATTGAAAGAAACGTCTCATGCCATCACCCGACATTCGAGGAGATTTCTGAGAATGATGCTCCTGCCGGCAACTCAACACAAGTGAAACGTGGTTTCAGACTCAGGAAGCGCTCTTAAGGAGCCGGCCGGGCGATATTTAATCGACCGGCCGAGAATGACAACTCACGAACTAATGTGAGTTATCAGTGTCTGTAAGATAAGCCAAACTGAATAAGTCTGGCTGGGACCACTGTGCTCGTGACTTGGGCAAAGGTTGCCGGTGTGCCAATGTTGACTGAAGAGGGGAAACCAAATATGGGATGGTTCCAGAGGTTGAAGAAATCCGTCCGGAACTGAAATTCATGACTCTCGCCGAGTTTGAAGCGTTTTTGAACTGAGAAATCCCAGTTTTGTTGCGACGGGCCGCGAAACGCGTTTCGGGGCGCGTTTCCAAAACCGGTGGCTCCCGCCGCCCCGCCTGGCACTAGTACGGCCGTCCTGAAGCAAGCAGGATTGAGATAATGATTCAATCGATCCTGAGTTGAACCATGAGTGTAGTAGCCGTTGCCGGCGCACGTGCCGGACAGTGTTGCTGTGCCCCCACCTGTTTGTCCAAAGGCCCCACCACTCGTGCTATCTGTGACCGAGAAAGGCAGGCCACTCTGATAAGTGATGATCCCACTGATTGCCCAGCCGCGGAAAAACTGGTTGTCCCAGAAACTGCCGCTTGGCACGGGCAGATCATATGCGTAGCTGACCACAAACCTATTGGGCCGATCGAAATCGCCCACAGCCTTGTTTTGTCGCGGGTTGTTTTGTGCATTTAGAATGTTGGCGCCACCCTGACCATTACGAGTCGCATTCAACTCGTCTGTACTTAGAGCTCCGCTCACGTTATCGATTGTCTTCGACCAGGTATACGCAGCCTGGAAATAAAGTCCGCGACTTAGCCGCCGTGATACCGTCGCCTGGAACGAATTGTAGGTGGCGAATCCGATGTTTCCGGAGTAGCGCGATCCCCGCTTGCGCGACAGCCCGACGATCTGGTGTCGCAACTCTTCGTTGTTCACCGTGCTGGTGGTTATGGTGTAACTGACACCGTTAATATCCCGCACAGTGATTGGATTTGCGGCAGTGGCAACACCGGCAAGAAACGGGTCCCAAATGCCAAGACCACCAACGTAATGCGAGCCTACATAGCCGATTTCTGCCGCCCACCCCTTCCACAACTCTCTTTGCAGCGTCAGATTCCATTGCTGCGTATAGGGTGTGTACGGGTTGAGCGGAGCGCTCGTAAATGAGGCGAGGTTGATTGAGCAATTCGTTGCCCCGATACTCGTGTTTGGACTGGCATAGTTGAGGCAGCGTTGACCAGCCTCATTAACAAAGATCGGCCGAAAATCACGATTGTTGACATCAGCGGGGTTTGTCGAAATTGCACCTGTATTCGCATTGAACAAGCCCGCGAAGAACGTAGCTTGGGGAATGTACTGCGTAGCCACGATCGAGGGAGGCGGAATACCGGCAAAAGGATTTTGCAACTGGAACGGAGCCGGTGTCGTTGTGTTTGAGAGAGGCTGAACTGTGAAAGGAGCCGCCAGCGAATTCTGGAGAATATTCTGGTTCGATAGCCGCTGGAAGTACAGACCGTAGCCCGCGCGCAGAACAGTTTTTTGGTCGCCCTTGATGTCCCAGGCAAACCCGACCCGGGGTGCGAAGTTGTTGCCATCGAAACAACTCTGAAGGGCGCAATCCGAAACGCCGGGTGTTCCTTTGAATCCAGCAAGATTGACTTTCTCAGGGATTAGGAAAGGATTCAGACCGCGAGCAGCCAGAGCCGGATCAAAGATGCCTGCTCTGAAGAGCTTGTCATGCCCGAAACTCATGCCCTCCCAACGCACGCCAACATTGAAGGTCAAACGCTGAGAGAAACGAAAGTCGTCCTGGATAAATCCGGCGAAGTCTGTGGCCACAAAGTTACGTGCCGGATCGCCAAACGCTGACTGAATTGCGGTAACTCGTCCCCGCAGGAAATTCTGAAAAGCGGTGCATTCGTTAGTATCGAGAGTGCAACTGGTCAACGGGTTAGGCGTCGGAGTTATTCCCGATGATGTCGCACCTGTCGTTAGGGATCCGCGAACGGCAAAGTTATTGAAGCGATTCAACTGATACTGAGTTGCCTCACCGCCAAGTCGCAGACTGTGCTTGCCTCGCACCCAGGAAAAAGTATCTACGATATTGTATGTGTTCGAGACGGTGCCTCGCTCGTCGTTGACGCCAGTGCCAAGTGTGATCAAACCCGTGATCGCAAACTGGTAAATACCGGGAAACTGCGAGCTGTTTCCGCGAACTGCTCCGATATCTGAGACATTGATTAAATCCGTTGGAATATTCGCGAACAGAAAGCGGCTGTAACCCAAACGCAGCTCGTTAATCTTGTTGGAACTAAACGTGTGCGTCTCCGTAATCGCCAGAAACCGATTCCATTGGGTGTCGGTTCGGGGGAACGACAGCGATCCGGGATTTCCTGTAGCAGTGCCATACGGCTTGACTACGTCGCCCTCATCCCAGAACCAACGTCCGGAAATGCTGTCCTTTCCATTGCGCATGGACCGATCGTAACTGATTGTGTATTGATTATCCTTTATGGGGGCAATGCCGCTGATAGTACAGTTAAACGTGCCCCCTGACGGAACAGTGCATCCGCTTTGTCCGGGCCTGGGAATCGCGTATGCGCCACCAAAAGTGGTGTTCTTCAGGTTCAGGATATTAACGGCGATTGGGTCGATCTGGGCTACTGTCAAGCCGAAGGCCTGAGCCAGCTGCGCGGCAGATGTAGTGCCATCTGGGTTGGTGGGAAAAACCGGGACCGTAGGACGGAGCGATGAGCCATTTGGATCGATACCGTTTCTGGCTCGCACCCCTTGGTAATTAAATAGCCAGAATCCGCCAAGCTTGGGCACTGGCCCACTAATCGTGCCGCCAAAAACGTTTTGCAATAATCGTCCGCGCTTCTTGCCATCGTGGTTAAAAAACCATTCGTTGGCGTTCAGCACGTCATTGCGATGCGACCAGTATGCCTCCCAGTGAAAGTTCTTTTCACCTGGCTTGATTACCAAGCCCAGCGCGCCACCACCTTTGCTTCCCTGCGACGCGTCATAAAGCGAGGTGGCAACTTTCATTTCCTGCAAAACATTCGGGTTGGGCAATGGAACCGTGTCAAAGTGCGCGAGGTTAAAATCATTTACGTTGATTCCCTGCAAAGACACGCTATTGTTGCTCGTGCGCTGCCCATTTACCGTTACGTCAGCCGTGCCCCGGCCTGCACTGCGTACATCGGTCGGCTCACCCGTCACCCCCGTAGATAGGGACAGGAGGAACAAAAAATTGGGGGAAGCCAGCGGGAGAGAACGCAAGGTCTCGGCGCCTAAGGGCTGGCCGGTTGTCGCGTTTTCGGGATTGATTAGGGTTGGGGTTGCTTGAACGTTAACAGTCTCTTCAATCCTGCCGGCCTCGAGGGAAATATCCTGCCTGGTTGTTTCGGTAATCCTGACGGCGACGCCGGCAATGACCGCTTTCTTAAAGTTAGCTGCGGTAATCTCCAACTTGTAAGCCCCGGGCGATAGCAGGTTGGCAGTGAAACGTCCATCATCTTCCGTGGTTATGGATCGGACGGACTTACCTGCGCTTTCACTGATGATTTCTACGGTTGCTCCCCTAACGAGAGCGCCGCTCTGATCAGTTACGACACCCGTGATGCCTCCGGTCTGGATGGCTTGTGAAAACACCAGCCCAGAACAAAGGAGTGTCAACATCGCCGCGGTCCCTAACACGCGTAATGCGCTTCTCATAACAACTCCTCCTTATTTGGCGTCTGTATTACCGATGGATGGATGGCTCTGGACAATTACTAAACGTCCTCGCCCAATTTAGACGGAAAGCCAGAATAACTAAACGCAATGATTATTCCAGTTTTCGGGTTGAAGCCGTCTTGCGAGCTAAAGGGTGATTTGAGGGGACTTAGGCAGAGCTACCGTTGAGGCGCGAAATCCAGAGAACGGGTTTTTTAGTCAAAAACTTGGGAGGTCTTCAAATTCTTGGATAATAAGTTCTCGGCGCGAGCGTTGTCCCTGCGACTTTTCGTCACATCGCTGCGTAATCTTGGAGGAATACGGCGGTTTGACGGACAATAACGTGACGAGCTGGATCCAAAATAACTCCTCAAGCTCGCGATGTTACAATTCATTCAAAAATGAACGCAGCCGGCCTCTACATTCACATTCCCTTTTGTCGCTCACGCTGTTCCTACTGTGATTTCGCCACAGGCACCTACCAAAGCGAGCTGGCGGAGAGATATGCGAGCGCACTGAGCCGGGAAATAGCCAAATGGCAGCAAGTGGACAGACCCGGCGAGGTGGACACGATCTATTTTGGCGGAGGAACACCGTCTACTCTGCTACCACATCAGCTGGAACAGATCATGATGGTGGTTCAAACTCGTTTCGCTGTCTCGGACGATGCGGAAGTCACGATGGAAATGAATCCTGGGAATTTGTCTCCGGCAAGGCTCGTGGATTTTAAGCGGCTGGGAATCAATCGGGCGAGCTTTGGCGCGCAGACCTTTGACGATCGCGAGCTTGCCCGCCTGGGACGTTCGCATACCGCCGCTGAGACACTCGAGACCTTTCGGGATCTACGTAAAGCCGGCTTTACCAATATCAGTTTCGATTTGATCGCGGGTCTGCCGGGACAAACGATGGCTGGCTGGGTTGCAAACATTCGAACATCTCTAAGTTTGCGACCCGAACATCTTTCCTTCTATCTGCTTGAGGTGCATGAAGGCACGCCGCTGGCGGATCACATACGACAAGGGCGTCAGCCGCGGCCCGATGATGACCTGGCCGGCGAAATGTATCAGGTGATGCTCGAGGAGAGTTGTAAGGCTGGCTATGACCACTACGAGATTTCAAATCTGAGTCTGCCCGGTTACGAGTCGAGACATAACACGAAATACTGGACCGGATTACCCTATTATGGGTTTGGCTGTTCCGCTCATTCTCATGACGGGAACCTGCGTCGCTGGGCCAACGAACGCGATGTTGCGGATTATGTAAGACTTGTGGACGCTGGTCATGCTCCAGTTGTACAGCGTTGGGAACTAACGGAGAGTGATCGCCGATCGGAGACCATCTTTCTCGGCTTGAGATTGATGAAAGGCATCAACGTGCGCAATCACCATGAGAGGTTTGGCGTTGACTTGCTCGCGCAACATGACAACGAAATTCAGAGATTCTCCGAGGCGGGCCTGATTGAGGTGAATGGCGACCTGATTAAGCTAACGCGCGCGGGAGCTTTGCTTTCCAACGAGGTCTTTGCAGCGTTCGTGTGAAGGGGAATTCTATAATCCGAAATCCTAAATCCGAAATCCGAAATCCTCCTTTGATTATCGCTATTGATGGCCCCTCCGGTGCGGGCAAGACGACATTAGGTCGACTACTTGCTCGCGAGCTAAACCTGTTGTATCTCGACACCGGCTCGATGTACCGCGCCGTCGCTTTAGCTGTGCTCGAATCAGGTCTCGAGGCGGCGAATACCGAGGGCGTTGGTGCTCTGGCAAACTCGGTTGATATTGATCTCATTGGTGATGCGGACAATCTGAAAGTCACCCTTAACGGCCGCGACGTAACAGAGGAGATTCGCAGTGACGAGGTGACTGAGATGTCCTCAGTAATCTCTGCCATACCTGCTGTAAGACGCGCGATGGTTGCACGCCAGCGCTACCTGGGACAGCGAGGGGCAGTGCTGAACGGCCGTGACATAGGCACCGTCGTTTTTCCTAATGCTGTTGTAAAGTTTTTTCTGACTGCCACTGCGGACGAACGCGCGCAACGTCGCTTTCGAGAAGAGCGAATACAACATCCGGAAGTATCATTGGGAGAAACGCGTGCAGAAATGGCGGAACGAGATCAGCGAGATTCGACCCGCAGCGATTCGCCACTTAAGATAGCTGACGATGCGATAGTGATCGACTCGTCGGGCCTGTCGATTGAGCAAGTGCTTGATAGGATGATAAGCGAAGTTAATAGGCGGTTAGCACAATCCCAGGATGGGGGGGCGAAATGAAGTCTGAATTCTCTTTCGCACGGGAACCGGTTTGGATCCTGGTTTTCAGTTTCGCTCCCGCTCTTATCGGCTTGCTGATTGTGTTGCTGGTCTTGCTCTTTCGTTGAAGCAATCCGCAATCCGAAATCCGCAATCCGAAATCTTTTATGTTTACGGGAATCATCGAAGAACTCGGCCGGGTGCGCCACGTGGAGCGTCGCGGTGATGATGCGCGCATCGTCATCGGAGCGCAGACTGTGACTGCGGATGCGCGCGAAGGTGATTCGATTGCCGTCAATGGTGTTTGTTTGACCGCGCTCAATGTGCGCAAGGATTCGTTTGCTGCTGACTGTTCGCGAGAAACACTTGAACGTTCAACCCTGGGGCGCCTGCAAGCGGGAGCTCCGGTAAATCTGGAACGCGCAGTCACGCCCGAAACCCGTTTGGGTGGCCACATCGTTCAGGGACATGTTGACGCTCGTGGTCATTTTGTGAGCTCGGTTGATCACGGTGGCTCATGGACAGTCCGGATCGCCTATCCGCGGGAGATTGGTCCCTATTTAGTCTTCAAAGGTTCTGTAGCAGTGGAGGGCATCAGCCTGACAATCGCTTCATTGACAGATGATTTTTTTGAAGTGGCTATCATCCCGAAGACCTGGGAAGTCACGAATCTTTCCCAGTTGCGGCCAGGCGATGAGGTGAATCTCGAAGCCGATGTGATCGCAAAATATGTCGAGCGAATACTCAGTTATCGAGGAATTTAGAATTTAGGAATTAGAATTTAGAATTCTGTCTGTATGGATACCCTTCAATCCGCAAATACACGAAATTCTAATTTCTATAATTTCTAAATTCTAAATTCTAAATTCTAAATTCTAAATTCTAACCTCTTGGGGTAGAATGACTTCCGCCCATGCCGTTTTCTTCCATAGAAGCCGCCGCCGCCGATATTCGCGAAGGGCGAATGATAATTATCATCGACGATGAAGATCGCGAGAATGAAGGCGATCTGGTCTGTGCTGCGGAAAAAATCACACCCGAACTGATCAATTTCATGGCCCGCCATGCTCGTGGCCTGATCTGCCTGCCATTGACGGAAGAGCGTTGTGACGAGCTTCATTTGACTACCCAGGTCGCCGACAACACGTCGTTTTTGGGCACCGCCTTCACTGTTTCCATTGACGCTCGCAGAGGCGTAAGCACGGGCATTTCCGCCGCAGATCGCGCCACCACTATTCTTACGGCTGTGGATCCAAAAACGCGGCCACAGGATCTCGCCAGGCCGGGTCATGTTTTTCCCTTGCGCGCGAAAAACGGAGGCGTGTTGGTGCGTGCCGGGCAAACGGAGGCGAGTGTGGACATGGCCCGCCTGGCCGGCCTTTATCCCGCCGGCGTGATCTGCGAGATCATGAACGAAGACGGTACGATGGCTCGCTTGCCGGAGCTGCGTGAGTTCGCCGTGGTCCATGGTCTGAAGATGATCACGGTGGCGGACCTGGTCAGATATCGCATTAGCAAAGAAATGCTGGTTCGACGGGTGGTTGAAACGGACCTCCCGACAGTTTACGGTACCTTCAGGGCCATCGCTTACGAAAATGTCATTAACGGCGACGTGCATCTCGCTATGGTAATGGGCCAGGTCAAGACTGACGAGGCTGTCTTAGTGCGTGTGCATACCGAGAATGTCACCTGCGACATGTTTGGCTCGCTCATTGACGACACGGGCTTTCAACTCCACACGGCGCTGGAAAAGATTGCCGCGGCAGGCCAGGGGGTAGTGCTCTATTTGCGGCAGCGCGAACACAGTCTCGACCTCGTCAACCAGTTGCGCACCTACGCGTTGATGCAGCAACGCAAGGTTGGCAAAAAGGAAGCAAGTCTGGAAACCGGATACGGAATTGCTCGAGATTATGGCGTCGGGGCCCAAATACTTCACGATCTGGGGCTTCGTCGCATACTATTGCTCACTAACCACCCCCCTAAAGTGGCGGCGCTTGAAGGATTCGAACTCGAAGTCGTTGGTAATGTTCCCCTCGGTGAGCCCGCGCATCTGAAAGACTCGTCAACGGCTGATAAATCCTCGTCGACTGAGGAGCGCGAGCAACGCCGCTAAGCGTTTGGGCCATCTGTCACCTTGAGTTTCGGGTCAGTGAGACTTTATCTTCCCTCTGGCTGTCGAAGGGCTCGATTGGCTTTTCGAAGGCTCTCCCTCTCGAATTTGGCAGTATCTTCTTATGTAACGCAAACTGTTAGTTTGCGGAGGCAAGCTAACAGCTTGCGTTTACTAGCTCGCGGCTGAGAATTATGACCTCTTTATGTAGCGCAAACTGTTAGTTTGCAGACGGAAGCTAACAGCTTGCGTTACTGCTCGCGGCTGAGAATTATGACCTCTTATGTAGCGCAAACTGGTAGTTTGCGCGCAGCTAACAGCTTGCGTTACTAGCCGAATTATGAATGTCGACGACCATCAAAAAGGACCCGAGAAGCCAGCGGATGAGCTAGCGGGGGAAAACGAGCAGGGTACGACCCCGCAAAGGAAACGTCGCCGTTACATCACGCGGCGAAATGCCTTCATAGTCGTTGTCTTAGCGGCAATCGGGACAGTCGCCCTGATTCTGCTGCTGCTCTTGATCTACCGGCTTGGCTATGTTGACCGGTACGTTGCCGTTCAGATAAAAAACACTTTCGCGAACTACGGCATTCGAGCCGAGATCAAAGACTTCCACACCGCTTTTGGCCCGCAAACGGTGGAGATGACCGGGCTCGAGCTCTACGATTCCCAAAGCGGCGCGCAACTCGGCAAGATCGATCGCTTGCTGGCGACGGTCCGGGTCGAAGATCTTTATGCCCTCCGTCTGCAACGCAATATCAACCTTAAAGACCTCAAGATCGAAGGCCTCGAAGCCTGGGTTACGTTTGATGAGCAGGGTCGTTCAAACTTTCGCAGTATTCACCTTCCTCCGCCGGAACCAAACCGCAGAATACTTTTTGCCTATTCGACCGCGCATGTAGAGATCCAAAACGGTGTGATCCACTACGGTGATGCTCGCCATGAAATCTCAGGCGAAGCCCGAAACTTGCAAGCGACAGTGCAGCCCGACGATCTCAATGCCCCAGCCGCGAGTTGGATGAATACGGTTACGCTTGCCCTTTCTAATTCGACCTTTACTTACGATGGACGGCCAATAAACAACATTGAGCTCCAGGCAAAAGGTCGAATAAACCAAACCCGCGCCGAGATTCAGGAAGTGGTCTTGCGGTCGCCTGTGCTCGAGGCGCGGCTGCAAGGCACGATGGACGACTGGCGCGCTTTGCGCTACCAGATGAATGTGACTTCGTCCGTTGACCTCACCCAGCTTTCGGAAGTCCTGCAACCGAAGACCACTCTGCGTGGAACCGGGAATTTTGTGGGCACCGTAACCGGCGAGGGGCAGAACTACAAAGTCGAGGGCAACATCAAGTCGGACGCGTTGGCTGCGGATGGGATGCGGTTGCAGGGTCTGAACGTCACAGCCACGACGACCGGGCAGGGAAAAAGCTATGACGCGAACGGCCGCGCGGTTGCACAGTTGCTCAACGCCGGAGACTTTCAACTCAGTGCAGTGCAGCTCGCCGGGCGAGTGGTCGGCACTGGCTCTGACTTTCGCTGGGTGGGAGAATTGCGCGCCGCAGCGGAGAAAAGCTTCGGTACAACTATCGCCGGGCTGGTTCTTCATGATGCACGCGCGGAATTGAAAGATGGAGTGCTCACCGCGTCTTCAACCCAGTTCACTGCAAACAATCTCAGATCTTCGAGCGCGAACGTCAACGGAATTAGTGCTTCCGATTTGCGTCTGCGAAACGAAAACGAGGTAACCACTGCCACCGTGGCGAGCGTCAAAGCAGGCACGATAACCGCCGCGAACACCCGCGTGAACGGAGTCACCGCTAAGAATATTGACGCTGTGAGTCGCCAGGGCGTCACCAGCGTCGTTGTTAAGGAAATTCAGGTCGGCGGCACCAGCGCAGCCGGCGCTGAAATCGGCAGCATCAATATTGCCGGGGTGCGCTTGTCCGTCCGGTCAGGGCGCATTGAAGGCTCGACTGCGGACATCAATGCAGGCACAGTCAAGGTCGCTGACGGCCAGGTTGAAAACGTTAAATTAACGAAGCCGGTATTCGTGGTTGAACCTTCAGGCCGGTATCGCGCGGGCGCCGATTTAAGTCTCGGCGGCGGCGTTTTGGGCCGAATGGACATGGGCGAGGCAAGCGCGCACGTGGTAGCGACGAACACTGAGATTCAGCTGAACGATTTTACCGCGGCCATTTTCAAAGGCCGCGCGAGTGGTAACGCCCGGATCGCGATTGGTCGGGGTGGTCAGTCGCGCATCGCCGCCCAGTTCGCCGATCTGGAACTGGCTGGTCCACTGGCAGCTTTTGCCGGCGCAGCGGTGCCTTTGAGTGGCCGCGCGACCGGCACTGTGGATCTCGGCTTCCCTGGCACAGATTTCAAACAGGCCTCGGGAACCCTTGTTACCCAAGTCACGGCAGAGACCGGGGGCGCGGGCAGCTTCCCGATTTCCGGCAACGTAAGCCTGCGGGCGGATCGCGGACTGTTTCAGATAGATCGAGCCGATCTACAGACATCAGCCAGCAAACTAACAGCTACAGGTCAGTTTTCATTTGCAGGAGATTCAAATTTGCAGGTGGAGCTCTCCTCCACTGATGCGACTGAGCTTCAGGCGCTGTTAGTTGACTCGGGGGTCCTGGGCGATCTTAGTGAACAGATCAGCAGTTCCGGCGTGGGCCTGGGTGGCACGCTCAGTTTCAATGGCACATTGAAAGGCAAACTTAGTTCGCCCGAACTCGACGGGCGCGTCCAACTCGGCTCGCTGCTGGTTAACGGGAATGATTTGGGAACACTCACCGCTACCATCACGATGAACCCGGCTGAGCTTCGTGTCGCAAATGGCCGGCTCGAGGAACGCGACGGCGGCGGCATACAATTCTCACTTGTGGCTCCGCGGCCCAGCAACAACAACATTACCGTGGACGCAATCCTCGATCGGGCAAATGCTCAGGTGCTGTTGGCTGCCCTTCCATTGAGCAAGGACCTGCGCGAACAACTGGCTGATACGCAGGCTGATGTATCGGGACAGGTGAAAGTATCTGGAATTCCGGGAGCTATGACTGGCAGCGCGAATATTCGTGGCGGACCCGGTAGGCTGGCAGGCGAAGCACTGGAGAGTCTTGTCGCTCAAGCTACATTCAGCGGTTCAACCGTCCGGATAGAAAACATCGACGTGCGAATCGCTGGAGGTCATATCGTCGGCAACGGCACAGTCGATACCACAACGAAGGACTTTGATCTGCAAACCCGCAGTGAAGGAATTCAGCTCACCCTTCTTGCCTCACTTACGAAGAAACCTGCGCTCGCCAGTCTGACAGGCCAGGCCGATTTCACCGCCCATCTCAAAGGAAACTACTTAGCGAAAGACTTCTCTGCTTACGAAATTACATTTGACGGTCAGGCGCGCGACGTCACACTCAACGGAAAAGCATTGGGAGCTCTTGCCCTGGTTGGTAAAACCGAAAACCGGCAACTCAACGTAACTCTAACCACCAGCGCCCTGGGATCGGCACAGGTGATCAGGGCCAATGTCAATCTGGCCGATCCGCGACTGGCCTCGACAATAGAGACCTCGTTCAATAACGCAGACTTAACAACCCTGCTGGGAATCGCCGTGCCGCAGAGCACGGTTAAGCTCACCGGCCGCGCAAGCGGAACAATCAAAGCGAACGGTTACTTGCTCGACGAGGAAGGGTATTTTTCTACCGAGGGCTTGCAGGGGACCGCGACGTTCACGGAGCTTGGATTTCGCGCCGCGGATGTTCAGCTCAATGCGACGACACCGTTCACAGTTCGTCTTTCCGGCAGCGAAATTTCCTTCGACAAAACACAGTTTACAGGCCCGGGATCAAATGTTGTCCTGAATGGCACACTCGCTATTGGCCCGGGGGGCAAAGAAGCGCTCACGATCGATGGCCGCTTAAATCTACGAGTACTCAATGGCCTGTCGCCGGACTTCTTTTCTTCGGGCACGGGAGAAGTTGCCATCCGTGTGACCGGCAGCTACGCCAGTCCGCGCCTGAATGGCACTGCTTCTCTCACGAGCGCTTCAATCACATTGTTGTTGGGCAATGAGAGTTGGAGTGTCTCAAACCTGAACGCACTGCTGCGGTTTTCAGCTAACCAGATTCAGATCGAGTCAGCCACAGGTAGTCTTGGCGGAGGCCACCTGACGGCTACCGGCGGCGCATTGCTCGAGGGTTTTACGGTGGCCCGGTTCTTAATCAACCTCCATGGTGACAACGTTACTGCTCCGTTCCCCGAAAACTTTCACTCGACTTTTGATGCAGACATCGAAATAAAAGGCACCGCACGCGAGCAGTTGATCAGTGGCGTAGTCAACCTTCGCCGCTCCGAGTATACGCAGGACATCGAGCTGAGTGATCTGATCAGCTTCCGCCGCCAGGAGTCGATTGAAGAAGGAGGCGAGGTCGAACTTGCGCGGACGGCGTTATTCAGTGATTTGCGAGTTGAGGGCCGCAACGCACTGGTCGTCAGAAATAATCTCGCCGATATGGTTGGCTCGGTGTCGCTGCAATTGAATGGTCCAATAAAGGATCCGCTCATCTCCGGCAGAATTACGGCTACCAGCGGCACTCTGAACTTCCGTAACGATCGCTACGAAATCACTCGCGCCTTGATGGACCTGCCGGCCACTCGGGGCGCCGATCCGATCATCAATATTCAGGGCGAGACGGAGATCCGCGGCTATCGGGTAATTGTGAGTTTGACCGGACCGCTCTCGCAGCCACAGGCCGTCGTTCGCTCGGAACCTTCGTTGCCCCAGGCCGACGTGGTTTCGCTGATCACAACTGGACAGCTTTCATCGAGCGATACCAGTCAGTCGGTGCTGTCTCAATCGGGCATTGGCACCGCAACGAGCTTGCTGGCAGATGCCCTGATTAATGCGCCGGCGCAGAGAGCAACCAACAGGTTGTTCGGTCTGACTCGGTTTGAGATCAACCCGGTGATCGGTCGTTCCGGGTCAAGTCCGGCGGCCCGCCTGACGTTGGGCAAGCGCATCAGCAAAGAAGTTACGGTTACATATTCGACAAATGTGGCCTCTGACCCGAACCAGATCCTGGCCCTCGAATACCGAGTCTCCGACCGCCTCTCATTCATTGCGCAATATGAGCAGGCCTCGACTCGAGAACTCAGCACGCGCAACAACAGCTTCAGTTTTGAGATCAGGTTCAGGAAACGGTTCTGAGCAATGGGACAGAGCGGGCGGAATCAGCAGCAGCTGGAAGCACAAAGCAGGATCCGGGAGGCGAGCACCAGAAGCAGGTGCGCTCAGCGCTATCTCTCGGCCGTGATCCGGCTGGTATCGCTCTGCGTTTTCCTGAGTGTGCCGGTTGCGGTCCACGCTGATGCGCGCATTGAGGACTATGAAGGCCGGCCGATCGCCGCTATTGAAGTCAGCTTTGAAAACTCGCCACCAGATCCTGCTTCAGAATCAGAGTTTATCTCACTACTGAAAGTCGTTCCCAACACAGAGTTTTCTGCGGTGCGGGTGCGCGATTCCCTTCAGGCCCTGTTTGACTCGGGTCGAGTCGCAAATGTGCGAGTGGAGGCTTTTGAGCTGAATGGGAACAAAACAGGGCCGATTCGCCTGCGATTCGTAATTCAGCGACAAGTAGTGATCGCGGCGGTAAGAATCGAACTGGCGCCCACCTCCGGCACGCCTGTATCCGAGGACGAACTGCGAGCACGGCTAATCCTGATTCAGCCGGGTACACGCTTTTCAAAACAGATCATCAGCCGGCATGCGGACGAGATTCAGGTGTACCTGCGCGACCGCGGGTACTTCAATGCCACCGTCGAGCCCGTGCAGGAAGTTGACTCGAGCGGCACTCGCGCTATCGTCACTTATCGGATTAACCCCGGAGAGCAAGCCCGAGTGGGGGCGTTCAACATCAGCATCAACGGCTTTGACCCTGCTACCGTTCGTCCTTCATTGAAGCTTCAAACCAATACGCCTTTTACGCGCGAGGCGTTGGCCGAAGATGTTAAGACAATCCGAGAAGCTATCATCAATAAGGGTTATTTCGCGCCGCAGTTGAAAGATCCTCGAGTAGAACGAGATCCTGAAACGAACCGAATCACAATTACTCTTTCAGGAGCCATCGGTCCGCACGTCAACCTTGAGATCAAGAACTACGTTGTAAGCGAAAAGACGCAACGCGAGCTCTTGCCGGTAAAACGTGAGGGCACGATCGACTACTCGGCGATCGTCGAGGGTGGCCGGCGCCTGCGCAACAAGTTACAGGAACAGGGCTACTTTTTTGCTGAAGTCACGCCCGTCTGCACAGTCACTCCAGCCCCTCCTGATCTTGGACCAAATGGGACTGAGGAAACTTGCCAAAATCTCAACCCCGAGACCCTAAGCGGCGCAATCGTAAACATAACTTATACGGTCGAGCGGGGACGGCGATTCAGGCTGACTGACATTCGGATCGCGGGCACCAACAAGTTGTCCTACGCCGACGTGGCAGGAGAACTGAGATCCCAAAAAGCCAGCGCGCTTGGGTTGATTCCGTTCCTTGGCTATGGCCGGGGATACACAAGTCTAACGCTCCTGGAACAGGATCGGCGGACAGTGGAAGCGCTTATGAAGGATCTGGGTTACCGGCGCGCAACTGTCACGGTTTTACAAGGTGTGTCGCTCAACGGTGAGAATCTGATCATTACCTTTCAGGTTGAAGAAGGACCACTCACGCGCATCGCCGGGGTCGAAGTGCGCGGCAACAAGATTTATACGGAACAGCGAATTCGCGACGAGTTGAAAATCGTAATCAGCTCGCCTTTCTCACGCTCTCAGGCTCGATTCGATGCCGAACGCGTGCGCGCGTTGTACGCCAGCGAAGGATACGTTAACGCTCAAATCGAATTCTCCGTCGTCGAACTCCCTAAAAAGGGGGAGGAAGAACAGGTTCGCCTAATCTATTCAATTACCAACGAAGGCGACAAGGTCTTCATAAATCGAATTTTGATTAATGGCGTGACCGGAGATGCCAGGACGCAACAAACCAAGCGTGACGCAATTTTACGCACCATTCCGCTTGCTGAGGGCGACGTGCTGAGATCGGATCGCATTGCCGACGCCGAGCGCGAGCTTTATCTGACCGATGCTTATCGTCAGGTAATCATTCGCTCGGAACCGGCGGGTGAGACCTCGGGAGGGTTCAAGAAGAGCGACATTATTATTGACATCGAAGAGAAGAAGCCCCGCGTTCTTGATTATGGCGGAGGCTATTCCAGCGACACCGGGGCGCTGGGGCTGTTCGAAATCAGCAACGTCAATTTCATGAACAAGCTGCGTACGGCGGGGATGCGTTTGCGGATCAGCCAGCGGCAACAACGTCTGCGGTTTGAGTACATCGATCCCCGCTTTGCCCGTTACGGTAAACATAAGTTTGCTCCGCTGTCGCTGTCGGTCGAGTACCAGCGTGATTCCACCATCACCAGGTTTTTCCGATCGGCAATTGACCGCGGAACGTTCGGGATTGTCCAGCGCCTCGATGAAAACGGTAATCCCATCGACGAGTTCGGAGAGCGGGTAGGCGAGCCGACCATTAACCGTTTCATTGTCGCAGCTGAAACACAACGCGTTCTCAGTGAAAAGACCCGAACCATTGTATTCGCCCGGTATAGTTATGAAGACGTTCGACTCTTCAATCTTCAGAGCTTGTTGATTAAGCCGATTTTGCAGCCGGATAGGGCCGTGCGGTTGTCTCGTTTTGGCGGCTCGTTGGTGCGCGATACGCGTGAGAGATGCGAACGCGGGCTGCTGGGCATTAGAACTGCTTCATCACAGGATGATGAGCAACCCGGCGCTGCCGGCGAAGTCTGCCGTTACAACCAGATTGATGCGACGCGCGGAGATTTTCTAACGATTGACTACGCCATAGCTTTAAGGCAACTGGGCGGCAACGTTTCCTTCAACAGATTTCAGGCCACTTACCGCCGCTACTACAAGTCTAACAGTTTGGGCGGCACGGTCTTTGCGGGAAACCTGCAACTGGGCCTTGCTAACCTATTCAATCCCCGCGACCGGGACGGCAATGGAATAATCGACGAGATAGATCGAACGCTGCCGATCAGCGAACGGTTCTTCTCGGGTGGTTCGACAACTCTGCGGGGGTTCCGTTTTGAGGAAGCAGGCCCTCGCCAGGTGATCATTCCCGAGGGTACATTCCGGGATAATAACGGAGACCTGATCACTCTAAACCCATTTACAGTCCCCGTCGGTGGAAACGCATTAGCGGTAGTGAATCTAGAGGCGCGAATTCCGCTGGGAAGGTCGTTCCAGGCAGTTCCTTTCTATGATGGCGGAAACGTATTCAGGCGCATTGGGGAGCTCTTTGGCAAGAAAGACAACACGCCACCGCCGAGCGATCTGCTGGCGGCGATTGATGCTGCCAACCTGCGCGCGCACTGGAGCAATACAATTGGCCTTGGCTTTAGAATTCAAACTCCATTGGGTGGCGCTCTCGCTGTCGATTATGGCTTCCTGCTGAATCCGCCTCGATTTCTGATTCCGCAGAGGGGCCCGGACGGAATTAATTTTGATGGCACGCCGGCTATCTTTCAATTAGGGCGTACACAGTTGCATTTCCGGATCACCCAGACGTTCTAGAGGACCCAGCAAACTATGATTTCAAATCGAGTCAAATTCTCTGAATTCACCGAGGGATTTTTCATCGGTTCGGCTAAACCGATCCACGAAATCACACGAACTTGCACGCTAAAAGAGTTTGGAGCGTTTCGTGTGATTTCGTGGATCGGTACTATCCAAAAGCGGGTGAGCACCTTGGATTGGTTATTCACTTCATTTGCACGAAAGGTAATGCTCTTCTGTGTATTGATCATCCTTCCGCTGTTCTCCGTTTCGCTGTGCGAGGCTCAACAGATTGTCGACAAGTGGGTTGCTACAGTCAACGCCGGCGTCCAGCCAGACTGTAAGCAACTGTGCTTGATTACATATTCCGACATTCTCTGGCAGCTCGCACTCCAGCCTGGTACACCTTTGGATAATCCGAGTTCTGAAGAGTTGAATCGCGCCCTACGCCTGCTCATCGACCAGCGTTTGATTCTTCAGGAGGCGCAAAAATTACCGACGATCGATCCTACTGCCGAGGAAATAAGACAAGCCCGTGACGAATTGGTGAAGGCGTTTTCACCGGGAGAATTTCACGATCGAAGCGTCAAGACTGGTTTAACCAGCGAGAAGCTCGACGAGATTATTGAGCAGCGGTTGAGAATCGAAAAGTATCTCGACTTTCGCTTTCGGAACTTTGTAGTGATTACGCAAAAAGAGATTGCCGACTATTACAGGGACGTTTATGTGCCGCGATTTCGTGCTCGCTCTCCAGGCCAGGTTGTTCCGACATTGGAACAGGCGCATGACGAAATCGAAAGTACTCTAACTGAGGCTAAGATTGAGTCGGACACCGATAAGTTCCTTGATGCCGCCCGCGAGCGAGCCGAGATCGTTACACTCAACCCCGTCTAAGATAGGAAGGTTCAACAAATCCGGAATCAGCCACAGATTAACGCGGATGAAACTGATCAGAACAGGACCTATCAGCGAGAGTTTTCATAGGGACTCTTAACTACCTTCCGTTCTGATCCGTGTAATCTGCGTAATCTGTGGACTTCCTGCTTTCTCCACAGTTTGACACGACTGTGCTGCCTTTCTATCATCCGGGCGGACCATCAGGGAACCCGACGGCGAAAAGATGAAAACCTTTCCGCGCAGCTTTTCAAGCCTCGAGCAGACTAATACGACAGTTCTCGTTCTAACAATTTTAGCCAGTTTTGTTTGGACCATGCCTGGCTGTAAGTCTGTGCTGGAACGACAGGATGTGCGCCCGCTGGTGTTGCGGGATGTCCCCGCTCAACGCCTCGCCTATCGCTTTGAACCGGATGTTGGGCCACCACCCGGCGCCAAAGAAGAGTCGACCGAAAAACTCGCGGCGATTCAGAACGACTTCACCACGCGGCGCCCTGACGATGCGTTGCTTCGCACGATCGTTTCGCCCGACGGTCAACGAGCGCTCGCCCTCTACGGAATCGAGGATGAGCCCAGCGCAAATTTCCACATCGACATGTATTCAGCAGACGGCAAGTTCTTGCGCAATCTCACACCGCCGACGTTTTCCTGTGTGTTTCCGGAAACGGCTGACTGGTCGCCGGATGGAAACTCCATAACCTTCATTGCGCACAAGAAATCTCAGCCGAGCCCGACCCCAACTCCGCCTGAGGCACTTGGGCCTTTGCCTGAGAGTTCGCCTGTTGCATCGCCTTCGGTAGCGCCCGCTTTTCCGAGTGTGCCGGTTTTCGCGACCGAACAGATCTACATCTGCAATCGCGACGGATTCGACCTGCGACCGCTCACCTCTCGCGAGGGCCTGATCTATTTCTTTCTGGCCTGGGCGCCGGATAACCACGCATTAGTGGCGCTGGCTTGCAAAGAGGCTGAATGGGATGCGCGTGAGAGACAGCACCTGCTTCCGGCCGGACGACCGCGGCTTGTTTCGTTGGATGGAAGCGAGCGACTGCTGGACGATCGCCTGACCGAAGCGCTGCCGGCCTGGTCGCCTGATTCAGCAAAGGTCGCCACCGGTTTCGAGAGCGAAGGCTATCTTGATGTGATGATCTACGACGCCGCCACCACGAAGCCTACGCAGTCGCGTCTTCCTTTGCGCGACGCAATGATTGCGGCCTCTTTGTCGTACGAACAGAAGAGCAGCCGAAAGAGCCAGGGCAACTCCTCCGCTCCCACAACGTCGGCGAGCGAGACCAACACAAAGAGTCTGCCGCCTTCCTATAATCCAATCAACGCTCTGGAGTGGGTCTCGCCTGACAAGCTTTATTTCCAAACTGCTTACGTTCGTTTGCTCCAAAACGAGACCATCAACACCTTCCCGCGCTGGCACCTGCTGGTCTTGAGTCCCCAGGCCGCAGTTTTGAAGTGATTGCATCAGAGGTTTCTTGATTTTTCGTATGATTTCGTAGATCGTGTTCGTGTAATTTCGTGGATGTCTACCGCTGTAGACAGTAGTGTGTTTGACTGTTCGCACCCGTCGCGGGTTCCGCTTGAGATTGCTCAGGAATTCCCTCAGTCCAGCCCATGGAATAAGAGTTGCGCCTGTCCGAAGTCTCTCTGGAAGGAGTGCTATATGAGTCAACTCTGGTTGCCGTTTAGAGACAGGATTTCCCTCCGTCATAAGTTGATGAAGTTACTCGTCATTCTCTCGATGCTCGGGGCCCTGTCGCTTCAACTCAATTATGCGATTGGTCCATCGCTGCCTCTGGAGTTTGAAGATCAACTCGAGCAAAAAGATCCGTGGAAAGTGGTGCTGCGGATTGATCCCGAGCAGATTCGCCTGGTGCGAGTTGAGCGGCAAGTTTATTCGAATGGGAGGAGGGTCCTTACGGAGCCAATCGAGCCATACATAGAAAGGCCGGCGCAGGATCGCCAGGAGACCAGGGCCGTGCTGCCGCTGCGTGACAAAAACATCGAAGGTCTTGCATCGGGAGCATACGCGCAAAAGATCGTCGTGGAAGGGCGATGGCTCACCGCAGGCGCCAACAAACCACTCTATTTGCAGCGTTGGTTTTATTTTGTGGTGAAAGACGGATATCTCCAGGCGATTGATTTGGACCATTACTCCATCCTGGTCGATCAGGCAGATGTGACTATCGATAGCGCTGGCCGGCAAGCTCTGGTCCACCGTGGTCTCGATATCAAAGCAGCCGTTCCCCTGCCACAAACGAAAGCAAGTTTCGCCGTTCCTGTTGGCCAGTTCGGTGGCGCTGTTCAGGAGCGCCCGCCCCGCGACGTCAAAAGCGCCGCACAGCAACTAGATCGTAGTGAAATAAATGAGAAGTAAACTCGGAGGTCGGGCAATGAAACACATAGTCTTCACGTGCATCGCCTTCACCGCATTGTCGATGACCGTGCTCGGCGCGGAACGCACCGTTTGCTTTCAATTGAGGCTGGCCGACGACCGCTATAACTGTGCGACTCCTGGCGAGGCCGGGGCGCGCCGCCCCTGTGCACGCGGGGATTACGTCGATGCGATCGGTCACCAGGTCGAATTATGGGACAAGGATGACGGCAGCGATGATGAATACATTGGCACCTGGTACATTGGCGGCGGCGGCACGCAGTGCATCAGCTTCGAATGGGAGAACGCAGGTTACAGCAAGGGAGAGGCCGATCCTGACCTCTACCTGCGCTATATCAACCTTGTCAATCGGACGGGTTATGTCAATTACATAACTGTAAAGGCAGTTACCACAGATGGCGGCAATCATCCGGCCACGACCTGGCGCAATGGACAGGCGGGTGATGCAGACAGGTATGTGGCTCGTAATTGCGCCGCAGGTGCGGTTTGCTACATGCTTCCCTCGGGCGCACTCGTGCCGACGAACGATATTGCTTCGTCTCGTGGGCTGCGCATCATGGCCCTGGACTCTGCTCAGCACACGCTGCAAGTGCTCGGTGAGATGATGAACCGGCACGTGCGGCTGCATTATCCCGGTCGAGATGGTTGTCCCACCAGTTGTGCGGATGACCGCGAGAACTTTCATATCAATGGCTCGCAGGGTGGCGACGGGATCCTGGTTGGTCACGAGATCGGTCATACCATCCAAATGCAGCGCTTCGGGCAGGACAATTTGCAGGATGACCTCAGCAAGGGATCCAGTGGCTGGTCGCTTACCAGCGACGAATATGATTCGGGGGCGACCACCGAAGGCTTCGCCTCGTATGTCGGGATTGTCAGCTGGTACGAGCCGAATCAGTTTGACACCGTGCCCAGCGGTTGGGGATTAGATTTTGAGGCTGCCGCACCCAATCGGTCGCCGTGCTCGGCCAATCGCGGCAGTCCGTTACAAGTTGCCAAAGGTTATTGGGACGTTGATGACTGGAACAACGAGGGCGGCGCCGGCATCACGGCCAGCTGGGCCGATAGCCTGCGTTACCGGACTGAAGACATCATTATTGGGTGGGACTTTTTCGCGAATGGGAGTGGCAACCGGCAGAACGACGAGTCAGACCGCGATGGCCTGAACATGCGAGACTACTTCGAGAACACGCGGGGCTGGTTCACCGCGCCGGGCTACTTTGAAACATTCATCCAACACAACTGCGTACAGGATCAGGATAATAACTGATGGCGGATTTGTTCGTGTGATTTCGTGGATCTGTTGTTCGTGTGATTTCGTGGATCTAAGTCCTGCACAAACAAAACCATCCGAGATATAGAGACCTGACACAGCCTGAGGCCTTTTGCACCCGCCGGCATTTCCGCTAAAATCTCGACGCAATTCAACAACACTCTAACGTGCCCCTGTAGCTCAACGGTTAGAGCAGCAGACTCATAATCTGTTGGTTCGGGGTTCGAATCCCTGCGGGGGCACCAAGTATCACCAGTTACGTGTCAAGGGTTTTTCCGCACTTTCGTTGGAATTTCCTGAGAAAAACCCTTGACATATTACCTTCCTTCAAAATTCGTCCATCACTTTGTTCGGTTTTTGGTTGGTGCGAAAAATTCGCATTTTGTGTGTGACTGATTTGTGATCGAGAGTTACGATGGCTCTAGATCGAATTCACAACGGAGCACACATAGATGGCCTTAGCCGACACGAAAGACAAAGCCAAAGCCGAAACAAAGTGGACAGCCTTCCCTGACGAACGCGGGATCGAGTACCGCAAGCTTAAAGTTCATGGCCGTGGTCGTTTCCAAACGAAAATGGAATACCGCGCTCGTATAACCGTTATGGTTGACGGTGAACGACAGCAACGCACACGCAAAGCAAATACTAGAAGCGACGCACGGGAAGCAAGTTAGACCTAATCCGTGAAGCGCCGGAAGGTGTCAAGGTTGAAGCGCTGCCGCCGATGTCGGAAACAATAACCTTTGCCGAATTGGCCGATGAATTTGAAGCCGCGAAGATCAGACCATGGGTTTACGATGACGAACACTCCGATGATCGAAACAAGGTAGCGGGCATCGCGCCAAAAAGCGTAGCAGACCAAAAACGTTCTTTGGAGACACTGAAAGAAGCCTTTGGTTCAATGCTCGCCAAGGACATCAAAAACCTAGACGTTGAAAACTGGAAAATAGCGCGATTTGATGTTCCCAAGAAACACGGGACAGGTAGACGATCAATGGCAAACGTCCATCACGATCTGAGGGTGCTGCGAAAGTGCTTTTACTATGCGATGCAAAAATACGGATTCAAGGCAAATCCGGTGCGTGGGCTAATTAAACAGAAACAGGAAAAGAAGCGTGATCGCTACTTGGAATTTTGGGAACAGGCGGTTTTGATTGACGCCGCCAACGAATCACTGAAGCCGTTATTGATGTTTCTGTTGCATACGGCGGCGCGTGTTGGCGAAGCGATACAGGTCGAACGGCGCGATGTAGATTTGAAGGCTGGCATTATCACCTTGCGGAAGTGCGTTACCAAAGCACAAAAAGCCAAACGCGAATTACCGATCACCAAAGATTTGCGCGAAGTGATAGCGCAACGTCTGGTGGAAATGTCAGACGATCCTAGTGCTCTGCTCTTTGACAAGACATACGATTCATACGAAGGCGCATTACAGAATGCGTTGAAGCAAGCTGGTCTAAACGACATTCATCTGCACGATTGCCGCCGCACTTGGATCACCTTTGCAGTTCCGTCAGGTATCCCGTTGCCGGATGCGATGAAAATCAGTGATCACTACGTTGTAGAAACATTCATGCGTTATTACCAACAAACCAAAGAATCGCATCGCGTTAACGCGGAACGTTACGAAGTGTTCTGGCAACAGGGAATGGAAGCGGCGCTACTTCAACGCGCAACGCAAACTGCGACAGTGACCGCATTCGTGAACTAAAGGATGATCGATCAGAACTTAGACAAGCAAGGTCAAGATGCAGACGACTACTATCAGGATATCGTCACGGAAGACGCGGCAAGCATACCGGATGGGTGTCTGGGTGTGATCGTGATCATGTTTGCAGTCGGCACCTTTGCTGTTGGTCAGTTCCTGTTTTGATTTTGCTTCTTATCCGCGAACCCGATCATTTTTTGGTCAGGTTTTTTGTTTTTCGGCGTCCGATTTTTGTCCGTGTCCATTTTTGATTTTGGTTGACCTGTATTTTTTGGTTGCGAAAAAAAGCGGTTGCAAAGATTTCTGTAGCATCGCCGGACAAAACCAACCGATCCTTTATTAATCCCATGCTACAAACCTGATGTGCACGTGCCGGTCCTGGGTAACTCTGGCCGAATCGTAGTCCTGTTGTTGCGGATTTCATCAAAACATCGACCGTCGATGACACCTGAAAAGGTGTTAATAGAAAACAGGGTCGATCAACCCTACGGTTTAGATATTCGTTGAAGATGTTTTTCCGCCAGTGCCTTAATTGGCGGATTGGAGGTGGCGGCGCTCGCCAAAGCCTGAATAGCTGCCTCTTTTAAGACATCGTGCTTGTTAGCAAGCGTTGCAATTGCCGCTAAGGCGGCATGTTGTGACGGGAGTCCTACAGGCTTGTAGATTACCGGAAATTCTCCGATCCTTTTCTTACCAGAAACCAAATCAATAAGGTCGGCCTTAGTCAAGACGTCGCTCTTGAATACTTCTTCGATGATCTTTTCAGACACTTCATAGCCGCCCCGACCGTTCGCGATATCCATCAATTCCGTGAATGCTTTAAGCAACCGAACATCGGTTTCGGCTTCTTCCTTCTTGGCTGCGCGAGCTTCTGCTTTTTGTTTCAGACCGAATTCCCTGATTGCCCAAATCGAAGTTACCGCAACAGAAACTAAAGATACAAAACCCGTGCCCAGAAGTATCCACTCCTTTAAGCTATCCAAATTCATTGCCCCCTTTGGTGTTGTTCATCCGGCCCGCAAATCTCCTTAAGTGATGCGCCTTTTCTATCCCGCGAATCGATAAAACACGGAAGGCCGAGCGATAGCTGCAAACCTTCCGCGTTGCGAATACAAAGGCGTTTCGTATCATTGAAGCTGACCGTTAACGCATGTCCTCACATCCGGCCAGATCCTAGTGAATGACAAATAACCTTCCGCGTCCCATACCATCGTCCAAAGCAACCAGATTTCGTCTACTTGCTTTAGCTCGTCAAATTCTGCACTTAAAGTCTTGATCGATTCATGAATTTCTCCGTTACCAAGAATGGGGGTGTTTTCTTCAAACAGCAATATTCGTTTGTCCGCGTCAGTGCCTACCAACTTCGGCAATTTCTTTTTAAATGAAGTGCGCATGACATCGACAAGCGAAGCGGGCGGCATGTAACGGCCGAATAGCAACATGCCTTTGTCATTATGCTCAAGCGCCATCTTCGAAATCCCGATCTGAATCTTCAAGCCGTTATTATCAACTTCGCCCTTCGAATCTCCATCGGGGAATTTAGAAATGTTGTCACAAATCCACTGGGCGAATGTTTTGTTAACGTCTGGCCACTTGACGCCTTTGGGAATTGCACCAACGCTCAGATGTAGTGTCACCATGTAGCGCGGCAACTTTAACGAATCATCCTTTTCCAAGTCGCCGATTACAGCAAGAAATCGTTGCGTGTCATCCTTCTCGCCTTCAAACGGCTGAAGCAAGGTATGCTCAACGGCAAGACTGATCCCAGTTGATGAATCGACGGCGATAGCTTCAACCGCTGGTTTGTCCCTTACGTCATCGTCAACCCATTGCGTAACTTTGAATTTTGAACTGATGATCTTGTTATATTTATCGACAAAAGCGCTTACTAGTTTTTGATCTCGTTTCATTGGCTTTCAGATTTTTAACTTTCGTTCTTCTTTTCAACCAGCCTGAATTTCAACTAAACCGATCTTTTCTTCCTATCTTTCGGCTGCGTTCACACGGTCAACTTTCGATTCAAATGCTCCATCAGTAAGGGCTGCAATTTTATTCCCTCCGCGAATTGAACAAAAATTATTCTGCGGATTGCGGATCGATCTTCCTTTTCGCGGAATCGCCCTTTTGTTCTTCCATGAATCTTTCAATGTCTTCCACGTAGTACCATGCTTCATTGTCGGGCGACTCCTTCCACGGCGATCCATCCTTCGTTGGAATTGTTCGCAACACGGCAGAAGGCACCTTATCAATCGGGCACGAAAGGAATCTTTCAATGTGCCAGCCAAGCATGTCCGCAGCTTCTTTTGCCGAAACCACTCTTTGACCGTCAGCAGTGATCAATTCTTCGCTCATCTTTTCCTCCTGTTGTAAACGTGTCCTAACTTTTAGCTATTTCCTTTTTGTACGGTTTCTTTTTTGCTTTCTTTATCTAGCCTTGCTAGTGCATTTTGGATCTGCTTTACCCTCAGCTTCTCTTTGGGGCCAATTCGAAGAACTTTCTCTTCAAAGTATTCACCGTCTTTCCAGTATCCGCGAACAATCAGCTCAAGCGGATCGTTAGGATGGTCGCCACTCTTAATACCTTCGGAACGTGCTTTAAGGATCGCCGTAATCAATTCAACGACGCTCTTAACGACAGTTAGACCAGCGGTAGTTACTGCCAAGTAAACAAGAAGTTCCGGCCCCGATTCATGTTCAACGATCTCGTAATGAACTGCTGACAAGTCCGCATGGCGAATATAGTCATCGATTAGCGCATAGGCTTCAGGTGAATGTTCGCGGTGAAAGCATCCGGATGTGATTCGAACCTTGATTGATACTGGTGCTAGGTTTCCACGTTTGGCTGGGCCAAACCTACTCATCCGTTCTCTAAACTCTTGTTCCCAGTATGAATCCATATTTATGGTCTACCTTCCGCGTTATGACCCGTTAGCAAGTTCTTCTCGTGCCTTGATTATATACGCCAATGGATGATCACGTTTCAGTTCCCGCATGGAATAAAGCGTTGTGGATATTTCAATCGCCAGTTTGCTAGCTTCCAAAACGGCACCTGCGCCAACGCCCACCAGCGGCCCCCCAATCAATCCTGCCACCAACACCGTGCCCGAAGCAGCGATAATACTTTTCGAATCGATCAGTGTTTTCAACGAGCCAGTAATTAGCTTGAAACCGTGACTCTTTACAGCGTTATCATACTTTTCCAGTTCCGTGTGTATCTTATCTTCGACGTACGACGCGCTCTTGTCTTTACAGTTTTCGTACAGGAACACGCGAAGCTTTCGCAAGGCTTTTGCTGACTCCGCATCCTTTCGGAATTCGACAATTTGTTCCCATGAAGTACTTGCTACGTCGATGATCTGAAGATTTGAAAGCGTCACGGTGATGTCGGCGACGCTTGCGTTTTGATTCTCCAATGATCGCGCATTTGAAACTACTGGGATCGGGTGAATCGGCGACAACGGGGCGACCAGTTGAAGGAACCGATCCCTAATGCCCTTGACGTTTTGCAAATAAGTTTCTTCAATCATGCGATACATCACGTCATTGGTCTTGCCCAAAAGTAATGGGGTCTGATCCTTAGCGTTTGGCTTAGGCTGAACGACGGTGAAGGCGTGGTCAAAAAGCTCTTTGATGTTCGGATGTGTGAATGCAAGGTTATAGGTGAATTCATGATACTGATCCCGAAGCGAACGATTATGATTAAAGCCTTCGGGAAACACCGCTCTCGGTGCGCTGTCGTGCGTTGGGCAAAGATGCCATATGTTTTCAAAAAATAGCGCTGCATGTTTGGCTTCGCTCGGTGCGCCAATGCAAACCGCCGTTTTGCCTTCAATTTCCTTGTTCTGTTCCATATTCAGGAGCCTATTTAGGCTTAATCATTTCTTCTTCGGTGAAGCCACAAATCGAACACTTGTAAGTTCGCAATAGGAAGCCGACTTTGCCAAGGGTCCGCTGCGGATGTTTTTCGCTCTTGTCTAGATGCCATCCGCGCTTGTGACACTTCGGGCACGGATCACCTTCGACGCTTTCCAATTCCTTGATCCTGTTTTTGAGTTCAAGGTTTTCATTCATTAGACCAGCGATTTTCATTTTCGCTTCCGCCAGCTCAAGACTCAAGTCAGCCAATAGATTTTTCATTTCAGCGTTGCGGATATTGTCGCTAATCGTTTTCAGCCGTGTGACAAGGCTGATAGCATTTGTTATCGCTGTGATTTCCACCACTGGAGGTACTCCTTCAATCGATCAACTTTGCTTGCTTCAGCAGTCGTTCGAACAAGTGACCCGTACGGGCAGCGTCGGACGAAAGATAGTAGTTTGCCGGCCCAAGCGAAAGACCGAGAAAAGCCATTGCGATCACACGAACGAAATCCTTCGCATATGTGTTTAGGCTTTGGGTGGCCCCCCATGTCGGACGTGTGCGGACAGTCGCGTCAATTGCTTCGTTGTGCGCATGCACCCTGTTTCGTGATTCACGAACCGACTTCAACGCAGCGGAAAGGCTACTTTGTGAAGCATTGGCTGGATGCGGCAGCGTCTGGCGATAGTGGTCAATCGTTAACTTAATCAAATCTGTATCTGACGAGCTTTTAAGCGTCGATTCATTGTGTCCTTCGTTCATCAAAAATGATTCCAACGGAACGCGATCCTTCAATTGCCAAACCGACATGTTGTCGCTGATTAGCGAAAGGACGTTCGGAATACTTCGCGTTCGCGTGTCACTGTCAAAAAGTTTTGCAACGGCCAAGGTTTCCAAGTCAGACGCCATGATTTGAAGTCTGTATATTAAGGGAGCATATTCGGTCTGCTTTAAGGCGGCAGCGTGTTCACAAATCTTAACTGCAAGCGCCTTCGCTTCATCCGCCCAGAAGATTTCAAATACGATCCCTTTCATCAGGTAGTCATCAAGTTTTCTTTCAGCTTCCGCTCGATTCATCGTTGATCGTTCCCTTCATCATGCGCTTGTTGTCATGCCAGTCTCCTCATGTTCGCCACAACACGTTGCGGAAAAAAAGCGGCCCGTCTCACAACATCTTGCGTTAGTCGCCACATTTCCGGCGGCGGCGCTGCCGCATCGGGGTGCCTGGATACGCCAACCGCCGCGAATGCGAATCGAAGACGCTTCAAAAATAGGTTACATAGTCTACGTCAGTCCATCGTAAGCCCAAGTATTCCTGAGTGCCAGTGGGTGCTTGAGGCTGATCTGGTAGGCCCAGTGAACGGAGGATCGTAGTTGTGTCGCAACCCGCCATGCATCCAAAAGCGTCGGTATCCAGATTTACGAAAAGAGCTTTGTTGCCTTCTCCCGTATGACAAATTCCTTTTGCATGAAGCCAATCGCCATCACCTGAAAGTGTGGGCTTGAGTTTTCTTACACGCCGTCTGGCCTCCGCGTTGAGCGCGTCCCAGGTTGACAGGTCAGGCGTGGATGTTCTGGCAATGTCGTTGCCGGCTGCATCGGATTCGGAAGCTGGCGGAAACGCCTGCCGCATCTGTGCCACGCTGTAACGCAAATCTCTATCGAACTCCACGACAGATACGAGTTTGAAAGAGTAGATCTGATCCTGAGCGTCGTAACTGACGTGATTAAAATAAGGCAGCCGCATCAAACGTGACGGATTCTTGATCTTCTCGTCGCCGTCGAAATAAGCAATCAGCCTTTGCTGTACATCTCGCCAGTCTTGCTCACTGCAATCGCCTTTCATTAGCCAATATGCGTTGACACTCTTTAACGTCTCAACGCGAATTGACGGAACCAGTGGACATGAATCAAGCCGTGCGTGCCCTGCAACCTCGTCTGCGGTAAGCAACCTCATACAATAACCCTCCGTAAACGGTGTATTCCGTACTTCCGAGGGCAGAATAGATTAGATAGGAACGGATCAATTTTTCCGTAGGTTGTGAAGTTTGAAGGCATGTAAGATTAAATTAACGACAGAGGAGACCTCAGTCGCGCCCCAGCTTACGCCGAATTGAAACGGATGTGGATTCTTTGCTGCCGTGAGGTCGGCCTCTGGCAATAGGTCTCTGTGGAAGTCCGATGAATCTCAAGAGGTCGGTTACTGCTTTCTGTACTGCGGAGGGGTTTACACCACTCAGTCCTCCAATCCGGCTCCACCCCAGGCCCGCTATCTGATATTTAACAGCCCATTCAAAGTGTTGGGTGAGATTTCGTTTCTCGCCGGGCCTTGGCCGAACATAACCTTTCCTCTCAAGGTTTTTTTCAACCTCGACGCAGTAACCTTCTACAGCGGCAATGATTGTCCTGACGAACGCTCGCCTATGTGAGCTTTCACCCAGCCGCAAGATAGCGACGCCTTGAATCTCTGCCATCGCTTGATCGCTCACGTGGTCAAGGTAATCTGCGCGGTTTATCATCAGCGGCCAGTATTCTTCCAGACCTTCTGGTGGCGGAAGCGTCAGGTCAACATCGCCGCGCAGGGGAAGGTCTAAACGGTGACGAAATTCGTTACTTGACGTCGATTCGGAAGGGCCTGCCCGGTAGCAGTTACGAAGTGACTCATATGCGACCTCTCGACACTAATCTGCATCAAGCTGCCAATGCCGTGACCATTCAAGTAAGCTGTCAATTAACGCGGTAGCGCACTCGCTAGTTGGATTCACAATGTTTGCAAAGTCTTTCCATGCGAGAGTCTGCTCATCCCCGTGCAATCTTCCGAACAAGGCGAGCGGCTCGCTGCACAGTGTTTCACATACCCTAGGCTCGTATTTTGAGACGGCATCCAGAAACTCGCCGCGAAGAAAACGACGCTTTGAATACTCGTCCGGCCAATCGAGTTCCCCGTAGCTAACTTGCACTTCAATAACCCCCTTAATCGGAATTGCCTTTTTTTAGTGGCGAATCAAGAAAGAAACAACACAGATCTGCGCTGTGGGTCACCGTAACCAGCTAACGTAAATGATTCTGACGCATTTTCCTGAGGTTTTCACGGTGGACATCTCGCGCCATATCGAGAACGCGAACGACTCAGCTAAGGACATCGGTAATTTCTTCTCCGTTATCCGCCACCTTCCGCCATTTTGTGGCAAGTAATCCGGCCATTCAATGTCAAAGTATGGAACTTTTCGCCTTACTGACCGCCACATGGCGGAAGCCTCGCAACGTCAGCAACCGGAAAGGTTAAACTGTCTAGCTATGTTTTGGTCGGATCTTTATTTGGCGTGACCCCGCGCAACTTATAGGTGCAGTATGGGGGTGCGTGATTGTACTCGATGCGAAATTTCCTAACCATATAAGAAGCCCAAAGAGTGTCGGGTTCGGCAGAAATCACTACGGATGACTGCTCAGGGTTTTGCCCCGGCCCGCTTAAGCAATTCGACGATCTCACTTTTCCAAAGACCCGTTTTGTCTTGTTCAGCTAAAGCTAAAGCCGTCTTGCCCTCGTTGTCGCGTAGGCTTACATCAGCGCCAGCGTCAAGCAGGGCTTGAACTACTCGCGGCGTACCTCCTATCGCTGCGAACATCAGTGGCGTGATGTCCGAACCACCGCGGCCATTCACTTCGGCTCCTCGCTTGACCAGAGCCTTAATCATGTCAGGGTCATTGTTTTCTATAGCGACCATTAATGGAGTGCGTATGGCGCGCTTCGAGTTCAACTCCGCTCCGCCGGCGATCAGTGCATCGATGACCTGCAATTTCTTTTCACTTTTCGAGCGAATGGCGAACATGAGTGGTGTGAAGTCGCCGTAATGGAAGTAGAACCCGACGGCATTAGGATCGGCGCCGGCTGCAAGCAACACCCTGACTGCGTCTGTGTAACCGCCACCCGCCGCCAGCATTAGAGCCGTTAGATCGGAATAGTGTTTCAAATTCACATTAGCGTTTCTCCGAACCAGCGCCTGGATAACTTCGCTTTGACCATGCTCGGCTGCCACCATCAAGGCTGTCTTACCGGACCACGGCGACTCGTTACGGAGATACGTGACGTTTACGTCAATGCCCTTGTCTAGAAGCGCATTCACCCGCCGGACGTTGCCGGCCGCAGCCGCGCTCATCAACTCACGCAGGTCTCTCTTGCTGATCAGTTGTTTGTTTGAGGCGCGCTTTCTTGTCTGAGCTACTGCCGCGGTTGCTGAGGTGCTGGGTGCGATGACGATGGTGAAAACGAGGAGTAGGAAAATATATGTTGACGAGTGACTCATAACTCTGATACTTATACGCCCGTTCCACACTCTAGCGCTGTTCTTCCCCCACGGTTTTTCGTTTCAGCAAAAACTTTCGTTCACCAAGAATTTCGGGGCGTTTGAAATAATAAAGCACAATCGTCGGCCGACTCACCAGACTTCATCCCGACACCTCGGCCGGGGCCACTTTCAAAACTCAATCTCAAAAAGGAGCTGTTATGTGCTTTCCGAGTTCTCCTGCCGCCCGGCAGATCGTCTCTTTGTTCCTCGTCTCTGTGTTCCTATTCACTTATTTGGGTGTGGCTCGAGCCTTCGAGCCGGATAATACTGCATTGTGGTTTTTTCAATTAAGTAATAAGAATAAAACCCATGCGTTCATCACACATGAGGCTATCGCGCAACTTGACAAGAGTTATTTTAACCTTTTGTCTACCCAGTCTTTGACTCAAAACATGTTGACGGCCATCAGTGAGATCGCCATCTCCAATGCCAGCGTTGATACGCCTGAATTATTTGGGGGCACACAGTTTTTCACCTCCGCATCGCACTTCGACGGTGAGAACTTCCCAGGCGCCATGAGAAGGCTGGTTGACTACAAACAGCAGGTCATTAAACTGATTAACGTCGATGACGTGACGCACGCGCGCTGGTATCTGGGCCAGGCATTGCACACCTTGCAGGATTTTTACTCGCACAGTAACTGGATCGAAAGAGGAGAAACAAATATTTGGTCAGCCCTGGGCACCTCCATTTCGCCGTTCCCACCGCGGAATGCTAATACCTGCAAGGACTGCTCGAGGGACACTTGCCCCGACGATGCCGACTGCGATTACGTTCCTGGTACGAGCACAACGAACCTTACGTCTAATGTACTCACAACAGGCTACTACGGCGGCGAAAATCGGAACCACGATTTTAACCGCTTCAAATGCGATCACGGTGGCAATCCGATCGACCGCTTTGGCATTAGTCACCCCGACACGTCGGGAACCGGAAGTAAAAGGGACGGGATTAATAAAGACACCGAGAGCTGCCAGATTTCGCCGCATTGGCGCAAACACACGGATGCGGCGGGACTGGCCCAACAGGCGACTGTCAAATACATCGATGACATTAAACAAATCGTCGGACTTACCAAAATGAAGCGACTCCTTGGTGGCGGTCCCACGCTCGCGTTCGCCATTGATACTACTGGCAGCATGTTCGAAGAGATCGAAGCGGTGAAGGCAAAGATCACCGATATCGTCAATTCGCGCGTCGGCACCCCACTGGAAGCCTCTAATTATGTGCTGGCTCCTTTCAACGACCCTAATTTCGGACCCATCACCATGACTGCCGACCGTGTAAAATTCCTCCAGGCGCTTAATAATCTTACTGCCGACGGTGGAGGCGACTGTCCCGAACTCGCATACACGGCCATTAAGGAACTCGTGTTCAATAGGCAGTTGAGGGACGCCGATTTGATCGTATTCACCGATGCTGGCGCAAAGGACGTCAACCTCGCCGGCGACGCCGACTTCTTTGCCTCGGCAAATCGGGTCCGAGTTACGTTTGTCTATACGGGCAGCCTGTTTGACTGTCCACTAAGTCCCGAATACTTCACCACGGCAAGGAAAACTGGCGGCAAGGTGCTTGAAATAGATCCGAGCGAGATCCAGAACGCTACAATATTGGCCGAACTGATGGCTCGTCCCAATCTCGTCGGTATCTGGAGTTTCGCGGGGCTGCTGAATGGTCTCACACAAACCTTTTTCTTCCGCCTGGACACCACACTAACGGTCTCGACACTGGTGGTAACCGGCACAGGAGCAACGAACATTGTCATCAGGCGGCCTGACGGCACGATCCTTCAGCCTTCTGACTTCATCAGTTATGTTCCTTTAAGCACCGGTCTGCTTGCCTCGATTAGCAGTCCAGTCGCCGGATTGTGGAGCATCTCGATTTCGGGTTCGCCGCCAGGCGCGCCGCTGGCCTTCAACGCTAGCGCACCCCAAAACCCGAATCCGAACCAGGTGGGTAGTACGAAGCAATCGTCGCCCAGCGCTCCTCAGACTTTCGCCTCTACGAGTAGTAACGGGGAGTTCTCCATCGGCGTGTTTGGCGAGAGCGAGAGGTTGCGCTTTACCGGCTTCGAATTCATCGAAAAGGGTGACAGCGGGTCGCATGTGGGCGCGGTCCCAATCTCAAGTTCCCCGCCCGCTGGCCAATCGAACCTGGTGGTAGGCGAAATGGTGTTAAACGGCACCCAGTTGGCTCCGCAGTTCGAGTTGCGCGGAGAGGATGGGACCATCCTCCAGACCTTCTCGCTCGAGATGATCGATGTCACTTCGGACCAGGTGAACCTGGCGGAGTTGCCGCGGCAATTCATCGGCGAGATCACCGTACCGACTGTGCCCTTTAACATCTACGCGACCGGGCTCGACCCAAATGGGGTGCCTTATCAACGGCTCGTTTCCGGTCTGGTAACGCCACAGTCGATTCAAGTGAAACCTGTAAGTATCCAGGCGCTGTACCCTGGATTGAATACGACTTATATCGTCCAGGTTAAGAACCTTGGACCAGCCGGCTCGTTTCTTGTGAGTGCCAGCGATGACGAAGGGTTTGTCACTGGATCCCCGACAACCGTCACCCTGGCGCAGAACGCGACAGCAAATGTGAATGTGCAGGTGCAAGTGCCCACCAATGCCGTACCCGACACCCTGGATAACTTTAGCTTCACGGCCCAAAGCACCACCGACCCGACGCTCAGCAACACACTGAAGGTTGGGCCGTTAAGGGTTGGCGAACTGCCGCAACTGAAGCTTGGCACAGTCACTCTCAGCCCGCTGGGTGGGAATGGTAATGCTTTCCTCGAAGCCGGCGAGAGTGGCTCGCTCTCTGTCGAGTTGATTAACAAGTCATTTGTGGAACTGACGGGTATCAGTGCGACGCTCACGAGTACCAGCCCCGGCGTCAGCTTCACGTCGGCCCAATCTCAGTACGAGGACCTGCCACCTGACGGGTTCGCGACGAACACCACACCGTTCACGTTCGACCTCGCCGCTAACGCGACGTGTGGGCAAGTTCTGAACTTCACTCTCACAATGAACTACACGGGCGGCAGTGGTCAGAGTGTTTTTAATTTCTCAGTCAGTACGGGGCAGCCCACGGGAGCCACGACGGTCAGTTATACGGGTCCGGCAGTAGCGGTCCCGGACAACAATGCTACCGGTGTCAATATCCCCATCACGGTCAGCGGCATCTCAGGCAATCTCAGCGATCTCAACTTCCGCTTTGACGGAACTTCGTGTTCGAGTGCCGCAGGCTCGACTACCGTCGGACTGGACCATACATTTGTAGGCGACCTGGTAATCAAACTGACTTCGCCGCAGGGTACGACTGTTACCTTCGTAAACCGGCCAGGCTCAATCGGTGGAGACTTTGGCAGCCCTGGGAATAACTTCTGTAACACGTTATTGGACGACTCGGGCATCGAAGCCATTCAGACCATCACCGAAAGTGGAGCGCCTTACACAGGGACTTTTCAGCCGGCCAATCCACTGTCTGCCTTTAATGGTCAGAACCCGAACGGCACTTGGATATTAAACGTCAGCGATCGGGCCGCCGGAGATATTGGTAACGTGCGAGCCTTCTCGCTTCTAGTCGCCGGTTCACAATGCGCGTCCGTGCCCCCAACGTCGTGCACGCTGCCTGCCGCCGGCAGCCTCTCGATTAGCGAGTTCCGGCTGCGCGGCCCGGCTGGTGCGAACGATGAGTTCATTGAGTTGTATAACACTACCGGAGGGTCGCTGAGTGTCTGCACCAGGGATGGCTCTGCTGGATGGGCGCTCACCGCCAGCGACGGCACTATCAGAGCAGTTGTGCCCAATGGAACGGTAATCCCAGCCCGCGCTCACTACCTGGTCGCGAACTCTAACTCCGATCCGTCCGACACGACGCCGCGCTATAGTCTCAGCAACTATGGTGGGACGAATAATGCTGCCCCAGACGCTACCTACACGCAGGATATCGAGGACGGTGCAGGGCTCGCTCTCTTCAAGAGCGCTAACCCGCTCAACTTCACACTGGTCACGAGACTTGATGCTGTGGGTTTCACAGGTGTGTTCGACACCCGATTCCGCGAGGGTGCCGGCCTTCAACCGTCCACCGGAGTGGCTGAAGACGCCGAGTTTACCTTCTTCCGCAAGCTAAACACGGGAACGCACATTGATTCGAACAATAACGCTGCCGATTTCATGTTCGTCTCGACCACGGCTGCTCTACTTAGCGGAGTGCAGTCCGGTCTCGGTGCACCTGGACCCGAAAAACTCTTTAATCCGGTAATCCGCAACATAGAAATTCCAGCTACGCTAATAGACCCGGCGGTCCCCGCGTCGGCGGCGCCTAACCGTGTCCGCGACTTAAACGACACGGGGCCGAACAAGACCTTCGGCACGATAAGCATTCGGCGGAGGTTCACTAACAACTCAGGGATGCCTGTGACACTGTTGCGTTTCCGCATTGTCGATACAACTACTCTTTTCAGCCCGGGCTACTCGCCAAGCGGTGGACAAGCAGACGTGCGCGCGTTGAATTCGTCTCCGGTTACTGTCACTCTCACCGGCGGAGCCGTAATCACCGTCTTCGGGACAACGTTGGAGACGCCGCCCGTACAACTTTTGGGTGGTGGTCACAATGCCACCCTCAAGGCGGGGACAATATCCCTCACTCAGCCGCTTGCGCCGGGCGCGAGCATAGACCTACAGTTCCTCCTCGGTGTGGAGAAGACAGGATCGTTCCGCTTCTTCGTTAACGTTGAGGCGGTGCCGTAAGGACTATCAATGCAGCAGGGCAGGTACAACGGGCGGTGATAAGACTCACCGCCCGTTGTGCAAGAAAAAAGCGATGCGAACACTACTCCGGTGGCGGTGCTTCCTCCTCTACAATCATTGTGGGTTCGGTCATAAAGTGAAATTAGCACCTTATTGGAATCAATAACTTAGGCGGACGATTCGGTCATTAAATGAAATTCTTTTCGGGCATAACGTGAAATTTTTCTACAGTTTTCGGTCATAAACTAGGTGCGAAATCGGGCAACCAGTAAGGAAGTCGATGGTTAAGGTTGGAAATTGATGCGCAGTTTTGGCAAAACGATTGCCAAGTAACTATTGACCTGCGGATTCCAAGAATTGAAAGCGCCACGAGGGCAGCGCGGTTTCCCAATCGCGTATTACTTCAAAGTCCTAATCGATAGTTCTGGCGAGAATATCTTAGTAATGTTCTCGGCCTGATCGTAGAACCAAGTCAGCTCGTTAGTATGTTGCTATCTTCCCCTTTGTTGCATAACTGGCAGAATCCCTCAACCCGTTCACCAACATACAACGGCTGATTACGGTTGAAGGCGTCTACGCTCCACACCTTCGCGCAGGTATCGCAGAGAAAGAATTGGCGTAAGCGAGCGTCTTTTCGGGCTTTCAATTCCCTAACACAGACTGGATATTCCAAAACGGGTTTCGCGCTCTTACGCATGGTACCTCTGCCCACACATGGAGAAACGGCGAACATAAACCCCAGGGCAATCTCCCCCGCTGTCCGGCTCACAACTCTTTATCTAATCTGCGAATGAAGTCAGCAAAGTTGGTACCGATGGCGCGGCACACCTCTCGAAGCTCTAATACGTCTAACCTCCGCTCGCCACTTTCGTATTTGGAAACGGAGCGCGATCAGTACGGTACCGGGAGCGAAGCG
Organism: Pyrinomonadaceae bacterium; assembly: GCA_035644135.1. Lineage (GTDB taxonomy): Bacteria > Acidobacteriota > Blastocatellia > Pyrinomonadales > Pyrinomonadaceae > PSRF01. Next base: position 53,602 of record DASQPD010000140.1, read on the forward strand.
ACCGGATGTTGCGCTTCAACTAACTAATTGACTGGCTGCCAATTATGAGAATCACATCGGGAAGTCGAATCTAACATCCGGTCGCTTCGCTCCCGGTACTGTACGGACCATCGCATCTTTGTGCAAAGCCGCTGCCAATAGCGTGCGAGTTGGGCTGCGGTCATCCATTCAGGCGCGGATTCAACTGAAGGAGTCTCGACCTCGCGCTGGGTTAGGAGTAGCGCAATCGCCTCCTGTGTCGCGCGATCAATTACGCTGGCTAGTTTCTCTTTAAGGTCCAAATTTTGGTCGAGCATGGTAGGAATCGAGCATTACAAGGAATGTGCCACGACCCGAGAGTCAGCGAATTAGCGCGGAAAAATTAAGCAAACTTAGATTGGAGCGGATTAGAATCGGCGAAGTGCTCAGTAGGAGAGCCAGAAATTCTCTAAAACAACCCGGTAAACCTGTTGGAAATTACAACGATGTATGCGTGTCCCAACACGTGCGGCGGCAAGGAGGCTGCACAGACTACAACCCATCTAATAAATGCCTCGAGTGCATTGGAGATTTTGAGTCAACCGACGAAGCGTTCTGTTATCCAGGTTTCAGGCTAACGACCTGGGCACTTTGCACCGATCCGCCGTTTGCCAAATTGATTCGGGGTTGCTCGTTTGCTACGGTCGTCGTCATGTCCGAGCGTTCCCCAGAGCAAATACATAAGCAGATACGCGAATTGCTCGACTCCCTTTATCGCGTGGATTCGGGACGAATCCTGGCAACTCTGATCCGCTTGCTCGGTGATTTTGATCTCGCCGAGGAGGCGATGCACGAGGCCTTTGCCGCCGCTTTGGACATGTGGCCCCAGGCCGGCGTACCGGATAAACCGCGGCCCTGGCTCATTTCGACCGCCCGATTCAAAGCCATTGATACTCTGCGTCGACGGGCAAGATTTGATGCGGCTCAAGACGAGCTCGTCCGATATCTCGAAGCGCAATGGAGTTCGGCGGAAAGCTCCAAGGAAGAGGACAGCCTTGAGGATGATCGGCTGCGCCTGATCTTTACCTGCTGTCATCCATCTCTAGCGCCGGAAGCGCACGTTGCGCTCACCTTGCGTGAGGTGTGCGGGCTGACAACCGAGGAGATCGCAAAAGCCTTCCTCACCACTCCGAGTACGCTGGCGCAGCGCATTGTGCGCGCAAAGGCAAAGATTCGAGAGACACCGATTCCGTACGAGGTGCCGACGCCGCAGGAATTGCCAGCGCGACTGGGCGCGGTGCTTCAGGTCGTCTACCTCGTCTTTAATGAAGGTTATTCGGCCGCGGCGGGAGCGGAGGTAACGCGGGCCGAGCTAACCGGCGAGGCGATTCGACTGGGCCGGTTGCTGACCGAACTCCGGCCAGAGCCGGAAGTCATTGGGCTGCTTTCCCTGATGTTGCTACACGAATCCCGTCACGCCGCGAGAACCTCTCCGACCGGAGAGCTGATTTTGCTGGAGAACCAGGATCGCTCGCTCTGGAACCGGGAGCAGATCGCGGAGGGAATGGCATTGCTGGAGAAAGCCCTGAAGTCCCGCCGCTTCGGCTCTTACACACTGCAGGCTGCGATTGCGGCCGTTCATGCGGAAGCGGAATCGGTTGCTGTGACCGACTGGCGGCAGATTGTTGCGCTTTACAACCAATTGCTACGAATTCAGCCTTCGCCGGTTGTACAACTCAATCGTGCCGTGGCAATTGCCATGCGCGATGGTCCAGAGGCCGGTCTGGCGCATATCGACGCGGTGCTGGAACATGGCGAATTGGCAAATTATTACCTGGCGCATTCGGCGCGTGCGGATATGTACCGCAGGCTCGGCAGGACAGCCGAGGCTCGGTCCTCTTATCAGAAAGCTCTGGCCCTGACCCAACAGGAACCAGAGCGGCAATTCCTGCAAGAGCGGATTCGGCAGCTGAAATAAGAAAAGAAAAATTTTCTTGGACGACTTGTCGAATTCGGGCCCGGCCGTTCGACTATATGGTGAAGGTCGGGCAACGGGCCCGCCAGAAAGTGTTTCCGGGGCGATACGCTACGCGAAAAATTCGTAACTCGCGTGTCGATCCTCGGCCACGCCGTTCGACTAGTAAGTGGAGCCGCACCGCGCACCCGGCGCCTCGCAACTTTCCAGGCCCAGCGCGGTCCAAGCTGCTATATAAGCGTAGCGGCCCTGATACGGGTCCGCTCAACCTTCAAGGAGAACACCATGCGTTTCATGATGATCATGTTTCCGACAGACTACGAAAACGCAAAACCCGGCTGGGTACCGGATCTCAAAGACATGGAGGTAATGGGCAAGTACAACGAGCAACTACAGAAAGCCGGTGTGCTGCTCGCGCTCGACGGCCTAACCCCGCCCGCGACGATGAGCGCGCGCGTCACTTTCAAAAGCGGAAAATCGCAAGTTACCGACGGTCCGTTCCCCGAAACGAAGGAAGTGGTCGGCGGCTACTGGATCATCCAGGTGAAGTCGCGCGAAGAGGCGCTCGAATGGGCCTCGCGCATCCCCGGAAAGGATAACTTAATGGTTGAAGTTCGCCGGATGTTTGACGTAACCGACTTCGATCCGAGACCCAAAAGGAGATCCAAAAGAAGTTCCCTGACGCCTGGCGCTGAGCTGGGCCAGCAGTAAAAAAACTCTCCGCGCTTTGTCGATTTCGCGACGCCTCGTGCGACGTCTATGTAGCCGCCACCGGAGAATGGAGAACTCATGAGCCAGTATTTGGTTGCTATTCACCTCCCCGACGACTTCGACCCGTCCGTCGTGACCGAAGCGACGGTACGCGATATTGACGTGCTCAATGAAGAGATGGACGCTGCCGGTGTCAGGCTTTTCGCTGGTGGCCTCTCCGCGGCCAGCGATGCGAGGTCGCTGCGGGCGCAGCCCGATGGCAAGGTGCTCGTCACCGACGGGCCATACTTGGAGACCAAGGAGCACGTAGGCGGTTTTTGGCTGCTGGAATGCGCGAACCTGGACGAGGCACTGGCGTGGGGGCGCAAGGCTGTCGCCGCCTGTCGGGCGCCGGTCGAGGTGCGCGCGTTTCTCCGCATTCGGCCGGGTGGCCCAGGCCTTTGATCTTGCGGGCATCACGCATCAGTGCCCTACAGATTCCTCTGACGAGGCTAAAAAAATGGAGCAGCTGTCGATTTTCAGTCTCCCCAACGACTATCTGATAACAGAACGACGAGCTATGGCTCTCTGAGTCACGGGAAACAAGGAGGAGCTTATGAAATACATCGTTTTGGGATATTTCCCGGAAAAGTTCGAAGCCATGTCTGAGAGCGAACGCAACGCCATGTTTGATGACTGTTTTACCCATGCGACGAGCTGCGGAAAAACGGGCATTGGGCGGGCGGCGAAGCTCTTCAACCCGCCAACACGGCGATGACCGTGTCCTGGAAGAACGGAAAGGTTGCAGTGACAGACGGTCCGTACGTGGAGACGAAGGAGCAATTGGGTGGAATTCTGGTGCTTGAAGCGCGAGATCTGAATCACGCAATTCAGCTCATCTCCCAACATCCTGCAGTGAGGTATGGGACGCCGTTCGAGATTCGGCCAGCGGGGGACATGAACGAAATCATGAAGGCAAGCGAGCAGCGGCGGCGAAAGGATACGCCGCGAGGAGAAGACACATGTTATTTTTCCGCGATCTAAGAGTTGCGTTCCATTCGCTGATGCGCAGCAAAGGTCTTGCGACCATTGTGATCCTCACGCTGGCGCTTGGCATCGGGGCCAACGCCGCGATCTTCACGCTGGTGCGCGGAGTGCTACTCAAGCCGCTCGTGAACCGTGACGAGAACCGGCTCATGTACATCCGCCAGAGCGCCCCCAGCGGCGGACAGGACAACACCACGTTTTCCGTGCCCGAAATCAAGGACATCGAAGGCGGCGTCCGCTCCGTGAGCGAGTTCGGCGATTTCTCGGCGATGGACTTTACGATGGTCGGACTGGGTGAACCTCGCGGAGTGCAAGGTGGCGTCGTCAGCGGCAACTACTTTGAAGTAGTGGGGCTGCGTCCTGTTCTCGGCCGTCTCATCGGACCTCAGGACGACGGTCCCAATGCGGCCGGCGTCATCGTGCTCACGTATCGTTTCTGGTCCACCGTTTACAAAAAAGATCCCAATGTGATCGGCAAGACCGTTCGCCTCAGCAGCATTGGCGATCGTCCGGCCACCGTGATCGGCGTCCTCGAACCCAGTGTGCCGTATCCCGCAGATACAGAAATCATCGGCAACATCGTCATCAGCCCGCACCACCTCTCCGCCACGATGGTCACGGGCCGCATCCATCGCATGACCGAACTCTTCGGCAAGCTCGCTCCCGGCGCGACTCTCGACCAGGCTCGCACCGAGTTGCGCACCGTGTACGCCTCTATGGAGAAGGACCATCCCGATGCGTATCCCGATAACGGCGGCTACCGTATTGATGCCAAGATGCTTCGCGACCAGATTACTTCCGGCGCGCGTACCGTTCTCCTTGTGCTTCTCGCTGCTTCGGGCCTGGTCTTCATCATCGCCTGCTCGAACGTTGCCAACCTGATTCTCGCGCGGACGGTTCGCCGCGAGGGCGAACTGTCGATTCGAGCCGCGCTCGGCGCCAGCACTGGCGCGCTGCGCCGCATGTTGCTAGCCGAAAGCCTTCTGCTGTGCGGTGCGGGAGCGGCAATCGCTTTAATTATCGCGCAGCCATTGGTCACCATCCTGGCTCGATACGCCTCGCGCTTCTCCGTTCGCGCGCTGGATTTGACGGTCGATTTCAGTCTGCTCTGGGTGGGAGTGGCGCTGGCGGTAGTCGCCGCGGTGATTTTGGCATTTGTGCCGCGCCTGCCCTCGGCTAAGGCGTCGAACGGCATGAACCTGGCGAGCGGCAGCGTCCGCATCACCAGCAGCACCAGCCGCCGCCAGCGCATCTTCGCCGTCACCCAAATCGCCGCGTCTTTCGTGCTGCTGGCGGGCGCCAGCATGTTGATCACTACGCTGATCGCGTTGCAAACGACCCAGAGCGGCGTTGATACGCGTCACGTCCTCGTCATCGACGTTCCGGCACTGTACAACGGAAAAACGCCTCAGCAAGTCCTCGATTTTTACAACGAGTCGATACGTCAAATCGATGCGCTACCCGGCGTCAGCCAGACGGCTGTGGGTATGATCGCTCCGTGGCGTGATGCCGGAGGAGGCTTCGGTATAGGTTTGCAATTTTCTGGTGATGGTCACGTCCGTGGCAAAGACGATCCGCGCGCGCTGTGGCGTACCATCTCTCCCGGCTTTTTCACCGCGCTTGGCGTTCCCATTGTTGCCGGGCGCGATTTCAACGCGCTCGATGACTCGAATCGAGAGCCGGTCGTGATCGTCAGCGCGACTCTGGCACAGAGCATGTTTCCTGGTCAGGATCCCATCAATCGGCATGTATATTGGACCGATCCGGTGCTCGAGTTCATGGAGGGCACTGAGAGCGAAAAAGCGCGATTTACGTCGCCACACCGCATTATCGGGGTCGCCGCCGATGTGGACGACGAACATATCGTTCCTTCGCCCACGTCCACCATTTATAGTTCCTATGCAGACGCCTCAATGTTCGGTGGTCACCTCTTCATCCACACCACCGGAAATCCTTATACGCTGGTAACGCCGGTAACGAAAATTATCCGGCAGATGTCTGCCGATGAACCCGTTGAGCACGCCGCCACTCTCGAAGACATCCGCGCAAAAGTGCTTGCGCCAGACCGCTTGAACTCCCTGGTCTTTGGCGTGTTCGCCGGGGTCGCGCTGCTGATTGCCATCGTTGGCGTCACGGGCGTACTGGCGTTTTCTGTCAGCGCGCGGACACGCGAATTCGGCATCCGCTTGGCGCTTGGCTCTCAGCCGGAAAGTCTCCTCAGAGGTGTGGTCACCGAAGGCGTCGTGATGGCTGCCATTGGCATTCTGGCGGGCGCGGCGTTCGGGTTGATCGCGGCGCGGGTCGCCGGCAGTTACTTCGGCGACTTGAAAATGCCCGGCGCATTACCGGTGGTCGTCTCTGCGTTCGTGCTTCTCGGTGCTGCAGTCGTCGCGTCCATGCTGCCGGCCGCACGCGCCGCCCGCGTGGACGTCATACAAGCGCTTCGCTCGGAATGATTTTCCCGGCGCGCCCAGGTTTCCCGTAAGCCGGCGAATCGTCGAAGTGGAACGACTCCCGGGGCCCCTCATCAAGATTTTCTCTGACCGTCTATCCGTGGCTACATGTGTCTCTTGACATCTCGCCTTCCAAGTTGAAGTGTGGACTAATCGAGATACGTCCAGCGGCGGATTTGAACGAAATGATGAAGGAGAGCGAGCGGCGACGGCGAAAGGATACCTCGCGATGAGGGCGGCCACGAGGGAAAGAATGATCAGTATCATGGCCAGAGGCTGGCCCAATGGTCGATGATTTTCTGGATGCCCCGATGCCAAAAACCCGATAACAAGTGGGTGGACAAGCACCGGAGTCTGCGGACGTGCGATGTGTGATCGGCACGCTCCCGTTAGCGATACAGACCAATGCGCTCATCGAGGAGCCATTGGTTCGTGTTCCGGGTGGATTGTCGGCTAACCTTGCCGTGGGACCGTGGGATTACTTCAGGGTTCCCCGTCACTCGGGCACAGTAAGCAAGGTGAAGAGAAATGGGGTCGCCGACTCATAATTCCCAATCCTACTTGAGCCCCAGTTCTTGCCTGCTTCGAAAGTATGTCTGTGGCGTGGTTCCCAGCATCGTCCGGAACATTTCAATGAAGGCACTTACGCTGTCGTAACCGACTGCGATGGCGACCTCCGTGACAGATTTCCTTTGTGCGAGCATCTCAAGGGCAGCAAACAGCCGTGCCTGCTGGCGCCAACGGCCAAACGACATACCCACCTGAGCGGAAAACGCACGCATGAAAGTACGGCGGGCCATTCCGGCAACATGCGCCCAGTCGTCCAATGTGCGGTCGTCCCCAACATCATCCAGCAGAGCATCAGCAACTCTGGCCAGCCTCTCTTCTCTTGGTATGGTCAAACGCAAGGGCTGTTTTTCAGGCTGTCGAATCGGCTTGTAGGCAGTGATCTCACTCTTGTCACTGATTCTGGACGTACGACGGGCTACCACTAATCGACATGAAAAAGAAACGCGACTCAGTTTTTCTCCTAAATGTACCGAAAAAAGTTCTGCCGTCTTAGGGGGTAACCCCAATTCCAGGGTCCAACTGGGGTCCAAAACTTGGCCTTTTTGCGCCAATTTCGGGGGTCTCATTGTTGTAAGGGCAACCGAATCGATGGGACTTAGAGAGTGATCGTCAAACTCATAACCCGAGAGTCGTTCGTCAAATTCAATTCGCTTCCCTGCCCTAACTAAGCTCTCGGCCAAAACTCACCCCGGCATCATCCGCCAGCGTCATTGAAACTGAAGCGTAACTCGGCCAAATCTGGGTACAATAAGGGGACGATAAGAAGTGACATCTGGTATCTTGTGGTATCAAAAGATGTCCGCCGACACCGTTTGATATCAATCGATTACATCACAACGCTGCCTGTCACGGCAGAGGTCGCGAGTCTCGTCGTCCCCGCCATTTCTTTTCAGACACTTACAGAATAGGCTCCATCCCAGCTCAGGCACAAAAAGGGACCAAGAAGGCATAGGCCCCTGGGCCCTGCGCCGTTTATTTGCGTCTAGCTTTCGCGACGAAGAGTCTAACGACAGCTGTCTGCGCAGATCGCTTTTCCGCGGTGACCGCCTGGGTGTAGGT